>NZ_CP058908.1:1200000-1800000 GCF_021432765.1 Pseudomonas phenolilytica
GCCGCCGGCCGATCTGACCAAGAACGCCGCCGGCCTGCTGGTGACCCGCGACGGCCAGCCCGCCGCGCCCAGCGCTGACGTGCGCCTGGCCAGCGGCTTTCTCGAGGCGAGCAACGTCTCGGCGATCGACGAGCTGGCCTCGACCATGAGCCTGAACCGCCTGTTCGAAACCCAGGTGAAGATGATGAAAGCCGCCGAGGACCTCTCCGACGCCGGCAACCGAATGATCCGCGGCAGCTGATCGGGAGATAACGCATGAATTCCGCCCTTTGGGTCAGCAAGACCGGCCTGGCCGCCCAGGACATGGCCATGACGACCGTCGCCAACAACCTGGCCAACGTCAACACCAACGGCTTCAAGAGCGACCGCGCGGTCTTCGAGGACCTGTTCTACGTCATCGAGAAGCAGCCGGGTGCCCAGGCCGACGAGATCAACACCGTGCCGTCCGGCATCCAGCTGGGCAGCGGCGTGCGCGTCGCCGGTACGCAGAAGGTGTTCACCGAGGGCAGCATCCAGACCACTGGCCAGCCGATGGATCTGGCCATCGTCGGCCGCGGCTTCTTCCAGGTCGAGGCGCCCAACGGCGATATCTTCTACACCGAGAACGGCCAGTTCCAGCTCAACGCCGAAGGCATGATGGTCAACGCCCAGGGCCTGCCGCTGAATCCCGCCATCGAAGTGCCCGAAGGCAGCACCGGCTTCACCGTCGGCAGCGACGGCATCGTCACCGCCGTGCTGGCCGGCGATACCCTGCCGTCCGAGCTGGGGCAGATCACCCTGGTCAACTTCACCAACCCCGGCGGACTGGAAGCGCTGGGCGGCAACCTGTACCGCGAAACCGTCGCCAGCGGCGAGCCGGTGGAAGGCGTGCCGGGCGAGGAAGGCCTCGGCCAGCTCAAGCAGGGCGTGCTGGAGGGCTCCAACGTGCAGGTGGTCGAGGCGATGGTGGCGATGATCGCCATCCAGCGCGCCTACGAGGCCAACGCCAAGGTGCTCGACGCCGCCTCCGGCATGCAGCAGTTCCTCAACCAGACCGTCTGAGCCCGATGATGCGTACGCCGATCCTGCTCGCCCTGCTGTTGTTGCTCAGCGGCTGCGCCAGCTTCAACGAGTTGCTGCCGGACGAGGATTCCAGCGAGTACGAGCCGCTGGAGCTGGACTACAGCCTGCCGCCGACCACCAGCGGCGGACTGTTCCGCTCGGGCTACGGTGGCTCGCTGATCAGCGACCGGCGCGCGGTCCGGGTCGGCGACATCCTCACCGTGGTGCTGGACGAGTCGACGCAGTCGAGCAAGAGCGCCGGCACCAGCTTCGGCAAGGAGTCGAGCATCGGCATTGGCATCCCCACCGTGCTCGGCAAGCGCTACCCGGACGTCGAGACCTCGGCCAGCGGCGAGCGCGAGTTCGACGGCTCGGCCAAGAGCTCGCAGCAGAACACCCTGCGCGGCTCGATCGCCGTCACCGTGCACCGCGTGCTGCCCAACGGCACCCTGCTGGTCAAAGGCGAGAAGAACCTCAAGCTCAACCAGGGCGACGAATACATTCGCCTGACCGGGCTGGTGCGCATGGACGACATCAACCGCTTCAACCAGGTGTCTTCGCAGAACGTCGCCAACGCGCGGATTTCCTACGCCGGGCGCGGCGTGCTCAACGACAGCAACTCGGCCGGCTGGCTGACGCGCTTCTTCTCCAGCCCGCTGTTCCCCCTCTAAGTGGAAAGACTCCCGATGCGTGTGAAGCTGTTTCTCGCCGTCGCATGGCTCTGCTGGCAGCTGCCGGCGCAGGCGGTGCCGCTGATGGATCTGGTGGATATCGAAGGCATCCGCGACAACCAGTTGATCGGCTACGGCCTGGTGGTCGGCCTGGATGGCACCGGCGACAAGAATCAGGTCAAGTTCACCAGCCAGTCGGTGGCCAACATGATCAAGCAGTTCGGCGTGAACCTGCCGCCGAACGTCGACCCGAAGCTGAAGAACGTCGCCGCGGTGACCGTCACCGCCATGGTGCCGCCGTCCTACGGGCCGGGGCAGAGCATCGACGTCACCGTGTCCTCGCTGGGCGACGCCAAGAGCCTGCGCGGCGGCCAGCTGCTGATGACGCCGCTGCAGGGCCTCGACGGCGAGGTCTATGCCGTGGCGCAGGGCGCGCTGGTGGTCGGCGGGGTGAATGCCGAAGGTGCCAGCGGCTCGAAGGTGGCGATCAACACCTCCAACAGCGGGCGGATCCCCAACGGCGCGACGGTGGAACGGATGATTCCCACCGATTTCACCGAGCGCGCGCAGGTGATGCTCAACGTCCGCCAGCCGAGCTTCCAGACCGTCACGCGGGTGGTCGATGCGGTCGACGCGCTGTTCGGCAAGGGCACGGCCACCGCGCTGAATGCCACCAAGGTCGCGCTGCGCGCGCCGGTGTCGAGCAACCAGCGCATGAGCTTCATGGCCATGCTCGAGCGCCTCGAGGTCGAGGAAGGCCGCGTGCGGCCGAAGGTGGTGTTCAACAGCCGCACCGGCACCGTGGTGGTCGGCGAGGGCGTGCGCGTGAAGGCCGCCGCAGTGGCCCACGGCACGCTGACGGTGACCATCAGCGAGCGTCCGCAGGTCAGCCAGCCGGGGCCGTTCTCCCAGGGCGAGACCGCCGTGGTGCCGCAGTCGGACGTCGCCGTCGAGCAGGACCGCAACGCCATGTTCAAGTGGCCCGAAGGCGCCAGCCTGGAAAGCATCATCAGCACCATCAACAGTCTCGGCGCCACGCCGGATGACGTGATGAGCATCCTGCAGTCGCTGGAACGCGCCGGCGCACTGAACGCCGAACTGATCGTGATCTGAACCATGAGCATCGTTTCCCTTCCGCAACACCTTAACAGCCTGCGCCAGCGTGCCGACGGCCCGGCCGCGGCGCGGCGCCAGCAGCTGGAAGTCGTCTCCGAACAGTTCGAGGCGATGTTCCTGCAGCAGATCCTCAAGCAGATGCGCAAGGCCGGCGACGTGCTGGCCGCCGGCAACCCGATGCGCAGCCGCGAGCTGGACACCATGCGCGACTTCTACGACGAGGTGCTCGCCGAGAACCTGGCGACCAAGCGCCAGACCGGCATCGCCGACATGCTGGTGCAGCAGCTCGCCGGCGGCGGCGAGGGCCGCACGGCGGCGCCGGTCGCCAGCACCCTCGGCGGACTTTCCGCGGGCCAGACGAACGGGCTGCACGCGCTGCGTGGCACCTGGCAGCGCGGCGTGCAGGCCATCGACCGTGCCTGGGCCGATGGCAAGGCGAGCTTCCAGGCGCTGGTCGCCAGCGTGATCAAGCACGAGTCCAGCGGCAACGTCGCCGCCGTCTCGCCCAAGGGCGCGCGCGGTCTGATGCAGCTGATGCCGGGCACCGCGCAGGACATGGCCGCCGAGCTCGGCCTTCCCTACAGCGAGGCACGCCTGACCAGCGACGCCGCCTACAACCAGCGGTTGGGCAGCGCCTACCTGAGCAAGCTGCTCGAACGCTACGACGGCCATCAGGCATTGGCGCTGGCGGCCTACAACGCCGGCCCGGGCAAGGTCGACGAGTGGCTGCAGCAGCATGGCGATCCGCGCGCCGGCGAGATCGACACGGCCAGCTGGGTGCAGAAGATTCCCTACGCGGAAACCCGCGACTACACCCGCAACATCCTTCAGGACCTGCAGGCGGCGACCGCGCGCCAGGCCGAGCCGCCGGCGCAGCGCGCGGCGCTTAATTCCGCCGCCGCGCCGGTCGCCCTGAATAACCAGCAGCGAAGCGGCGGGCATCTGTCCGTGGCCTTCGCCCAACCGATCCGGATCGAGTCGAAGGAAGTCGTGTCGTGAGCATTCTCAGCCAGATTGGCTACAGCGGGGTTCGGGCTTCGCAGATCGCCCTCAGCGCGACCGGGCAGAACATCGCCAACGTCAACACCCCCGGCTTCAGCCGCCTGGCGCCGGAGCTGCATTCGCTCGGCGGGCAGACCGCCTCGAGCATCGGCGGCGGCGTGCAGGTCAGCAGCATTCGCCGGCTGTCCAACGACTTCCAGAACCAGCAGCTGTGGCGCGCCAGCACCGAGAAGAACTACTACGGCACCAGCCAGCAGTACCTCACCGCGCTGGAAGGCCTGCTCGACAGCGAAGGCTCCAGCGTCAGCGTCGGCCTCGATAACTTCTATGCCGCACTCAGCGAGGCCAGCTCGACGCCCGAGTCGATCGCCCTGCGCCAGCAGATCCTCAGCGAGGCCAAGCAGCTGGCGCAGCGCTTCAACGGGCTGAACGCCAACATCGACACGCAGCTCGGCGCCCTCGAAGGCCAGCGCGTGGCGATGGTCAGCGAGATCAACGGCCTGTCGAGCAACATCGCCGAGCTCAATGCGCAGATTCTCGAGATGGAATCTTCCGGACGCGATACCGCGACCCTGCGCGACTACCGCGAGAACCTGATCAAGGACCTCAGCCAGTACGCCGGCATCCGCGTGCAGGAAGCCGCCGACGGTAGCCTCGGCGTGTCGCTGGTCAACGGTCAGCCGCTGGTCGCCGGCACCACCGCCGGCCAGCTGCAAGTCAGCGAGAACCTCGCCGGCGAGCAGGAACTGACGCTGGTCTTCGCCAAGACCTCCTTTCCGCTGATCCAGGACGGCCTCGGCGGTTCGCTCGGCGCGCTCTACGACATGGAGTACGGCGCCCTGCGCCCGGCCCAGGACGACCTGCACGCCATGGCCGGCGCGCTGGCGCAGGCGGTCAACGACACCCTGGCCGGCGGCTTCGACCTCAACGGCAACCCCGGCCAGCCGCTGTTCGTCTACAACCCGGCGAGCACCAGCGGCATGCTCGCGATCGGCACGCTGTCGACGCAGGAGCTGGCGCTGTCCTCGGTGGCCGGCGAGGTCGGCAACAACCAGACGCTGCTGGCACTGCTTGGCACCAAGACGACCAGCGTCACCGTCGGCGGCGATGCGGTGCCGCTGAACGATGCCTATGCCGGACTGGTCGGGCGCATCGCCAGCGCCAGCCGGCAGAACCAGGCCGATCACGCCGCGGCCACTACCGTCGCCGAACAGGCGCAGGCCCAGCGCGACAGCGTCAGCGCGGTCAACCTCGACGAGGAAGCGGTCAACCTGATGGCCTACGAGCAGGCTTACCAGGCCAACATGAAGGTGATCAGCACCTCCAACGAGCTGTTCAACGCCGTGCTGGCGATGTTCTGAGCCACCTGACGAGAAGAAGACCATGCGCATCTCCAACGCCCAGATCACCGCCACCATGCACGGCTCGCTGAACAACAGCTCGGCCAAACTCGGCAAGCTGATGCAGCAGATGTCCAGCGGCGAGCGCATGCTGCGTCCGTCCGACGACCCGATCTCGGCGGTGCGGGTGCTGCGCATCGAGCGCGAAGAAGCGACCCTGGCGCAGTACCGCACCAACATCGCCAACGTCTCGGGCAATCTGTCCAAGCAGGAAACCAACCTCAAGGCCGCCTCCGACACCATGCTCAGCGCGCGCGACCTGCTGCTCTGGGCCGCCAACGGCAGCAACACCAGCGAGGACCTGGCAGCCATCGCCGGCGAACTGCAGAGCCTGGAGAACACCATCGCCAGCTTCGCCAACGTGCGCGACGAGGAAGGCCGCTACCTGTTCTCCGGCACCCTCAGCGATCGCCCGGCGATCAGCTTCGACGCCGCCACCGAGACCTACAGCCTCACCGGCAACGACCAGCACCGCCAGGCCGCGGTCGCCAACGGCGTGCTGGTCGAGGAGAACGTCACCGCCGCGCAGGTGTTCGGCGCTGGCGTGGACATGCTCAACCAGTTGCACGCGCTGGTTAAGCAGCTGCAGGACCCGACGCTGGATGCCAGCGACCCGGCGGTCGGCGCGCAAATCACCGCCAGCATGAACAGCCTCGACGCGACCCACAGCGAACTGCTCGGCGCCGTCACCGAACTCGGTGGCCGGCAGAACACCCTGACCCTGCTGACCGGCAGCAATCAGGACGTGTCGCTGGTCAACCAGAAGATCGAGGGTGAGCTGTCCCGGCTCGACTACGCCGGTGCCAGCATCGACCTGAACAACTACCAGCTGGCGCTGCAGGCGACCCAGAAGACCTACCTGAAGATCAATGGCCTGTCCCTGTTCGGGATGCTCTGAGCGAGGAAGCCTGAATGAAGATCGGCAAGCAGCTGCCCGCCGTTTCCCCCGCCAGCCCGCAGGAACGGCGTCAGGTGCTGGTACCCGAAGCGCCGGTGACGTCGCGCCGCGCCGCGGCCAGCGAAAGTGCAATCGCCGAAGCCGGCCAGCGCAAGAGCACCAGCTTCAGCCTGCAGCTCAATCAGCAGCTGTCGTCGATGCAGACGGCCGAGAGCTACCTGGCCGACCTGCACAACCGACTGTCGCAGCTCAAGCTCAGCCTCAGCCGCGAACTCGGCGCCCCCAGTCAGGCTGCAGGCCAGGACGCGATCCGCGAGCAGTTCCAGCAGGTTGACGAGCTGCTGCAACAGCGCAGCAGACGCTCGGGCAATACGCTGGATGCCAACCTCAAACTGCGGCTCAACGAGCCGGTGCGCAGCCGCTTCAGTCTGCAGGGGCTGGATTCGCTGGATACCATCCGCCAGTCCGGCCGCGAGACGCTGCTGTTCAGCGGCGGCCGCCAGTTGGCCGAGCCGGTGGCGGTGGTGCTGGATGACAACCTCAGCGACGAACAGATCCTGCGTCGTTTCAATGCCACCCTCGGCAATGCCGGCATCCGTGCCGAGCTGGATCAGCACGGCCAGCTGAAGTTCTCGGCGCGCGAGAGCGACTGGCAGCAGCTCAAGGGCCAGCTGGCGGTGCAGGGCGAGGGCAAGCTGTTCGCCAAGGGCGCCCAGCGCCTAGCAAGCGAGGAGGAGCGGGCGCTCAGCCTGCCCGCCGAGCCGCAGCTGGATTCCTTGCGCGAACTGCGCCGTCTGCTCGACAGCGTGGTCAGCGGGCTGGACAAGGTCACCGCCCTGCGCGAACAACTGAGCCAGCGCCAGCGCGAAATCCGCGAATTCCTCGCCCGCCAGGCCGATGCCGACGAACAGCAATGGGCGCTGGAATTCGCCCGCGAGCTGTACGAACTGATGCAGCGCAGCCCCTCGAGCTACGCCGCGGTCACCCAGACCGTCGTGGCGCAGGCCAACATCGGCCGGTTTGCCGTGGTCAGCTTGTTGTCGGCGTAGCTGCTTCGGCGGGATTTGACGACCTCGCGAGCGATGCTACGTGGTGTGGTGGCAGGCACCGGTCTCGTAGAAGGCTGAAGACGCTTCTCGCCTTCAACCACTTCGAAGCTTGCTGGAGGCGTCTAGTTGGAACCACTTCGCTGCGTATCTCTAAATTATCGCGCCACCCGTGATCGTCAGATCTAGTCAGCGTCAATGGCGCGCGATAGCTCCGTGGATGTAAGCCGCTTCAATGTGTGTGAGATAGGGTCCATTTCTACATCTAGTGCTAAGGGTGTAATTCCATCGGCGTCATATACTAAATAAGCATTGCCGGCGGTCACTTCATGGAATTTTCCACCTTTTGTCGCTATGGTTCTTGGGCTGGCAGACATTAGGTCTTCAATCGAATCGTAGCGCAATGACATATTAACTTCGCCAAGCGGGCCGAGAGGTACTAAAGCAGCTTTGGATGGCTCGTCCATAATAGATTGAAGTGATACCTCGTTGGACGCGTCAATCCAGGCGTCAGAATAGTTAAAAATTAAATCTTGATAATTGTTTGATAGGGGGGCTTCTAGATTGCATACAGCTTTTCGAACGGAGACACCGTTCTGCCCGTTGCGGATATTAGCATAGGCGCAGTCTATAAGAGGGGTGTCCTTGTTAAGTGTTAGGGTATAGAAAACCTCAAAGTATGTATTTGATCCAGAGTTTTCGTAACTTAGGGCGGGGCCGTTGTTGAACGACGTTAGAGTCCTGGTGATCTGTCCTGTATGGCCAACGATATTTGGGAGTGTCGTGATCGTCTCTCCCCTTCTCTGAATTATTAAAATGCCGCTTTCGATATCGGCGGTAAAACTCTCTGAAGAGTCGGCTCTATTGACTGCTATTGTATATGGCTTTGCATATGTGGTGGTGGCTAGGGCTGCCGCAATGAATATCGCAAAAACTAGTAAGAGTCTCATGGAACGAAGGTTTCCTTAGCCGACGATGTTTTTCTGAGGATGGCTTCAAATTTCTGCGCGTAGCCGGCGATACGTTGCCGCTGGTCGGTGCCGTTAATTATCCGTCTGGCTTCCAAATAATCCACCCCATTGGGATTAATGTAGTGACTTAGCTTTTTACCAGTAAAAATTCCTTCTTTCATACCCCATATCATAATGGGCACAGAATGTTCAGGCTCGGCTGCTCGCTCGGGCTGGGTTACGAATGGAATATCAAAATGGTCTTCGGCCTTGCGGTAGTTATTTTTCCATGTGAGGTGTACGAGGCCCCGCCCACGGTATTTATAGCCATCGCCTTCTTGAGTATTTCCATTCTTCATCGCGCGATCACGATGCTCTTGGGTTGCAGCGAGCACCGGATCATACTTGTTAAAATAAGCAATGCTGCCAACCTCTGGTTTAGAGCTAAAGAACTCTCCTGAAGGGAAGTAGTAGGCTTCATGTCGGGCGGTGGCAAACATATACGCTAGCTCGAAAAGGTTTGATTTCTCGGGGGCTCTTTCGTAATACTTATTAATAAGTTCCACGATTATACGAAGATTAGTTTTTGAGGCGGGAGAAAAAGCTGGCGAATTTGGGGCGAATTGCTCGTGCTGGCAAGTGTACTCGTCGATAAATCGATCGACATCAATCAATCGGCTCGCATACAAAAAATGGCCCACCGTGGCAATGGAATGAAGATGCCATGCTTTCCTATCGTTCGAAATCCCATGCCTTCCAGCCAGATCACCCCACCAGCTCAATTTCTCGATCCGCTGCTTTTCCGCTTCCCAAACAAGATTTGGCGTTCCGGGCTCTTCCGCCAGTAACGGATCAAGCTCGTCCCACTTGCTTTTGTTCCAGAACCACTCGCTTTCATACTTGGTGATCAGCTGCCCGAGCACTTGGGCGTGCCAGGGCTTGGCCAGCGCTGCTCGGATTTCGCGACTCGTCAGCGTGCCGTCTTTGTTTGCATCGACGATATCGTACAGCCGAGCAATGGTTGTGAGAGGGCCGCCGTCAGCGTTGCTGATCTGGACACTGTAGTTTTGCTGCTCCTCTGCGCTCAGCAGGCCCTTGGCGTTAAAGGAATAGGCGAGTTTCTCGACGGGCGTTCCGGTTTCCTCGATGCATTGAAAGCCTTCCCACTCCCACGGGCTGTGACGAGTAGTGATCAGCTCCTGCTCGGCGAGCCAGCCATCGATGAGGTTGCCATTATCGTCGGCGAACAGGCCGTCCAGTCGCCACCATGTGGATGTGCTTGCTGGCGTGCTGCCTTCGGCAGGGATGGTGGCCGGAATCTTGTGCGAAGCCGGCAACCCATCCAGCAGCGCTTGCGGGATTATCAGGTCGACACCGACCTGCGTGCCTTCGTCGCTGAGCTTGGGAGGATTTCCGGCACTGATACCCTCTCGATGAGCAATCAGTTTGCTCGCACCTTTATAGACCTTGAGCAGGGTTTTCTGGTCGTCCGGCAAGCGGCTGGCCCAGGCGCGGCTCTGCGCGATGAAAGCAGGCACATCGTCGCAGCTGAACAGTTCGACATGGATCATGTGCTGAGCGGCGCTGTCGTGATTCTGGTACAGACCGGGATGGCCAATAAGTTCACCCGCCTTGATCGGCAACCCGCTGTCGAGAACGACGACCTTGTCGTATTCCGCTGGCTCGCTGTGCGGCTTGAGCAAGCTGGTGGATACATAGCCGGGTAGGTGCCCCTCGTCGTCAGCTGATAGGGCGGGTTGTGCCGTCCCGCTGATCAGACTGACCAGCTTGCTGAATTCACCTTCCGCTCTGCCGATGGTGATCTCGGCACCCTTGGACAGCTCCGAGAGCTTAGTGGTGTGCTTGCTCGGGCCTGCGCGAACGCTCAGGCCATCGTGCTGCGTATTTACGGTATAGCGTTTGGTTTCCCAGAAGGCGGGGCGCGGCAGGTCCGGTTGTGCCTGGTAGCCGACCCAGTCCAGCAAATGCATGTACAGGCTATAGAGAGTGAGGCTTGGAGGGGTTTGCCCTTCGGTGATGCTGCCGTCCGCGTTCTTCAGTGGAGGCGGCTGCAGGCTGTGCTTGATCAGAACGAACCCCGTGGAAAAGGGCGCTCGTTTGACCATGGGAATGTCGTCGGTGAATTCGCTGACCGGATAGCGCTCGTCGATGCGGTAGGCAATTACTTCTCCGTCGGCGATACAGCGGACGCTCGACTGGTCGAATGCAGCAGCCGTGCCTTCGTCGAAGTGCACGCCGCCATGCCATAAGCCGTTCTCGCCAGTAGGGTAGAACCCGCCCTTGGCCTGGGCCATATGCGTAAGCAGGTGCAGCGGGTTGCAGTTGGTGTCCTTGCTGGGAAAGGGGTAAGCCCAATTGATCGGATGGTGTTCGGCCATGTTCGATGCTTCCTTGCGTTCGAGCCGGCGGCGCTGCCGGCACTGTTCTTAGCCCGAGAAATTGAGCGAGCGCTTGCGTTTGCGGAGCAGGCTGTCCGCCTCACCCGGCATTGCCTGCTCCAGTAGGCTCCCGGCCTTATCCGTATCCGCCATTCCCGGCAGCACCGGCGGTTTGATCTTGATCCCTGAGCCCTTGCCCGGTGCGCCGCCGGCGTTGATTCGCGCCAGCGGGCCGGAGATGGTGATGCCGCCCGGGTCGAGCTTGATGAAGCTGCCGCCGGCCTTGAGGGTCAGTTCAACGCCGGCTTCGATGACCATCTTCTGCCCGGCCTTGAGATGGATCTCGCGGCCGGCCTTGGTCAGCTGGGCGGTGCCGAGCTTGATGTGCTGGGTCTGGCCGACGGTGAGGTGGTCGTCGGGTTTGACTTCCACCTTGCGGTCGCCGGCAACGGTCAGGTGTTCCTCAGCGCGGAATTCGCTGTAGCTGTTGGCCTCCACCGTGTCGTGACGTTCGTGGCCGACGCGGATCTTCTGGTCGTTCTCGATGTTCTCGTCCCAGTTGCGCTGGGCGTGGAGGTAGATCTGCTCGGCGCCCTTGCGGTCGTCGATGCGCAGCTCGTTGTAGCCGCCACCGCCGGGCGAGCTTAGCGTCTTGAACACCGTGCGGGTCTTGTTGGCCGGCAGGTCGTAGGGGACCTGATGCTCCTTGTGGTACAGGCAGCCGGTCACCAGCGGTTGATCGGGATCGCCTTCGAGGAAAGTCACCAGTACTTCCATGCCGACCCGCGGGATGGCGATGCCGCCATAGCGGTCGCCGGCCCAGCTGGAGGAGACGCGCAACCAGCAGCTGGTCTTGTCGTCGGCCTGGCCGTGGCGGTCCCAGTGGAACTGGACCTTCACCCGTCCGTATTCGTCGCAGTGGATCTCTTCGCCGGCAGGTCCGGTGACCACGGCGGTCTGGCTACCGAGCAATTTCGGTTTCGGATGTTTCAGAGGCGGGCGGAAGGGGATGTCCCAGGGGGTGACGCTGAAGTGGTTACGGTAGCCTTGGACGAAACCGTCACCGTTATCGACATGACTGGTGATCGACTCTTCCAACACCTGCGGCTGCTTGCCTTCGTGCAGCACCTCGGTGAGCAACCAGAGGTCGTTCCATTCCCGGCGCGGGTGGTCGGAGATCTCCAGCAGATGGCCGCTGACCAGTCCTGTTTGATCGCTGTCGCCTTCGGCCAGGCGATAGTCGTGGCGATGCCGTTCCAGTGCGCGTTGCGACAGGTGCTTGCCGCGGGCGCGCTCGGTGAAGCGGCCGGGGTAGTCGTAGTCCTCGAGATCGGGCTGCGGTATGGCGTTCACCGCTTGCTCGCCGCGATAGGCCGCCTCCATCAATACTCTGGGCTGCTCGAAATCATAGTCTCGACGGCTGACCCGGCTGGTGCGTGTGGCGACACGCACGGCGAAGCGCTTGATCACCGGCTCGTCGGCGGTCATGCCATTGTCCTGCAGGTAGGCGGTCGGCTGGCCGAGTCTGGCGAAGCTGGTCTGGTCATCGCCGAAAACCAGCACATGGCCGTTCGCGCTGTGCTGGAAGTGGTAATGGATGCCCTCTTCCTCGCACAGGCGCTGGATGAAGTGCAGGTCGGTCTCGTCGTACTGAACGCAGTATTCGCGCTCTGGGTAGATCACCGGGCCGCGCTGGAAGCGGTAGGCATCGGCCTGGATACCGTGTTCCTCGAGCACCTGGGCAACGATCTGCGGCACCGTCAGGTGCTGGAAGATGCGCTGGTTGGTGCGGTGCGCTAAGTAAGCCAGCTGCGGTACGAGCGTCAGCCGATAGCGGGTCTGGCGCTTGCCCGATTCGCCCTGGGCGATGCGGTGGACCAAGCCGTGGATACCCATGCCGGCGGGGTCGAACGCGAGAAAGGCAGGTTTATGCAGCAGCGCCTGCAGATCCAGATCAGGCAGCTCGCTGACCAGCTCGAGGTCGAAGCGATACGGTTGGCTGATGGCTTCCCGACCACTGAAGGCGAGGACCTGCAGATCGTGCTCCACGCCTTCGAGCGTCAGGCTGAAGTGGGTTTCGTTAGCCGCGTTGAACATGGGGCTTTCCTTGTCCTGATGTCATCCATGGGAGTGCCCGAACCAGCGCTGCAGGCGGCTCGGCGCGGGGCGGCTGAAGGCTTGCAGCAGGCCCGCTGCATCGATGCTGCGCTGCGCTTCGTCGAATGCCAGTGCCAGACGCAGTGCCGGCCAGCAGTGCGCCGGCAGCTGCGGCGGGCGCTGCAGGGTGCGGTCCAGCTCCATGGCTTTGGCCTGACGGGCGCTGAGCCGGCGATAAGGGTGGCTGCCGCTGGCCAGTTCGTAGAGCACGCAGGCCAGGGCGTAAACATCCGCCGCGGCGGTCAGCTCGCCACCGTCGAGCAGCTCCAGTGCGGCATAACGCGGCGTCCAGGCTGCAAAACGTGTGCGGCACAGGCGCGGCAGACCGGGGAGCAGCCCTTCCAGCGGTTGTCCGAGCCCATAGTCGAACAGGCGCAGGCCGTCATCGGCGAGCATCACGTTGCTCGGCTTCAGGTCGCCATGCAGCACGCCCAGGCTGTGGGAATAGCTCAGCGCGTCCAGCAGCGGCAACGCGATGCCCTGCAGTTCGCTCCAGGGCATGCCCTGCGGGCGCTCGCACAGCAGCTGGTCGAGGGTTGGCCCCTTGAGCAGCTCCAGGGTGATGAAGGCGCGCTGGCTCGCCGGGTCGATATCGAAGTTGTACAGGCGCACCACATGCCGATGGCTGAGGCGCGTGGTCAGTGCGTACTCGCTGTAGAGCAGGGCGCTGGCGTCGGGGTATTCGGCGAAATCCTCGCTGAGGGTTTTCAGCGCCACGTAGGGCTCCGGATCGCCGAGCTGTTCGCGCAGCAGATCGCGGGCGCGATAGACCGCACCCATGCCGCCGACGCCGAGCAGGCGCTCGATCCGGTAGCGGCCGCCGAGGACTTCCGGCAGCTCGCCGACAGGCGTTTTCGGTGCCTCCGACACCGGCGTGACCGCGGTGGAGGCCAGTGCAAAATAAGTGAGATCGCAGGCGGGCTGGGCGTTCATCGGCGTATCACCACGGCGCTGAGATTGTCTCGCGCCGGGCCCTTGAGTGCCTGGCGAAACAGCCGCTCCAGCGCCAGCTGCGTGGACGGCAGGCTGAGCGCGGCGCCGAGCGCGTCGGCGGACATGCTCTGGTAGAGCCCATCGCTGCACAGCAGCAGCGTGTCGCCCGGGAATACGGCGAATTCGAGGATATCCAGCTCCAGCTTCTCGCTGGCGCCGATGGCGCGGGTCAATGCATGGGCGGCCGGGTGTTCGGCGGCAAGCTCGGGGCTGAGCTGCTGCTCGTCAATCAGTTGCTGCAGCAACGAGTGGTCGCGTGACAGCTGATAGAGACGGCCGCTACGCCACAGGTAGCAGCGGCTGTCGCCAGCCCAGATGCAGGCGGCGCGATCACTTTCCATAAGCAGGGCGACCACGGTACTGCCGATCACCGGATCGGGGCGCTCGGCGGTGACCGTCAGTTCCTGGCTGAGGCGGCGATTGAGCTCATGCAGGCAGCGCCGCAACGCCCGCAGCCGCTCCGGCAGATCGCCGCCGCCGGAAAGCTCGGCCAGCTGCTCGATGATCAGGCGGCTGGCCAGCGCGCCGTTCTGGTGCCCGCCCATGCCGTCGGCCACGGCCCACAGCCCGGCCTGTGGCAGGTCGAGAAAGGCGTCCTCGTTGCGCGCCCGCACCTTGCCGGTGTCGGTGCGCGCGGCGCTGCGCCAGCTGCACGCGGTTGCGCTCATCACAGCGTCGCCGGCAGCTTGAAGCCGCGCAACAGCGCGAGGTCGAACGGATTCGGCGAGCGCTGCGCATGCAGCAGATAGTTGGCGCGCAGACCGCCGAGGTCGGCCTTGAGCATCAGCACGTCGCGCCCGCTGTGGTAATCCACCTGCATCAGGTCGATCAGGCGGAACAGCGACCAGGGCCCGGTGTTCTTCTCGATACCCACGCGACGGCCGCCGAGTTCCTCCACTACTAGGCTGGTGCGTCCGTCGTCGGCTTCAGCCGGCCAGCGGAACGCGGTCTGCACGATGGGCCCGTGGCGATATTCCAACTGCTGGTTGCCGAAGCGGAAGTCGGCCCGGCCGAGGCTCGAATCCAGCGAGTACGGTTCGAGCTTGAACAGGATCAGCGGCTCGTTGGGGTTCTCGGCGAAGAAGCTGCGGCGAATGCTCTGCGCCCGGCTCATCTGTGCAAGGAACTGCTCGGACAGCGGCAGGCCGCGACCGTCGACCCGGCGTAACCGATACTGGCCGGCGCTGCCGCTGACGAAGGGCTTGAGGTAGCGCTCGAAGAAGCTGTCCGCCAGGCCCTGGGCCTTGAAGAACTCGCGGAAGTCGGCGAGGGCGACGTCGCTGGCGCTGTGGGCGCTGAACGGATAGCGCTCGCGCAGGGCACCGCGGTAGCTGGCGTAGAGCTCGTTGCGATAACGCTGGTTGAGGTAGTGATAGGCATCGCTGAGCACCAGCGACCAGCTGTCCTCGGCCAGCAGCCCCAGCCACTTGCCCAGCGGCTGCGGCAGGCGTGCAGCGCTGTTGCGCAGCTGGTTGATGGCATCGCGCTGGCCGCCCATGCGTGCCTTGGCCATCTCGAAGGCGGCCTGTTCCGGTGCGCTGGCATGGGCCAGCGAGGCCAGCTGCAATTGCAGGGCGTCGAGTGCCTGCAGGCTTGCCGTCAGCTCAGGACCAGCCGCGCCGTTTTCGTTGAGCAGCTGGTGCAGCGGCGCAAAACGGCGTTCGAGGGCCTTGCGTGCGGTGTCCGGTACGTTCTTCAGTAGCGCGGCCTGCTCCGCTGCCGCGGTAGCCAGCTTGGCCGCCTTGCCGAGCTTGCCACCGGCGCCTTGCGCCGCTTCGGCCAGCTCGCCGGCCTCGGCGGTCGCTTCGGTCACACCGGCGAAGCGGGTGTTCTCGCGTATTTCCAGCAGCAGTTGCAGCAGCGGCGAGTTGGCGGCGGTGAGCCCGGCGAGCTGCGCGGCACCCTGCGCCGCACTGCCGGCGGGGAGGATGTTCAGCTGGGCGATTGCCTCGCTCCAGTGTGCGGCGTAGTCGCGGAAATACAGCTGTTCCATTTCCACCAGCAGGCGGCTGAGGTCCTTGGCGCTGAGGCTGTCGCCTTCGCCCAGCACCCAGTTGTCGCGCAGGATCTCGCTGACCAGATCGCCACCCTGGGCGACGAACAGCTTCTGGTAGCCTTGCTGGGTGTAGAAGCCGGGAATCGTGTAGTCGCCGCCGACGAACAGTGCCGCCTGCGGGCCGAGCTGGGTGTTCAGCCGATAGTCGGGAAGGTTGCGTGCCTGATCGCGCAGCATGCGGTACACCACTGCCGCCAGCGATTCGCTGCGCAGCTGGGCACGGGCCTTGGTCACCAGTTTTTCGTTCAGCTGATACGGCGCAAAGGATTCTTCCAGCAGACGCGCAAAGTGCGTGTTGAGCCCCTGCTGCGCCACGGCATTGCCCGGATGGCGCAGCGACCAGTCGGCGGCCAGCCAGTCCTTGAGAAACGCCGCATCACGGCGTTCGGCCAGGTTCAGCATGAGATAGGCGCGCAGGCTACCGAGCAGTTGCTCGCGGTCGTTCAGGTTGGCGCGAATCTGCGCTTCCAGCTGCCGGCCGACACGTGGCAGCAGCAGTTTCTCCAGATCGCGGCGGTAGGCCTCGTGCAGCGTCGGGTCGACCGCCTCGCCCTGATACAGACCGCCCCGGCGCAGCCAGGACACCTCATCTTTCGGCGGGAACACCTCGGTCGCCGCATAGCTCGCGTCCAGAGCCTTGAGCGTACGTAGCGCCTCGTCTCCCGCCTCGATGGACTTGCGCTCGCTGCCGAGTTGCTGGGCGATGCCGCGCAGCTGTTCCAGGCGCTCATGGTTGCCCGAGAAGTTCATCGCCCAGGCGCCGCCGATCAGCAGCAGGCAGCCGAAGGCGCCGGCATAGAGGGCACGCTGGCCCCAGTCGATGCGGCGTACCTCGCGTTGGTCGAGGCCCGCCAGCTCGGCTTCCGGGAAGATCACCCGGCTGAGCAGCTGATTGATGAAGCGCGCACGGCCGCTGCGGAAGGTTGGCAGTGCACTGCTGGCCAGGCCGAGCTGACGACCGATGCCGGCGGTGAGCGGGTCGAGACCTTCGCGCAGTTGCGGCGCGCTGGTCAGGTAGAAGCCCCGCAGCTGGCTGGCACGCTGGTAACGGTTGCCGGCGAAGGCGAGTTCGATAAACAGGCTCAGATGCTCGCCGATCTGCCCCAGCTGATGGGGGAAGTCGAGGATGCGGCCACGGCGCTGGGTATCGCGCTCCTGATGCATGCGCAGGATCACCTGGCTGTTCAGCCGGCGCAGCAGTTCCTCGAACTCCTGGCGCACGACCTGCGCGTCGCTGCCATTCTGTTCTTTGCGGAAACTTGCGCCGAGCACCTGGTCGCTTTCCTCCCGCGACAGCTGCTCGAAGAACTCGTCGAAACCGAGAATCCGATCGGCCTTGCTCAGCACCAGGTAGACCGGCACGTCCACGCTCAGACGTTGATGGATCTCGTGCAGGCGCTGACGGGTCTGGCGGGCAAGGTTCTCCAGCTCCAGTTCACTGCCGCCCTGCAGCTGGTCCACCGGCAGGTTGACCAGCACGCCGTTGAGCGGACGGGCACGACGCCTGCGCAGCAGACCGAGCAGGGTGTCCCAGGCGCTGCCGTCGACGGCAGCGTCGGGCTGGGTCAGATAGCGGCCGGCGGTGTCGATCAGCACGGCATGATCGGCGAAGTACCAGTCTGCAAAGCGGGTGCCGGAGACATCCTTGGTCAGGCGCTGCTGTTCACTGCGGTTGAGCGGAAAATCCAGCCCGGAGAAGTCCAGCAGGCTGGTCTTGCCGCTACCCTGAGGGCCGATCAGCAGGTACCAGGGCAGCTCGCGGCGCCATTTCTCGCTGCGCCCGCGATAGAGGCTCGAGGTCTTCAGGATACGCAGCGCCTGCCTGAAGCGATGGCGCAACTCCTGTTGCTCTTCGCCGATCAGGCCGTCGCGGCGCAGTTGTTCCTGAACGTCCTGATCCTCGGCGTCGCGCTTCTTGCGCGCGCTGGCGCGCCAGCTGGCGAAGACCATGGCCAGGCCCCAGCCGAGAAACAGCACGCTGATGCTCAGCAGGCGGGCGGTCGAGGATTCCCAGAATCGGTAGTCGTCGACTGCCAGCAGCGGCCCGACGAACCACACCACGACTGCCAGCAACAGGACCAGCAGCAGGCTCCAGACCCAGGTTCGGCGCAGCACGGCGCCGAGTTTGCCGAAGAACGTCTTCATCTCATTTCATCCCTGACGAGGTGGAATCGCCGGCATCCATGTCCAGCGAGCGATAGGGTTGCAGCACGCTCTCGCGTTGCTCGCCGAGCACCCAGGCGAAGCCGCCGTAGATCACCCCGAGACAGATCAGGGTAAACAGCGCCACCATCCACCAGGGCACAATGCGCACCAGACGCCGGCGGGTGTCCTTGAGGCCTTCCCAGTGCGGCGACAGCTCGCGCGGTATATCGCCGCGCATCTGGCGAATCTGTCGGTAGAGGCTGTCGCGTACCGCTTCCAGCTCGAGCATGCCGCGCGGTAGCACGCGATACTTGCCCTCGAAGCCGAGCGACAGGCAGAGGTACATCAGCTCGAGCATCGGCAGGTGCTTGACTGGGTTGCGCGACAGCCGCTCGAGCAGCTGGAAGAATTTCTCTCCGCCGAAGGTCTCGTTGTGGAAGGAGGACAGCAGGCTCATCTGCGACCATTCGCTCTCGTTGCCCCAGGGCGTGGTCACCACGGCCTCGTCGAGCACGGTGCAGAGCACGTAGCGCGCCGCCATCACCTGGCTGCTTTCGGCGCCGTCATGCAGCGCGCGATGCTCGAACAGCTTGATCGCGCCGCTCAACTGCCCGTGCAGGGCCTGCAGGTCTTCGCTTTCCAGGCTGTGCTTGAAGCGCACCACTTCCGACAGCAGCGGCGAGGCGGCGGCCACTAGCGGGTTGAGGCTGATGTTGAAGGTTTCCGCCGGGCGCAGGCGGGCGGCGTAGATCATCCGCTCCTCCAGCTGCTCGAAGCGCGGCGGGCTGTCGAAGTCGGTCAGCGGGCTCTGCGCCGGGGCCTCTCCCGCTCGATTGACGATGACCGTGCGGTCGTCCTGTCCGTAATCCATTTCCTTGATCATGTCGCTCAGTCCCTGACCGCCCAGAATTTCAGTTCGAGCCCGGCGAAGTCACCGGACACATGGAAGGCAAAGCCGCCGGAACGCTCCAGTTGCGCCTGGTCCTCGGCGCTGAGCTCCAGGGCGAAATAGGTCTTGCCGGCATGGAAGGGGATCTGCCGCGGCGCCACCGGCAGCGGCTTGAGGCGGATACCCGGCAGATGCAGGTTGACCAGCTGGCGGATGCGCTCCACCGGGCCGATCTTCAGGTGCGCCGGTAGGCGGGTGCGCAGCGTTTCCGAATCGCACTGGGCGCTGGCGGCGAGCACGAAGGAGGCGGTGCCGAGCAGCTTGTGATCGTGCAGTGGCGATACCTGGATGCCGTACTGGCGTTGCTGCAGCAGCAGTTCGATGGCGTGCTGCTCGAGCACCATCGACAGCACCTGGCGGATCGCGTCCATCAGCTTGCGGAAGCTCGCGCCCTGGTCACTGTGCTGGTAACGGCCGTCCAGGCGCGGGCGCTTGCTCTCGCTGGAGAAGGTCGCCAGCTCGCCGAGCAGGCCAAGCAGGTCGCGGTAGATCTGCTCCGGGTGCACCTGCTCCACGCCCAGGTAGTGGCGCAGCACCGGTTCGTGACGGTTGATCAGCTGCAGCATCATGAAGTCGCCGACCTCGGCGCCACCGACCTTGCCGGTGGCGCTGATGCGCTCGGCGAGGGTATCGCCGCGGTGGGCGAGCATGCTGATCACTTCCTTCAGGCAGGACAGCAGGTAGCCCGAAGCCTGGAAGTTGACGTAGGTGGGAATGAACTCGGGGTCGAGGCTGATGACCCCGTCCGGCGTGGTGTCCAGCACCTCGCACAGCTGCAGCTTCACGTAGGCCTGGTCGCTCTGCTGCTCGCCCAGCAGCAGGCGAAAATCCGGCAGGCCGGTGCTGACCTGGCTGGTGCTGCTGTCGCCGGCATTGGAGTCGGCGACATCCAGCTCATGGGCGGTGTAGCGCGCCAGCACATCCTTCTGTTCGGGACGACGCGTTTCGATGTGGTTGCCGGTAACCAGTGGCAGCGCGAGGTATACCGGTGTACTGCCGGTGTTCGGCGGAATGTCCAGCGCCAGTGGCTCGCGCTCGCTGCCCAGCTCGAACAGCGTACCGTCCGGGAGGATGCCGCTGGCCTGGCTGAGCACCAGCTTGCCCATGTTGAGGAACTGGCGGTCGATCTCCAGATTGAAGAATCCCCAGGCATAGCTGCTCAGCTTCTGGGTGCGCGTCTTGAGTTGGTGATCGTAATATCGATCGCTTTGCTGGAAGTGCTGCGGGCGCAGCAGCATGCCTTCCTGCCAGACAACCTTGTGCAGGCTCATGCTTATTTTCCTTCTTCGGCGAGCGGGTCGAACAGCGCGATGCCACGCTCGTCCAGGCTCAGGGCGATGCGGGTGCGCTCTTGCGGCGGCACGGCGATGACGTAGCGCCAGCTGGCTTCCGGCAGGTCGCGGTAGGCGGCCAGCACGCCGACGTAGCGGCTGCCGTCCTGCACGGAGAGCTTCAGCTCACGGCTTTCGCCGGGACGCAGTTCCAGTTCCTCGGAGGTCACCAGGTCTGGCGCCAGTGCTTCCTTGGGCCGCTGGTAGAGGGCGAAGAAGTCGCCGTTTTCGAACGCCACTGGATGCTTGAGCTCCAGCAGGCGCAGCACGATCGGCGAAGGCCGGCCGTTGAGGTCGGGGTTGAGACGGTCGCTGCCGTGCAGCTCGAGGTCGAGCTTGGTCAGCTTGGAGTACGGCGACAGTGCCGAGCAGCCGCCCAGTACGAGCAGCGAGGCCAGCATGGCCAGGGTGATGCGACGAGGCATGGGATCATCCTTGATGGGTTGAATCGAGCGTGGCGATCAGGCGCACTTGCTCCTCATAGGTCTTGGCGAAGTCGCGGGCGAACAGGCGTTCGCTCCAGTCGGCATCCTGGCCGAGGCTGTGATACAGGCGGCGATAGGCGCGCCAGCGACTGCCGGCGGTGGCGAGCAGCGGTTTGCGGCCTTCGCGTTCGAAACGCAGCGCGAGCTGTTCTGGTGCCAGCTGCTCGAACATCGCGTGAACGGCGGCGCGGCTGGCCGCCAGCAGTGCCACCTGATGCGCCTGCAGATCACGAAAGGCGCGGCCGACGGCCTGTTCGGCGCTGAGCTGGCCGGGTTTGCCACCGCGCAGCAGGGCGTTCAGGGCCTCGCTCGCATCGGCGCTGTGCTTGAGCGGGTTGTTGCCGGCGCTCTGCACAGTGGTCAACGCCAGGCGCAGCTCGTTCTTCAGCTCGCTGCGGGTGCGCAGGCTCTGCTGCAGGCCCGCCACGCTTTGCTTGAGCAGGCGGGCGGCATTCAGCGCCAAGGCCTGGCGTTGGTCCTCGTCGAGATCGTCGAGATCGATGCCCAGCGCCTCGCCGAAACGCGCCCAGAACCCCTGCGGCAGTCGTTCGGGCTCGGCTTCGCCCTTGGCTTGCGGTGCTGCCTGCGGCATGACCAGCTCCGGCAACGGCAGGCTTTCCATGTCGATGCGTGCGTAGTCGCGCTGTTGCTGCGCCTGGCGCTGTGGCGCTACCAGGGCGAGGTCGAGGTCGTCGATCTCGGCATAGATGCGCTCCTGTTGTTCCATCGCGATCAGCGGATCGAGGTCGAGGAAGGCATCGTCGGGGATGATGCTGCCGGCCGGCAGCGGACGACCGATGTCACCTTCGAACAGCGCCGGATCCTGGATCAGCCGGGCGCGGATCTCGAAGTCGCCCAGGCAGTAGACGCTGCCATGCTCGATGCGCTGCGGCTGGCCCTTGACCAGGCTGGCACCGCTGTCCTTGAGCTGGATGCCGTTGCTGCTGGTATCGGTGAGAAAGAAGGCGCCGTCGCGATAGCTGATCACCGCGTGGCGTCCGGAAAGTACACGCTTGCGATCGGGGATCACCCAGTCGCAACCTTCGGCCCGGCCGATCACGCCGCCGGCCTGCTTGAAGGTTTTGGTGGTCAGCAGCCCAGGCACGAATTGCTGGGCGCCTACCATATCGAAGACCAGTTCCATGGTCGTGTCGCTCCTTGCGGTTACTGGCCGCGATTCAAGGCTTGCGGATCACCCAGCGGGCGATAGTGGTCATCGTCGAATCTGTAGTTGCCGGTGCAACCGGCGAGCAGCGCGGCGGCGATGAGCGAAACGAGGGCGTAATAGCGCACGGGCACGCGATTTCCTCCTTGAAGTCGTGTGTGGGGAGCGAGGTGCGCCTGGCGGCGCGACACGGGCGGCACATTGAAGTTCAGTTGTGGTGTCTGGCAGGTGATCCGGTTCACAGAACACCCGCCGGATGCTGCCGAAACGCGCAGACGGTCAGATATGCCCGCGCGGTTGCGGATGTCGGCGCCGATGCGGCGCGTGCCTGGGCGTCCGTGCTGCATCAGAGATCGGCCGGGCTGATATTCAGCCGTTCCATGCGATACAGCAGCGTGCGCCGCGGCAGGCCGAGTTCGCGGGCGGCCTGGCTCTGGTTGCCGCCGTTCTTGCGCAGGCAATCCATGAGCAGGCTGCGTTCGACCCGCTCCATGCGTTCGCGCAGGTTCAGGCTGCTGTCCAGGCTCGCCTCCACATGCAGATTGAAGTGTTCCGGTAGTAGCTCACCGCCCTCGCAGAGCAGCACGGCGCGCTCCACCAGCCCTTTCAATTCCCGCACGTTGCCGGGGAAGGCATAGCCTGCCAGACGCTCGAGCGCGGCGTCGGACCAGCGACACAGATCGCGCTGGAGAAACGCGCAGGCCTTGTCGGCGAAATGCCGGGCCAGGCGCAGGATGTCCTCTTCACGCTCGCGCAGCGGCGGCAGTTCGATGGGGAAGTGCGAGAGGCGGTAGAACAGATCCTCGCGAAACAGCCCGTTTTCCACCTGACTGCGCAGGTCACGGTGGGTGGCGGCAACGATGCGCACGTCGACCTTGTGGGTTTCGGTGGAGCCCAGCGGGCGCACTTCGCCTTCCTGCAGCACGCGCAACAGCTTGGCCTGCAGCAGCAATGGCATGTCACCGATCTCGTCGAGGAACAGCGTGCCGCCGTTCGCCGCATCGAGCAGGCCGCTGCGGTCGCGGTCGGCACCGGTGAAGGCGCCCTTGCGGTAGCCGAACAGCTCACTTTCCAAGAGTTGCTCAGGCAGCGAGGCGCAGTTCTGCACGATGAAGGGCTTGCTGCGGCGAAACCCGCAATCGTGAATGGCGCGCGCCACCAGTTCCTTGCCGGTGCCGGTTTCTCCCGTGAGCAGCACGTTGACCGGGCTGTGCAGCACCTTGCCGATCAATTGGTAGACCGCACGCATGCGCGAGCTGTCGCCGATTAGGCCGTAACCGCTGGCGCAGGGGCTGACCGGTGCGGCGGGCGGTGCGGTGCTCCCGGGTGTACGCAGGCGCTGGAGCAGATGCAGCTGGGCGAGGCCGAAGGCGCCGAGCTGGGCCAGCGAACCGCTGAAGCCGTGCAGCTCGCGCGATTCGGTACTGGCCGTCAGCAGCAGGCCGGCAACACGCTGCTGTTCGTCCTGCAGCGGCAGGCAGAGCAGGCTGCGCCAGGGCGCCGGGCTGTCCGGCAGGAAGCCCGAAGCGTGCAGATTGCTGTCCAGTTCGCTGAGGCAAAGGGTCTGGTTCTGGCACAGGCAGTATTGCAGCAGCTGCTCGCCGTGGTAATCGCTCGGCAGGCTGGTGGCTTCGCGCGGCTGTAGCAGGCCGTTGTGCCACTCGGCCGAGAGCGTCAGGCGGGTATGGGTGGCGTCCAGCAGATAGAGCTGGCTGAGTTGGCAGTTGCTCAGCTGCGCCGCGGTTTCCACCAGCCCACCGAGCAGGCTGTCGGCGTTCGCCGCGCGCGCCAGCCCGGCGAAACGGCCCAGCAGGGCCTCGGCATAGCGCAGCGGCTGTGGCACCTGATTGAACATTGCGGACATCTCAGGCGAACTCACAGACCAGCGCGCCGTCGCCATCCAGCGTGGCATGCACCCGCTGCAGCGGCTCGCCACTGGCCATGGCATCGAGCAGGCGGTCCACCACCAGTGGTTGCAGGTGCTGCTCGATCAGATGGTCGATCAGGCGCGCACCGCTGTCGCTGTCGCAGCAGCGCTCGGAGAGGTGCGTGACCAGCGCCGGGCAGTGGCTGAACTGCAGCTGGCGACGCTGCAGGCGCTCACCGAAGCGTGCCAGCTTGAGCGCAACCAGCTCGTCGAGCACCTCACCAGCGATCGGGTAATAGGGCACCACGCGCATGCGCCCGAGCAGGGCCGGCTTGAAGTGCTGCGACAGCTGCGGACGGATGGCCAGTTCCAGGTCCTCGGCCGTCGGCCGCTGCCCGGCGCTGCAGAAACTGGCGATGCGCTCGCTGGCGAGGTTGCTGGTCATCAGGATCAGGGTGTTGCGGAAGTTGATCTCGCGGCCTTCGCCGTCATTAGCCACGCCCTTGTCGAAGATCTGATAGAAGACGTTCATCACGTCTGGATCCGCCTTCTCCACCTCGTCGAGCAGGATCACCGAGTAGGGTTTCTGCCGCGCCGCTTCGGTGAGCATGCCGCCTTCGCCGTAGCCGACGTAACCCGGAGGTGCGCCGATCAGGCGGGAAACGCTGTGTTTCTCCTGGAACTCGGACATGTTGATCACGGTGAGGAAACGCTCGCCGCCGTACAGCAGGTCGGCCAGGGCGAGGGCGGTTTCGGTCTTGCCGACGCCGCTGGGGCCGACCAGCAGGAACACGCCCACCGGAGCGTCGGGCTTGTTCAGCCCGGCCGCTGCCGCGCGCATGGCACGATCCAGCGCTTCCACGGCCTGTTCCTGACCGCGCACCCGGGCGCGCAGATCGGCGGCGAAGTTGGCGACCTGGGCGTTGTGCTCCCGCGCCAGCTGCGTCAGCGGCACACCGGTCCAGTGGCTGATCACCTCAGCCACCAGGCGCGGGCAGACCTCATGGCTGACCAGTCGTTGCTCGGCCTGGGCTACGGCGAGTTCTGCCTGTACGGTGCGCAGCTCGGCCTCCAGCTCATCGAGCGATGGGGCCTCGCCGTCCTCGTTTGCATCGCTGCGGGCTTCGGCGGTGCGTTTGCGCAGCTCGAGCAGGCGCTCGGCGAGCTGGCGCTGCCTGGTCCAGCGGGATTCGAGCTGCTCTATTTCGTCCCCCGCCGTGAACAGACGTTGCTCCAGTCGCTCGAGGACAGACGCGTCGACCGGCAGGCCGGCGGCCAGATCGCGGCGCATGGCTTCACGCTGGCGCTCGCCTTCGGCGACCTCACCACGCAGGCGTTCCAGCGCCTCGGGCGCGGCGGCGAGGCTGATGCGCACCCGCGCGCAGGCGGTATCCAGCACGTCGACGGCCTTGTCCGGCAGCTGCCGGCCGGCCAGGTAGCGTGCCGACAACTCGGCGGCGGCCGTGACCGCATCATCGCGCAGGTAGATGCCATGACTCTTTTCGTAGACCGGCGCCAGCCCGCGCAGGATGGTGACGGCTTCCGGAACGCTCGGCTCGTGCAGCTGCACCGGCTGGAAGCGCCGGGCCAGTGCCGGGTCCTTCTCGAAGTATTTCTTGTACTCGCTCCAGGTCGTTGCAGCGATGGTGCGCAGCTCGCCGCGTGCCAGTGCCGGCTTGAGCAGGTTGGCCGCATCGCCGCTGCCGGCCTGGCCGCCGGCGCCGATCAGGGTATGCGCCTCGTCGATAAACAGGATGATCGGCTTGGATAAGGCCTTCACCTCGTCGATCACGCCCTGCAGACGGCGTTCGAATTCGCCCTTCACGCTGGCACCGGCTTGCAGCAGGCCGAGGTCCAGGCAGAGCAGCTCGACGCCCTTCAGTGCCGCAGGCACTTCCCCGCTGACGATGCGCAGCGCCAGGCCTTCGACGATAGCGGTCTTGCCGACCCCAGCTTCGCCGACCACGATCGGATTGTTCTTTCGCCGCCGGGCGAGGATGTCGATCATCTGGCGAATCGCCGAGTCGCGGCAGAGCACCGGATCGAGCTTGCCGTCACGGGCCTGTTGGGTGAAGTTGTGGGTAAAGCGCGCTAGGTTCGACTCCACACCGGCGGCAGGTTTGCCAGTGCTGCCTTGAAGCTGCTGGCTTAGGGCGAAGTCGCGCAGGCGCTCGGCATCCAGCCGGGCCAGCAATGGCTGGTAATGACTGCCTGCATAGCGCAGCGGATTGCGCAGCAGCGCGAGAATCAGTGCGGCCTGGTCGATCTGGCTCTGGCCGAGTTCCAGACTGGCCACCAGCAGGGCATCCTGTAGCCATTGCACCAGTTCGGTGGAAAACACCGGGTTGCGCGACTCGCTGCGCTCGCCTCGCGGTTGCAGCGCCTGCGCCAGTGTGCCGGTATCGACTTCGGCATCCAGCAAGGCTCGCTTGAGCAATCCATCGGGACGCTCGAGCAGGCCGAGCAGCAGGTCCTCGACGAGAACCTTGCTGCCGCCACGTACCACGCAGCGTTCGGCTGCGCCTTCCAGATCCTGTTTACTGGGGGCATCCAGGGCTTGCACCAGTTGCTGTAAGTCGACGTTGATCATTTTCATCTTCCTTAATGAGTCTTGCTGCCCAGGGTGACCAGGCCGTCGGCGCGGTCGCGTCCGAGCCAGCTGGTCCAGCCGAGGCGGCAGTTGTTGTCGGCGCCGATGCGCAGCTCACGGATCTCGTCCGGGCGAAGCTCCAGGCGCAGGTCGTAATCCAGCGGATCCCGCAGGGTGAAGCGCACCAGCGCACAGAGCGGCTGGTAGCCGCTGCCGATGGGCAGGAATTCGTGGAAGCGATTCCAGTCCAGCTGGCGGATATGGATGCGGAACTTGCCGCCGCGGTCGCGGACCCGCTCGCCGAGCACCAGGCTTTCGCCCAGCTGACTGTTGGCCAGCCCGAGGCGGTTGCGTTGCTCGCCGAGGATTTCCACCCGGCGCTCCAGGCATTGCTCGATGTTCAACTCGGCGTGCTTGAAGTAGTAGCGCAGCACCGATTCGATCAATGCTGCCGAGTGCGCGCGCAGGCTGAGCAGGCCGAGATAGGGCAGCAGGCGCTTCCAGTTCAGCTCCGGCGCGCTGCGGATGGCCTCGCCGCTGAGTCCGACCAGGGCGAACAGCTGCTCCGAGAAGGGGTCATGGGCGCCGCTGGTGAAGCGGGCGCGGTAGCGGTACTTCTGCCAGATCGGCAGCAGCAGGCGCTGCAGGCGGTTGTTGAACAGGTCGAGGAAGTCGCGGGTCGGGTTGCCGTCTTCATTGTCGCCAAGCGCTTGTTCGCCGTAGAAGGCCGGCAGCGGCGAGCCAGCGCCGAACAGGCTGACCAGGTTGATGCGCAGGCGCGCGCGCCACTCGCCGTGCTCCTGGAAGAACTGCACCTGCTCAATATCACTGCCGGGAAAGCCCAGGCTCGGGTTGGCCTGGAATTCCAGGCGCTCGTAGAGCGCCTCGTCATCCAGACCGGGATTGAGCTGGCGCAGGCGGTCGAGCACCAGCAGCACACCCTGGAACAGGCTGTACTCGCGGATGCCGCGGTTGAGCGGTTTCAGAGCAGCGGTTGCTGACCCATGCGCGGCGTCCATTGGTACACCTCTCCCTGTGTGCTCTGCACGCGCAGCTCGTGATACGAGTTGAGGCTGGCGTAGAGGGCGAAGAATTCGTTGAGCACCGAGGCGAAGAGGAACAGATCGCCCTCACCAATGAAGCCGTCCTGGTTCATGGTCAGTTCGGTACGTACGCCACGCACCGGCAGCCCGCGATGCAGGCGATCGACGTGCTGGTGGGCGATGTGAGCCAGGCCGCCGAGGCGCCGCCGGCTGACGTTCTCGGCGTGCTTGTCGTAATAGCATGGTAGGTCGTAGGTCTCGAGGATCACCTTGAGCGCCTCGACGTTGGCCAATGACAGGTAGTTCAGCGACATGTTGCTGATCAGCTTCCACAGATAGTCGCGCTGCAGCGGCGGCGCGTAGCTCGGGGTGACCGCCGAGATATTGCGGAAGCTGAGAAATTCCGGGGTGTCTTCGCAGGGCTTGCAGATGTCGCCGAGCTTAAGCTGGCGCGGCAGGTTCTGGTTGGTGCAGGTCAGCTCGATGGACAGCGTCTCGTGCTGGTCGAGGTTGCGCAGGCCGAAGCTGAGCCAGGTTTCCTGGCCTTCGCCCAGCAGCGAAGGTTGCTGGCGCACGCTGTAGTGCGGGCGCGCCACCGGCACATCGAAGCTGGGGTCATGCTCGAAGGATTCGAACGGCACGTACTCTTCGTAGCCCATGCCGCCGGGTTTCCAGCCGGTGACCCGGTCCACCGAGAACACGCCGCATTGCTGCGCGTCGTACTCGGCCGGCAGCAGCAGGTACTGGTCCTGCTTGCCGTCCAGGCGGATCGGGATGGCATCGTGCGGGAACAGGTTGACCACCGGCGTGCAGTACAGGCGCACGTTGTCCAGCGTCGGGCGGATGCGCTGCACGCCGGCCTTGTGAATGTCGAAGCGCAGCTCCAGGCCGCGGGCCTGCTTGAGCAGGTCATCCGGAATGCGCTGAATGATCTCCAAGCCCTTGATGTCGACGAAGAGAAACTTGTCGGGGAAGGCGAAATATTCCTGCAGGTAGCGATAACCGCGGAAGGTATTGAGCGGGTAGGGGATCAGCGCCTCATCCTCGGCGAATCCCACCGGCTCGACCTGCTTGGCGTTGAGCTGCAAGGGCGTCAGTGGCCGGCCATCGGAGCCGGTCAACGGTTTGCCCTGGTCGTCCAGCGGCACCAGCTCGATGCCACCCAAGTGGCGCAACAGGCTGAGGTAGAGTAGTTGACTGATGTAGGGCTCGCCCGCCAGGTGCAGGCGCAGATGACTGAGGCCGATCTCGCCGAGATGACCATCGGCGCTCATCTGCAGGCACAGGCTGAGCAGCGCACCGGTGCCCTTGACCGAGTACTCCAGCGTCTGCAACGCCAGAGGCAGCACCTCGGTGGCGTAGGTGGTGCGAAAACAGCAGCTGACACCCTGCACCGGATTGGATTCCACTGGTGTATTGCGCGGCACCGTCAATGCCGGGCCGGGGCGCTTCAGCGGATCGAACTGCAGCATGCTGAAGGCTGGCAGCGGACGCATGTAGTTCGGCCACAGCAGATGCATCAGCGAGTGGGTCAGTTCCGGCAGCTCGTCATCGAGCTTCTGCCGCAGCCGCCCGGTGAGAAAGGCGAAACCTTCGAGCAGACGCTCGACATCCGGATCGCGCCCGGCCTGCCCGAGGAACGGCGCCAGCGCCGGACTCCGCTCGGCGAAGCGCTTGCCCAGCTGGCGCAGGGCGGTCAGTTCGCTTTGGTAGTAGTGGTTGAAAGACATCAGACGTGTTCTCCGTCGATTCCATCGAACGCGCACTGGAGACGAACGTATTTGCGCCAGTCTTCCGGGTAACGGGTATCAGCAAGCCATTCGGCGCGCTGTTGCGGACTGCGGCTGAGCCAGTACGGCCACCAGCAGTGCTGCCACCAATGTTCGAGATTGCCCTGCAGGCTGCCGAGCCCGCCAGCGTCAACTTCCGGGAATACTTCCCAGGGGTTCGGCGGTATTTGGTCTTGATGATTGAGGTGCATTAGCAGTCCCTTGCTGGTAGTCGCTATATCTCAAGCGCTTTTGGCTTTAGAGCCATAGTGCATGGCGGCATAGATAGCCAGAAGCGATAACCCGCCAGACAGCCCAGCGAAGAACAGCGCACGTAGAGGATGTTGCGGAAGCAGATACAGCAGGTTTGCCAGTACCAATGCACTGACCAGAACAATCTTTGCCTTCAGGTTTTTGGTTATGGCGATTAGTGCATTGGTCATAACGAAGGCAGCGAAAATAAGCTGGACCGCCAGACCTATCGCGACACCTCTGGACTGCGTGGCACCGAAGATGGCCGTAAAAGCTTGAAAGCCCAGTGTGGTGGCTATTGGGAACAGCAAGCATGCCAGGGCGTGACACGTCAGGGCAGTGAGTTTTTGTCGATTCATTTCTTCCACTCTCCGTAGATTGCGAGTGATTCGGTGGAGATGGGTTGCTGGAGATAGCGTGAGGAGACCGGTTGGTGGACTGTTCTTGTCCGCTCGACGGTACGAACTACGTCACGTGTTTGGAGCAACTCCTTCGTGACGATTAGTTGGAAGTTTTCCGACGCCCAGAGCGATCCACGCAGCACCATGTAGTTGTCGTATTCATTGGTTGGATCGCTATTGGGAGCGAACGGATTTCCGTCTCCATACTCCATGCCGGTACGCACGGTCTTGCGGATGGCCTCAGGACTAACGCGTAGCTCTTCGAGATATTTTCTGAAGGTGTCGACCGCGAAGGGAATCTGTCCGACGGCATCGGTCCAGAACGGAAGTTTATCGACCATGACCATCAGAAAGCCGGCCCCGCCATCGGAGTTGGCTTTCCAGTCCCCGGGAAGTCCCTTGGAAAAGCTGATCGACCAGCGATCTACGACGGAGAAGTCGATGATCTGCTGCCAAGTGAAGTGCTTGTATGCGGTATAGGCCTCAGAGCCTGGAGTGGACGATTCAGGGTGTTGCCAGATCAGCTCTCGATAATGATCTGCCAACGGCTCAAACCACTGGATTTTCTCTGCGTAGAGTTTTTCAGCATTGATGATGCGAAATGGCGTTTCGCCTTGTTTCGGACGCACGGCGAAGAGAGGAAATCCGCTTCTGCGGGTGATCAGCCATATGGTCGGAACCTGAATCTGTTTCGGTTTCTGGTCTTTGCTCGGAGTGCTCTCGGACTGCAGTTTCAGCTCGGTTTTACCATCTGTTGTCTCAAAGGTATGGCTGACTCCATCCAAAGTAATGATGGTTTCCATCACTCGGCCCCCGAGATATACAGCGTGATCGGCTCCTGCTGGGCGCCAGTCGAGAAATTGCCTGTATCACCAGCGCTTGAAGTGCTGCCTAAGCGAGAGAGACCGCTGGCCGAAACCAGTCGATAGCCAAGTCCTTCAACGGGTCTACCTTCCGCAGTGGTCAGCATAAACGCGCGATCAAAAGTCCCACTGATCGTGAGTGGAGACGGTGCTTTAAATGCCGCCCCACTCCCACTAGTACCAATAATCACCGTCCCCGACCCACTCACCACCACGTTACCGTGACTCCCCACACTGCCCACCACCGCCGCCGGCTTGCCATCGATCAGCACGTTGGAAATTACCGCGCTGGCCATCGCTCCGCCACAGGCGGAAGCGTCGCCCATGCGTGCGGCCGGCAGGCCGTCGAACAGCACGTCGGGCGAGCCGGCGGCGATGGGGTTGGTGCCGTGGCCCGTCTGCGGGCAGGCGGTAGGGTCGCCGAGGCGGGCTGCGGGTTTGCCGGACATCCGTTGTCTCCTTACTGGACCTTGACCTGTCCGCTGCCATCCAGGCTGACGGAAAAGCTGACCTGGCGCTTGAGGCCATCCACTTCCAGCAGGCCTTCGATGGTGAAGGCGAGGGTCAGTGGGTCGTGGGTGCGCGGCAGCGACAGTACGCGCACCTGGGTCAACCTGGGTTCGTACGCTTCGATGAAGCGCTCGATGGCGATACGCGCCTGCTGCAGCGAGTCGTGCAGCGACAGGCGCATATCGTTGAGATCTGGCAACCCATAGTCGGGCAGCGTCTGCACGCTGCCCGCTCGGGTGCTGAGCATCTTGGCCAGATGGGCAGCCACCGAGGCCATCGCCGCGGCTTCGCGGCTCCAGCCGGAGCGCCGCGTGGCGTCGCCGCCGAGGCGTTCGAAGAGGCTGCCGTATCCGTTCAAATGCTTATTCCTTGTCCAGCTTGCCGACCAGCGACAGGGTGAAATCCGCGCCCATGTATTTGAAGTGCGGACGCACGCTGAGGCTGACGCGGTACCAACCCGGCTCGCCCTCGACATCGCTGACGTTGACCTGGGCGGCGCGCAGCGGACGGCGGCTGCGTACTTCGGAGCTTGGGTTCTCCTGATCGGCGACGAACTGGCGAATCCACTTGTTCAGTTCCAGTTCAAGGTCGGTGCGCTCCTTCCAGGCACCGATCTGCTCGCGCTGCAGCACCTTCAGGTAGTGCGCCAGGCGGTTGACGATGAACAGGTAGGGCAGCTGGGTGCCGAGCTTGTAGTTCAGCTCGGCGGTCTTGCCTTCCTCGCTGTTGCCGAAGAACTTCGGCTTCTGCGCCGAATTGGCGGAGAAGAACGCGGCGTTGTCGCTACCCTTGCGCATGGTCAGGGCGATGAAGCCTTCCTCGGCCAGCTCGTACTCGCGGCGGTCGGAAACCAGCACTTCGGTCGGGATCTTGGTTTCGATCTCGCCCATGCTTTCGAAATGGTGCAGCGGCAGGTCTTCCACTGCGCCGCCGCTCTGCGGGCCGATGATGTTCGGGCACCAGCGGAACTTGGCGAAGCTGTCGGTCAGACGGCTGGCGAAGGCGTAGGCGGTGTTGCCCCACAGGTAGTGCTCGTGGCTGCCGGCGACGTTTTCCTTGTAGACGAAGCTTTTCACCGGGTTGTCTTCCGGATCGTAGGGGTTGCGCAGCAGGAAGCGCGGAACGGTCAGGCCGACGTAGCGGGCATCTTCCTGCTCGCGGAAGCTCTGCCACTTGGTGAACTGCGGGCCCTCGAAGTGATCCTTGAGATCCTTCAGGTCCGGCAGACCGGTGAAGCTTTCCAGACCGAAGAATTTCGGGCCGGCAGCGGCGATGAAGGGCGCGTGGGACATGCTGGCGACGCTGGCGACGTACTGCATGGTCTTCACATCGGGCGCGCTGGGGTCGAAGAAGTAGTTGGCGATCAGCGCACCGACCGGCTGGCCGCCGAACTGGCCGTATTCGGCGGTATAGATGTGCTTGTACAGGCCGGACTGGACGATCTCCGGGCTGTCCTCGAAGTCATCGAGCAGGTCCTGCTTGGAGGCGTTGAGCAGCTCGAGCTTGATGTTCTCGCGGAAGTTGGTGCGATCCACCAGCAGTTTCAGGCCGCGCCAGGAGGACTCCAGGGCCTGGAACTGCGGGTGGTGCAGGATCTCGTCCATCTGCCGGCTGAGCTTGGCGTCGATCTCCGCGATCATGCGGTCGACCATCGCCTTCTTCACCGGCTCGTTTTCGTTCTGCGGCTTGAGCAGTTCCTCGATGAAGGCCGAGACGCCGCGCTTGGCGATGTCGTAGGCCTCGTCGTCCGGGGTCAGGCGGGTTTCGGCGATGATGCGGTCGAGGATGCCGCCTTCGGCGAGGTGGTTGCCGTGCTCGACGGCGGCTGCGCTAGTGGTCATGTAGATGTGCTTCCTTGTCGGTGATATCAGGCGTCCAGCTTCTCTTTGGCCGCCAGGCCCAGTTCGCCGAGTACGCGGTCACGCGAATCGTCGTCGGCGAGTACGCTTTCGATGGCCTTGCGGAAGGCCGGGGCATTGCCCAGCGGGCCTTTCAAGGCGACCAGAGCGTCACGCAGTTCCATCAGTTTCTTCAGCTCCGGGACCTGCTCGACCAGATTGGCCGGGTTGAAGTCCTTCATCGAATTGATGCGCAGCTGCACGGCCAGTTCGTCATCGGTCTGCTCGTCCTGCAGGCGGTTCGGCACGCCGAAGGTCAGGTTCAGCTCCTGCTTGGCCAGGACCTCGTCGAAGCTGTTCTTGTCGATGGCGATGGGCTTTCGGTCTTCGATCTTGCGGTCGTCGGCGCGCTGGGTGAAATCGCCCAGCACCATCAGCTTGAGGGGCAGCTCGACCTCTTCCTGAGCGTTGCCGGTGGCCGGCTTGAACGTGACGTTGATGCGTTCCTTGGGTGCAACCGAGCCTTCTTTGGCCATGGTGTTCTCCTTTGCGGTTAGTCCAGCACCACTTCGAGATCGAGGTGGCACAGCCTGCGGTAAATCTCATCCTTGCTTTCACGCACGGCGTGGTTCTGCGGCAGCAGCTCGCAACAGCTGTGCAGCAGGCGCAGTACCTCGAGGGCGAGATCGGGTTCCCAGCTGCCCAGGCCGCTGGCCTCGAGCTGCTGGTCGAGTGCTTCGAGCTGGGTTTTGGCCAGTTCGTATTTCTTGGCCTGGTAGCACAGGCGGGCGAGGCTCAGTTGCCAAAAAAATCGCTCACGGCCGCCACGGGCGCGAGCCAGGCCCTGCTTGAGCTGTTGCACGGCAGGCTTGAGGCCTTCTTTGCGCAACAGCGGAACGGCTTCTTGCAGCGCGAGCTCCCAGCTCGGTTGTGCGGTGCCGGTGACAGGCGGTTCTTCCTGTCTGGTGGCCGTGGCCGGTTGTACATGGGGCATGACCTGGCCGCTGATCCAGGCGCGGGTTTCGGCGTCGGCGAACGGGGTGCCGTCGTGAAAGCGCAGCTCCTCCAGGCGCGGCAGGCGCTGCAGGAACAGCGCGAGCTGAATCTCCACCTCGCGCATGGCCTGTTCGGCTGCCAGCTCCTGCAGGCACTCCCAGGCCAAGCGCTGACCGTCCAGCCAGAACGGCGCGCGCGCGGTGCTGTTTTCCAGGTCCACCAGCAGGTCGGCGTACTGCCCCTGAGCGAAGCGTTCGCGGTAGCTGGCCAGCTTGTCGGCGGGTACGCCACGTAGCGCGGTGATCTGCTCGCTGTTGTGCTCGGGCAGGCTGTCGATGCTCAGCCAGAGCAGGGTTCGCGCCAGGCGCAAGGGGCGCAGATCGCTGGTGCGTTGCTTGAGCCACCAGGCGGTCAATGGGCGCGCCTGCTCCTGCAGGTTGCGCAGGGCCTTGAGCGCTTCCTTGTCGTTCTCGATCGGTGAGCCGGGGGCGAAGACCTGGCTGGCGACCTGCTTCACCTGGGCGATGGCTGCGCCGACTGTCCCGGGCTGCGGTTGCCCCGAGCTGGCGCGCTTGACCATGCCGTCGAGCTGGCGGCAAAGCGGCAGCAGCAGCGGTGCGTCTTCGCCGAGATGGTCGGACAGGCATTGCTCCAGCGCATGCAGTTGCTCGGCGAGGCTGCGAAACAGCGGCAGCTGTTCGCCGACCGGCACGTCTTCGGAAAAGGTCTGTTCAAGGCGCGGCAGCAGCCAGTTGATCGCGGCGGCGCGGGTGCGTGGCTTGCGTGGGTGCAGCTCGTCCCAGTGATGGCTGCACAGGTAGTGCAGAACGCTCAGGCCGGCCTGCAACCCGGCGAAGGACTCGCGCTGGAACAGGCTCCAGGTCAGCCAGGCTGCGGCACGCAGGTCCTTGGACAGCGAAGCGAGCAGCACTTCGCTGCCTTCGCGGACCTTCTGCCAGTCGATACCGGTGGTCTGGTGCAGTGCTCCGGCCTTGGCCAGTTCGGCTTCCAACGACTCGAACTCGCTGCTGTAACGAATATCGTCACCGGCGAAATTGCTGTCATTGACCGGCTTTCTGGCGAGTTCCAGATAATGCTGGCTAAGTGCGCTGGAATGCATGGGGTCTTCCGTGACGCTCAAGTTCTATCCGTGAACTTCTGGAGTGCACCTTATATATGTTCAGGAACACTCCGCGAGTAGGCTGCGCAAATTCTTGCGCACTTCACGTTGCGCAATTAGTTGCGCAGCGGCCTCATGGGGTGGGCATCCTAGGCGTATGAAAGGGGCCATTCAAGGCGAGAAGTGTGACCCGACTAACATTGGAAAAGATTGATCGGGGTGCGATGGAACTAATTGGAAAGCAGGTTCCGATTGTTTGGTTCCGTGTAACTTTGAATGTGCGAGATATGCTCGTTACATATGGCCGATCACTTACAAGTAAACGGCCACTACATCACGGAATGCCGGCGAAGTTTGTTATAGCGCGTCGTTGTGCGAATGGATTTCCACCGACATCGCATGCTGTTCGCCAGGCTGCAGTTCGAACGCATCGCCGAGGACGTTCGCCGTTTCGATGCACAGCATGCGCTGCCAGGCGTCATCGGCGAAGCTCGACAGACGCCGCGCCTTGTCGATCCACGGATTCCACAGCACCGCTGACGATGAGCCGCTGCTGCTGAGCAGAATGCGGCGGTTCCAGCCGTGATCGATCACGCTGAGGCTCGCCGGCAGGTCGAGGTAGATGCGGTCGGTTTCCCCGCAAAAGCGCAGGCTGCCCTGCTGCCGACGTGTCTCCCAATCCGCCAGGGTTTCCACATAGGGCCGACCGTCGAGGCCTTCGACCTCGACCTGACGGATGTCGCTGACGGCGAAGTAGCTGTGCAGTGCCTGACTGATGGCAACCGGCCGGTCGCCGCGGTTGTGGCTGGTTAGCGTCAGCCGCAACCGATCGGCGAGGCGAATCTGCAGCGTCAGCTCGACGGCATGGGGCCAGCCCGGCAGTCGCTCCTGCGCCTGCGCGCAACGGAACTCGAGTAGCGCAACATCGCCCTCGCAACGTTGCTCGGCCAGTTGCCACGGCAGCGCGCGTACCAGCCCGTGGAAGGGGGCGGGCTGCTCGCTCTGGTAAGTCGCCTGTACCGCCGGCGGATTACGCGCCAGATCGCCGAACCACGGCCAGCAGATCGGCACGCCGCCGCGCACCGACTGGCCCTGCTTGAACTCCGCCTGTTCGCTGAGCCAGATCAGCGGCGCCGCGTCGCTCTGGCGATAGCTGAGCACCTGCGCGCCCTGCTCGGCGACCAGCAGCTCGGCGTCGCCGCGGCGGATGCGCCAGCAAACCAGTTGATCCATGTCGATGCGTTGGATGTCGATGGGCATGTGCGTTCTCGGAAATCGGGTGGTTGAGCGAGGCTGTGACCACGCGGTCACGAGGGGATTCCGCTGCTGCGGTCGTCGCTACCAGCCGGCAGGTAGTCGCTGCGGCTGAGGCCGTGGCGCTGCATCTTCTCGTTGAGCGTGCGGCGCGGCAGCTGGAGCACGGCCATGACCTCGGCGATGTTGCCTTTGCAGTGCTGCAGGGCATTGTGCAGGCATTGCGCCTCGTAGGCTTCCATCTGCTCGGCGAGCGACTGGCCGCCCCGGCTGGCCGGCGCCGGTGCGCTGAGGCCGAGCGCGTGGCGTTCGGCGGCGTTGATCAGTTCGCGCACGTTGCCGGGCCAGTCGTGGGCGAGCAGGCGTGCGAGTTCGCCGGGCGATACCGCCGGCGCGGTGCGGCCGTGGCGTTCGGCGGCCTGGTGGGCGAAGTGCTCGAACAGCAGCGGGATGTCCTCGCGGCGCTCGCGCAGCGGCGGGATGTGCAATTCGGCGACGTTCAGGCGGTACAGTAGGTCTTCGCGGAAACGTCCGCCGCGCACTTCGTCCAGCAGGTCCGGCTTGGCGGCGCTGATCACCCGCAGGTCGACCTCGATGCTGCGGTTGGAGCCCAGGCGTTCCAGGGTCTTTTCCTGCAGCACGCGCAGCAGCTTGACCTGCTGCGCCAGGGGCATGCTCTCTATCTCGTCGAGGAACAGGGTGCCGCCGGCGGCATGTTCGATGCGGCCGATGCGCCTGCCCTGCGCGCCAGTGAAGGCGCCGCTCTCGTGGCCGAACAGTTCGCTCTCGAAGATGGTCTCCGGGATCGCCGCGCAGTTCAGCGCGACGAACGGGCCGCTGGCGCGCGGGCTGAAGTCGTGCAGGCAGCGCGCCACCTGCTCCTTGCCGCTGCCGGTGTCGCCGCGGATCAGCACGTTGACATCGGTGCCGGCCAGCTCCAGCACCTGGCGGCGCAGGTTTTCCATCGCGCGGGAGACACCCAGCAGTTGCGATTCGATGCGTCCCCGGCGGTTGAACTGTTCGCGCAGCTGGCGGTTCTCGCAGACCAGCCGGCGCTTCTCCTGCGCGCGCCGCACGCTGTCGAGCAGGCGCTCGGGGGTGAAGGGCTTTTCGATGAAGTCGTAGGCGCCCTGACGCAGTGCCTGCACTGCCATCGGCACGTCGCCGTGGCCGGTGACCATGATTACCGGCAGGTCGGGGTCCAGCTCGACCAGTTGTTCGAGCAGGCCGAGGCCGTCGAGATCGGGCATGCGCACGTCGCTGATCAGCACGCCGGGAAAGTCGCGGTCGATGACGACCAGGGCCTCGCGCGCGCGGGCGAAGGTGCGCACCTCGAAGCCGGACAGTTCCAGCCACTGCTGCACCGCCTGGCGAATTGCCGCTTCATCGTCGATGAAGACTACTTGTGCGCCCATGCTTCGCTCCTCGTCTGCCCGGCGGCGGCAGTTTACGCGGTCGCGCCGACCTCGGCAGCCGGCAGGGTCAGAGTAAAGACGGCGCCGTGCTCGTCGTTGTGCGCCGCGAGGGTGCCGCCGAAGTCACGTACGATGGCGTAGGAGACAGCCAGACCGAGGCCAAGCCCCTGGCCCACCGGCTTGGTGGTGAAGAACGGCTCGAATACCTGCTCCAGATGCTCGCCGCCGATGCCGCCGCCATTGTCGGCGACGCAAAGCTGCCAGCTGTCGCCGCGGCGCTGGCAGTCGATGCGCAGACGCGGCTGTGGCTGTCCGCTCATGGCGTCCAGGGCGTTGTTCAGCAGGTTGATCAGCACCTGTTCGAGGCGGATGGCGTCGCCCTCGATCCACGCCTCGGGCGGAATCTGCCGTTGCACCTCGACCTGCTCGCCGCGAATGCGCGGCGCCAACAGCTGCAGCGCCTGTTCCAGCACCTCGGCCAGACGCAGGCGCTGGCGTAGTCCGGCTGGGCTCTTGCGGGCGAAGGTCTTCAGATGGCCGGTGAGCGCGGCCATGCGTTCGAGCAGCCCTTCGACATGACCGAGGCCTTGGCGCACGTCGGCATCGCGGCCGCTGTCGAGCAGCAGACGCAGGCTGGCCAGCTGCATGCGCAGCGCAGTCAGCGGCTGATTGATTTCGTGCGCCAGCGCGGCGGACATCTGCCCCAGCGCCGCCATGCGCGCGGCATGCACCAGTTCGTCCTGGGCGGTGTGCAGCTCGCGGGTGCGCTCGGCCACCAGGCGCTCCAGCTCGTTGCGGCTGCGCTGTTCGACGCGCCGCGTCTTGCGCCGCTGGGCGAGGTAGAGCAGCAGGAAGGCCAGGGTCATCCACACGCCGGCGGCGGCCAGACGATAGCTGCGCGCGCTGGCGATCGCCGATTGCGGTTCCAGCAGCAGATGCAGCGTCCAGTTCTCCTGCGGCAGTTGCAGGCGTTGCCAGAGGTAATCCTGGCGGCCGTCCGGCCCTTCGACCCGGCGCCGGTCGCCATGCGCGTCGATGCGCTCGAGCTGTTCGCTGTAGAGCGGCCGCAGCGTCTGCTCGGCATAGCGGCGTGCCGCCACCAGGCGACTGCGCACCGCGTCGCTGAGCGGGCGCAGGTGGCTGAAGCGCCACGCCGGGCGGTTGCTGAGGATGACGATGTCCAGCGAGTCGGCGACCAGCAGGATGCCCGGCTGCCCGACCCACTCGCGCTGCATGTCCTCGAGTTCCAGCTTGACCACCAGCACGCCGATTACCTCGCCGGCGGCGTTCTTCACCGCGCTGGAGAGAAAGTAGCCGGGGATGCCGGTGGTGACGCCGACCGCGAAATAGCGGCCGCTGCCGCGCTGCAAGGCGTCGCTGAAGTAGGGGCGAAACGCATAGTTGTTGCCGACGAAGCTGCTCCATTCACGCCAGTTGCTGGCCGCAAGGGTGTCGCCGTTGCGATCGAGCAGATAAAGCACCGAGGAGCCGGCGGCCTGGTTCTGCTGTTCGAGGCGTCGGTTAAGCTGCTTGCGCAGGTGCTGATCGTCGGGTGCCGCCAGCAGCGCCTGGATATCGCTGTCCAGCGCCAGCAGCGCCGGCACCGAGCGGAAACGTTCGACCTGGGTGTGGATGGCCTGGGCATACAGCTCCAGCTGGCCGCGTGCCTCCTGGCTGCGTTCGAGCAAGGCGCGCTGCTCGGCCAGGCGCCCCGCCCAGTGCATGCTGAGCAGCAGGCCGAGAACAATCAGCGCAACGATGAGGATGACGCGCAGATGGCGGAATGGGCTGAACATGGACGCTCGCTCGGGATATCGGGCGATAGTAGAGTAAATGTCGGCGACGCAGGTCCGGCCCGTTCCGTCGAATGATCGCTCAGCGATACAGGTCGGCGCGGCTCCAGGGCAGCTCGTGCGAACCATCCGCATGCGGCTTGCTGGCGAGGATCTGATGCAGGTTGATCCAGTTGTGCCGGAAGCCATAGGCGCAACCGGCCAGATACAGCCGCCAAATACGCAGCGCGCGCTCGGGAATCAGTTGCCGCGCCTGCTCCAGGTTGGCCTCCAGGCGTGCACTCCAGAATTCCAGCGTGCGTGCGTAGTGCAGGCGCAGGCTTTCCACATCGACGATTTCCAGCCCCGCCTCGCTGATGCAGCCACTGATATTTACCAGGTGCGGCAGCTCGCCGTGCGGGAAGACGTAGCGGTCGATGAACTCGCCGGCGCCGTGGCCCACCGGCCGGCCATCGGTGTGGTGGGCGGTGATCCCGTGATTCATCACCAGCCCGCCCGGGCGCACGGCATCGAACAGGCGCTGGCAGTACAGTGGCAGGTTGACGAGGCCGACGTGCTCGAACATGCCGACGCTGACCACCTTGTCGAAACGCCCATCACGCGGCAGGTCGCGATAGTCCATCAGCTCCAGCGTCACCTGCCCGGCCAGCCCCTCGGCGTCCACCCGCTCGCGAGCGAGCTCCAGCTGCTGCTGGCTGAGCGTGATGCCAAGTACCTGAACGCCGAACTCGCGGGCGGCATAGCGCGCCAGCCCGCCCCAGCCGCAGCCGACATCCAGCAGCCGTTCGCCAGGCTTGAGCCGCAGCTTGCGGCACAGATGGCGCAGCTTAGCCTGCTGCGCCTGTTCGAGATCCTCGTCGCCGGTTTCGAAATAGGCGCAGGAGTAGACCATGTCGCGGTCCAACCAGAGCTGGTAGAACGCGTTGGACAGGTCGTAGTGATAGGAAATGGCCTCGGCGTCGGTGGCCTTGTCGTGGGCCTCGCGCGTCGGCAGCGGCAGAGTGTCCTCGCCCAGCACGCGGGTGATGGTGTCGCCGATGCGGATCACCTCATCGACCGGACCTTGCAGATCGATCAGGCCCTCAACATAGGCGGTACCGAGCAGATCGAGACTCGGCCGCGCCAGTTGCGCCACCAGTTGCGGATCGCGGATCACCAGGGTGACGGACGGGGACGGTCCGATATCGATGTCGCTGCCGTCCCACAGGCGCAGGCGCAACGGCAGCTGAAGGTCTTTCAGGGTCGGAAGCAATGAAGCGAGCATGCCGCGATCTCCTTTTCATCACCGAACAATCGTAGTCCAACAAGTTGAAACTATAGGTCAGGGTCGTGATAGTTTCCGTCTATGTGTCGGACGGCGATCCGGCCTCAATGTCCGGACGTGGAGCAGTGACATGCACGCACCTGCAAATCAGCGGGTCCTGATCCTGGTCGCCAGCGGCCCGAGCACGCCGGCGCGCTGTGCCGCGCCGTTCCATATCGCCACGCTGCTGGCCTGCATGGATGCCGAGGTGACGCTCTACCTCACGGGCGAAGGAACGCAGCTGGCCCGCCGCGACGTGGCCGAGTCGCTGCGCGCGGTGGCCGATGGCGAGCCACTGCTGCACTTCATCCGCAACGCTCGGCTGGCCGGTGCGCGGCTGCTGATGTGCCGTCAGCCCGGCGTCGACCTGACCGGTATCGCGCTAATCGACGAGCTGGACGAGATTTCCAGCGGCGGCGAGCTGGCGCAGATGATCCTCGAATACGAAAGAGTCCTGACCCTATGAATCTGCATGGCCTGGAGTTTCCCGACACCCTGCGTTACGCCCCCGAGCACAGCCTGTGGCTGCGCGAGGAAGACGACGGCAGCGTGACGCTCGGCCTCACGGCATACGGCTGTGCGCTCTACGGACAGATCTTCGCCTTCACCCCCAAGCGCGTTGGCATGCGCATCGAGCGCGACCGTGGTTTCGGCGTAGTGGAATTCGCCAAGGCCGCCGCCTCGGCGCGCAGCCCGCTGACCGGCGAGCTGCTCGCCGTGAACGAAGCGCTGCGCGAACGGCCCAGCCTGATCAACCGGGACTGCTATGGCGAAGGCTGGATGGCGCGCCTGCAGCCGCTGGACTGGCCGGCGATACGCGACCAGTTTCCGCAAGGCGAGACGGCGCTGGCTGCCATCGCCGAGCGTATGCGCCTGGACAATTTCGACCCGGCCAACGTCCACGTACAGGCGTTGCAGTGGAAGTGAAATCAGCGCGGGTGGCGGCTGCCCGTGTCAGGCTTCGTCTGGTTCTGAGCAGTGGCGAACCCTGAGGCTGTTCTGCTGGATCGAGTGATCGAGCTGCCTGATGCAGATATCGATCGCCAGATCTCGTGTGCGTGTGTTCGCCCATTCCTGCCCGGCCAGCATCTCGATGAGGTCCTGATGGCCATTCTCGTTGACCAGCATGCCGTGCCGAACCGTGAGGGTGCGGCCCTGCAGACTCAGCTGCACCGGATCCCGGCCCGTCAGCGACGCCCCGGCTGCCAGCAGGCAATCGATATGATCGCGCAGCGCATGCAGCGTGCGGCGCTCGTCGGGTGGGTTGCTCACCGCGACTCTCCTGTCCCTGGAAAGATAAAAAGACGATTGTGATGAATTTCGCATTCGCCTGCGATGGCGTTTTGACATCTCAGGTGCGGCAAACTGCCGCATATGTGCTTGGCTAGGCGGAATTGGCGGGGCAGGACAATGGCGGAAGGCAGTGGGAGTCGAACCCACCCGGGAACGGCTGCCGCCCCCAACCGGGTTTGAAGCCCGGCCGCAGCACCGGCTGCGATTGCCTTCCTTATTGATTTACAACGATTTTTCGTGCGCCGTTTGGGGCTCAGAAGCGGGAGTGTCGAAGAAGTGTCGAAAATCCCTAGCAGGCCCAAACGCTAACACGTCTTGCAGATGATCGGGTGACAGGTGCGCATAGCGCATTGTCATCGCCAAGGACGAATGACCCAAAATCTTTTGCAGAGTCAGTATGTTGCCACCGTTCGCGATGAAGTGGGAGGCGAAGGTGTGCCGCAGGACGTGCGACTTTTGTCCGGCCGGCAATCCGAGGCCAGCACGCGAGACAGCATCATCGAACCGATCCCGACAGTTGCTGAATGCGCCATGCACCCGCAGGTGATCGCGAATACGGTCGGCCAGCTTCGTATCGATCGGCACCACCCGACGCCGCTTCGACTTCGTGTTCACGAACTGGAGCATCCCGTCGCCAACCCGGCTGAGCGTCAGACCCTGCGCTTCACCCCACCGGCAACCCGTCACCAGACAGATCATGGCGATCAGCTCGACATGCGGGTGCGTCATGCTTCGCAGCACCTGGAACAATCGGTCGATCTGCTGAGCATTCAGGTAGGACAGTTCCCGCTCTTGCAGCCGGATCGCTCGGAGCAGGCTTAGCGGATTCTCGAACTCGATTTCTCCGAGTCGCCGCAGCTCATTGAACAGCGCACGCAGGTAGGAGAGTTCATTGTTCAGCGTTTTAGGGCTGATGCCTGACGCGATCCGCTTCGCGCGGTACTCCGCGAAGTCCGTCGCCGTGAACGTAACCGCTACCGGGTCCCTCAGGCGTTCAACCATGCGATCCAGAATGACGCGACGCCCTTCGTAATCGGCCAGCGACCCGCCATGCAGGCGACCCCAGCAATCCACCAGCTCGGAGAGGCGGCGGCGATCCTTTGGCTTGGGTGACCACTGCGGGCTTTCGATCAGCTTGGATCGACAGGTTGCCTCGAAGCGCTGGGCCTCGCCCTTGGTCTTGAACGTCTTGCGGAAGCGCTTGCCCTTGATCGGTTCAACATCGACCCGCCAACGACCGTCCGGCAGTTGCTGAATCGCCATTAAACAGCGCGCCCCCACCTCACATGCCGCTCTTGAAGCAGGTTCTTTATGTGCTTGTACAGGTCGCGTTCGGTCATATCCTTCGAGGCGTAGTGATCGCGAATCACCGGCCAGCATTCCCATTGCTGAAGCGTCTCGAATGCCTTCTTAGCGCCCACCCGCTCCCGTGCCAGCAGGCTTACGAAGTTTCCCAGGAACAGTTCCACGTTCTTGCCCGAGAAGCCGCGCGAGGTTTTGTAGTACCGCTTGTACTGCGTTTCATCGACCAGGGAATCGACTGGCAGATCGACCCGCACATCGTCGCGAATCAGCGTCCAAAGTGGTTCGTAATAGCCAGGGCGGGCGAGCAGCTTGAATTGCCCCAGGCCATAGCGCCACAGCCCTTCCAGATGCGCCGAGAACGCCGCAAACGAGTCCGTATTAATGGCCTCACCGGTTTTCACATCCACCGAGCCGCTAGCGAATTGCTGGATGACCGAATGGTGGTAGCGCAGCTCGACGCGCCACACTTCTTGAGCCGGATCGTAGTTGTCCGGGTCTTCAGCATCGAACGAATCACGGCGACGCCAGACGCTTTCCCAATAATCCAGCTTGTCTTGGGCGCGAGCCTGAAGGGTCTTGTTGTAGATGCCGAGTTGTACGCCACCGGCAGAGCCGAACAGGAACGATTGACCCTTGCCATAAGTGGCAGCTTCCATAGTCCATTGGATTTCTTTGATGCCGGAGATATCGCGGTTGGCGCGTGCGCGGCAGTGCATCCGGGCAGTCAGATCGGCGGGAGGCGTCCAGCCTTGCAGGTCCAACGCCAGGTGGACCGCACATTGGTTGCGTTCGCGATTGGTCATTACAGCCGCCGCGTAGTAGTCCATCCGCTCTTGCAGACGCTCAGGCGACAGCGCGTCGATGGCGTGCGGTGAGACTTCGATCTTCAGATGCGGGCCGATCTGCTCCAGCTTCGCGTTGAAGTTCTTGATCAGCAGGACGAAACCGAGATCGGCGTTCTGTAGCTTGTACTGGTAGCCCGAGTCCCGGCCCACTCGCCCCGAGTGCCAGATCTCCCCGGCAAACTCGACCATTGCGCCCGGCTTCTCGAATAGCGCCATGATTTCCGGGCGGATTAGCCCGCGATACAGCTGGCGGACCGTATCGACGCCGCAACGCAGCAGACGAACCTTCGACAGATCGGTCATCGCCGCCGTGCCCGGATCGACAAACAACCGGCCGTGCTTCGACGGAACTCCGCTTTGACGATCAAGCCTCGCTTGGTCTTTAACGCTCATTCTTGAATCTCCAACAATGTCCAATAACGGATGGTTTCAGCTGGTTTTATCTGACGTGCTACAGGGACGTCAGCGGGGCGGCGCGCGCACGCCGGCACAGGCAACGCGCTCGCTCCGCTCGGCGTAGAGCTGTGCAGCCGAGCGCGCGCTCATTAGCTGCCATGCAGTAACGGCGTCGATGAAGAGCTCGATTGGGTCTTCCAGGCAGGGTTGTTCCTGGGTGAATGGCGGGAGGTAGGGACGTTCAGGCGGCGGGGTGCCGGCAAGGGCGATGCAGAGCACGAGGCTGGCCAGCCCGAGAAGCAGGTGCGGAAGGCAGGAATAGGCGCGGCGCGCGAGGACGAATAACACCAAGGGCGCTGCCCTTGTCATCCCGCTCTTGCCGCCGAGGGCTCGGGAGCGTGGGGTGGAAAAGCTACCCCACACTCCCCGCGATAGGCTTTTCATAGTCGTGCAGGGTCAAGGGTGCGCTGCGCCCGTGCTTCCGTTCGCCGGAACGGTGAAGCTGTTCCGACGAGCCGGGAGCGCGGCCCTTGACCTTGCAGAGTTGGGCAGGGCGATACGGCCCAGTACGTTGCCGGAACCATGCCGGTCGCGGTGCCGCATCGCCCTGATCGTGCGAATGTTCGAGAAGAACACTTCGTTGGGAAATTCGTCCTGGGCGTTCAGCTCCAGAGTCATAAAGCAGCCGTGCTCATACACGCCTTCAACGGGCAGCATCACGCCGACGATATGCAGGCAGTACCAGTAGGATTCCGGCTCATCATCCCAGTGCAGCTCAACGAGAACGGTCTGGCCGATGTAGCCCATGGCGGCTTGGGTATCCAGGGTGATGCCGGGCTTACGCATGGCTGTAGTCTCCTTCCTTGAACTCCATTTTGCCTTTCTTCAGGTCGGCCCGCAGGCGCGCGAGATTGACCATGCGGAGATCCGCGAGGCGCATCGTTGGGATGGTGCCGGTGGCGGCCCAGTCGGCGGCCTCTTCGATGGATACCCCGCCCATTTCGGCGAAGGTCTCGAGGCTGCACAGGTCGAGGCTGTCCTGCGCCTTGCTCATAGCGTCCACTCCTGCTCCAGAAGTTGCTGCTGCAGAAGGGCCACATTAACCATTACGTGCTTACCTACCTTGTACGACGGTATATAGCCCTGACGTATCCACCCCCAAACGATGTTTTGCTCGGCATCCATGCGTATCCATGTAGCGAACTGGCGCCACGGCATAACCGGTGGTGCGACTAGTAGTTTCGAACCAAATTCATCCTCTATATCCATGGCAATATGCTCCAAGGGATCACCGTGGTCCAAATAGAACCACGGTGGTTCCATTGCCGTCAAGACCACCGTGATCCATCATGCGAAAATGAGTAGAGAAGACCCGCAGTTCAAGCTACGTATGCCCCATGAGTTACGCGTTCTCGCAGAGAACGCGGCGAAGGCGGCTGGGCGATCTTTGAACGCTGAGTTGGTTGCAAGAATTGAGGCAAGCTTTCTCGCCGGCGGTGTTGCTTCCCCGCTGATGCGGGCGGAACGTGCTCGGGAATTGGCTCTGATGGCCCGGAGCGGCATTCCTGATATCGTGCGTAAGCGGGCAATTGAAGCAATTGCCAGAGCTGTAAGGCTGGGACATAGCCGTGCTATTGCACGCCTTGATGACCTCCACCTAGACGGGGGAATCGTCGACGAAGATCTAGATCGACTTTTAGACAACCTGATAAAGGAATTGAAGGCAGCAGGTTATAAGGTTAGCTGGGACGATATAAGCGCCTTATGCATTGAGTTCTAAAATGGCGGCGAGCAAGTGGAACGGATCACAGGCATAAATTACGGAAGAGTGCTCTGGTGTTGTGATGATGCCGGAATGAGCATTGCTGACCTCGCTTCTGCTACCTCCATATCTCCGGCTAGCTTAGAAAAGGCTATAGCTGGACGACTGGATCTTACTTTTCCGCAGTTAAACCGGGTTGCTGATTACTTTGGTCGTGGAGTTCTATTTTTCCTAGACGAGTCACCGGTTGAGATAGAGCATGTACACACGCCAGCCTTCAGAACAATAACTAATCAAAAGCCAGGTATATCTCTAAGACTGAGGTCGCTTATCGAGCGGGCGGAAAAGCAACGAGAAATCTATTTAGGTCTTAGAGAAGAACTTGGGTACGTCAACGTTCCTTTCTGCCCGCCAGATATGCCTAAAGATATCAATCTTGCGGCAACTGTGGCGCGAGCTTGGCTTGGGCTATCGAACGAGAACTCCTTTGAAGGTTATCGATCGGCTATTGAGCGAAAAGGCATTCTTGCGTTTCGGAGTAATGGCTATAACGGAAAGTGGCAAGTCCCGAAAGAAAGCCAAATTCTAGGCTTTTCTCTCTATGACAATGTGTGCCCTATAATTTTTGTTAGAAAGCAAGAGTTTGATGCTAGGCAAACTTTCACACTTATGCATGAGCTAGGGCATATACTGCTTCATCGTAAAAGCACCATAGATGACGATGATGATCTTTGGTCTATCGATGGGCCAGAGAGCGAAGCAAATTCTTTCGCGGGAAAAGTCCTTGTTCCAGATAGCTTTCTCAAAGAAATAGTGGACAGCTCGAAGCCCGATGAAGCCTCCGAGTTCGAGAACTGGCTGTATCCCCAAAAACGAAGGTGGGGCGTTAGTACAGAATTAATATTAAGAAGGTTGCTTGATAGCGGTAGGCTTGAACGACATGAGTACACCGCGTATCGCAATTGGCGAAGCAGCTTGCCTCCGGTTGAAAGCGCTGTGGCGCCTCGCATGTATCGACATCGGGAGCCAAAGAATATCTTTGGCGACCGATTTGTACGCACCGTCCTAGATTCATTAAGTGCCAAAAACATTACCTTATCGAAGGCAAGCACATATCTTGATGGATTAAGAATTAATGATTTGCATAAGTTAGAGGACCATTATGCTGGTTCTTGATGCGTCTTCGATGATTCATGCATGGGATAATTATCCGCCAGAACAGTTTCCGGGCCTATGGAATTGGTTTGGTAGTCAGATAGCAATAAAGGCGGTTTGTATTCCATTTGCAGCTTATAAGGAAGTGCGGGATAAAAATCCCGAGTGTGCCGATTGGCTTGATCAAAATGAAGTGGATGTGGTTACTCCGAGCAATGCGATTGTACATATAGCGGGATCTATCAAGGCGTCGCTTGGGATAAGAAATGATCAGTACGGAACCGGCGTGGGCGAAAGCGATATTTTCATCATCGCTACTGCCAAAGCACTAAGCTACGAGCTTGTCTCTAACGAGTCCAAGCAGAATACCCTTCCTGCCGATATGCGGAAATATAAAATCCCTGCCGTGTGCGCGTTATTAAAGCCTCAAGTAGGCCACTTAGATTTTCTTGGATTGATAAAGCGCTCAAAGGCAACGTTTTAGCGTTGTGGCAATTTATCAGCTGAACAGCCAGTTGTCTTGAGCGACTCCAGTGATTTTATTAAACTCATTAAATAAAAATGATCTAATTATGCACCCGAAGGGTGACGTTTCTTTTGGGGTAATCCCTGAATTTAAGCAGCACTCAGTAAAAGAAGGCCACATTTATCTGCGTAAGGGCGATCATTGGGAGAATGGCCGAAAGCTTCAAGGTTATGGCGCCATTCATATTTGGCAGGCTCATGAATACGACTTGAAGAAACTAGGATACCTAACGCCGGAGGACGTGGCTCTTTACGTCGCACATCTAACGCAGCCTGGGACCGCCATCTATTGTGATATCCATGATAGATCAAGGCAGAGACGGTTAAACGTACTAAGAAGCCACTACGGGCTGCTAGTGGTTGAGCCCCGTTCCGATAGAAGTGGGTTCGGTTATTACGTGGTAACAGCCTATCCAAAACGCCAAGCTAACGGCGTGTTCATCGGAGTGACTAGCTAAAAAAAAAGCACCCATTAGGGTGCTTTTGTATTCTGAGGGGTAGTCGCAGCACTTCTTTAGCTCATGGGGTCAGAAGTCGATTTTCAGCGGTCATGGCTTCAATCGTCACTACCGCAGAGATAGCCAGTTCTCTGCTGCCGAACGGTAGGGGGTCAATACTGGAAAACCAAGCCTACCAATGCGCGTTTGCAGTCCTCGGATTTCATTCTACAGCCGATCACTGCCCTGTCAACCGAGGGTTTGAAGAAAGATGACAAGCGGTGACCTGTGTCGAAAAAGTGTCGAAAGCGAAGTCCAAAAGAGTCCAAAGATAACGTCGACGCCGACCTTCCGATCAGCTTAAACGCCATTGTTGTCCAGCATAAGCCTTTGACAGACAATGCAAAAACAGGATTTGAAGCCCGGCCGCAGCACCGGCTGCGATTGCCTTCCTTTTGAAGGGTCATGCTGACCGATAGGTCAGCAGAACGGTTGCCAGACTACCCGAGCGGTGCGTCTGTCGCCAAGGCGTTGTCGTGGCGGATTTTGCGTTCGTTGCCGAAGCGGCGGGTGAAGCCGATGCGGTCGAAGTGTTCGAGCAGTTGGATGCTGCGTTTGCGACCGAGTTGGATCTGGTCGCGGAAGGCGGCGGCGCGGATCACGCCGCTTTTCGCTTCGAGCTGCAGGGCATGCCCGGCGAGCTGGCGAATGGTGGGCTCGGGGTAGAACAGGTCCTTGACCACCTGTTGCAGTAGGCCGAGGCGGGCGAGCTTGCGCAGCAGCTGGCGCGTCTGCATTTCTTCAGCGCCGAGCGCGCTGGCGAGGTCGCGGACCCAGGGCGGGTCGAACCGGCCGGCTTCCAGCAGCGGCCAGAGCCGCGCCTTCAGCGCTTCTTCCTGCGCGGTCAAGCGGACCTGATGGTCGGGGCGATGCAGCCAGGGGCCGCTGCTGGCGATCTCGCCGGCGCAGAGGGCCTGCTCGAGCAGGGCGAGGAATACCGGTCGCTCCAGCTGCGGCAGCGCGAAGCGGCGCAGGCGGTCGCGATCCGGTCCGAGTTCGTCGGGCTGCTCCTCGTGAAAGCGCTGCAGGGCGGCGAGCAGTAGCGAGCCGAGGGTTTGCCAGCGTTGTTGATCGAACAGCCGCGGGCCCTGGCGCGTGGCGATCTCCACTGCGCTGGCCGGCAGCTGCCAGCCATCACGCGGGCGGTTGAACTGGCGCTCCAGAGCCTGCGGTTCGAGGCCGTTGTGGGCTTCGGCCAACAGGCCGGGCAGGGCCTGTTCCAGCGAGGTGGCCTCGAGTGCGCGTAGTTGTGCCAGACGTGCTTCGCGCCGGCGGTTGCGTGGCGGGGCGAAGGGATCGAGCACCCGGCCGCCGCCGAGGGTGCGCTGGGCCGACTGGTCGCGCAGCACGATGCGGTCGCCGTGTACGGCGTGGATCGGCGCGTTGAGCAGCAGTTGGGCGAACATCCATGCGCCGGGCGCGAGGCTTTCGCCTTCGAGCAGGGCGATGCGTGCGGTAACGTCCTGCGCGCCGAGGTGGGCGTGCACCGGGGTCCAGTGCCGGAGTTCGTGGACCTCGCCGGGCAGCAGCTGGAACTGGATATCGATGCGCTGGGTCGGCGCATGCAGCAGCGGTCGCAGCAGCCAGTCGCCGCGATGAATCTGTTCGACCGCCAGCCGCTCGCCGGCCAGGTTCAGCGCTACGCGCTGGCCGGCGTGGGCCTGCCCGGCTTCGCGGTTCTGCGCATGCAGGCCGCGCACGCGAACGCTGCGGCCGCTCGGGCTGAGCTGCAGCTCATCGCCGACCTGCACGCGCCCGGCGAAGGCGGTGCCGGTGACCACCACGCCGGTGCCGCTGACGCTGAAGGCGCGATCGATGGCGAGACGGAAATGTCCGTCGGTGCCACGCGCTTCGGCGCGGGCGGCCTCGGCGACCAGCGCCGTGCGCAGGGCATCGATGCCGTGGCCGGTGACGCTGGACACTGGGAAGACCGGCGCGCCGGCCAGCGGCCCGCTGGCCAGCAGGTCGTCGATCTGCCGGCGCACCGTAGCGATGCGTTCGGCCTCGACACGGTCGATCTTGGTCAACGCGACCAGTGCGCGGCGAATGCCGAGTAGCTCGACGATGGCCAGGTGCTCGCGGGTCTGCGGCATCACGCCGTCATCGGCGGCGACCACCAGCAGCAGACAATCGATACCGCTGGCGCCGGCGAGCATGTTGTGGATGAAGCGCTCGTGGCCGGGCACGTCGATGAAGCCGGTCAGCGTGCCTTCCCCCAGGTCGGCATAGGCATAGCCGAGGTCGATGGTGATGCCGCGCTCGCGTTCCTCGCGCCGTCGGTCGCCCTGCTGGCCGGTCAGTGCCTTGAGCAGCGCGGTTTTGCCATGGTCGATATGGCCGGCGGTACCGACGATCAAATCGCCAGCTCCTCTTGCAGTTGCACCAGTTGCTGGAGAAAGGCCGGCTCGTCGTCGAGCTGGCGCAGGTCGAGCCAGAGCGCGTCGTCGTCAATGCGCCCGAGCACCGGAATCGGCAGGCAGCGCAGCGCTTCTTCCAGCTGGCGCAGGCTGCGGCCGCGCAGGCGCTTGGGTTGCTGCGGGCGAATGCACAGCGCGGCGCTGGGCAGGCGTGCCACCGGCTGGGCGCCGCTGCCGATCATGCCGAGCGCGTCGGTTACCGCGACCTGCCAGGTTTCACCGAGCACGGTGGCCAGCGCCGGGGCGATGCGTTCGGCCTGGACACGGATCTCGGCCTGCGCGCGGCTGAGCAGGCGCAGGCTGGTGAGGCGCTCGGCCAGGCGATCGGGGTCGCGATAGAGGTTGAGCACCGCTTCCAGTGCGGCAAGGGTCAGCTTGTCGACGCGCAGGGCGCGCTTGAGCGGGTTCTTCTTGATCTTCGCGATCAGCTCGCGACTGCCGACGATAAGCCCCGCCTGGGGACCGCCGAGCAGTTTGTCGCCGCTGAAGGTGACGATGTCGGCACCGTCGCGCAGCGCTTCCTGCACGGTGGGCTCCTTCGGCAGGCCCCAGCGCGAAAGGTCGACGAGGCTGCCGCTGCCCAGGTCTTCCAGCAGCGGCAGATCGTGGGCGTGGGCGATGTCGGCCAGCGCGCGGGTGGCGACGCTGGCGGTGAAGCCCTGCACGCTGTAGTTGCTGGTGTGCACGCGCATCAGCAGGCCCGAGCGCGGGGTGATCGCCGCTTCGTAATCCTTGGCGTGGGTGCGGTTGGTGGTGCCGACTTCGACCAGCTTCACGCCGGCGCGCGCCATGATGTCGGGGATGCGGAAGGCGCCGCCGATCTCGATCAGTTCGCCGCGGGAGATGATGCCTTCCTTGCGCGCGCCAAGGCTGTTCAAGGCCAGCAGCACGGCGGCGGCGTTGTTGTTGACCACGGTGACGGCCTCGGCGCCGGTCAGCTCGCGGATCAAGCCTTCGATCAGATCGTCGCGATCGCCGCGCTTGCCAGTCGACAGGTCGAATTCCAGGTTGAGCGGATAGCGCGCGGCGAGGGTGATCGCCTCGATGGCCTCGTCCGGTAGCAGCGCGCGGCCGAGGTTGGTGTGCAGCACCGTGCCGGTGAGATTGAACACGCGGCGCACGCGGCTGCGGTGCTGGCTGGCCAGGCGTTCACCGGCACGCCCGGCGAGCACCGCCTCGGACAGCTCCAGCGCGGCGAGCTGGCCGTTGCGGGCTGGCTCGCGCAGCTCGTCGAGCAGGTCGCGCAGGGTGTTGAGCAGCGCCTGACGGCCATAGCGTTGCTGCAGCGGCTGGCAGGCCGGAGCGCGCAGCAGCCGGTCGACCGAAGGCAGATGAGCGCTGCTCATCCTTCGCCGCCCGGCGCCAGCAGCAGATTGGGCGCCATGCGCTGGAAGCCCTGCTCGGCCAGCAGCATGTCGAGGTCCAGCGTGGCGAGATCGGCTGACAGCGTTTCGCCATCCGCCGCCAGCTCCAGATAGAGTTGTTTGAGATAGCCATTGCAGGACGGACAGACTTCGGCCTTGACGCCGTGTGGCGAGCCCTCGAAATGCAGGTAGTCGAGCTTCTTGGTGCTGCGGCAGTGGCTGCATTTCAGGCGCACATAGTGCCACTCGCTGGAGCACAGCGAGCAGACCAGGTAGCGCAGGCCGTTGAGCTGGCCACGGTGGCGGATCACGCCGGCCATCGGCAGTGCGCCACAGCAGGGGCAATGCGTCTGATCTTCGCGCTCGCGCACGGCGGTCGAATCGAGCGACAGCGCCTGATGAGTCCAGGCGACCTGCAGCGCGGCACCGAGGAACGGCACCAGTGCCGCCGGCAGGCTGTCGTACTGGCCGCTGATCAGCGCCACGGCCCAGGCCTTGCGCTGGCCGGCATCGGCATCGCGCAGCTGTTCCAGCGCGGCGGCAACGGCCGGATTGTCCGGCGTGCCGAACGCATCGAGCCAGGCGTCGAGCATCGCAAGCCAGGCATCCTCGCGGACCAGCGTGTCGGCTGCCAGCGGCGGCAGGCCGTGCGTCAGGCATTCACGGGTGCGGTGGGCGTCCAGCGCCGGCAGTGTGGGGGGGTTATCGAGCACCTGCTGCTGCGCGCGGCAGACCCCGGCCAGCAGTCGCAGGTAATCGCCCAGCGGATGGTCGAGGGCAAGTTTGTCCAGGCGCTCGGCGCGCAGGATGAACAGCTCGCGCGGCGGCAGGTTGAGGAAAGGGGGTTTGCTGGCAGCGGCTTCGATCTGCCCGGGTTCGAGAATGGTGCCTGCCACGCAGGACTCCTTTTCTTATGGCGTTGCGGGACAGCATAGCCCGTGGGGGTTGCTGCATGCGTAAAGCGCACGGCGGCCGCCAACGGTATTCGCCGGCGGCCGCAGCGATGCGGCGCGGGGCTTACTTGCGCTCGTTGATCTCGCGGTACCAGGCCCGATGGTGCTTGCGCGCCCAGGCACGGCTGACCGTGCCGTAGAGCATGGCGCCCATCGAACCCTTCAGCCAGATCGCGGCGTAGATGTGCACGATGATGCTGACGATCAGCACGAACGCGGCCGCGGCGTGCAGCAGGCTCGCCCAGCGCAGCGTGACGATGCCGAACGCGCCAGCGAAGTACTCCCGCCAGATGACGATGCCGCTGAGCAGCAGCACCAGCATGCAGACGATCAGCGTCCAGAACAGCAGCTTCTGCCCGGCGTTGTAGCGCCCCACTTCCGGCAACCGGTCTTCGCGGTTGTTCACCACGTCGCCGATCTGCCGCAGCCACTGGCGATCGCGCGGCTCGATGCGGTTATGCCCGGCAAAGCGCAGCGCCAGCACCAGGAACAGCACGAACATCGCCACGCCGATGAACGGATGCAGGATGCGCGTCCAGGTGCCGCCGCCGAACAGCCCGGAAAGGCCGAACAGCGCCGGATGGAACAGCGCCAGCCCCGACAGTGCGGCGAGCACGAAGAGGATGGCGACGGCCCAGTGATTGGATCGCTGGGACGGTGTGTAGCGTTCGATTTGGTTATTCATAGCTGGCTCCTTGAGCATTCGGCAGCCCCGGGAAAGACGGCCCTGCGTACAGGGCCGCATTCGTCAGGGACGAGGCTCCTTCGGATCGACCACATGCACCGTCGGATCGACCTTGTGCACGACCGGTTCGCTGAGTTCGCCCTCGGACTCCTCCTCGACGCGCACCGGACCGACACGCGTGTAATGGAAGAACCCGGCCAGCACCGCCGCGCCCATGCCGAGCAGGGCCAGCGGCTTGGTGATGCCTTTCCACAGGCTGACCAGCGGACTGATGGTCGGCTCGTTGGGCAGGGCGCTGTACAGGGACGGCTGGTCGGCGTGGTGCAGGACGTACATCACGTGCGTACCGCCCACGCCGTCCGGGTCGTACAGGCCGGCCTTGTCGAAGCCACGCTCCTTCAGGTCGGCGATTCGTCCGGCGGCATGTTCCTTCATATCCTCCTTGCTGCCGAAGACGATGGCGCCGGTTGGACAGGTCTTCACGCAGGCCGGCTCCAGGCCGACCGAAACGCGGTCGGAGCACAGCGTGCACTTGTAGGCCTTCTTGTCCTTCTCGGAGATGCGCGGAATGTTGAACGGACAGCCGGTGATGCAGTAGCCGCAGCCGATGCACTTGTCCTGGTTGAAGTCGACGATGCCGTTGGCGTACTGCACGATCGCGCCGGGACTCGGGCATGCCTTGAGGCAGCCCGGCTCGGCACAATGCATGCAGCCGTCCTTGCGGATCAGCCATTCGAGGTTGCCGCTGTCCGGGTTCTCGTACTCGGCGAACTTCATCACCGTCCACGACTCGGCGGTGAGGTCGATCGGGTTATCGTAGGTTCCCGGGCTGGTGCCAACCTCGTCACGCAGGTCGTTCCATTCCGAACAGGCGACCTGGCAGGCCTTGCAGCCGATGCACTTGGAGGTGTCGATCAGCTTCGCCACTTCGCCGATCTCGCGGATCGACGGCCGCTCGGTGGTCGTGGCGGAGCGGGCAATCACGTCTTGAGTAGCCATCATGCCTTCTCCACGTTGACCAGGAACGACTTGAACTCCGGCGTTTGGGTGTTCGCGTCACCGACGAACGGCGTGAGCGTATTGGTCAGGTAGCCGTTGCGCGCCAGCCCGGCGAAGCCCCAGTGCAGCGGGATGCCGATCTGGTGCACGGTCTTGCCGTCCACCGTCAATGGCTTGATGCGCTTGGTCACCACCGCAACCGCCTTGATGTAGCCGCGGTTGGACGACACCTTGACCCGTTCGCCCGCGGCGATGCCCAGTTCCTTGGCCAGCACTTCGCCGATTTCGACGAACTGCTCGGGCTGGGTGATCGCATTGAGTCGGCAATGCTTGGTCCAGAAGTGGAAGTGCTCGGTCAGACGATAGGTGGTCGCCGCGTAGGGGAATTCCTCCGCGGTGCCGAACAGCTCCATGTCGTTCTTGAAAACCCGCGCGGCCGGGTTGCTGATGGCCTGCGGATTGTCCGGGTGCATGGGGTTGCGCCCGATCGGCGTTTCGAACGGCTCGTAGTGCTCGGGGAAGGGCCCCTCGTTCATCTTGTCCACGGCGAACAGTCGTGCCACGCCTTCCGGGTTCATGATGAACGGGTTCATGCCGGCTTCCGGTGGCGAGTCGACCTTGAAGTCCGGCACGTCGGTGCCGCCCCAGCTCTTGCCGTTCCACCACACCAGGCGCTTCTTCTCCGGATCCCACGGCTTGCCGGAGACGTCGGCCGAGGCGCGGTTGTAGAGGATGCGCCGGTTGGCCGGCCACGCCCAGGCCCAGCCGAGAGTCTGGCCCATGCCATACGGGTCGGCGTTATCGCGTCGGGCCATCTGGTTACCAGCCTGGGTCCAGGCACCGCACCAGATCCAGCAGCCGCTGGCGGTCGTGCCGTCGGCACGCAGCTGACCGAAGCCGGCCAGTTGTTCGCCGGCCTTGGCCAGCACCGCGCCCGTGGCCGGATCGGTCACGTCGGCCAGCGCCTTGCCGCTGAACTCGCGGGCGATTTCCTCGCTGCTCGGCTCGTCGGGGCGCAGATAGGGCCAGTCGATGTTGAGCAGCGGTTCAGCGTAGGCGCCGCCTTCCTTGCGATACATCTCGCGCAGGCGATGGAACAGGCCGCCCATGATCATCACGTCGGTTCTGGCCTGTGCCGGCGGCTCGGCCGCTTTCCAGTGCCATTGCAGCCAGCGCCCGCTGTTGACCAGCGAACCGTCTTCCTCGGCGAAGCAGCTGGTTGGCAGACGGAACACCGTGGTCTGGATGCTGGCGGTGTCGACGTCGTTGAACTCGCCGGCGTTGCGCCAGAATTCGCTGGTCTCGGTGACCAGCGGATCCATGATCACGAGGAACTTCAGCTTGGCCAGCGCCGCGCTGACCTTCGCCTTGTTGGGGAACGAGGCGATCGGGTTGAAGCCCTGACAGAAGTAACCGTTGACCTGACCCTGGTACATCATGTCGAAGTACTTGAGGACGTCGTAGCCGGGAATATCCAGCTTCGGCAGCCAGTCGTAGCCCCAGTTGTTCTCGGCCGTGGCGTTGTCGCCATACCAGGACTTCATCAGGCTGACGTGGAACTTCTCGTAGTTCTGCCAGTACGACAGTTGCCCGGGACGGATCGGCTTGGCGGTGCGCTTGGTGATGTACGCCGCGTAGTCCTGTTCCGCGTCCTGGGGCAGGGTGAGGTAGCCCGGCAGCAGGTTGGACAGCAGGCCGAGGTCGGTCAGGCCCTGGATATTGGAGTGACCGCGCAGAGCGTTCATGCCGCCACCGGGCATACCGATGTTGCCCAGCAGCAACTGCACCATCGCACCGGTACGGATCATCTGCGAGCCGACCGAGTGCTGGGTCCAGCCCAGGGCGTACATGATGGTCATCGCCTTGCCGGGTGCGGACGTCTCGGCAATGGTTTCCCAGACCTTCAGCATCTTGTCCTGCGGTGTGCCGCAGATGTTGCTGACCACGTCCGGTGTATAGCGGCTGTAGTGCTGCTTGAGCAGCTGGAAGACGCAACGCGGATGCTGCAGCGTCGGATCGACCTTGGCGAATCCCTGCTCGTCCAGCTCGTAGCCCCAGGAGGATTTGTCCGGGTAGCTGCGCTTGTCGGCGTCATAGCCGTTGAACAGGCCGTTCTCGAAGCCGAAGCCTTCCTTCACGATGAACGAGACGTCCGTGTAGTTGCGCACGTACTCGTGCTGGATCTTGTCGTTCTCCAGCAGGTAGTTGATCAGGCCGCCGAGGAAGGCGATGTCGGTCCCGGTACGGATCGGCGCATAGAAGTCGGCCACCGAGGCCGAACGGGTGAAGCGCGGATCGACCACGACCAGCCGTGCCTTGTTGTGGGCCTTGGCTTCGGTCACCCATTTGAACCCGCACGGATGCGCTTCGGCGGCATTGCCGCCCATGATCAACACCAGGTCCGCATTCTTGATATCGGACCAGTGGTTGGTCATGGCGCCACGGCCAAACGTCGGGGCAAGACTTGCCACCGTCGGGCCGTGTCAGACACGTGCTTGGTTGTCGAATGCCAGAATGCCGAGTGAGCGAACCACCTTGTGGGTGATGTAGCCGGCCTCGTTGGACGATGCCGAGGCGGCGAGAAATCCTGTGGTCAGCCAGCGATTGACGGTCTGGCCTTTGTCGTTGCGTTCGACGAAGTTGGCGTCGCGATCTTCTTTGACCAGCTTGGCGATGCGGTCGAGGGCTTCGTCCCACTCGATGCGCTTCCACTCGTTGCTGCCGGCCTCGCGTACTTCCGGGTACTGCAGGCGGTTCGGGCTGTGGACAAAGTCCAGCAGGCCGGCGCCTTTCGGGCAGAGCGTGCCGCGGTTGACCGGATGGTCGGCGTCGCCTTCGATGTGGATGATGTTCTGGGAGACGTTCTTGCCGCCACTGCCCTGGCTGTACATGATCAGGCCGCAGCCGACCGAGCAGTAAGGACAGGTGTTACGGGTTTCCCGCGTGTTGGTCAGCTTGAAATGCCGAATCGACTCGGCGTAAGCCGTGGGCGGCGCCATCCCCAACGCCGCCATGCTCGACGCCCCAAGGCCTACACCGCAGACCTTGAAGAACTGTCGACGATTCATATCCATCGTGGTTCTCCTTCTTTCAGGCTCGTGCGCCAGTACGTCGCTGACGCCTGCTGGCAGTGTAGCCAAGACTGGACGGATTGAAGAATTAATTAGACTTTTTGGCGATGAATGAACCTAAATTCCCTTTTATTAAGAAATAAAAAAAGGTTCTTTACAGCATCGGCAACACTGAACCTGACGTTGGTTATTGCACCGCATGCTGTTCGCTGTTAACCGCGACAGCGCCCAAAAAAAACCCGGGACAAGCCCGGGTTTTTGTCGTCATACGCTTCAGGCGTTCTGGCGGATACCAGCCACCAGCCAGGGCTGGTTTTCACCCTGGGCACGTTCCATGCGCCAGCTTTCGCTGAACGCTTCGCCCTGGTCGAAACGCGAGGTCTTGGCGACGCCGCTGAAGGTCAGCGTGGCGACCGTCTTCTCGGCGTTGTCGTCGACGCCCTCGAGCTGGATTTGCAGATCGTCGATATAGGTCGACTGATAGGCATCACCGATCTCGGCGCGCTCCTGCTTGAGGAAGCCCAGCAGCTGCGGGGTGACGAACTCGGCGATCTTGTCCATCTCGTTGGCGTCCCAGTGCTGCTGCAGCGCCAGGAAGTGCTCGCGGGCCGCGGCGACGAAGTTCTGCTCGTTGAACCAGGCCGGCGCGTTGATTACCGGCGCGGCGGCAATCGGAGCCGCACTGCCGCCGAAGATCGAGGTCGGCTGCTGCGGCATCTCGCGCTGCATCGGCGCGTGACCGGCCATGGCCGGCTGCTGCTGGCGGCGACGGGCGGCGAGGAAACGGAACAGCAGGAATGCAATCAGACCGAAGATCAGGATATCCATGAACTGGATGCCCTCGAAGCCGTCGCCCATGAACATCGAGGCGAGCAGGCCGCCGGCGGCGAGACCGGCCAGCGGGCCGAGCCAGCGCGAAGCACCGCTGGGTGCAGCGGCGGTTTGTTTGCCGGCTTGGGTCGGCGCGGCCTGGGTCTGCTGAGGCGCCTGGCGCGTCTGGTGGCTCGGTGCCGAGCCGAAGCTCTTGCCGCCGCCGAAGCGCTTGGCCGCCGTGGCGTCGAGCGCGAAGGTCAGGCTGATACACAGCGCCATGAAAATGCTAAGCACACGTTGCATTGAGTGTTCCCGCTATGAAATGAAGAGGTACGCGCGCCATCCTGCCGAGCTGGGCAGGTGTTGGCGAGGGGCAGAATGTTACCGGCTTTTGCGTGCGGCGGTTGGTCGCGCCGTGCCGCGCCGCGGGTGCGGCCGGCCGGCGAGGCTGGCTCAGCGCCAGTCGTAGAGTTCCTTTTCGGAAATCGCGTGCATCGCTTCGGCTTGCGCCTGGAAGGCTTTCATCGAGGCCCAGATGCGGCCGTTCAGCTCGCTCTGCGCCGCCAGCTCGCCGAGCACCTGCTCGGCCTCGTTGCGCATGGCTTGCAGCACGTCGTCCGGGAAACGCTTGAGCTCCACGCCCTGCTGCTTGAGCTGATCGAGCGCCAGCGCGTTGTGATAGGTGTAGTCGTCGAGCATGTCGCGGCTGGCGGCGCGGGTCGCTTCGGTGAGGATCGCCTGCAGGTCCGCTGGCAGCTCGTCGAAGGCTTTCTGATTGACCAGCAGCTCCAGCACCGCCTGCGGCTCCTGCCAGCCGGGGTAATAGTAGTAGCGCGCCGCCTTGTGCAGGCCGAAGGCCAGGTCGTTGTAAGGGCTGACCCAGTCGGTGGCGTCGATCGCGCCGGTCTGCAGCGCGGTGAACACCTCGCCGCCGGGCAGGTTGACGCTGGTCGCGCCGAGGCGCGTGAGGACTTCGCCGCCGAGGCCCGGCATACGGATCTTCAGACCGCGCAGGTCGTCCAACGCGTTGATTTCCTTGTTGAACCAGCCGCCCATCTGCATGCCGCTGTTGCCGACCACCATCGGCAGCACCTCGAACGGTGCATAGGCTTCTTCCCAGAGTGCCTGACCACCACCCTTGCTGAGCCAGGCGTTCATTTCGATGGCGGAAAGACCGAACGGCACCGAAGTGAAGAACTGCGCAGTCGGCACCTTGCCTTTCCAGTAGTAGGAAGCGCCGTGTCCTAGCGCGGCAGTGCCCCGGGAGACGGCGTCGAAGACCTCGAGCGCGGGCACCAGCTCGCCGGCGGCATAGACCTTGATGGTCAGGCGGCCGCCGCTCATGGTGGTGACGCGTTCGGCCAGGCGTTCGGCCGAGGTGCCCAGGCCCGGGTAGTTCTTCGGCCAGGCGGTGACCATCTTCCACTGATAGGTCTTGGCCGGTTCGCTGGCGGACTGGCCCGTGGCCGGCGCCTGCTCGTCCTTGCAGCCGGTGAGGAACAGGCCGGCGAGCAGGGCGGCGGCACCGAACAGATGGCGGCGTTTCATGGGAAATGAAGGTCCTTGGTTCTTGTGGAAATCTTGACTCAGAGCGCTTCGAGCTTGGCGTAGCTGAGCATCAGCCACTTGCTGCCTTCATCCTCGAAATTCACCTGCACCCGTGCCTGGGCGCCGGAGCCTTCGAAGTTGAGGATGGTGCCCTCGCCGAACAGCGCATGGCGCACGCGCTGGCCGAGGTTGAACGGGGTGTCCGGCACGCCGGCACCGTCGAACAGCGAGCCGCCGCCCATGTTCTTGCCGCTGAACGAGCGCGTCACCGTGTTGCTCAGCCGCACTTCCTGAATCAGCGCCGGCGGGATCTCGCGGACGAAGCGCGAGACCTTGTTGTAGGTCTCGCTGCCGTACAGCCGGCGCGTTTCGGCGTAGGTGATCACCAGCTGCTGCATGGCGCGGGTGATGCCGACGTAGGCCAGGCGGCGTTCCTCTTCCAGGCGGCCGGACTCCTCCAGGCTCATCTTGTGCGGGAACAGGCCTTCTTCCATGCCGACCAGGAACACCAATGGAAACTCCAGACCCTTGGCGCTGTGCAGCGTCATCAGCTGCACGCTGTCCTCGTGGTCGCCGGCCTGCTGCTCGCCGGCCTCCAGCGAGGCGTGGTCGAGAAAGGCTGCCAGCGGTGACTGGACGTCGTCGTCCTCTTCGCTGTAGTTGTCGAAGGCGCGCGCGGCGGACACCAGTTCCTCGAGGTTCTCCACCCGCGCCTGGGCCTTCTCGCCCTTCTCGTCGCGGTGGTAGGCGAGCAGGCCGGACTGTTCGATGACCAGCTGCGCCATGCTGTGCAGCTGCATGCCCTCGACCTTCAGCGCGAGGGTGTCGATCAGTTCGACGAAGCCGTTCAGCGCGCTGGCGGCGCGGCCGGAGACGAGCTTGGTGCCGACCGCCTGGTGCAGCGCCGCCCACAGCGAGATCTCCTCCTGGCGCGCCAGTTGGCGCAGGGTCTCGACGGTCTTCTCGCCGATGCCGCGCGCCGGCAGGTTGATCACCCGTTCCAGCGCCGCGTCGTTGTGACGGGTCTGGATCAGGCGCAGGTAGGCCATGGCGTTCTTGATCTCGGCGCGCTCGAAGAAGCGCTGGCCGCCGTAGATGCGGTAGGGAATCTTCTCGCGCAGCAGCGCCTCTTCCAGCACCCGTGACTGGGCGTTGGAACGGTAGAGGATGGCGATTTCGCTGCGACTCAGACCGTCGCGGATGGCCTTCTCGATGCTCTCGACCACGTAGCGCGCTTCGTCGTGCTCGTTGAAGGCGGCGTACAGGCTGATCGGCTCGCCTTCGCAGCCCTCGGTCCACAGCTCTTTGCCCAGGCGGCCCTGGTTGTTGGCGATCAGTGCGTTGGCGGCCTTGAGAATGCAGGCGGTGGAGCGGTAGTTCTGCTCCAGACGGATGGTCTCGGCGTCGGGGAAATCCTGACTGAACTGCTGCAGATTCTCGATCCGCGCGCCGCGCCAGCCGTAGATCGACTGGTCATCGTCGCCCACCACCATCAGGCTCTCGCCGCCGCGGGCCAAGAGGCGCAGCCAGGCGTACTGCACGGCGTTGGTGTCCTGGAATTCGTCCACCAGCACGTGGCGGAAACGCCGCTGGTAGTGCTCCAGCAGGCCCGGATGATTGCGCCACAGGTCGAGGGCACGCAGCAGCAGCTCGGAGAAGTCGATCACCCCGGCGCGGACGCAGGCCTGCTCGTAGGCCTCGTAGATCTTCAACTGGGTGGCGAGGAACAGGTCGCCGCCGGCCTGGATGTTCTGCGGGCGCAGGCCCTCGTCCTTCTGCGCATTGATCCACCACTGCGCCTGGCGCGCCGGCCAGCGCTGCTCGTCCAGGCCGAGCTCGCGGATTACCCGCTTGACCAGCCGTTGCTGGTCGTCGGAATCGAGAATCTGGAAGTTCTGGTCCAGCTTCGCTTCCTGCCAGTGGGCGCGCAGCAGGCGGTGCGCGAGGCCGTGGAAGGTGCCAACCCACAGGCCCTGCGGGTTCACATGCAGCAGCTGCTCGATGCGCTGACGCATCTCCGCGGCGGCCTTGTTGGTGAAGGTCACCGAGAGGATCGAGTGCAGCGAGGCGCGTTCGACCTGGTGCAGCCAGGCGATGCGGTGCACCAGCACGCGGGTCTTGCCCGAGCCGGCGCCGGCCAACACCAATTGACGCCCCAGCGGCGCGGCCACGGCCTGGCGCTGGGCATCGTTGAGGGAGTTCAGGAGGAGAGAGAGATCGTCATGCATCGCGGCATTCTATGGGAAATGCCCGCGCTGCGCTCGCCCGGCGGTCCTGGCCGGCAGTCGGGCGTCGAGCGGAGGTCCGGCTTCGCGCTAATGGCTGATTGACAGCATTACCGTCGGTCAGCCAGCTTTCCGGTTGTCACAAATTTGCCAATTCGGATAGGTCTTAGCGATGGCAACATGCCATTATCGGTCGCTTCCAACCGCCGTCGACCACCTCGGGGATCATTACAAGAACAACAGCCATGACCGATTCCGTTCGCTCCCTAGACGCCTTCTCTGCCAGCGATGCCACCAGCGCTGACCTCAGACTGCCCATACGCCACGAGGGAGTCGAACGCACTCGCTTGCTGTATCGGGGGTCGCGCATCCCGGCGCTGCTCTCGCTGGTCGCCAGCGTGGCGTGCGTGCTGCTGCTGTGGTCCGAACGTGGCGGTATCGAACTGGGTGCCTGGTTCCTCTGGATGGTCGTGCTCGGCCTGCTCTGGCTGCGGCACGTCAACGCCTTCAGCCAGGCCTCCGGTAGCGAGCAGGCGGCGCCGTCGTGGTATCGATGCTTCCTGCTTGGCAGCGCGACTTCGGCGCTCAGCTTGAGTTATGCGATGGTCGCGCTGGTACCGCCGGCCGATTTTCTCCAGCAGGCGCTGCTGTACGGCCTGATCGGCTCGGTGGTGGTGGTCGCCAGCGTTGCCTACGGCGTCAGCCTGCCGGCGTTCCTCAGTTTCGCCGTACCCTGCCTGTTGCCGGCCGGGCTGTACATGCTCACCGCTGCTGATCCGCAGCAGCAGGGCTGGGGCCTGCTGGCGCTGATCGTGCTGGCGACCCTCAGCCTGATCGCCTGGCAGATCAGTCGGCTGGTCGGCGACGGCCTGACCCAGCGCGTGCAGCGCCTGGTGCTGATCGAGCGGCTGGGCAGCGCGGCACGCCGTGCCGAGCAGCTGAATGCCGAACTGGCGCGCGAAGTGGAACAGCGCCGCGCTGCCGAGCGGCAGCTACGGCGTGCCTACGACGGCCTCGAGCAGCGCGTCGCCGAGCGCACCGTAGAACTCGCGCGGGTGGCCGACGAACTGCGGCAGAGCGAAGCGCGCCTCAGTCTGGCGCTGGAGGCCAGCGAGCTGGGCCTGTGGGACTGGGACCTGGCGCTGGGCAAGGTGCATTACTCGCGCCTGGAGGTGTCCTTCGAACTGGACGCCCGCCAGCGGCCGGACGCCGAGGGGCGACCGCTGCCCGACCTGCACCCGGACGATCTGCCCGGCGTGCGCGCCAAGCTCATCGCACACCTCAAGGGCGAGACCGAGTTGTACGCCGTCGAATACCGCGCGTTGCGCGCCGATGGCAGCCACCTGTGGGTCGAGGATCGCGGGCGGGTGATCAGCCGCGACGCCGACGGACGCGCGCTGCGCATGCTCGGCACGCGTCGCGATATCAGCGACCTGCGCCGCCAGGCCGAACAGCAGCGGCTGGCGGCCACAGTGTTCGAGGCCGCGGGCGAAGGCATGGTGATCATGGATTCGCGCTTCCGCATCCTGGCGATCAACGATGCCTGCTGCGCGCTGTCCGGCTTCAGCCGCGAGGAGTTGCTCGGGCGCAGTGCCGCACGGCTGGCCGGTTCGGCGGAATCGCAACGGCGCTACGCGGCGATGCGCGAGGCCCTGCAGCGCGACGGCAGCTGGCAGGGCGAGCTGCTGGAGGTGCGCAAGAACGGCGAGGTCTACCCGCAGTGGCTCCAGCTGCGCGAGGTGCGCGACGCGCTGGGCGGTATCTCCCATGTGGTCGGTTTCCTTTCCGACCTGACCGTGCGCCGCCAGGCCGAAGAGCGCCTGCGCTACCTGATGCATTACGACAACCTGACCGGGTTGGCCAACCGCAGCCTGCTCAAGGAGCGCCTGCACGCCGCCTGCCTGCGCGCGCAGCAGAGCGGACGCACGCTGGCGGTGCTGTACATCGACCTGGATCGTTTCAAGAATCTCAACGAAAGCCTCGGCCACGAGGCGGCGGATCGCCTGCTTGGCGAGATGTCGCGCCGCATCAGTCAGACCCTGGCCGAGGCCGATACCATCGCACGGCTCTCCGGTGACGAATTCGTCGTGCTGCTGGAGGGCTACGGCAGCCTGTCGAGCCTCGCTCATCTGGGCAGCCGCCTGCTGACGCGGGTGCGCAAGCCGGTGACGGTCGCAGGGGAGGAGCTGGTGATCAGTGCCTCCATCGGCGTCAGCCTGATGCCGGACAACAGCCGCGACGCCGTGACCCTGCTGCGCCAGGCCAGCCGCGCGATGCAGCAGGCCAAGCATCTGGGCGGCAACACGCTGCAGTTCTTCACCGAGCGCGCGCAGCGAGCGACCATCGATTACCTGCAGATGGAGAATCAACTGCGCAAGGCGCTGGTAGAAGGGCAGCTGGAGGTGTTCTATCAGCCGCGGCTGACCCTGCTCGACGACCGCCTGGAGGCCGCCGAGGCGCTGGTGCGCTGGCGCCATCCGCAGCAGGGGCTGGTGGCCCCTGCGCAGTTCATCCCGCTGGCGGAGGAAACCGGGTTGATCATCCCGCTCGGCGAGTTCGTGCTGCGCGAGGCCTGTCGGCAGGCGCGCGAATGGCAGCGCTCCGGCCTGGCGGACATTCGCATCTCGGTGAACCTGTCCGTCAAACAGCTGCGCCAGGGCAACTTCGTCAGTCTGGTACGCCAAGTGCTGGAAGAAACCGGGCTGCCGGCGTCGATGCTGGAGCTGGAGCTGACCGAGAGCCAGCTGCTCGATGACATCGACAACGCCATCAACATCAGCCGGCAGCTGCGTGCGCTGGGCATCAAGCTGGCGATCGACGATTTCGGCACCGGCTATTCCTCGCTCAGCTACCTCAAGCGCTTCCCGGTGGATTACGTGAAGATCGACCGCACCTTTATATGCGAGCTGGAGCATTCGGCCGAGGACGCGGCGATCGTCCGCGCAATCATCGCGATGGCGCACAACCTGGAACTGCAGGTGGTGGCCGAGGGCGTGGAAACCCAGGCACAGATGGATTTTCTCAAGGACCAGCGCTGCGACGAAATCCAGGGCTATCTCGTCAGTCGCCCGGTGCCGGCGGCCCAGCTCGCCGAACTGCTGGGTTAGTCGGCGGCACAGATCGCGAGGTTTTTTGCGCGGTAAGAAGCGTGATTCCGATCATGCGGTCGTCCCGCCATCATTGAATCGGGCATCGAGGTCGTTCAACCTTCGGCCTTCGCCTGACTCAAGGATGGAGGCCAAGGCATGCTGGATGCCAATCAAGCGCATATCACCCTCGCCGTTGCCGGCGTCGAAACCGACCTGCAAGTGCTCAGTTTCGAAGGCCACGAGAAACTCAACCAGCCCTACCGCTTCGACATCGAAGTGGTCAGCGAGCGCCCCGATCTCGATCTCGAAGCCCTGCTGCATCGCCCGGCGTACCTCGCGTTCGGCCCGGCCCGCAAGGGGGTGCACGGGGTGTTGCAGCGCGTCCGCCAGGGTGAATCGGGCAAGCGCCTGACGCGCTATAGCCTTAGCCTGCGCCCGCAGCTGGCCTACCTGGCGCACAGCCACGACCAGCGCATCTTCCAGCATCTCGGCGTGCCACAAGTCATTGCGCAGGTGCTGGAAGCCCACGGCATCCAGGCCGACGCGTATCGCTTCCAGCTCGGTCATTCGTATCCCGAACGCGACTATTGCGTGCAGTACGACGAAAGTGATCTGCGCTTTATCCAGCGACTGTGCGAAGAGGAGGGCATCAGCTTTCACTTCCAGCACAGCGAATCCGGCCATGTTCTGGTGTTCGGCGACGATCAGACGGTGTTCGCGAAACTGGCACCGCTGGCCTACCAGCAGGATTCCGGGCTGGTCGCCGAGCGTACGGTCGTCAAGCGCTTCGGCGTACGCCTGGAGACTCGCAGCAGCCACGCCAGCCTGCGCGATTACGACTTCGAGCAGCCCAGACTGCGGTTGGAAGCCGGCCATGGCAGCGAGTTCGCGCCGATACTGGAGGCCTACGACTATCCCGGGCGCTTCACCACCCGCGAGCGCGGCAAGCACCTGGCCAAACGCAGCCTGCAGCGCCTGCGCGCGGACTACGAGCTGGCCGAGGGCGCCAGCGACGCCTATCTGGCCAGCGGTCACTTCCTTGCCCTCACCGATCATCCGCGTCCATCGTGGAACGATCTCTGGCTGCTCACCGAGGTATTCCATCAGGGCCGACAGCCACAGGTGCTGGAAGAGTCGATCAGCACCGCCACAGCGGACAGTGGCGACGCCGACTTCAATCAGGGCTATCGCAACCACTTTGCCGCCACGCCGTGGGATGTCTTCTACCGCCCGCCGCGCGAACATCCCAAACCCAAGGTTCTCGGCAGTCAGATCGCAGTGGTCACCGGTCCGGTGGGCGAAGAGATCCACTGCGACGAGTACGGCCGCGTGAAGGTCCAGTTCCACTGGGACCGCATCGGTGCGGCCGACGACAAGACCAGCTGCTGGTTGCGCGTCAGCTCCAGCTGGGCCGGCGACCGCTACGGCGGTATCGCCATTCCGCGGGTCGGCATGGAGGTGCTGGTGACCTTCCTCGAAGGTGACCCCGACCAACCACTGGTGACCGGCTGCCTGTACCACAAGGAACACCAAGTCCCCTACGACCTGCCGGCGAACAAAACCCGCACGGTGTTCAAGACGCTCAGCTCGCCCGGCGGTGGCGGCTACAACGAACTGCGCATCGAAGACCGCAAGGGCGCCGAGCAGATCTATGTCCACGCCCAGCGCGACTGGGACGAGAACATCGAGCACGATCAGAAGATCCGCGTCGGCCACGAGCGTCACGATACCGTGGAAGCCAGCAGCTACAGCGAGTTCAGGGCCGAGGAACACCGCACGACTCACGGCGACCGCAAGACCGAAGTCAGAGCCAGCGATCACCTCATCGTCGGCAACACCCAGCACGTCCGAATCGGCAGCGGGCAGTTCATCGAAGCCGGCGATGAGATCCACTACTACGCCGGCAGCAAGGTCGTTATCGACGCCGGGATGGAACTCACCGCCAGCGGTGGCGGCAGCTTCCTCAAGCTCGACCCCAGTGGCGTTACGGTGAGCGGCGCGACGATCAAAATGAATTCCGGTGGCGCACCCGGTAGCGGCTCGGGGCTGAAGGTGCTTGCGTCCGCCCTGCCCAATGCGGCGGGCAAGGCCCGCGCCGGCGCCAAGCCGAAGCTGGCGCTGGCCAACACCCAGCTGATGATGGCACGCAAGGCGCGGCAGATCGGCGCCAGCCGCTGCCCGATCTGCGAAGCCTGCAGAGACGGCGTCTGCGACACGGGGCCGAGCGCATGAACGAGCCCCTGTACCAGTGGCTCGATGACCAGCGGGCGCAACAGCGACAGCTGCTACTCGTTATCGACAGCCTGGCCGAACCCAATCCCGTTCAGGAGCTGTTTGCCCGCGACCTGATGCACGATTACGTCAATCTCTACCATGCAACCGAGTTTGCCGACCTGGCGGATATCGGTCCGTGGCTGGTTGCCTTGAGCGAGTTCGAAATCGCGCGGATCCAGCCGTTGCTCGATGCGCCCGAACGCAACTGGGGCTGGTTGGCCAGCGCCGACCGCGTCGAGCTGCCTGTCCTCGCGCAGCATTGGCGCGAACGTATGCAGGTAGATGATCAGGGACAGCGCTCGCTGTACCGATTCCAGGACAACCGGGTCATCGCCCGTCACCTTGCCGAGCTTGCAGCGCACCAGCAACCGTTGCTGCTGGGGCCTCTGGCGAGCGCCCTGTGCTGGGATGGTGAGCACTGGCGGTGTTTCGATAACCCGCGCCCGGGACAGTACGCTGCACCGTTCGAAGCCGCCTGGTTGGCCCTGCCCGAACCGGACAGGGTCGTGCAGGAGATCCATCGTCATAACCTGACGCTTTGGCTGTGGCAGAACCATGCGGCGGCCACCGCGCGCCTCGCCGAAACTCGCGTTCTCAGCGATTGGCTGAGTGAGCAGCTGGATAAGGCCGAAGTCTGGGGATGGCGGTCGCTGGAACACCTACAGTTCCTGCTGCGTTACCAGCTCGACCCGGAACTCGCGAACCATCCCGCCTGGATTCCCGAAGAACGGGAATCGCCTGAAATGCATTTCGCCAGGCTCAGCCAGATGCTGCACGCCACTTCTACTGCTCGGGATCAACAGTTATGAATCATTACCTCAAGGCATCCCGCATTCATGTGCTCTCACCCTTGCTGCTGGGACTCTCCCTGAGCGCCTGCAGTGCACTGGGTTCGTTCGGCGGTGAATCCTTCATTTTTGAAGGGGAGTTACCGGCCGATTTCTCGCTCAAGGCGCAAGCGGAATATGACGCCGCCGATTCATGCAATGGCCGCAGCCAAAGCAAGACATTCAAGACGGATTATGAAAGCGCTCCGCATCAATATCGTTTCAAGATTCCGGTCAATTACCGTTCCGGCTTATGCGAAATGCAACTGGCAAAAGTGAAACTGACCATAAACGGACGTTATGGCGAAAAAGAGTGGCAGCAAACCTATGACAACGGGGGATTGGTCATAGTCGATAAACTTCCGCAAGGCGCTTCGGCCTTCCAGGCAAACGGGTCGTTTACCAAAACTGCGAAATGTTTGTGGTTGTTTCAGCTAAGTAAGGCGAAATCGCGACAAGGCGAGATTAGCAAGCTTTTGAGTTGCAAGGGGGCAGGAGGTCATCTCGTATCCAATCAGCTTGCACAAAAAAACGTACGGTTAAATTTTGACGTAAGCAAGGAAGAAAAACCGTATATGAGGGGGTATTGGCTAAAGACTATGCGCGGTTGGAAGCCCTGTACTGGGCGTTGGGGGACGAGCTTTGAAGAGCTTTGTATGGACCCGCCGCAGTTTCGCACGTTTATGATGAACGGTCGTGAATGCGCCGTTTACCCAAATTGCATTGAGTGATTCAGGGATGAATGCTTCTCTTAGTTCTTCCAGGCTTAATTGTCCACTTCGCCGCGAGTGGGTCAGCTTTCGTTTAGTAGATGAACATGGGAGTGGCCTACCTTTTGCCGGCCTTGCTTACCAATTGCAAGATAGCCTCGGACAGCGATACACGGGTGCGTTGGATAGTGACGGATATGCCCGCGTAGAACAGCTCCCTTGCGGCCTGATCGTATTACAGCTATTGGATAGCTATGTGGGTAGCGACTATTGGTATGCGGCTATCTCCCGCCGGGAAAAATTCACGCTCCCCTTAACTGCTCTGCAAGTAGCGGCTGAACAGGTGCCTTCTGGGCCGCGTCGTACAGACGGAAAAACCTATCTAGCGGAAGCGCGTGCATCACAAGAGAAAGCTCGTTTTTTTCGAGTCGAAGTTAGGGATTTCGCTAAGGCTGCTGGCCATCTACCCGAGGCAGACAAGACATGGCAGCCGCGCCCTCCAGCCATTCCCAAACGAAATGTCGGTTTGCCGGAAGAGCAACCGGGAATCGTGTTAATGGCAGAAAGCGCGCATTACGTACTCGAAGTCAAAGCCCTGCGCGCCTATAGCCCACTGTTTTCTAGGGATAAGGACTTCTGTGCGTTGAACGCCTATCACTTGGCGGTGATGAGCGCCTTTGTCTACGCGCCGTTCAGCAAGGAGCCGGGATCGTTCGAGCGTTATGAATCGTCGCCGCCACCCTACACGTCTCCCGGCAGCATCGGTCATGTGTTGCAGAATCAGTTGGGACGCCTGGTTAAGCCAACACAATTTAACGCCGCCGGGCCATACCATTTGCTCTGTGAGGAGGTGCCTTATTCCAAGCGCCTGGAAATCATGCCGTACGATCCCGAGCGCTATGTGACGGAGGCGGAGGAGGGCTGGAAGAACCCTGAGGACGTGCACTTTCTCTACGACAAGGATTCCAGTACCCAGGCATTCATCACCCACAACGACAAGATCGTGCTGATTTCGGTGCGCGGCACCCAAGAGATGCTCGCCGACACGGGACGTGATCTGGACGCGCGCCAGGTGCCCTATGAGGGCATAGGCCAAGCCCACCGCGGCTTCCATGGCGGCTTCCTCGCGGTGAAGCCTTTTGTCGAGCGCTATCTGGAAGCGTTCTACACCGCCGAACACACGCTCATCGTCTGCGGCCACAGCCTCGGTGGTGCTATCGCGCTGCTGCTGGCGGAATGGCTTCGTCGAAAGTGGTCCGACGACGTTCAGCTCTATACCTACGGCGCACCTCGCGCCGGCGACCGTGCGTTCGTCCAGGCAGCTCAAGCGCTGACCCACCATCGCATCGTCAATCACGACGATCCCATCCCGGCCTTGCCGCTGCCTTGGATGGATGCCGAGTGGAAGCTGGCGCTGCCCGGTACCGCGCTACTGTTCAGTTCGCCGGTGGCCGGCATCGTGCTGTTGCTCGCGGGATTGGTGAACCTGCACGGCGATCCGTACGAGCATCATGGTGAGCAGCGGCACTTCATGCCGCGCAAGCTGGGCGGCGGAAGCGAGGCAGCCATTCTCTGGCAGCCGGGCTGTGCGCTGATCGACGAGCAGACCTGTGCGCGCTACATGGGAGAGATCGCCCTCGACGGGGATATGCCAGAGCGTGTTCCGCTGTCCGGCGCGCATCACTCGAGCGATAGCGGCTACGCCCGCGCAGCCTTGACGACGCTGCTGCGCTGGCATGACAGCGTCGAGAAACGCCAGGGCGCATTGTTCACCGACAGTGAAGTTCGCGATATCCACGCCCAGGTGAAGGATGTCCGGCAGCTCCTCGAGAGTTGGCAGCCGCGCTCCTTCAACGAGTTCCGCTGGAAGGTCCGGCGCAGCGGCGACATGCGCTTCTATGGCAAGAGCGATCTGGAGCTGCGCGCCATCTACGCCGACGCGCTGCAGAAAGGCGAGCAGCTTCGCAACGAGCAGGAACAGGCTTTGTCGCGAGCGCAGCAGCGTCTGCTGGCTCAGGCCGCGCGGGTGGTTACGCCGCGCAGCGTCCTGGGTGAATTTGCCGGGCGGGCGGACGTGGGCGAACTGTTCGCCCAGTGGCAGACCCTGAAAGAGCACCAGGCGGCGCAGAAGCTGGCGGGAGTCGTTACTAAAACGACACCCAGCTACGCCTAGCGGCCCGACGCGGTTGGTCGACTGCCGGCGCGCTCGCGGAAACCGGGCGCGCCGAACACGGGGCCGGAATTATCGGTTCGCCTGCCGATGGCAGTACGTGCCGACTTACCCTCTCGTCGTGCCGCTCTCCAGTTCGCGCATCAGCAGGGCGTATTGCAGCGCCACGCCTTCCGGCACGGGCAGGTAGACGGTGTGGCCGTCGCCCGGCGCCACGTCGATGGCTTCGCCCCGGCTGTTTTCCAGCCGCTCCAGGCGCAGGTTGAGGTTGCCCTGCGGGGTCATCAGCTCCAGCCGGTCGCCGACGGCGAAACGGTTCTTCACTTTCACCTCGGCCAGGCCGTTGCGGCGTTCGCCGGTCAGTTCGCCGACGAACTGCTGGCGTTCGGAGAGCGAGAAGCCGCGCTCGTAGTTCTGGTATTCGTCGTGCACGTGGCGGCGCAGGAAACCCTCGGTGTAGCCGCGGTGGGCCAGCGATTCCAGCGTGTCCATCAGCGACCTGTCGAACGGCCGGCCGGTCAGGGCGTCGTCGATGGCTTTGCGGTAGACCTGAGCGGTGCGCGCCACGTAGTAGTGGCTCTTGGTGCGGCCCTCGATCTTCAGCGAGTGCACGCCCATCTGCACCAGCCGCTCGACGTGCTGCACGGCGCGCAGATCCTTGGAATTCATGATGTAGGTGCCGTGCTCGTCCTCGGTGGCCTCCATGAATTCGCCGGGGCGCGAGACGTCTTCGAGCAGGAATACCTTGTCGGTCGGCGCGCCGACACCCAGGGTCGGGTTGTCCTGTGCCTCGACCTGCTGCACGGCGATGGGCTCGTAGAGGTGGACCGAGTTGCCCAGTTCATCCTCCTTGGCCTCGTGGGTCTTGTATTCCCAGCGGCAGGCGTTGGTGCAGGTGCCCTGGTTGGGGTCGCGCTTGTTGATGTAGCCCGACAGCAGGCAGCGGCCGGAGTAGGCCATGCACAGCGCGCCGTGAACGAAGACTTCCAGCTCCATGCCCGGCACCTGTTCGCGGATCTCGCCGATCTCCTCCAGCGACAGTTCGCGCGAGAGAATCACCCGGCTGACGCCCTGGCTTTCCCAGAACTTCACCGTGGCCCAGTTCACCGCGTTCGCCTGCACCGAGAGGTGGATGGTCTGCTGCGGGAAATGCTGGCGCACCAGCATGATCAGCCCCGGGTCGGACATGATCAGCGCGTCCGGGCCCATCGCCACCACCGGCTCCAGATCCCTGATGAAGGTCTTCAGCTTGGCGTTGTGCGGGGCGATGTTGACCACCACGTAGAACTGCTTGCCCAGCGCATGGGCCTCGTCGATGCCCAGCTTGAGGTTGGCGTGGTCGAATTCGTTGTTGCGCACGCGCAGGCTGTAGCGTGGCTGCCCCGCGTAGACCGCGTCGGCGCCGTAGGCGAAGGCGTAGCGCATGGATTTCAGCGTGCCGGCGGGTGACAGCAGCTCGGTACGGCGGGTGGTACTCATGGGGGCGGGACTCGCAGGGGCATCGAAGCGCGGCATTCTACTGCGCTCGTGCCCGGCGTGCGCGGCCAATGGGCGGATCGGCGGTCGTGCAGGGCGCCCCGTCTGGCGGAACGCCCGCTGGCCTCAGGTAGGCGATGCCTCCTTGAGCATCTCGTAGAGGCGGTCCTTGAGCTGCAGTTTTTCCTTCTTTAGGGCTTCGACTTCGCTGTCGGTGCCGGGGATGATGCGCGCCTCGATGTTCTTGACGCGCTGGTCCAGCTCGTTGTGCTCGTCGAACAGGCGGGCGAACGTCCGGTTCTCCGCCTTCAGGCGGGTGATCAAATCGCGGTATTCGGGGAACATGGCAACTCCTGCTGCATGGGGGAGCGGGTGGACAGGCGCTACGGTCTACGCGAACCGTGACCTGCCGCCTGTTTCCATGGTCGTCCCGCCCTGTGCCGGCGGTATTGATCGGGGTCATGCGCCGATAGCAAAGGCCAGACAGCAAAACGCCGGGGCGTGCCCGGCGTTTCGACCACCTGCACGGCTCAGGCGGCGGCGATCACATCGCCATGGTTCTCCGGCTCGATCAGCGCGCGGTGCAGCGCGGCGATAGCGGCGGCGTAGTCCTCCTCATTGACCACGCACTGCATCTCCACCTGGCGGATCGACTGGTGCAGCGCCTGGATACTGATGCCGGCCTCGGCCAGCGCGGTGGCGGTGCGTGCGAGGATGCCCTTGACCTTGAGGTTGGAGCCGATCGCCGACACCACGGCGACGTTGTGCATGGTCACCTCGGCCGCCGGGAAGCGCTCCTCGATCAGCCGCGCGGCGCGGTTGATCGCCTTGCGCGAGCCGCTGACGTAGTAGGTGATGCTGTTGGCGTCGCAGCCCTTGTTGATCACGTACAGCTTGAGCTGCTTGAGCAGCTTGCTGATCTCGATGTCGTGTTCGGGGTCGCCGAGCATTTCCTGGTCGAACACCTCGATGCCGAAGACGTCCTTGCGTCCGGCGATGATTTCCACGCAGGGCCGCGCGCTGCAGTAGTCCTGGCTGATCAGCGTGCCGCCGTGCTCGGGCTCGAAGGCATTCTTGATGCGCAGCTCGATGCCGGCGCGGCGCAGCGTGCGCGCGGCACGCGGGTGGATCGCCTCCATGCCGAGGTTCGACAGCTGGTCGGCGACGTCGTAGTTGGTGCGGCCGATGGTGACCACCTTGTCGACGCCGACCAGATTCGGGTCGGCGCTGGAGAGGTGGAACTCCTTGTGGATGATCGCCTCGCGCGCGCCGGTGGCGGCGGCGATCTGGGCGAAGGTGATCTCGCTGTAGCCGCGGTCGAAGGTGTTCATCAGGCCCTCGGCGCAATGCGCGTAGCCGGTGGCGATGATCAGCTCGCGGCTGAGATCGAGGTCGGCGAAGCTCTGCGCGATCATCGTCTCGAACGGCAGCGGCTTGTCCAGCTGCCAGCCGCTGAGGTCGACCAGCCGCGCGTTGATGTCGCGCTGCCGCAGCGCCAGCACGCTGTTGAACGCGCTGTGCGCCTCGCCGAGCGAGGCGAGCATTTCGCGCACCTTCATCAGGTTCTCGCTGAGCTGGAAATGGCCGTAGCTGCATAGCTTGTGCAGGCTGTCCATGCAGTCGCGGGCGTCGTTGATGCGCTCGTTGACGAAGCGATCGGCGGCCTGCAGTTCGGGCGTGCCGGTGAACAGCTCGGCGTTCTTCTCCAGCATGCGCTGGCGCACGGTCTCCAGCGCTTCGCGCCAGGCTTCGTCGTTGTGGGCTTCGGCGAAGCGTTGATAGACGCCCGGCTCGCCGGTCTTCTTGTGCTCCAGCAGCAGATTGGTCATGCCACTGTAGGCCGAGACGACGAACACACGCTGGTACAGCGCGTCACCCTGGCGCGAGCCGATGAAGATGTTGTCGAGCAGTTCGTCGAAGCGGCTCATCGACGTGCCGCCGATCTTTTCCACGGTATGCATCTATTTATTACGTCCGCATCTGGCAGGCCGCTGGCAGGCCGCGCGCGGAAGCGCCGGCGGTCAACGAGCTGGAAATGGATTCATCCCCCGGCCGTGTGGCACGGCCGAGGTCGGGTCGTCATCAGACGCACCCGAACGCCTCAAGGATACTGTTGCGGCTGAATGTCGAGCGGCTTGAATGTCTCACGCTCGGCGACGAACGCCGGGCGCGGCTTCTGCGCGCAGAACGGAGCCAGCACGGCATTATCCACATGGTTGTAGACGTAGAACAGATTGCTCCGCGCACTCGGGGTGATATTGCCATTGGAGCCGTGCATGGTGTTGCAGTCGAAGAACACCACGCTGCCGGCGGGGCCGGTGGCGCAGTCGATGCCGAAACGGCTGGCCAGCTCGCTCAGGCTGTTCTGGTCGGGCACGCCGATCTCCTGCTTGCGCAGGGATTTCTCGTAGTGGTTTTCCGGCGTGGCGCCGACGCAGCGCACATAGTGGCGGTGCGAACCGGGCATCAGCATCAGCGGGCCGTTGTGCGGCTCGTTGTCGGTCAGCAGGATCGAGCAGGACAGGCAGCGCATACGCGGCATGCCGTCCTCGATGTGCCAGGTTTCGAAATCCGAATGCCAGTAGAACTCCTTGCCGCTGAAGCCCGGTTTGAAGTTCATTCGCGACTGATGCACGTAGACGTCGCCACCGAGAATGAAGCGGGCGATGCCGGCGATGCGCTCATCGGCGGCGACGCGGGCGAACAGCGGGTTGTCCTTGTGGATAGCGAACACCGAGCGGATCGCGCCGCTGTCGGGTTCCTGAATGGTCTTGCCGGAGTCGGCGACGGCCGGATCCTGGCGCATGCGCTCGAGTTCGGCGCGAAACAGGGCCACTTCCTCGGCACTGAACAGCTGGGGGATGACCAGGTAGCCGTCGCGCTCGAAGCGTTCGATCAGCTCGGCGGCGATCGGCGCGTTCTCCAGGTCGCTGCGGTAGACGACCGGGTCCAGACGGTCCTGCCAGCGCGGCTGGTTCTCGTGGCGCGAGGGATACAGGTCGGCTTGCATAGGCTGCACGCTTGCCTCCTTTCTTGTCGTGGCGGGGCGGCATGCTGGCCGCCCCGGTGAATCAGACGGTTGCGGCCTCCAGCGGATAGACGCCGCTGGCGTCATGCACTTCGCGGCCGTTGAGGGGCGGGTTGAACACGCAGGCCAGCTTCATGTCCTCGCTGCCGCCTCGCAGCAGGTGCTCGTCATGCTGGTCCAGCACGTACAGCGTGCCCGGCTCGATCTTGTAGATCTTGCCGTCGGCGAGGGTTTCGATCTCGCCATTGCCGCTGATGCAGTACACCGACTCGAAGTGGTTCTGGTAGTGGATGTGCGTCTCGCTGCCGGCGTAGATGGTGGTGATGTGGAAGGAGAAGCCGACGTTGTCATCCTTGAGCAGCATGCGCGTGCTGTCCCAGGTGCCGGTCTGGCTGTGGACCTTGCGTTCGGTCTTTTCGCATTCGGCGAGGGTTCTGACGATCATGTGAAATACCTCAGGAAGCCTGGTTCGCGGTCTGTTCGCTCATCACGGCGGCGAACGCCTTGTCGAGGATGGTAAGTGCCTTGTCGATCTGCCCGTCGCTGATGATCAGCGGGCAGAGACACTTGACCACTTCGCTGTGGGCGCCGCTGGTCTCGATCACCAGACCGCTGTCGAAGGCGTGACGGCAGACGGCGGCAGCGATCTCGCCATCCGGGCAGCTGATGCCGAGCATCATCCCGCGGCCCTTGAGAAACAGCGAATCCGGGCCGTGGCGGCGGATGATGCGCTGCATGCCGTCGGCGATGCGCTTGCCCTTGGCTTTCACGCCGCTGGCGAACGCGTCGTTCTGCCAGAAGTGCTGCAGCGCCGCCGCGGCGGTGACGAAGGCGTGGTTGTTGCCGCGGAAGGTACCGTTGTGTTCGCCCGGCTGCCACTGGTCCAGCTCCTGGCGCAGCAGCACCATGGCGAACGGCAGGCCGTAGCCGGACAGCGACTTGGACAGGGTCACGATATCCGGCTGGATGCCCATTTCCTCGAAGCTGAAGAAGCTGCCGGTGCGGCCGCAGCCGGCCTGGATGTCATCGACGATCAGCAGCATCTCGTGCTTGCGGCAGAGCTTCTCCAGCTTGCGCATCCACTCGGCCGAGGCGACGTTCAGACCGCCTTCGCCCTGCACCGTTTCGACGATCACCGCCGCCGGCTTGTCGATGCCGCTGGAGGGGTCGGACAGCAGCTTGTCCATCATGCCGATGGTGTTGGTTTTGTCGCCGAAGTAGTTGGCGTAGGGCATGCGGCTGACATCGCTGAGGCCGGTGCCGGCGCCGCCGCGGTGGTGCTGGTTACCGGTGGCGGCCAGCGCGCCGATGCTGCAGCCGTGGAAGCCGTTGGTGAAGCTGATGATGTTGTTGCGCCCGGTGACCTTGCGCGCGAGCTTCAAGGCCGCCTCGACCGCGTTGGTGCCGGTCGGGCCGGTGAATTGCATGCGGTAGCTGCCCATGCCGCGCGGCTCGAGGATCAGCCGGTTGAAGGTGTCGAGAAAGCGCGCCTTGGCCGCGGTGTACATGTCCAGGCCATGGGTAATGCCGTCGCGCTCGATGTAGTCGAGCAGCGCCTGCTTGAGTACCGGGTGGTTGTGCCCGTAATTGAGCGTGCCGGCACCGGCGAGGAAGTCGATGTAACGCTTGCCGTCGTGGGTGACCAGTTCGGCGCCCTGGGCCTTGTCGAAGACCACGGGGAAGGAACGGCAGTAGCTGCGAACCTGGGATTCGTTCAGTTCAAAGGTGTTCATACGTGCTCCTTGAGCTCTTCTTCTAGGTGGGAAACGGTGAACGGACCGGCGCGGTAGAGCACCTCGTCCTCGTGCTGTCCGGCGAAATGCACGTCGCGGGCGAACAGCGTGCGTGTCGTGCAATTGGCGTCGAGGCGGTCGAAGGCGCGCTTGAACAGCGCCTGCGACGCCGCGTTGTCCGGCGAGATGGTGGTTTCCATGAAACGTACGCCGTGTTCGCCAGCGACGCGGGCGGTCAAGGCCAGCAGCATGCGCAGGGCCAGCCCCTGGCCACGCATCGAGGCGTCGACGGCGACCTGCCAGACGAACAGCGTGTCCGGCCGTGAGGGCGGGCGATAACCGGAGATGAAGCCGACCAGGCGGCCGTCGGCGGTTTCGGCGGCGATGGCGGTGTCGGCGAAGTCGGAGCACTGCAGCAGGTTGCAGTAGACCGAGTTCCTATCGAGGGGCTGGCAGCGCGCCACCAGCTGATGGAGGTTGTAACCGTCGCTGTCGGTTGGACGACGGAGCATTACGGTGGCAAAACTCAAAACAACTCCTTTCGGTTGATACTGTCCTTTTTCAGGGTAAACACATTGAAAAGATTATCTCAACCCGCTGCGCCGATATTGGCCGCGAGTCAGCGGAGATGAACTCGTAGAATATCCACGGATAACGGCAAGTTGCCGAAGGTGATTCAATGTGTTTCACGGTGCCAATTCGAGCGAGATACTGAGGTCGATGCGGAAGTTGAACTTGGTGGTCGCGCAAAGTTCCATGCGAATGGCGCAAAGGTAGGCTGCAGCCCTCGTCATACCTGGCTTTGCGGCGGATTTCATTGCCGCGCTGTCAGTCTCGAGAACAGTGGAAAGTTTCCGCAGAACTATCTGGCCGATATGGCATGACATGCGGTTGAATATCGCGGACCAACTGTTGGGTGAACTTGCGTGGTTCGCTGGCGGACGAGCGCCTTCAACTGGCGCGTTGCCGGAAAGTTGATCTTGTGTGATGTGACGTAGGGTGCCGGAAGTTCATGCGACTCATCTGGCGGCATATCGGCCATATATGCCGCGCAGTGTCGCGTGATTCCATCGCGCGCACTGCACGCAGTTCACCCAGTGCGCGCGGAACGCCTCAATGCGACCAGCCGCGACCCTGGCGTTCGATGAGCTGGTGGGCCTGTTCCGGGCCGTCGCTGCCGGCGGGGTAGGGGCGCGGCTTGCGGTAATGGCCCTGCCAGCCGCGCAGGATCGGATCGACCCACTGCCAGGCGGCTTCCACCTCGTCGCGCCGCATGAACAGCGTGGAATCGCCTTCGATCACGTCGAGCAGCAGGCGCTCGTAGGCATCCCAGCGGCGGCTGCTGCTGAAGGCGTGCGCCAGGTTCAGATCCAGCTCCACCGGTTCGAGCTGCATGCCCTTGCCCGGCGCCTTGGCCATCAGCTGCAGGCCGATGCATTCCTCGGGCTGCAGGCGGATCACCAGGCGGTTGGCTTCGCCCTTCTTGAACAGCAGGTGCGGCACCGGCTTGAAGGTGATGATGATCTCCGAGCGCTTGCGCGCCATGCGCTTGCCGGTGCGCAGGTAGAACGGCACGCCGGCCCAGCGCCAGTTGTCGATCTCGGTCTGCACGGCGACGAAGGTTTCGGTGTCGCTGTCATTGTCGATGCTGGGCTCGAAGTAGTAAGCCGGCACGTCGTGGCCGCCGATCTGGCCGGCGCCGTACTGGCCGCGCACGGTCTTGTCCAGCACGTCCATGCCGGTGATCGGCTTGAGCGCCTGCAGCACCTTGACCTTCTCGTTGCGCACCGACTCGGCGTCGAAGCGCACCGGCGCCTCCATCGCCACCAGGCAGAGCAGTTGCAGCAGGTGGTTCTGCAGCATGTCGCGCATCGCGCCGGCGTGGTCGTAGTAGCCGCCGCGGTTCTCCACGCCGAGCGTTTCGGCCACGGTGATCTGCACATGATCGATATGCCCGGCGCGCCAGATCGGCTCGAACAGCGCGTTGGCGAAGCGCAGCGCCATGAGGTTCTGCACGGTTTCCTTGCCCAGGTAGTGGTCGATCCGGTAGATGCGCGACTCGGCGAACACCGCGCCGATCGCCGCATTGATCGCGCGCGCCGATTCCAGCGAGTGGCCGATGGGTTTCTCCAACACGATGCGCGCGTTTTCCCCGGCCAGTCCGGCGCTTTCCAGATGGCTGGCGATGGGCTCGAACAGGTCCGGCGCGGTGGCCAGGTAGTAGACCCGCACGCGCCTGTCACCGCTGCCCAGGTGATGCGCCAGGCGGACGAATTCGCCGCGCTGGCTGGCGTCCATGGCGAAATAGTCCAGCCGCTGGGCGAAGGCCTGCCAGGTGTCGACGCTGAAATCGCCGCGCGCGACCTGCGCCCGGCAGTGGCGTTCGGCTAGCGCCAGGTAGCCGGCGCGGTTGAGCTTCTTGCGCGCCAGCGCGAGAATCCGCACGTCGCTGTGCAGGCGACCGTCGCGGTGCAAGTGGTAGAGCGCCGGCAGCAGTTTGTGCAGGGTCAGGTCGCCGGTTCCGCCGAACACGAGCATGTCACAGGAAATCGACACGGGAGCACTCCTGGAGGCCAAAAAAGGGGCGTCACGGCGAGGCTTGTAGTATAACTACCGCCCCACTACAACCCGCTGATGGTCGAGCGGCGCTGCGGCGCCCAGGCCATCGGACGCGAGCATAAGCGAGTCCGCCACGTGAATCTGCTGCAACACATCGCCCAATCGAGAAGCCTGTTGAGGAAGTCGGAACTGAAGGTGGCCGACCACGTCCTGCTCGATCCGGCCTCGGTGATGCACAGTTCGATGGCCGATCTGGCCCATGCGGTAGGTGTCAGCGAGCCGACCATCGTGCGTTTCTGCCGCGCCATCGGCTGCCAGGGCTTTCAGGACCTCAAGCTGAAACTGGCGCAAAGCCTGGCCGCCGGCGCCAGCTTCGGCCAGTTCGCCATCAGCGAGAACGACTCGGTGATGGATGTCAGTCTGAAGATTTTCGATACCACCCTGCACACCCTGATGGAGGTGCGCGAGCGCCTCGATCCGCAGGCGCTGGAGCGCGCCATCGAGGCCTGCGCCAAGGCCGAGCGGGTGGAGTTCTACGGTTTCGGCGCGTCCGGCGCGGTGGCCACCGATGCCCAGCACAAGTTCTTCCGTCTGCTGCTGTCGGCGGCGGCCTATTCCGACCCGCACATGCAGGCGATGTCGGCGGTGACGCTCAAACCCACCGACGTGGCGATCTGCATCTCGCAGTCGGGGCGCTCCAAGGACCTGCTGATCACCGCCAACGTGGTGCGCGAATCCGGCGCCACGCTGATCACCCTGTGCCCGAGCCAGACGCCGCTGGCCGAGCTGGCGACCATCAACCTGGCCATCGACGTGCAGGAAGACACCGAGATCTACACGCCGCTGACCTCCCGCATCGCCCATCTGGTGGTGATCGACGTGTTGGCGATGGGCGTGGCGATGGCGCGCGGACCGAGCCTGGTCAACCACCTCAAGAGCGTCAAGCGCAGCCTGCGCAGCCTGCGGCTGTCGCCCAAGTCGGTGAAGCACGACGACTGAACGGGCGCGTTCATCGCTCGTTCAACGAGCTGTCTTCAAGGCGTCATCTGGCGGTCCGATGCTGGGTTTCCCGATACCCGTCCTGGGAGACCGCCCCATGTACCCGTATACCGACCTTCCGCCGTCCGACGCCAAGGCCCGCCGCAAGGAGCAGGACGTGCGGCGCATGCAGTTCCGTCGCGCCATCGAGAGTTACGCCGAGGAGCGCCGTCTGCACGCGCTGCTGGACCCGTTCGCCGAGCCTGCCGCACTCACTGCACAGCGGGCTTGGGCTGAGAACCGCCGAAGCGCGCGGCCAGCGCACTGACCTGCGCGCGCTGATCACGGATGAAGGCGAAGAATGCCTGGGCCACCGGGCTCAGGCGTTTGCCGCGGGCATGCGCGACGCACCAGCTGCGGTAGAGCGGTAGCTCGTCCACCGGCAGCTCGCGCAGCAGGCCGTGGGCCAGTTCCAGCGTAACCGCATGGCGCGGCAGCAGCGCCACGCCGAGGCCGGCGATCACCGCTTCGCGCAGCGCATCGAGCGAGGCGATCTGCACCGTCTGCGCGAAGTGCGCGCGCTTTTGCTGGAAGTATTCCTCGCAGGCCTTGCGCGTGCCCGAGCCGGGTTCGCGCACCAGCAGCGGATAGGCCGCCAGGTCCTGCAACGACAGCCGGCTGGCCTGACACAGCGGATGTTCCGGCGGCGCCACGGCGACGATCGGGTTGTTGAGGAACGGCAGGAACTCCAGCGCGACTTCCGAGGGCATCAGCGACATGATCACCAGATCGTCGCGGTTGTCCGACAGGCGCTTGATCACCTGCGCACGGTTGACCACGCTCAGTTGCAGGCTGACGTCCGGGTGCTGGCGACGAAACGCGGCGAACAGGTGCGGCACGAAGTACTTGGCGCTGGATTCCACCGCCAGGTTGAGCTGGCCCTGCAGCGAGCCCTGCAGGTCGGTCAGCTGCATGTCGAGGCTGTCGAGGCGGGCGAAGATGTCGCTGCTGGCGCGCTTGAGCGCCTCGGCGGCCTCGGTCAGGTAGAGTTTCTTGCCGACGTACTCGAACAGCGGCTGGCCGACCAGCTCCTCCAGCTGGCGAATCTGCAGACTCACCGCCGGCTGGGTCAGCGCCATTTCCTCAGCCGCGCGGCTGTATGAGCGACTTTCGCAGACGGCGCCGAACACCTGAAGCTGGCGCAGCGTCATGCGCATCAGGGACTTTCGCATGAGGGTTCTCCGGCGCCACGGGCGCCTGGCAGATAACGAATTTTTACTGTTCAAGCGGTCAGCTAAGCGCGCCGCAGCCCGGTAATACCGGTATCTGCACGCATGTATAAGTTTTCACTTATCCATAAGCAAACAATTATTTATTTTCGGTAATCGATAAGCGAGGCGTAGGGTAAAAAACGCTCGCCGAGGCGGGCACTTCCCGACCCGTCCTGCGTGCGGGTCGCCTGCTCATCGATCCGAGGAAGACAGCGTGATCAAGAAGCTGCTGATCGCCAACCGCGGGGAAATTGCGGTGCGCATCGTGCGTGCCTGTGCCGAAATGGGCGTCCGCTCGGTGGCGGTGTTCTCCGAGGCCGACCGCCATGCGCTGCACGTCAAGCGCGCCGACGAGGCGCATTTCATCGGCGAAGACCCGCTGGCCGGCTACCTGAACCCGCGCAAGCTGGTGAACCTGGCGGTGGAAACCGGCTGCGATGCCCTGCATCCGGGCTACGGCTTCCTCTCCGAGAATGCCGAACTGGCGGAAATCTGCGCCGAGCGTGGCATCCGCTTCGTCGGTCCGAGCGCCGAGGTCATCCGCCGCATGGGCGACAAGACCGAAGCGCGGCGCAGCATGATCAAGGCTGGCGTGCCGGTCACGCCAGGCACCGAAGGCAACGTCGCCGACCTCGCCGAGGCGCTGCGCGAAGCTGAGCGCATCGGCTACCCGGTGATGCTCAAGGCCACCTCCGGCGGGGGCGGCCGCGGTATCCGTCGCTGCAACACGCGCGCCGAGCTGGAAGCGGCCTACCCGCGCGTCATTTCCGAGGCGACCAAGGCCTTCGGCAGTGCCGAGGTGTTCCTCGAGAAATGCATCGTCGAGCCCAAGCATATCGAGGCGCAGGTGCTGGCCGACTCCTTCGGCAACACCGTGCACCTGTTCGAGCGCGACTGCTCGATCCAGCGGCGCAACCAGAAACTCATCGAGATCGCGCCCAGCCCGCAGCTGACCCCGGAGCAGCGCGCCTACATCGGCGATCTGGCGGTGAAGGCGGCCAAGGCGGTGGGCTACGAGAACGCCGGCACCGTGGAGTTCCTGCTCGCCGATGGCGAGGTGTACTTCATGGAGATGAACACCCGCGTGCAGGTGGAACACACCATCACCGAGGAAATCACCGGCATCGACATCGTGCGCGAGCAGATCCGCATCGCCTCCGGCCAGCCGCTGTCGGTCAAGCAGGAAGACATCCAGTACCGCGGCTACGCGCTGCAGTTCCGCATCAACGCCGAGGACCCGCGCAACAACTTCCTGCCGTGCTTCGGCAAGATCACCCGCTACTACGCCCCCGGCGGCCCCGGCGTGCGCACCGACACGGCGATCTACACCGGCTACACCATCCCGCCGTATTACGACTCCATGTGCCTGAAGCTGGTGGTCTGGGCGCTGACCTGGGAAGAGGCGCTGGCGCGTGGCTCGCGTGCACTGGACGACATGCGTGTGCAGGGCGTGAAGACCACCGCCACCTACTACCAGCAGATCCTGGCCAACCCGGATTTCCGCAGCGGCCAGTTCAACACCAGCTTCGTCGATAACCACCCGGAGCTGCTGCACTACTCGATCAAACGCAAGCCGGGCGAACTGGCCCTGGCCATCGCCGCTGCCATTGCCGCCCACGCAGGCCTGTGAGGAACGACCCATGACTGCTCAGAAGAAAATCAGCGTTACCGACACCATCCTGCGTGACGCCCACCAGTCGCTGCTGGCGACCCGCATGCGCACCGAAGACATGCTGCCGATCTGCGACAAGCTCGACCGCGTCGGCTACTGGTCGCTGGAAGTCTGGGGCGGCGCCACGTTCGACGCCTGCGTGCGCTTCCTCAAGGAAGACCCGTGGGAGCGTCTGCGCCAGCTCAAGGCCGCGCTGCCCAATACCCGCCTGCAGATGCTGCTGCGCGGGCAGAACCTGCTCGGCTACCGCCACTACAGCGACGACGTGGTCGAAGCCTTCGTCGCCAAGGCGGCGGAGAACGGCATCGACGTGTTCCGCATCTTCGATGCGATGAACGACGTGCGTAACCTGGAGACCGCCATCCGTGCGGTGAAGAAGGCCGGCAAGCACGCCCAGGGCACCATCGCCTACACCACCAGCCCCGTGCACACCATCGACGCCTTCGTCGAGCAGGCGCGCAAGATGGCGGCGATGGGCATCGACTCCATCGCCATCAAGGATATGGCCGGCCTGCTCACGCCGTACGCCACCGGCGCGCTGGTCAAGGCGCTGAAGCAAGCGCTGCCGCAGCTGGACGTGGTGGTGCACTCGCACGACACCGCAGGTGTCGCCAGCATGTGCCAGCTCAAGGCCGTGGAGAACGGCGCCGACCGCATCGACACTGCGATCTCGTCGATGGCCTGGGGCACCAGCCACCCGGGCACCGAGTCGATGGTCGCCGCGCTGCGCGACACGCCGTACGACACCGGCCTGGATCTGGAGCTGCTGCAGGAGATCGGCCTGTACTTCTACGCGGTGCGCAAGAAGTACCACCAGTTCGAGAGCGAATTCACCGGCGTCGACACCCGCGTGCAGGTCAACCAGGTGCCCGGCGGGATGATTTCCAACCTCGCCAACCAGCTCAAGGAGCAGGGCGCGCTGCATCGCATGGATGAAGTGCTGGCCGAGATTCCGAAGGTGCGCAAGGACCTCGGCTACCCGCCGCTGGTCACGCCGACCTCGCAGATCGTCGGCACCCAGGCGTTCTTCAACGTGCTCGCCGGCGAGCGCTACAAGACCATTACCAACGAGGTGAAGCTCTACTTGCAGGGCCGCTACGGCCAGGCTCCGGCGCCGGTATGCGAGCGCCTGCGCTTCATGGCCATCGGCAGCGAGGAGGTCATCGAGTGCCGCCCGGCCGATCTGATCGCACCCGAGCTGGACAAGCTGCGCAAGGAAGTCGGCGCGCTGGCCAAGAGCGAGGAGGACGTGCTGACCTACGCCATGTTCCCGGACATCGGCCGCAAGTTCCTCGAGGAGCGCGAAGCCGGCGCCCTGCAGCCCGAAGCGCTGCTGCCGATCCCGGGCACCACCGCCAACGTCGCCCAGGAGGGCGTGCCGACCGAGTTCGTCATCGACGTGCACGGCGAAACCTACCGCGTCGACATCACCGGCGTCGGCGTCAAGGCCGAAGGCAAGCGCCACTTCTATCTGTCCATCGACGGCATGCCGGAAGAAGTGGTGTTCGAGGCGCTCAACGAGTTCGTCGGCGGTGGCAGCAGCGGGCGCAAGCAGGCCAGCGCGCCGGGCGACGTTAGCACCACCATGCCGGGCAATGTGGTCGACGTGCTGGTCAAGGTCGGCGATGTAGTCAAAGCCGGTCAACCGGTGCTGGTCAGCGAGGCGATGAAGATGGAGACCGAAATCCAGGCGCCGATCGCCGGCACCGTGAAGGCGGTGCACGTCGCCAAAGGTGACCGCGTGAACCCGGGCGAAGTCTTGATTGAAATCGAGGCCTGATAGCGCGTGTCGTAACGGATCAGGGAGCCCGCGCGGCTCCCTTTTTTTCAGCCGCGGATGGCGACCAGGGACGGTGCTCGGATTCCAATCCTCTGCCAGGAGTAACAAATGGGTATCGACCCCGTCGTATTGTTCTTCGTCTTCGGCCTGTTCGCCGGGCTGCTCAAGAGCGAACTGAAGCTGCCACCGGCGCTGTACGACACGCTGTCCATCGTGCTGTTGCTGGCCATCGGCTTGCACGGCGGCGTCGAGCTGGCCGAACAGGCCAGCGCCGCGCTGCTCGGCCAGTCGCTGTTGGTGCTGGCGTTGGGCATGCTGCTGCCGGTGCTGGCGTTCGGCCTGTTGCGCGGCCTGCGCTTCGACCGCATCAATGCCGCCGCGGTCGCCGCGCACTACGGCTCGGTCAGTGCCGGCACCTTCGCCGTGGTGGTGGCCTATCTGGCGGCGCGCCAGGTGGCGTTCGAGAGCTACATGCCGTTGTTCGTGGCGATCCTCGAGATTCCGGCGATCCTGGTCGGCATCCTGCTGGCCAAGGGCGTGTCGCGCGAGACGCAGTGGAAGGAGCTGGGCCGCGAGATCTTCCTCGGCAAGAGCATCATGTTGCTGCTGGGCGGTCTGCTGATCGGCGCGATCGCCGGCAAGGAGGCGATCAAGCCGCTGGAGCCGCTGTACACCAGCATGTTCAAGCCCGTGCTGGCGTTCTTCCTGCTGGAGATGGGGCTGATCGCTTCCGGCCAGCTCGCTTCGCTCAAGCGCTACGGCATCAAGCTCGCCGCGTTCGCGCTGAGCATGCCGCTGCTCGGTGCGCTGATCGGCGCCCTGCTGGCGCGCTTCATGGGGCTGTCGTTGGGCGGCACGGCGATGCTCGCCACGCTGTCGGCGAGCGCCTCGTACATCGCAGTGCCGGCGGCGATGCGCCTGGCGGTGCCGGAGGCCAATCCGTCGTTATCGCTGACCGCCTCGCTGGGCATCACCTTTCCCTTCAACATCCTGCTCGGCATACCGCTCTATCTGGCGCTCGCCGAGCGACTGATCGCCTGGGGACTCTGAGATGAACGCACATACCCGCACGCTGCTCACGGTGATCTGCGAAGCCGCGCTGGAGCACAAGCTGGAAGCCGACCTGCAGGCGCTCGGCGCGCCCGGCTGGACCCTGTCCGACGCACGTGGCAGCGGCAGCCGTGGCGTACGCAACGCCGAGTGGAACACCGACGGCAACATCCGCCTGGAAGTCATCTGCAGTCGCGAGATCGCCGAGCGCATCGCCGAACACCTGCAGGCCCGTTATTACGAACACTTCGCGATGGTCTGCTACCTCGCCGAAGTACAAGTGCTGCGCCCGGAGAAATTCTGAAGCGCGCCAACACACCTTGCGAGAGTCGAACATGAGCAATCAGCAACGCAACGAAAGTGCCCAGGAGGCGCTCGATCACATCATCGGTGGGGTCAAGCGCTTTCGCGAGGAGATCTATCCCCAGCAGCGCGAGCTGTTCGAGAAGCTCGCCTTCGAGCAGAAGCCGCGAGCGATGTTCATCACCTGCGCCGACTCGCGGATCATTCCCGAGCTGATCACCCAGAGCTCGCCGGGCGACCTGTTCGTCACCCGCAACGTCGGCAATGTGGTGCCGCCCTACGGGCAGATGCTCGGCGGCGTCTCCACCGCGATCGAGTTCGCCGTGGTGGCGCTTGGCGTGCAGCACATCATCATCTGCGGGCATTCGGACTGCGGCGCGATGAAGGCGGTGCTCGACCCGGCGCCGCTGCAGCGCATGCCCACGGTGAAAGCCTGGCTGCGCCACGCCGAGGTCGCCCGGCATGTGGTGGAAGAGAATTGCGGCTGCGCCAACGAGCACACCCTGGGCATCCTCACCGAGGAAAACGTGGTCGCCCAGCTCGACCACCTGCGCACCCACCCGTCGGTCGCCGCACGCCTGGCCAGCGGCCAGCTGTTCATCCACGGCTGGGTTTACAACATCGGCACCAGCGAGATCCGTGCCTACGATGCGCAGTCCGGCGCCTTCCGCCTGATCGGCGACGGCCCGCTGCCGATGGCCACGCCGCGGGCGCGCTATCTGGCGGAGTGAGCCGGATCCGATCGAGAAATTTGCTGGAAAAGCGCAACGGCTAGCGCGTTTTTCATTGCAGTTACCGATAACACGGCGCAGTTCAGGCAACTTTTTCGACGCACGCTGTCTTAGAGGCCAGTGAGGAAAGCGGCTCCGGTCGCCCCTCGGCCAAGGACAGACAGCGTGACACACTCCCTCGAATCGATCGGGTCCGTGCTGGACCCGGCAGCGCCCGTGCGCGACTCGACCGCCACCGCGCCGACGCTCTATCGTGCACTGGCACGTCTGGCCGCTGCCGCTCCGCGGCGGCCGGCACTGCTCGCCACGCGCTTCGCCCCGCTGGATCGCGGCGCCCTGTGCGATCAGCTCGACGGCATCCGCCGCCAGCTGCGCCAGGCCGGTCTCGGTCGTGAGGCGAAGATCGGCGTGATGATCCCCGACGCCGCCCAGGCGGCCGTCGGCATCCTCGGCGTTGCCTGTTCGGCGGTCGCCGTGCCGCTCGATCCGCGCCTCGGGCCGGCCGAGCTGGACCAGTTCCTCGAACAGCTGCCGCTCGATGCGCTGCTGATCATCGACGGCGGCCCCGATGCCGGCTATCGCGCCGCGCACCGGCACGACCTGCCGCTGATCATCGCCGAGCCCGCCGAAGACGGCAGCGCCGGCCTGCTGCTGCGCGCCACGGCCGCGGCCGTTCCGGCGCCCGATGCCGAGCCGGAAGCGGACGCGCCGGCGTTCATCCTGCGCAGCTCCGGCACCACCGCGCGGCCCAAGCTGATTCCGTTCAGCCATCGCAACATGCTCGCCGCCGCGCAGAACTGGCAGCGCTGGTTCCGCCTGAATGCCGAGGACCGCTGCCTGTGCGTCTCGGCGCCGTACTACTCGCACGGGCTCAAGGTGACCATCCTTACCCCGCTGCTCGGTGGCGGCAGCGTGGCGTTCCCGCTCAGCCCGGCGACCGTGGACCTGCACGAGTGGTTCGAGACGCTCCAGCCGAGCTGGTATTCCGCCGGCCCAGCACTGCACCGCGCGGTGCTCGAAGCCACCCACAGCCGCCCCGAGGCCTTCGCCCGGCATCGTCTGCGCTTTGCCTCCTCGGGTGGGGCGCCGTTACAGCAGGAGATCATCGACGGCCTGCAGGCGGTGCTGGGCATGCCGCTGCTCGAACACTACGGCTCCAGCGAGGCCGCGCAGGTTGCGGTGAACACGCCGTTTCCCGGCGAGCACAAGGCCGGCACGGTCGGCCGGCCGCTACCGGGCACCGTGCGCATCGTCGATGACGCGGGCACGCCGGTCGCGGCCGGCGAACGCGGCGAGGTGCTGCTCCGCGGACCGACGCTGATGTCCGGCTATCTCGGCGACCCGGCGCTGAACCAGGCGGCCTTTCACGATGGCTGGTTCCACACCGGCGATCTGGGCAGCTTCGATGCCGATGGCTTTCTGCGCCTGCATGGACGCCTGCGCGAGGTGATCAACCGCGGCGGCGAGAAGGTCAGCCTGCAGGAGGTCGACGATGCACTGCTGCGCCACCCGGCGGTGGCCGAGGCCGCGGCGTTCGCCGTGCCGCATCCGCGTCTCGGTCAGGACGTGGCCGCCGCGGTGGTGCTGCGGCCGGGCATGCAGGTGGAGGCGGAGGCGCTGCGCGAGTATCTGCGTGGCGAACTGGTGTACTTCAAGGTGCCGCGGCGCATCCAGCTGCTCGACGAACTGCCGCGCGGGTTGACCGGCAAGGTGCTGCGTCACCGCTTGAGCGATGCGCTGCTGGCGATGCGCGCCGCCCAGGCGCGCGCGGGCGCCACCACTGCGGATGCGCTGCTGACGCCGTTGGAGCGCGATGTGCTGGGCGTCTGGCGGCGCCTGCTGAAGACCGATGCGGTCGGCCCGGACGACAACTTCTTCGACTGCGGCGGCGATTCGCTGCTCGCCACCGAGATGCTCGCCGAACTCGAACAGCTGCTCGGGCGCATGATTCCCGAGACGGTGCTGGTCGAGGAGAGCGCGCGCAAGCTCGCCGCGCGCCTGCAGGACCTTGCCGGGCAGGTGATCCCGGTGATCGAGTTCAATCAGGACCCGCAACGCACGCCGCTGTTCTGGTTCCACGGCGACTTCGCCCAGGGCGGCTACTACATCCGCCGTCTGGCCAAGCTGCTCGGCGCGCGGCAACCGCTGATCGCCATCGCCCCGCACGGCCTGGACAACGAGCCGATTCCGGCGTCGGTCGAGCAGATGGCGCGTGCGCGGCTGCCGCTGATCCTCGAACGCCAGACGCGTGGTCCGTACCGCATCGGCGGCTACTGCAACGGTGCGCTGGTGGCGTTCGAAACCGCGCGCCTGCTGATCGAGGCCGGCGAAGAGGTGGAGATCGTCGCGCTGATCGACCCGCCGACGGCCAACGTGCGGCCCTGGTCGCGCGTCATCCTGCGCAGCGCCGACGCGTTGCTGTCGGAAACGCTGCTGGCGCGCACCTACGAGGCGCTGAGCCGCTTCGGCGAGACCAGCAAATGGCCCTATCCCAAGCGCATCGCCAACCTGCTGCACAAGCTCGGCGGGCGTCTGCTGCGCCGCGCCAGCGCGGAGGCCGCGCCGACGGCGCGGGATCTGGAGGTGCGTGAACGCTTCCAGCGTTACTCGCTGGCGATGGCGCGCTACCTGCCCGGGCGGCTGGCGGCGCCGGTGGTGTACTTCTCGGCCGATTACACCAGCCACGCGTGGCGCAACATGGGCATCCGCTTCGAGAGTTACGACGTACTGGGCGGCCATCACCGCTGCGTGAAGGACTACACCGCCTCGATCGCCACGCCGCTACGCGCCCTGCTGGAGCAGGCCGAGCCCGGCCCGCTGGTTTCCCTTACCGAGTCCCCCGACCATGATCGTACCGTGCACTGAGTCGGCCATCGTGCCGCTGGCCGCCAATCTGGCGGCATTTCCGCGCGTGGACGGCGCCCAGCCGGTCGCTGCGCCTGCCCGGATGCGTCCCGGCGAGCGCGGCTGGCGCTGGCCGCGGGCGATCTCCACCGTTTCGCTGAGCGGCACTCTGCCGGACAAGCTGCGCGCCATCGCCGCGGCCGGCTTCGACGCCGTCGAACTGTTCGAGACCGATCTGCTGCATTACCCGGGCAGCCCGGCGGAGGTGCGTCGGCAGTGCGAGGAGCTGGGCATCGGCATCGCGCTGTTCGAGCCGTTCCGCGACTTCGAGGGCTGCCCGCGCACGCTTGTGCAGCGCAACCTCGACCGTGCCGAGCGCAAGTTCGACCTGATGCAGGACCTGGGTACCGAGCTGCTGCTGGTCTGCAGCAACACCCAGGCCGAGGCGCTGGGCGAGCCGGAGATTCTCGCCGCCGACCTCGCGCTGCTGGCCGAGCGCGCGCAGGCACGCGGCCTGCGCATCGGTTACGAGGCGCTCGCCTGGGGCCGCCATGTGCAGACCTGGGGCCAGGCCTGGGAACTGGTGGCGCAGGCCGACCACCCGGCGCTCGGTATCGTCCTCGACAGCTTCCACACCTTGGCGCTGCGTGACGATCCGGCCGGCATCGCCGCGCTGCCCGCCGAGAAGATCTTCTTCGTGCAGCTGGCCGATGCGCCGCTGCTCACGCTCGACGTGCTGCCGTGGAGCCGCCATCACCGCTGCTTCCCCGGGCAGGGTGCGTTCGATCTGGCGGGCTTTCTCGCGCCGGTGCTGCGCAGCGGCTATCGCGGGCCGCTGTCACTGGAAATCTTCAACGACGGCCTGCGGGCCGCGCCCGCGCCGGCCAGTGCCGCCGACGGGCTGCGCGCGCTGCTCTATCTGGAGGAGCAGACCCGCCAGCGCCTGGAGCAGCAGGGCGCGACACCGCGCGGCAACCTGCTCGCCGCCCCGCCGGCTGCCAGCCATACGGGGCTCGATTTCCTCGAATTCGCCGTCGACGCCGCGCAGGCCGAACGTCTCGGCGGTTGGCTCGAGCGCCTGGGTTTCGCCCGTGTCGGCGAGCATCGTTCCAAGGCGGTGTGGCTGTATCGCCAGGGCGAGGCGAACATCGTGCTCAATGCCCAGCCGCAGTCGTTCGCCGCGGATTTCTTCGCCGCGCACGGCACCTCGCTCTGCGCGATGGCGCTGCGGGTCGAGCGCGAGGCGCCGGCGCTGGAGCGCGCCTGTGCCTTCCGCGCCCAGCCCTACTGCGGCCTGGTCGGCCCCGACGAACGGGAAATACCGGCCGTACGCGCGCCGGACGGCAGCCTGATCTATCTGGTCGAGCCGGGTGCGCCGGGGCACAGCGTCTACGACACCGATTTCCGCATCGACCCGCAGGCGCAGCCGAGCGGCGGCCTGCGCGGCATCGATCAGCTGGCCAGCGCGCTGCCGGCCGAGCGGCTGGCCAGCTGGCTGCTGTTCTACCGCAGCCTGTTCGATTTCGAGGTGGCCGACGAGGCAGTGGCGTTCGACCCCCGCGGGCTGATCCGCAGCCGCACCGTGCACAGCCGCTGCGGTCGGGTACGCCTGCCGCTGGAGACTTCGCCGGACCACGACACGGCGGTCGCCCACACGCTGGCGCGCTACCGTGGCGCCGGGCTGCAGCGCATCGCCTTTGCCTGCGATGACCTGCTCGCCGAGGTGGAACGCCTCCAGCAGGCCGGCGTGGCGCTGCTGGACATCCCGCAGAACTACTACGCCGACCTCGCCGCGCGCTTCGCGCTCGACGACGCCACCCTGCAGCGCCTGGCCCGCGGCAATGTGCTGTACGACCGCGATGCGCAGGGCGGCGAGCTGCTGCAGGTGTGTACCGTGCCGTTCGAGGGGCGCTTCTGCGTCGAGATCCTGCAGCGGCGCAACGGCTACGCCGGGCACGGCGAGGCCAACGCGGCGGTGCGCCTGGCGGCACTCGCGCGCCAGCGCGGTTAGGACAACCGACGCTGGATAAGCAGCAGCGCACGGCCGGCTGTACGTCTATCGGCGAAACTGGGTTTTACCGGGCGCGGTGATATGATCCCGCCGCTTTCGCCCATCAGCCGTTTGCGCGCCGTGCGCTGGAGCTCCCGTGCCGTCGAGAAGCCCGATCGGTCTGCGCCAATGGATCTGGCGCGCCTTCGTTCAGAGTGCCCTGATTCCGCTGGTGCTGGTGGAGGCGGTGCTCATCGCAGTCTATCTGCTGACCAACAATGCCATCCGCGATGCGCATATCGACTACCTGCGCGACACCGCCCTGACCGACCTGCAGGCCTCGGTCGGCCTGGAGGCGCGCATCATCGATGCGCAGCTGGGGCAGATCACCGCGGCCACCGAGCTGTTTCGCAGCCTGACCGGCCGCGCCCTGCTCGATCAGCCGCCGGCGTGTGCCTGCCCGCCGGCGCTGGCCTTGAACGCCGCCGGAGTGCGTTACAGCCCGCGTGACGAGGGCGGCGCGGCGGCGTTCTATTCCGGCTCCACACCGCCGGCGCGCCAGGATCTGGACAAGGTCACGCGCCTGCGCAGCCTCGATCCGCTGATGATGGAGCTCAAGGCGCGCTTTCCGCTGATCGCCAGCCTGTATTTCAACAGCTGGGACAGCTACAACCACATCTACCCCTGGTTCTCCACGCCGGACCAGTACCCGAATGACATGGTCATTCCCGACTACAACTTCTATTACCTCGCCGATGCCGAGCACAATCCGGAGCGCGGCGTGGTGTGGACCGACGTCTACCTCGACCCCGCCGGCCACGGCTGGATGATGTCGGCCATCGCGCCGGTCTATCGCGGCGATTTCCTCGAGGGTGTCAACGGCATCGACATCACCGTCAGCGGCATCCTGCAGCAGATCGCCCAGCTGCATGTGCCGTGGGACGGCTACGCGATGCTGGTCAGCCGCGACCTGGGCATCATGGCGCTGCCCGGCCCCGGCGAGCGCGACTTCGGCCTCGCCGAACTGACCGAGCACTCCTATGAGGAGGCGGTGCGCCGCGAGATCTTCAAGCCCGAGGACTTCAAGCTGCAGCAGCGCGCCGAGACCCGCGAACTGGCCGCCGCCATCGAAGGTGAGCCGGACGGTGTGCGCCGCCTGGTGCTCGGCGGCCGGCCGCAGCTGGTGGCCTGGACCACCATCGATCAGACCGGCTGGCACCTGCTGGCGGTGGTCGACGAGGCGCAGATGTTCGCCCAGACCAACGCCCTGGCCAGCCGCTACCAGCAGATCGGCTACCTGCTGATCGCCGGGCTGCTGTTGTTCTACCTCGGCTTCTTCGCCTTCATGTGGCGGCGCGCGCGGCGCCTCAGCGATTCGCTGCGCGCGCCGATCGCCGGTGTCTCGCAGATGCTCGACGAGATCGGTCAGGGCCGCTGGCAGCCGACGCCGGTGACCTCGCGCATTCGCGAGCTGGACGACATGGCCCGGCATACGCTGTCGATCGGCAGCCAGTTGCAGTCCAGCGAAACGCAGCGCTGGCAGACCCAGCGCCGGCTCGAGCTGGTGCTGGAAAGCGCCACCGAAAGCCTCTGGGAGTTCGATCTGCAGAGCGGCGTGCTGCAGCTGCGCGGGCGCCTGTCAGGACGCTTCGGCTTGCCTGAGGGGCAACTGACCGGCGAGCAGTTCCGCCAGCGCATTCACCCCGAGGACCTGCCGCGGGCGATGGCCCAGCTCAAACTGGTCCAGCAGGGGCTGTCGCAGCGCTACGACGTCGAATACCGCTTTGCCGACGCGCTCGGCCAGTACCACTGGCTGCTCAGCCGCGGCCGGGTGCTGGAGCACGATGCGCAGACGGGCCTGCCGCGCGTGCTGGCCGGCACGCACGTCGACATCGATGCGCTCAAGCAGGCGGACGCCGAGCTGCGCGCCGCGACGGCGCAGGCGCAGGCTGCCAACGAGGCGAAGACGCGCCTGCTGTCGGGTATCAGCCACGAGCTGCGCACGCCGCTCAACGCCATCCTCGGCTTCGCCCAGCTGATGCGCATGGACTGCAACGACGAGAGCCAGTCCGAGGCCGCCGAGTACCTCGACGAAATCCTCCTGGCCAGCCGCCATCTGAACCAGATGCTCGGCGACGTGCTGGAGTGGTCCGGCCTGCAGAGCGAACGGCAGACGCTCGAACTGCGGCCGGTGGCGGTCGCCGGGCTGCTGCGCGAATGCGCCGAGCTGGTGTCGCTGGAGGTGCGCCAGCGCAACCTGCGCCTGGAGGTGCAGCTGCCGCCGGACGCGTTGCAGGTGCTGGCCGAGCCGCGTCGGCTGCGCCAGGTGCTGCTCAACCTGCTGTCCAATGCGCTGAAGTACAACGTGCCCGATGGCTGCGTGATGCTGCGCGCGGAGAGCGCCGGCAACCGCGTGCGGTTGATCGTCGAGGACACCGGGCTGGGTATCGACCCGCAGCAGCAGGATCAGGTGTTCGAGCCGTTCCAGCGGCTGGGGCGCGAGAACAGCATGATCCAGGGCACCGGTATCGGCCTGTCGCTGTGCCTGGAATTCGCCCGGCAGATGAACGGGCAGATGGGCCTGCACAGCGAGCCGGGCGTCGGCAGCCGCTTCTGGATCGAGCTGGAGCAGGCGCCGACGCCGGTCGCCGGCTGAGCCGGGCGGCGCGTCAGTCGGCGCGCTCGCCGCACAGGTCGGCCGCGAACCAGTGCGCCACTTCGGCGGACGTCAGCCCGGCGCCGAGCAGGGCGAACAGCTTGCCCAGCGCCGCCTCGCGCGTCATGCCGCCGCCATCGAGCAAGCCGCAGGCGGCCAGACGGCTGCCGGCGGCATACAGGCCGAAATCCACATGGCCCTGTGGGCACTGACTGATCGCCACCAGCACCACGCCGCGCGCATGGGCCTCGGCCAGCGCCGCCAGCAGCTCGGCATCGTCGGACGGTCCGGTGCCGCTGCCGTAGCATTCGAGCACCAGCCCGCGCACGTTGCCGGCGAGCGCGGCGCGCAGTTGTGTCGCCTGGATGCCCGGATACAGCGGTAGCACGGCCAGTTCGACCGGCTGGCGCGGCTGGCGGTAGTCGAGACACGGCGGGATGCCGCTGCCGCGCGGCTCGTGACGCTGGCGCGGCAGGGTGGCGAACGCATCGAGGCTGGCGGTGCCGAGCTTGCTGGCGCGGGCGCCATGCAGCAGGCGGTCGTGGAAGTACAGCTGGACACCGGCTACCGCGCCGTCGTGCAGCGCCTGCAGGGCGCCGAACAGGTTGTCCCAGGCGTCACTGCCCGGCACGCCCGCCGGTAGCATGGAACCGGTCAGCAGCACCGGCGCCTCCAGCCCGAGCAGCAGGAAGCTCAGCGCCGCGGCGCTGTAGGCCAGGGTGTCGGTGCCATGCAGCACCAGCACGGCGTCGCAGCCCTCCTGCTCGACGCCCTGGCGGATCGCCGCGGCAATCGCCAGCCAGTGGCGCGGTGTCATGTTGGCGCTGTCGATCGGCGGCAGCAGCTCGCGGAACTGCCAGTCTGGCAGCGCCCGCCCCGGTTGCAGCAGCTGTTGCGCCCGCAGCCGCTCGGCGAAGCCGGAGGCCGGCATCAGTCCGTCGGCGCTCTGCTGCATGCCAATGGTGCCGCCGGTGTACAGCACCAGGGTCTTTCTGGAAGCCGGCATGGGATCTCCTCAAACGAAACAGGGGGCCTAGGAGCCCCCTGTCGGTCGACGCGAGCGGGTGCTCAGTGCTGGACGGCGGCGTTGCCGATGATACGGGCCTCTTCGCCGGTCTTGGTCGGCCAGACGGCAGGATCGAGGTCCAGATCGGCGTAGTCGCGCGGGTCGAGCACCGGCGACTCTACACCGGCCTTGAGCTGGTTGTCGTAATCGCGCATCAGGCGCAGGCCGACCTTGAACAGCAGCGCCAGGGCGACCAGGTTGCAGATCGCCAGCAGGCCCATGGTGAGGTCGGCGAAGGCGAACACCGTGCCCAGGTCCTGGATCGAGCCCCACAGCACCAGCGCCACCACCAGCAGGCGGTACAGCTGCACCGGCCAGCGTTTGGCGGTGAAGAAGCCCAGCGCGTTCTCGCCGAGGTAGTAGTTGTAGATCAGCGTGGTGAACACGAACAGCAGCAGCGCGAGGCTGACGAACACTCGACCCCACTCGCCGACCACGGCGGCCACGGCGGTCTGCGTCAGCACCACGCCGGCCTGCTCCATGCCCGGCTGGTAGACGCCCGAGAGCAGGATGATCAGCGCGGTGCAGCTGCAGATCACGATGGTGTCGATGAACACGCTGAGCGACTGCACGATGCCCTGCGCCGCCGGATGTTTGACCTCGGCCACCGCCGCCACGTTCGGCGCGCTGCCCAGGCCGGCCTCGTTGGAGAACAGGCCGCGCTTGACGCCCATGATGATCGCCGCGCCGATGCCGCCGGCGAAGGCCGGCTCCAGGCCGAAGGCGCTGCGCACGATCAGGCTGAAGGTCTCGGGAATCTGCCCGGCGTTACTGCCGATCACATAGATCGCCATCGCGATGTAGGACAGCGCCATGACCGGCACCATCACGTCGGCGAAGCTGGCGATGCGGCGGATGCCGCCGAAGATGATCAACCCCATCACCACCATCAGCGCGATGCCGCTGACCAGCGTCGGCACGCCGAAGGTGTCGTGCAGCGAGCTGGCCACGGTGTAGGACTGCACCGCGTTGAAGCCCAGACCGAAGGTCACTAGCAGCAGCAGCGACACCAGGATGCCCAGCCAGCGCTGACGGAGGCCGTGCTCGATGTAGAAGGCCGGGCCGCCGCGATAGCCGCCGTCCGGCTCGCGGCGCTTGTACAGCTGCGCCAGGGAGCACTCGAAGTAGCTGGTGGCCATGCCGACCAGCGCCACCATCCACATCCAGAACACCGCGCCCGGCCCGCCGAGCATGATCGCCACCGAAACCCCGGCGATGTTACCGGCGCCGACGCGGCCGGCGACCGAGAGCATCAGCGCCTGGAACGAACTGAGCTGACCCGGCTGGCGGGTGAACGCCTCGCCGAAGATGCGGAACATGCTGCCGAAATAGCGAAACTGGACGAAACGCGAGGCAATCGTGAAGTACAAGCCAAGGCCGATCAGCATGACGATCAGCAGCTTGCTCCAGATGAGATCGTTGAGAATATCGAGCATGGGGGAAGGTCTCTCTTGTTGTTTTGCGAGTAGACAACGTGCGGGGCGGAAATGATTCGGCCGCGCGCCCTGGCCACGCAATTGTGCAGGTCGCGGCGACCTGACGCGAGTTGATGCTAGACTCGCGTCACCCGCATCAGATGCCGCCGCCATGTACGAACACCTGGGTGACAATCTCAAACTGCTCTGCAGCCACTACCGTTCGATCGCCGAGGTCTGCCGCAAGCTCGGCATCAACCGCGCGCAGTTCAACCGCTACCTCGGCGGCCAGAGCCGTCCGACCGCGCACAACCTCAAACGCATCTGCGATTTCTTCGGCGTCGAGGCCTACGAACTGGGCCTGCCCGGCGAGCAGTTCGCCCAGCTGATCGGCCTGCGCCGCCACGATCAGGAGCGCAGCGGCGCCAACGATCCGCTGCTGGAGCTGTTCCAGCCGTTGCGCGACAACGCCAGCAGCCTGCTGTCGCGCTATTGCGGCTACTACTTCGAGTACGCCAACTGCATGTCGGTGCCGGGGCAGATCCTGCTGTCGCTGGTGCACCTGCGCGAGGATCGCGGCAGCTTCGTCTTCGAGCGTCAGGAACGTCAGGAGCGCTCGCGCGCCGGCCAGGCGCCGGCCGAGGAATGGGTGGTGCGCTGCCGCTACCTGGGCGCCGCGTTCTACCTGCAGGACCGGCTGTTTCTCATCGACTACGAGTCGCTGACCGACAACGAGATGAGCCAGACCATCCTCATCCCCAGCTTCAAGAGCCGCATCGGCCGCCTCAACGGCCTGAAGACCGGCGTCTCCAGCGGCGACCGTCGCACCCCGGCCTGCACCCGCGTGGTGTGGGATTACCTGGGCAGCGAGATCAACCGCGTCAACGCCTACCGCCAGGTGATGCTCTACGCCCCCGACGACCCGCGCATCGACGATGACATCCGCCAGCGCCTGGCCGGCGCGCAGATTCGTGATGGGCTGTTCGAGATCGAGTAGCGGAGAGCGGTGCGGTCGTCCTGCGAGAGGCGCGATGGAGCGAACGAAACCCGGCGCAACCGGGCCCCGCAAAAATGCCAGTCCGGTGCCAACCCGCTCCCTCCCGCGAAATCGCGATAAACAAAAAAAGGGATGGCCTAACCATCCCTTTTCTACGGCGCGCGCTGGCAGCAGCCGTCACACCGCCAACGGCACCAGCCGTGGGGCGATCATGTTTTCCGGGCGCAGGATGTCGGCCAGCGTGGCGTCGTCGAGCAGCTGCTCCTCGCGCACCAGTTCCAGCACGCCGCGGCCGCCGAGCAGGGCCTGGCCGGCGATGCGCGTGGCGTTTTCGTAGCCGATGTAGGGGTTGAGGGCGGTGATCAGGCCGATGGAGTTTTCCATCAGCTCGCGGCAGCGCCCTTCGTTGGCGGTGATGCCGACGATGCAGTGCTCGCGCAGCATGTCGATGGCGCGCTGCAGCAGGCGGATCGAATCGAACAGCTTGTAGGCGATCAGCGGCTCCATGACGTTGAGCTGCAGCTGCCCGGCCTCGGCGGCCATGGTCAGCGCCAGGTCGTTGCCGATTACCTCGAAGGCGACCTGGTTGACCGCCTCGGGAATCACCGGGTTGACCTTGCCCGGCATGATCGAGCTGCCCGGCTGGCGCGGCGGCAGGTTGATCTCGTTGATGCCGGTGCGCGGGCCGCTGGAGAGCAGGCGCAGGTCGTTGCAGATCTTCGACAGCTTGACCGCGGTGCGCTTGAGCAGGCCGGAGAACAGCACGAAGGCGCCCATGTCCGAAGTGGCCTCGATCAGGTCGGCGGCCGGCTGCAGCGGCTGGCCGCTGATTTCGGCCAGGCGCTGCACGGCGATGGCCTGATAACGCGGGTCGGCGTTGATGCCGGTGCCGATCGCGGTGCCGCCGAGGTTGACCTCGACCAGCAGTTGCGGGGCGATGCGGCGCAGGTGGCCGAGGTCTTCGCCGAGGGTGGTGGCGAAGGCGTGGAACTCCTGGCCGAGGGTCATCGGCACCGCGTCCTGCAGCTGGGTGCGGCCCATCTTCAGCACGTGGGCGAATTCCTCGCCCTTGCCGGCGAAGGCCTGGATCAGGCTGTCGAGGCTGGCCAGCAGGGTGTCATGGCCGAGCAGCAGGCCCAGGCGGATGGCGGTGGGGTAGGCGTCGTTGGTCGACTGCGCCATGTTCACGTCGTTGTTCGGGTGCAGGTAGCGGTATTCGCCCTTGGCGTGGCCCATGTATTCCAGCGCGAGGTTGGCGATCACCTCGTTGGCGTTCATGTTGGTCGAGGTGCCGGCGCCGCCCTGGATCATGTCGACCACGAACTGCTCGTGGAACTCGCCGCGGATCAGCCGCGCGCAGGCCTGGCTGATCGCCTGGTGCTTGGCCTCGCTCAGCTGGCCCAGCTCGCGGTTGGCGTCGGCGGCAGCCTGCTTGACCATCGCCAGTGCGACCACCAGCTTGGGGTAGTGCGACAGCGGCACGCCGGACAGGCGGAAGTTGTTCACCGCGCGCAGGGTCTGGATGCCGTAGTAGGCATCGGCGGGGACTTCCAGTGGGCCGAGCAGGTCTTTTTCGAGGCGAAAGGATGCAGCGCAGGACATGAGAGTTCTCATCCGGTAGGAAAGCGGCTGTGACCGCGATGCCAGCTACCATAAGGCCTGCGGCCGTTCGTCGGCCAATGCCGTTATCCGCTGTGCCATGCCGGATCGGCATAATGTGGCTGTGACGTTCGGTCGTTGGCGAGCGTTATCCTGTCGGCAGACGACGCTTCGGAGATGGCATGAACATCGAAACCAAATGGCTGGAAGATCTGGTCGCGCTGGCGGCCACCCGCAGCTTCTCGCAGGCCGCCGAGCGGCGTTTCGTAACCCAGCCGGCGTTCAGCCGGCGCATCCGCAGCCTGGAGAGCACGCTGGGGCTGACCCTGGTGAACCGCTCGCGCACGCCGGTGGAGCTGACCGAGGCCGGCCAGCTGTTCCTGATCACCGCGCGCAACCTGGTCGAGCAGGTCGGCGAGGTGGTGCGCTATCTGCACAATCTCGAAGGCCAGCGCGGCGAGGTGCTGCGCATCGCCGCCGCGCACTCGCTGGCGCTGGGCTTTTTTCCGGCCTGGCTGGCGCAGCTGCGGCGCGACGGCGTTCCGGTCAACAGCCGGCTGGTGGCGACCAACGTCGGTGAGGCGGTGCATTCGTTGCGCGAGGGTGCCTGCGACCTGATCCTCGCCTACCACGACCCGGAAGCGACGCTGCAGATGGACCCGGAGCTGTTCCCCTCGCTGGCGCTGGGGCGTACCGAGATCGTCCCGGTGTGTGCGGTGGACGAGGCCGGCGCGCCGCTGTTCGATCCCGACAGTGGGCAGAGCGTGCCGCTGCTGGCCTACAGTGCCGGCGCCTCGCTGGGGCGTTCGGTGAATGCACTGCTGCGCCAGCGCGGGCTGCGTTCGACCACGGTGTACGAGACGGCCATGGCCGACAGCCTGAAGAGCATGGCGATGCAGAAGCTCGGCCTGGCCTGGGTGCCGCGGTTGAGCGTGACCGCCGAGCTGGCGCGCGGCGAACTGGTGATCTGCGGCGGCGAGCATTGGCGCGTGCCGCTGGAGATTCGTCTGTACCGCTGCGCGCTGGTGCGCAAGGCGCCGGTGCGCCTGCTCTGGCGCAAGCTGGAGAGCGGCGCGGGACGCGGGGACGGCGCAGGCGATGACTGAGCGGGCAACCGCGCCCTCAGCCCCGTCGCCACCAACGTGAGCGCGACTCAGCGTCCGGCCAGGGTACCGCCTTGTTTTCGCAGCGCACGATGCCGCCGGCGCTCAGGCGCAAGGTCCAACGCTGGGCGATCTCGCCCGGCTCACCGGGTTGCCGGCTGACCAGCAGCAGGTTGTAGTCGTGCTGTTTTTCGATGGCGTGCGCCTGGATGACCGGTGGCTGGCCATCTTCGTCCTGCCATTCGTAGAGCTGCTGGTGGCTGGCCTGGATCAACGCGCAGAGCGGCTCGAAATCCAGGGTCAGACGCTCCTGGATCTGGTTCTGAGTCAGCGCTGCCTTGTCCAGCAGCAGCCGTGAGCGGTAGCAGACGATCTGCCGCTCCTCGTTGGTGGCCCACTTGCCCGAATGCTCGCGCACCGCACGCTGAAGCTCGCCCAGCTTGCGGTAGTCGAGCCAGAGCAGCTGCTGGGCCATCACCTTCTGCGTGTAGGGCATCAGCAGGCGCAGCTTCCAGCGGGGCTTGCCCTTGCGTAGCCAGCGGGTGGCGGTATCGATCAGGTCGTCGCGCAACACGTCGCGAATCGCGTAGATCAGCGCGATGCCCATCAGCAGGGCGAAGGAGAGCTTCTGACTGGCATCGCGCACGTTGAACAGGAAGTAGGTGAACAGCGACATGATCAGCATGGTGGACGCCGCCTTCACCAGCTTGCGGGTGCCGGCGCCCAGTTCGATCAGCTGCTGGCGCAGCACCACCGGGTACTCCAGCAGCCGCTGGTAGAGGCCCATGCGGTTCCACACGCGGGTCGGCGGACCCTTGAAGTCGCCCAGGTAGTCGTGCTCGGCGCGGTAGCGGCGTTCCTGCTGGATGAACTCCAGGGCCGCCCGTTTCAGCTCGTCGTCCAGTTCGTCGTAGCCTTCCAGCGTCATGCTTTCCAGCAGGAACTGCTCGGCCAGCCAGGAAAAGTAGACGTCCAGCTGGCGGAAATAGCGCGATTGCTTGCTCTGCTGCGGCTCGCCCTTGCGCAGGCGCTGGGCGAAGTTCTGGCTCAGGCGCAACGCGCGCGCCAGCTGCTCGGCGGATGCCTTGCCCTGCAGCTGCTGGCGCAGGCGGTCCAGCGACGCCTGATAACGGAAGAACCAGGCGCCGTGCATGATCTCGTAGTGCGGCGAGATCAGCGAGAAGGCGGTGTCCAGCTTGCTGGCGCGGTCCTGGACCGGCAGGCCGAGCAGGCGGAAACGGTGCATCAGCGCGCCGTGGAAGAACTGCTCCTCGCTCAAGGTGTGGCCGGACAAGGTGGTCTCGTGGGGCGTGAACAGGTACAGCTCGACCAGATGCCGGCCCGGCTGGGTTAGGGTTCGGGTCAGTTGCAGGCGGAAATCGCCCTGGCGCTTCAACGAGAACACGGCACCTCCATTCACAGTACGCGGCGAGCATAGCAAGCCTGAGGCACCTGCCGGCGGCGCGAGAACCGGCGCCAGCCCATCCCGATCGGGCGGCGCCTGGCGGACAAGCGCGGGTGCCGGCGCGCCGGGGCTTGCGATATACTGCGCGGCCCTCGGTCGGACTGGTTCCGGCCCTTTTTCCTAACGGCCGCGCTGCCCCCAGCGCGGCCGTTGTTCCTGATGCGCCGGCAAGGCGCGAGAAAGAGGCACGACGATGACCGCACTGGTAGGCGTGATCATGGGCTCGAAGTCCGATTGGTCCACCCTCAGCCACACCGCCGAGATGCTGGAAAAGCTGGGCATTCCCCATGAGGTGACGGTGGTTTCCGCTCACCGCACCCCGGATTTGCTCTTCCAGTACGCCGAACAGGCCGAAGCCCGCGGGCTGCGCGTGATCATTGCCGGAGCCGGCGGTGCCGCCCACCTGCCGGGCATGTGCGCGGCCAAGACGCACTTGCCGGTGCTCGGCGTGCCGGTGCAGTCGTCGATGCTCTCGGGTGTCGATTCGCTGCTGTCGATCGTGCAGATGCCGGCGGGCGTGCCGGTCGCCACCCTGGCCATCGGCAAGGCCGGCGCGATCAACGCGGCGCTGCTGTCGGCGAGCATCCTCGGCCACGAGTTCCCGGAATATCACGCTGCGCTGAAAAAATTCCGCGACGAGCAGACCCAGAGTGTGCTGGATAACCCGGACCCGCGCGGCTGAGCGGGTTCTACACTTGCCATCGGCGCGCGCGGATGGCCGCCTAACGAAGGGCCGTGAGTTATGAAAATTGGTGTGATCGGTGGCGGCCAGCTGGGCCGCATGCTGGCCTTGGCGGGCACTCCGCTGGGCATGAGCTTCGCCTTCCTCGACCCGGCGCCGGACGCCTGCGCCCAGGCGCTCGGCGAGCACATCCGCGCCGACTACGACGACAAGGAACACCTGCGCCGGCTGGCCGACGAGGTGGACCTGGTGACGTTCGAGTTCGAGAGCGTGCCGGCCGAGACGGTGGCCTTCCTTTCGCAGTTCGTGCCGGTCTACCCGAGCGCCGAGTCGCTGCGCATCGCCCGCGATCGCTGGTTCGAGAAATCCATGTTCAAGGACCTCGGCATTCCCACGCCGGAGTTTGCCGACATCCAGTCGCAGGCCGATCTCGACGCCGCAGTGGCCGCCATCGGCCTGCCGACGGTGCTCAAGACGCGCACCCTGGGTTACGACGGCAAGGGCCAGAAGCTGCTGCGCAAGCCCGCCGACGTTGCCGGCGCGTTCGCCGAACTGGGCAGCGTACCGTGCATCCTCGAGGGCTTCGTGCCATTCACCGGCGAAGTCTCGCTGATCGCCGTGCGCGGCCGTGACGGCGAAACCTGCTTCTACCCGCTGGTGCACAACACCCACGAGAGCGGCATCCTGCGGTTGTCAGTGGCCAGCAGCAACCATCCGCTGCAGGCGCTGGCCGAGGACTACGTCGGCCGCGTGCTGGAGAAGCTCGACTACGTCGGCGTGCTGGCCTTCGAGTTCTTCGAGGTGGACGGCGGTCTGAAGGCCAACGAGATCGCGCCGCGCGTGCACAACTCGGGGCACTGGACCATCGAAGGTGCCGAGTGCAGCCAGTTCGAGAACCACCTGCGCGCCGTCGCCGGCCTGCCGCTGGGCTCGACCGCCAAGCTCGGTGAGAGCGCCATGCTCAACTTCATCGGCGAAGTGCCGGAGGTGGCCAGGGTCATCGCCGTCGAGGACTGCCACCTGCATCATTACGGCAAGGCGTTCAAGGCCGGGCGCAAGGTCGGCCACGCCACGCTGCGCTGTCCCGACCGCGCCACGCTGGACCGGCAGATCACCGCGGTCGAGACGCTGATCAGCCACGCCTGACGCTCCGGTCGTCCGGCTGCCGCGAACGCAACCGCCGTCGCCCGGGTCCATCGGTTACCACCTACGGACCCGGGAGAATCACATGGGCATCATCGGTACCATCCTCATCGGCCTGATCGTCGGCCTCATCGCGCGTTTCCTCAAGCCGGGCAACGACAGCATGGGCTGGATCATGACCATCCTGCTCGGTATCGGCGGCTCGCTGCTGGCCAGCTACGGCGGCCAGGCGCTGGGCCTGTACGAAGCCGGCGAGGGCGCAGGCTTTATCGGCGCGGTGGTCGGTGCGATCATCCTGCTGGTCATCTACGGTGCGCTGACCCGCCGCAACCACTGATCCGCCGCGGGCCGCCGTGGCGGCCCATCCCTCCACCGAACCGCCCACCATGCCCCGATTGCTGCTGCCGCTGTTGCTCTGCTGTTCCCTGCTTGCCCACGCCGCCCCGCCGGAACTCGACTGGCTGGAGCTGATGCCGCCCGAGGATCGCCAGGCGCTGGAGGACATGCCGGAAATCGACCACGGCGGCACCGAGGACCCGGGCTTCAGCGCCCAGGGCGCGCTCAAGCAGGGCGCCGGGCTGCCGGCCGTGATGTATTCGGCCAAGACGGTGCCGGCGCTCGACGGCAAATCGGTGCGCCTGGGCGGCTATCCGGTGCCGCTGGAAAGCGACGAGCAGGGCCGCAGCACGCTGTTTTTCCTGGTGCCCTATCCGGGCGCCTGCATCCACGTGCCGCCGCCACCGCCGAATCAGATCGTGCTGGTGCGCTACCCGCGTGGCATTCAGCTCGACGATATCTACACGCCGCTGTGGGTCGACGGCACGCTGAAGATCGAGACGGTGAGTAACGAACTCGCCGACGCCGCCTACGTCATTCCGGCCGATGCAGTGGAGCCGGTCGACGAAGCGGACTTCTGAGTGCTCGACGCACGACGCCGCGAGGCATTTCGCCGGCTCGCGGCCGACACCGTGGGCATCGACGTCGAGGTCTACCGACAGTTTGGCAAGGACCCGCTGGAGCCGATCCTCGGCCTCGGCGATGCCGCCGCACCACTGTGTTTCTTCGGTCGCGATCCGGGCCGCGAGGAGGTTCGCCACGGCGCGCCGTTCGTCGGTGCCAGCGGGCAGAGCGTGCGCCGCGCGCTGCATCGCCAGCTGCATGGCACGGCGCCGCCGGACTTCGATGCGGCGCTGGCGGTAGGGCGGGGTTTCTTCTGGCTCGGCACCGTGCCGTACAAGCCGCTGGGCAACCGGGCCTGGTCGATGGCGGTCAAGCGGCGCTTCCAACCGTTGCTGCGCGAGCTGCTGCTGGCCGAATGGCACGGCCGGCACATCGTCACCTTCGGTCGCGAGGCGTTTCTCTGGTTCGGCATCGACCAGCCGCGCGCGGTGCGTGAACGGCTGGAGGCGTTCTGGCGGCGCGACGACCGCTTCAGCGCGAGCATCGACGTGCGGCTGCACGACGAACACGGCGCGCTGCGGGAATTCGTCCTGCATCCGCTGCCGCATCCCTCGCCGCTCAATCAGCTCTGGTTCAAGCGCTTTCCCGCGCTGCTGCAGGCGCGTCTGGCGGCGCTCGCAATCGGTGCGCCGACGGCGAGCTGAGGCTCAGATATCCAGGCAGATCTTGCCGAAGTGGCGATTGCTCTCCTGATAGCGGAAGGCGTCGCAGATCTGCTCCAGCGGGAAATGCCGGTCGATCACCGGACGCAGGCCGTTGGCGTCGATGGCGCGGATCATCGCCTGCTGCTGGGTGCGGCTGCCGACCAGCACGCCCTGCAGGCGCAGCTGGCGCACCAGCGCGGTGACCAGCGGCAGCTCGCCGGCCACCCCGGTGAGGATGCCGATCACCGCGATGTGCCCGCCGATGCGGGTGGCGGCCATCGACTGCACCAGCGTCGCTGGGCCACCGACCTCAATGACGTGGTCGACGCCACGGCCATCGGTGAGTTCGAGCACGCGCTGGCCCCACTCCGGGGTGCTGCGGTAGTTGATCAGGTGGTCGGCACCGAGGCCGCGCAGGCGTTCGAGCTTGTCGTCGCTGGAGGAAGTGGCGATTACGCTGGCGCCGGCCAGCTTGGCGAACTGCAGGGCGAAGATCGACACGCCACCGGTGCCCTGTACCAGCACCGTCTCGCCGGGCTTGAGCGCGCCGTCGACCATCAGCGCGCGCCAGGCGGTGAGCCCGGCGGTGGTCAGGGTCGCCGCCTCGGCATGGCTCCAGCCCTTCGGCGCACGGGTGAACGAGGTGGCGCGGGCGGTCACCGTCTCGCGCGCGTAGCCGTCGATGCCGTCGCCGGGCACCGTGGCGAAGCCTTCCACCAGTGGCTCGCCGTCCAGCCAGTCGGGGAAGAAGGTGCTGACCACTTGATCGCCGACAGCGAACTCGCTGACCCCGGCACCCACCGCGATCACCTCACCGGCGCCGTCCGCCATCGGGATGCGCGGCTCGCTCGGCCCCCACATGCCGCTGACCACGGCGAAATCGTGGTAGTTGAGCGAGTTGGCGCGCAGGCGCACGGTGATTTCGCCGGCCGCCGGTTCGCGCGCCGGGCAGCTGCCGACGATGACCTTGTCGTAGCCGCCGCCGGGTTGAACGTAGATCGCTTTGCTCATGGTCGCTCCAGAATGCGAATGGTGAGCTTCACAGCCGGCGTCGGCGTCCGGTCACCATCGAGAGAAAGAGGTTTTCGCGCAGCCGCAGGCTTTCCACCAGCGCGGCCAGCAGGTGCAGGCCGACCAGTCCGAGCAGCGCGTTGGCGAAAGCATCGTGCACGATCAGAGGGCCGTCCAGCCCCCAGAAGTAGTCGACTTCCTCCATCAGAAAGCCGGTTACGCCCAGGCCGAGCATCAGCAGCATCATCAGGATCATCACCAGCGCGCCGAGCGGCGAATGCCCCAGGCGATGGTAGGGCCGCCCGTGCAGCAGCGCGCCCAGATGTTCGGCCAGCCGCGCGCGGCTGGGCCAGAAGTCGGCCCAGCGCGCCGCCGGCGTGCCGACGAACCCCCACACCAGGCGGATCGCCAGCCAGGCCACGGCGTAGTAGCCCAGCCAGCGATGCCACGCCTCGCCCTCCTCGGTGAAGAAGTAGTTGGCGATGAAGGCGCCGGCCAGCGACCAGTGGAACAGGCGCACCAGCGGGTCCCAGAGCGTGACGCGGTCGGGTTTCATGTCAGTCGTCGATCTCGGTCTTGACCGCCTCGCCGCTCACCGGATCGAAATAGATCTCGACCTTTTGCTTGTCCTTGTTCCAGCCGTAGATTTCGTAGCAGTTGCCGTCGGTGACCTTGAACTTCTTGATCTCGTAGCCCTGGGCCTTGAGGTCGGCCTGGAACTTGTCCTGGTCCTGCCACTGCGCCTTGTCGGCGCTGGTGCACTCGGGTTCGGCCAGGGCCAGCGGGCTGGCGAGGGCGAGGGACAGCAGAAGCAGCTTGCGCATGGGAAGGTCCTCTTGCGAAAGAATGGCAAATGCCCCGGCGAGGCGGTCGAACGGCGCAGGCCGCGGCGCGTGACGGTGCCCGGGCGCAGCGCCCGGTACCGTCAGCATTCAGAGCGCGGCGGCGCCGGCATGTTCCGCAGCCGCCACCGGCACCGCGCGTGCGGCTGGATTTGCCGCTGATCTGCTGGGAGCATGGGAGGCCCGCCAGCCAAGGAGCCGTCATGAAGGGACAACCGTTCTACCGTCGCCTGCGGTTCGCCCGTCACGGCCTGGCGCAGGCCTGGCGCCGCGAGCGCAGTCTGCGCACGCACCTGCTGGCCGCGACCCTGGTGCTGCTGGTGCTGCTGCTGACGCGCCCGGCTGCCATCTGGTGGGCGGTCCTGACGTTGACGGTGGGCCTGGTGGTGATCGCCGAGCTGCTCAACAGTGCGCTGGAAACCCTACTCGACCACCTGCACCCGCAGCAGCACCCGGAGATCGGCGTGGCCAAGGACATCGCCGCCGCGGCGGTGCTGATCGCCAGCCTGGTGGCGCTCGGTGTCGGCGCGGCGTTCCTGTTCAGCCTGCTCGGCGGCTGAGGCGGCCTCTCAACGCGGGGCGGCCGCGGCCTTGCGGCGCCTGCCGGTGGTGCCTTTGTTTGCGGCGGCCTTGCGCTTGTTCTTCCAGGGCGCGCCGCCGCGTGCGGGCGGCCCGCTGATGGTGAGGCGCAATCCGGCGCAGCGTTCGACCAGCTTGCTCATCCACGCCGACTGCTTGACGACGAATTCCTCCAGCGGCATCTCGCCGTTCTGCACCATATCCAGCGCCTGCTCCCAGATCGCCGTGGTGCCGGGGGCGGCGATCGGCCGCGGCACCGCGTCGATCAGGCCGAACGCCGCGGGCGTGGCGGCCAGCGCCTTGCCCTGCTTGCTCAGGTAGCCGCGTTCGAGCAGGCCCTGGATGATCCCGGCGCGCGTCGCCTCGGTGCCGATGCCGGTGGTGTCCTTGAGCTTCTGCTTCAGGCGCGGGTCGTCGACCAGCCTGGCGACGTTCTTCATCGCCTTGATCAGTTCGCCCTCGGTGAACGGCTTGGGGGGTTGGGTGTGCTGGTCCTTGAGCGTTACCTCTTGCACCGCGCAGTCCTGGTTCGCGGCGAGTGCCGGCAGCGCCTGCGGTTCGGGCGCTTCGCGGCCTTTGGCCGGCCTCAGCGCCTCGGGCAGCGCGCGGCGCCAGCCCGGCTCGACGATGCGCTTGCCCACCGCGCGCAGCGCCTGGCCGGCGCAGCTGAACTCGGCCTGGGTGCGGTCGTACTCGTGGTTGGGCAGGAACTGCGCCAGATAGCGTGCGCGGATCAGCCCGTAGACGGCGCGCGGCTTGCCGCTCAGGCGCGCCGCGGCCTGCGCGGCGACGGTGGGAATGATGCCGTGGTGCGCGCTCACTTTCGCATCGTTCCAGGCCCGCGAACGGCGCCGGGCGTCGAGGTGCGGCGCCAGGGCAGCCAGCGCCGGATCGGCAGTACCCAGTGCGGCGAGGATCGCCGGGGCTTCGGCGTGCTGGCTGAGCGGCAGGTAACCGCAGTCGCTGCGGGGGTAGGTGATGAGCTTGTGCGTTTCGTACAGCGCCTGAGCGATGTCGAGGGTTTCCTGGGCGCCGAGGCCGAGCTTCTTCGAGCAGACTTCCTGCAGCGTGCCGAGATCGAACGGCAGCGGCGCCGCCTCGCGCATCCGTTCGGTCTTCAACTCGACCAGCCGCGCGCTGCCGGCGCTACGCATCGCCTCGGCGGCGTCACGCGCCAGCTCGGGCTTCAGGCAACGGCCCTGTTCGTCACAGGCATCCGCCGCGGCCCGCCACTGCGCGGTGAAGGGAATGCCGTCGGCCAGCAGCTGCACGTCGATGGCCCAGAACGGCACCGGCATGAAGTCGGCGATGCTGCGGTCGCGGTCGACCACCAGGCGCAGCGTCGGGGTCTGCACGCGGCCCACCGGAAGCACGCCCTGGTAGCCGGACTGGCGGCCGAGCAGGGTGAACAGCCGGCTCATGTTCATGCCGATCAGCCAGTCGGCACGCGAGCGTCCCAGCGCGGCCTGGTAGAGATTGAAGGTTGCGCTGCCCGGCTTGAGCGCGCCGAGCGCCTTGCGGATCGACGCCTCGTCCAGCGCCGACAACCACAACCGCTGGATCGGCCCGCGATAGCGGCAGTGCTCGACCAGCTCGCGGGCGATCATCTCGCCTTCGCGGTCGGCGTCGGTGGCGATCACCAGCTCCGCACACTCGCCGAGCAGGCGCTTGACCGCCTTGAACTGGCTGGCGGTCTTCGGCTTGACCTGCATCTTCCACTGCTGCGGCACGATCGGCAGGTCGGCCAGGTTCCAGCGCTTGTAGCGCGCGTCATAGGCATCCGGCGGCGCGGTTTCCAGCAGGTGGCCGATGCACCAGGTCACGCTCACGCCGGCGCCCTGCCAGCAGCCGTCGCCGCGCCGGTTGGCGCCGAGCACCTTGGCAATGTCCTTGGCCTGGGAGGGTTTTTCGCAGAGAAAGAGCCGCATGCTGGTCATCGATGGCTGCAACGAGCACCAAGCATGGGCAGAAAGCGCGGCGCCGGCAATCGAAAATCTGTATATGCATACAGTTTGTTCGTGCCGTGACCTTCAGCTCCGCGGCGGCGGGTGCAGCTGACTGCGGAATTGCCCCGGACTCTGGCCGGTCCAGCGGCGGAACAGCCGATGAAACGCGCTGGGCTCCTGGAAGCCGGCGCGCACGGCGATTTCGCTGATGCTCAGCTGGCGGTCGCGCAGCAGGTTGAAAACCAGGGCGCGGCGTACCTCATGCTTGATCTCCTGGTAGGTGAAGCCTTCCTTGGCCAGTTGCCGTCGCAGCACCTGCTCGCCGAGCCCGCGCGCGCGGGCGATGGCGGCCAGCGTCGGCCACTGATCGCTGGGCTGGCTGCGCAGCGCGCGGAAGAGCTGCGAGGCCAAGCCGCTGTCGTTGCGAAAACGCACCACCAGCCACTGCGGACAGCTGCGCAGGAAGGCGCGCAGCGAGGCGCCATCCTGGATCACCGGCAAGCGCAAGTAGCTGGCCTCGAAGGCCACCTCGCTCTGCGCCCCGTCATATTCCACCAGCGGTCCCCAGTGCCACGGCGTGGTCTGGCCGGCCGGGGCGGGCGTGCTGAAACGGCTGCGATTGAGCGGAATGCGCCGTCCCACCAGCCAGCACATCACACCCAGCACGATGCTGAGGAAGATTTCCTCGGCCGGTCCCTTGAGCGTCGGGTCGGTCAGCTCGCTGGTCAGCCTGACGACGGCCTGGCCGTTGCGCACCTCCAGCGTCGCGCGGATGTCGTGAATGAACAGGCCGAGGTACTGCAAGCAGCGCGGCAGCGCCTTGCCCAGGTTGCTTTCCTGGATCAGCCCGCGGCAGATCAGGGCGAAGCTGCCGTTGGGCAGGCCATGGGAATCGAAGCCGAAGAACTCGTCGCCCAGCTCGGCGCTCATCGCCAGCCAGAAGCGGCTGACCGCGGCGGCCGCCACCTGGGCGTTCGGCGCGGCCAGCGCGGCGGCGTCGATGCCCGCGGCGGCGAGCACCTGCTGCAGGCGCGCCGGGTTGTCGCGCAGACGATGAAGCGCGGCCTGGACGAGGTAGGCCGCCACCGAATCCTGTTCACGCATGGCGTTATCCGTTTGCTGGGGTCGGGCGTGCGCCCGCGGTGGCGTCGGGTGGCCGAATCTATGCCGCTGCAACGACGGTTTTGGGCATAGCAAGTGCACTCGGCGCCTGCCTAGACTGGCTCACACCGTCGCCTGCGTGCAGGCCCGACCATCTCCGTGGAGGCTGCCATGCACGCCCGATCCGCCGCAACCTTTGAAATCAGCCGCGAGCGTGCGCTGCAGCTGTTCGCCGACGAGGGCTTCGGTCAGGTCAGCCTGCGCCGGCTGGCCAGCCACATGGGCATTTCCACCGCGACCCTGTACACGCATGTGGCCGGCAAGGAGGAGCTGCTGTTCGACGCGCTGGAGGAGCATTACGAGCATCTGCTGCTGCTCGCCGAGCGCGGTGTGCGCGGCGAACCGGCCGTGCGCCCGCGCGTGCAGCGGCTGAGCCGGGCGCTGGTCGAGCTGTATCGACACTGTCCGTCGCGCTTCCTGCTGGCCACGCGCGAGCGGCACTGCCTGCGCGATGGCCACCGGCGACGCATCGACAGCCTGCGCCGACGCATCGTCGAGCAGCTCGCTACCTGGCTGCAGGGCGGCGAGGCGCCGACGGCAGGTCGCGTGCTGCTCGAACTCATCGAACACCTGCCGCTCTGGCTGGCCGCGCATGGCCTCACGGCCGAGCAGCAGACCCGGCTGGTCGATGCGCTGCTGCTCGGCAGCCTTCCCGGCCTGCGCCAGCTGCCCTCCCCAGAACCCATCCTGCCGACCGAGGTAATTCACCATGCCCAGTTACAAGGCCGATCTGCGTGACGCCCGCTTCATCCTCCACGAAGTCTTCGATGCGCCTGCGCTGTGGGCGCGCCTGCCGGCGCTGGCCGAGCGGATCGATGCCGAGACCGCCAACGCCATACTCGATGAGGCGGCCAAGGTCACCGGCGAGCTGCTGGCACCGCTGAACCGCAGCGGCGACGAGGAGGGCGCGCAGTGGCTCGAAGGCCGGGTGCGCACCCCGGCGGGCTTTCGCGAGGCCTATGCCACCTACGCCGAAGGCGGCTGGGTGGGCCTGGCCGGTAATCCCGAATACGGCGGCATGGGCATGCCGAAGATGCTCGCGGTGGCCTTCGAGGAAATGCTCTACGCGGCCAATTCGAGCTTCGCGCTGTATTCGGCGCTGAGTTCCGGCGCCTGCCTGGCCATCGACGCGCATGCCAGCGAAGCCCTCAGGCAGCGCTACTTGCCGCCGCTGCACGAGGGCCGCTGGGCCGGCTCCATGTGCCTGACCGAGCCGCACGCCGGCACCGACCTGGGCATCATCCGCACCCGTGCCGAGCCGCAGGCCGACGGCAGCTACCGCATCAGCGGCACCAAGATATTCATCACCGGCGGCGAGCAGGACCTGACCGAGAACATCATCCATCTGGTGCTGGCCAAGCTGCCCGACGCCCCGGCGGGGCCGAAGGGCATCTCGCTGTTCCTCGTACCGAAGGTGCTGGTCGGCGAGGACGGCAGCCTCGGGGCGGCGAACGCGGTGTCCTGCGGCTCCATCGAGCACAAGATGGGCATCAAGGCTTCGGCCACCTGCGTGATGAACTTCGACGGTGCCTGCGGCTATCTGGTCGGCGAGCTGAACAAGGGCCTGGCGGCGATGTTCACCATGATGAACTACGAGCGGCTGTCCATCGGCATCCAGGGCATCGGCTGCGCCGAGGCTTCCTACCAAGCGGCGCGCGATTACGCCCGCGAACGCCTGCAGAGCCGCGCGGCCACGGGGCCGGTCGCGCCCGAGCGGGGCGCCGACCCGATCATCGTCCACGCCGATGTGCGGCGCATGCTGCTGACCATGAAGACCATGACCGAGGGCGGGCGCGCTTTCGCCTGCTACGTCGGCCAGCAGCTGGACCTGGCCAAGTACGCCGACGACCCGGCGCAGAAGGAGCGCGCCGAGGCGCTGGTGGCATTGCTGACGCCGGTGGCCAAGGCGTTCTTCACCGATGCCGGGTTCGAGAGCTGTGTTCTCGGCCAGCAGGTGTTCGGTGGCCACGGCTACATCCGCGAATGGGGGCAGGAGCAGCTGGTACGCGACGTGCGCATCGCACAGATCTACGAAGGCACCAACGGCATCCAGGCGCTCGATCTGCTCGGACGCAAGGTGGTCGCCAACGGTGGTGTGTCGCTGCGGCTGTTCACCGATGAGGTCCGCGCTTTCGCCGCGACCCACGACACGCCGTTCAACGCCGCGCTGCACGAGGCGGTCGAGCGTCTGGAGCAAGTCAGCGCCTGGTTGCAGGAGCAGGCGCGCGCAGACGCCAACGCCGTCGGCGCGGCGTCCGTGGAATACCTGCATCTGTTCGGCTACACCGCCTATGCCTACATGTGGGCGCGCATGGCGACCAGCGCTGCCCGCGGCGCAGCCGACGATGCGTACTACCGCGCCAAGCTGGGCAGCGCGGCGTTCTACTTCGAGCGCCTGCTGCCGCGCACGCTGGGGCTGGAGGGTAGCATCCGCGCCGGCAGCGCCTCGCTCTACGGCCTGGAGGCCGAACAGTTCTGAGCGCCTAGCGGCCCGCCTGCCGAGCGCGAGCCGCAGGCGGCCCGGGGCAAGGGAGCCAGGGTTTGCTCAGTGCCCCGGAGAGGCCAGGGTCTGGGCGAATTCACCGATGGCTTCCACGACCTGCTGCGCGCCGTGCTGTATGTCGAGGATGACCGTGCCGGCCTGGTTGGCCAGGGCGACGCCTTGTTCCGCCTTGCGCGTGCTGGCCTGCATGTTCTCCGTCGCCACCCGGGCCAGTTCCCGGTTCTTGCCGACCACCTCGGTAATGGCCACGGTCGCCTGGCTGGTGCGCTGCGCCAGGTTGCGTACCTCATCGGCGACCACCGCGAAGCCGCGACCCTGCCCGCCGGCGCGGGCCGCCTCGATGGCTGCGTTGAGCGCCAGCAGGTTGGTCTGCTCGGCAATGCCGCGAATGGCGCCGACGATGCTGCCGATTTCTTCCGACTGGGCGCTCAGCGCGCCGATGGCCTGCGCGACCTGCGCAAGTTCATCGGCGATGCTCTGCACCACGCTGACCGACTGCTGGACCACCGCGGCGCCTTGCCGCGCGGACTCGTCGGTCTGCCGCGAGGTCTCGAAGGCCATCTGCGCTGCGCGGGTTTCGGCGTCCCGCTGCTCGACCCTGGCGGTGATGTCGGAGGCGAACTTGACCACGCCATACAGCCGGCCCTGGGCATCGTAGAGCGGGTTGTAGGTGGCCTGGAGCCAGACGCCACGGCCCTGTTTGGTCAGTCGTCGGAACAGGCCGGTACTGAACTCGCCCCGGTTCAGCCGGGCCCAGAAGTCGCGATAGGCGTCGCTCTGTGCTTCTTCGGGCTCGCAGAACAGACGGTGGTGCTTGCCACGGATATCGTCCAGGCGATAACCCATGACCTGGAGGAAATTCGCGTTGGCATTGACCACCAGCCCCTGCAGATCGAATTCGATCACCGCGGTGGAGCGCTCGACCGCCTGCATGCGGCTGGCATCCGCCTGCGCGCGCAGCGTTTGCTCGGTGACATCGGTAGCGAGCATGACGATGCGCTGCACTTTGCCGCCGGCATCACGGACCGGAACGTAACTGGCCTGCAGCCACACTTGCCGCCCCTGTTTTGCCAGCCACGGCATGAGATTGGTCACGCTGCGACCCTGCTGCAGGCCCTGCCAGAAGGCGCTGTAGTCGCGGCTCTGTGCATAGGCGGGATCGCAGAACGCGCGGTGCTGGCGTCCGCTGATTTCCTCCAGGGTTAGCCCCAGCAGGTTCAGGAACAGCGGGTTGGCTTGCAGCACCAGCCCCTCGGGACTGAATTCGATGGTCGCCACGGCACTGCGCAGCGCCACGTATTCCGCCTCGAATACCGCCCGCTGCGCCTGGCATTCACGCAGGGTGTCTTTGAAAGTTCGGGTACGCATGAACATTCGGGTACGGTCTCCGATGGCCTGTCATGGCATGCATCCACCCGAAGCCGACAGGCATGACTGGCTCCGGGAGTGATGGATGGGAAGCTACATCTTTTACAAAACCTATACAAATTGATTTGATGTATAGAAATGATAGAGATCCGTACAGCGCAGGACTCGGCACGCCGATATCAGGTATCGGGTGTACGGAAAAGGCAACGCGGGTGCTGCCTGGGAGAGGGAGGCGGCGAAAACTGGAAGCTGTTGCTCGGGTATGCGCGGAAGGACGCCCGGAACCGGCGAAAGGGGCGCTCCACTTCCGGCAGAAACGAAAAAGGCCCGCATTTCTGCGAGCCTTTGTGTTCGTGGTGCCGGCACCAGGAGTCGAACCCGGGACCTACTGATTACAAGTCAGTTGCTCTACCAGCTGAGCTATACCGGCAAACCGGGCGCCATTATAGCGATTGCGCGCGGCGAGTAAACCGTTCTCTGCCAAGCACTTGCGCAGCTTCGGGGGATCAGCGGCGCTCGGCGAGCAGCAGCAGGTTGCGGGGGGTGAGTTCGCCGGCGCAGAAGCGGCCGAGGCGCACCGCGTAGCCGTTCTCTTCCAGCAGCAGGGCGCGGTCGAGCAGTAGCCAGACTTCCAGCGGACGGCGGAACAGGCCGCGCAGCAGTTCGAGGTTGCGCACTTCGGCCAGGCGTTGCCAGCCGGCCTGTTCCAGTGCCGGCCAGTCTTCGGCGCCTGGCTCCGGCAGCTGCTTGAGTGCGGCGAGGTCGCGGCAATAGCGTTCGAAGTCTTTCTGTAGCCAGGTGCTGGGCAGCGAGGGAGTGGGCAGGTAGTCGTCCTGCCTGCGCAGACGGCGCTGCAACAGGTCGAAACCGAGCCGCCAGGCCATCGACTGGTCGCGGTTGCGGCGTTCGCGGGCGCCGGCGGTGACGGTCTCGGTCAGCGGCAGGCCGAGGTCGTCGCGCGATAGCCGCAGGCTGGATTGCTGCGCGGCGCGTGACAGCGGCTGATAGCGCTCGGCCTGGGTCCGGTTGTAGCAGCAGGGCGCGACGGCGAGCTGGCGCACGCCGGCGGCAATGGCCAGCTGCAGCAGACGTACGTGCAGGTCGCCGCAGGCGTGCAGGGCGACCGGCGTGTGGTCGGCGTGCAGGCGCTCGGCGCAGTCGGCGTCGAGCACGTCTTGTTGAAGATGACAGGCATCGATGCCCAGACGCCGGCTGAGACGGGCGCCGTCGTCGACCAGCGCGACATCCCATTCCAGGCAGGTCAAGGCGCTGCCGTCCTGCGCCAGCTGACGGCCCAGATGGCCCTTGCCAGCGCACCAGTCCAGCCAGTGGCGCGTCGGTTGACGGAACTGCAAGTGCGCTGCGAACGCACGGATCTGCTGCCATTTGCGCCCGGGAACGTCGACCTGCAAGCGGCTATCCGGCGTGGGCAGCGGGTGGGCTGGCAGTTCCGCCAGGTCGGCGAGCGCCCGTGCCGCGACCGCCAGCTGGGCGAAGGGCGCCGGTGCATCGAGTTCGCTCGGCTGGTTGTGGGCGGCTTCGGCATCGGCCAGCGAGCGTGCGCGCAGCCAGGCGGCCAGTTGTGGATAGGCGGCTTCCCATTCCAGTCGGTGCTGCACGAACGGGCGCGGCCGCCACAGCGACTGGTGCTCGGAGAGGAAGCGGTCGAGCGCGAGGAAATGATCGGTGAAGCTGGCGTGAGCGCGCATTCGGTGTGGGTGTCGGGTCGGTCGGCGGGCGCCGATTGTAGCGGCGATCGGCGCGCGCAAGGCACAACGCCCGTCGTCGACGGGCGTTGTGGGGGGGTTAGCGGCCGTACACCTGTTCGGGCAGCCAGGTGATCAGATCCGGCCAGAGGTAGGCGATCACCAGCATCAGCAGCTGGATGCCGATGAACGGCACCACGCCCTTGTAGATGGTGCTCGTCGGCACACTGCGCGGGGTGACGCCACGCAGGTAGAACAGCGAGAAGCCGAACGGCGGGGTGAGGAACGAGGTCTGCAGGTTGAGTGCGAGCATCACGCCGAGCCAGACCGGATCGAGCCCCATCGCCAGCAGGATGGGCCCGACGATCGGGACGACGACGAAGATGATCTCGATGAAGTCGAGGATGAAGCCGAGCAGGAAGATCACCAGCATCACCACCAGGAATGCACCGAGCACGCCGCCGGGCAGCGAATGCAGGGCGTCCTCGATCAGCACCTCGCCGCCGAAGCCGCGGAACACCAGGGAGAACAGCGAGGCGCCGATCAGGATCAGGAACACCATCGAGGTGATTTCGGTGGTGCCGAAGGCGACCTCCTTAAACTGGCTGAAGCTCAGCTGACGCTTGACCAGTGACAGCGCCGTCGCGCCCAGCGCGCCGATGGCCGCGGCCTCGGTAGGCGTGGCGTAGCCGGCGAGGATCGAGCCGAGCACGGCGGCGATCAGCACCAGCGGCGGCAGCAGCGCCTTGATCAGCCGTCCCCATTCGATCGGGCCGAGCTCTTCCTGCGGCAGCGCGGGCAGCTTCTTCGGCTGGAAGATGGCGATGATGATCAGGTAGACGATGTACAGGCCCACCAGCGCCAGCCCCGGCAGCAGCGCGCCGACGAACAGGTCGCCGACCGAGACGGTCTTCGGCGAGAAGATGCCCATCTTCAGCTGTGCCTGCTGGAACGCGCTGGACATCACGTCGCCGAGCAGGACCAGGATGATCGACGGCGGGATGATCTGCCCGAGCGTGCCGGTGGCCGCCAGCGTGCCGGTTGCGATCGCCGGGTCGTAGCCGCGGCGCAGCATGGTCGGCAGCGCCAGCAGACCCATCGTGACCACGGTGGCGCCGACGATGCCGGTCGAGGCCGCGAGCAGCGTGCCGACCACGCACACCGAGATCGCCAGACCGCCGCGCAGGGTGCCGAACAGCCGCGACATCGATTCCAGCAGGTCTTCGGCGACGCGGGATTTCTCCAGCATCACCCCCATGAAGACGAACAGCGGCACCGCCAGCATCGTCTGGTTGTTCATGATGCCGAAGATGCGGTTGGGCAGCGCATGCAGGAAGCCGACGTCGAACGTGCCGGTGACCACGCCCACGCCGGCGAACAGCAGTGCCATGCCGCCGAGGGTGAAGGCCACCGGATAGCCCGACATCAGCGCGATGCAGATGCCGACGAACAGTGCGATTGCCATGATCTCAGCCATGCTGCACCTCCTCGTCCTGCGGCAGGCGGCCGGCGAGGCGGTAACCGAGCTTGATCAGATCAGCGACGGCTTGCAGCGCGAGGCTGATGACCATCACCAGGATGATGCTCTTCTGCAGGTAGACGAACTTCAGGCCGCCGGATTCGTTGGAACCTTCATGCGTGGCCCAGGAGTTGGCGACGTAATCCCAGCTGTTCCAGGCCAGGAACAGGCAGACCGGGATCAGGAACAGCACGTGGCCGAGGCCATCGACGATGCCTTGCCGGCGGGAGACCAGCTTCTGGTAGAAGATGTCGACGCGGACGTGGCCATTGCGCTGCAGGGTCCAGGCGGCGGCGCCCATGAAGACCAGCGCATGGGCGTACATGACCGCTTCCTGCAGGGCGATGGCGCCGATGCCGAAGCCATAGCGCAGCACCACGACGATCGCGGTACCGGCAACGAGGAAGAGCGTGAACCAGGCACACAGCTGGCCGAAACGCCGATTCAGCGAATCGATGAAGCCAGCCACGCGCAGTAGCGGCGGGGCGTCATGGGACATTGGTGAGTCCTTCTTGTGGGGTCGCAAGGAATGTTGCGCAGAAGGATTCTTGCAGTAGTGGCGCTTTGCAGCAATCGGCATACGACTTTTAGCGGGATGGACTAGGCTTGAGCCGCAGATATCGCTAGTTTTCTTCACCTTGCTTGCACGGTTGCCGGTCCTGGCGCCGGGGCGTTGCCCGGCGCGGTTCTGCCTGGTCGGTCGTGTTCAGCCAAGTCGTTGTGCAAATAAGACAAACAACAAGGAGCACCACATGAAACGTCGTGACATTCTCGCCGCCGCGGGCGTCGGCCTGGCCGCCACCGCTCTGGCCGGCTGCAATGACAAGAGCGAAAAGACCGCAACCGCCGGCGCCCCCGCCGCCGAGCAGCAGACCTTCAACTGGAAGATGGTCACCTCCTGGCCGAAGAACTTCCCCGGCGTCGGCGTCGGTGCCGAGCGCTTTGCCACGCTGGTCAACGAGATGAGCGGCGGCCGGCTGAAGGTCAAGGTCTATGCGGCGGGCGAACTGGTTCCCGCGCTGGAAGTGTTCGACGCGGTCTCGCGCGGCACCGCCGAGATGGGGCACGGCGCGCCTTACTACTGGAAGGGCAAGGTGCCGGCCGCGCAGTTCTTCTGCGCCCTGCCGTTCGGCCCGAACGCGCAGGAAATGAATGCCTGGCTGCACCGTGGCGGCGGCATGCAGCTGTGGGAGGAGGTGTACAAGCCGTTCGGCGTGCTGCCGATGGCCTGCGGCGCCACCGGCGTGCAGACCGCCGGCTGGTTCAACAAGGAAATCAACTCGGTCGAGGATTTCCAGGGCCTGAAGATGCGTACGCCGGGTCTGGGCGGCGAAGTGCTGACCAAGATGGGCGGCACCGTGGTCAACATGCCGGCCGGCGAGATCTTCACCGCGCTGCAGACCGGCGCGATCGACGCCACCGAGTGGATCGGTCCGTACAACGACCTGGCCCTCGGCCTGCACAAGGCGTCCAAGTACTACTACACGCCGGGCTGGCAGGAGCCGAACGTCACCTTCGAGCTGGACGTCAATCTCAAGGCCTGGGAAACCCTGCCGGATGACCTGAAGGCCATCGTTCGCTCCGCCGCGCGCGACGTCAACGGCGACATGCTCGATGACTACAACGCCAAGAACATGGAGGCGCTGGAGCAGCTGCGCGAGCAGGGCGTGGAAGTGCGTCGGTTACCCGACGAGGTGCTGGCGCGGCTCAAGGAAGTCGCGGCCGAAGTGGTCGATGCGTCCGCGGCGGCCGATCCGGCGGCGAGCAAGGTCTGGGAGCAGCAGCGTGCCTATCTCAAGCGGCTGTACGCCTACGCCGAGCTGAACGAGAAGGACATCTACAACATCCGTGGCTGATCGCCGACCGCAACGAAAACGCCACGGCCTGCGCCGTGGCGTTTTCGTTTGCGCACAACCGGGACCGCTGCGCGTCAGCCGAGCAGGCTGGCGTTCAGGCTGATGCGCGCGTTGAGCACCTTGGAGACCGGGCAGCCCTGCTTGGCCTGCTCGGCGATCTGCTGGAACTGCGCGTCGCTGGCCCCGGGAATCTTCGCCTTCAGCGTCAGGTCGACGGCGGTGATGCTGAAGCCATCGCCATCCTTGTCCAGCGTTACCTCGGCGTGGGTCTCGATACGCTCGGCGGTGAGCCCGGCCTGGCCGAGCATCAACGACAGCGCCATCGAGAAGCAGCCGGCATGCGCGGCGCCGATCAGCTCCTCCGGATTGGTGCCCGGGGCGTCCTCGAAGCGGGTGTTAAAGCCATAGGGGTTGTCCTTCAGCGCGCCGCTCTGGGTGCTGATGGTGCCCTTGCCGTCCTTCAGGCCGCCTTGCCAGACGGCCGATGCGCTCTTCTTCACGTGCAATCCTCCTGCGAGGGGTGGATGAAAATGCGGGCGCCGGGCAACGGGCGCCGGGCGGCTCAGCGGGTCGGCTCGGCGGCGAGAATCGCACTCGCCAGCTCCATGTCGCTGGCCTGCAACTGTGGCTGCTCGGCGCGCAGCTGGCGCAGCAGCGCTTCCAGATGCGGGCCGCGGATGGCGCCATCGCTGGCGACGAAGCTGCTGGCATCCTCGCGCGCCGGCAGGACCAGCTTGTTGTCCTTGAAGGTCAGGTAGGTGGAGGCGGTTGTCGCGCCCGAGGACAGCAGGTCGCGGACCAGACCGTCAGCCAGGGCGTTGCCGAAGGGCAGTGCGGCGAACGCCAGTATCGCCAGTGTTGTATGTCGCATGATCGACACCTCCGAGTGTGCGTGCTGTTAAGAGTCCGCCCGCACCGGCCGAGTTCCGCTTCGCTGGCCTAGCCGTCGCGCTCGATCAGCTGACGAATGCGCTGGCCGAGGGCATCGATGCTGAACGGCTTGGCCAGCATGTCCATGCCCGGCCCGAGGAAGTCGCCGCGCACCGTGGCGTCCGCCGCATAGCCGGTGATGAACAGCACCTTCAGCTGCGGCCGTTGCTGGCGCGCGAGGTCGGCGAGCTGGCGGCCGTTGAGACCGGGCAGGCCGAAGTCGCTGACCAGCAGATCGATGCGCTGCTCGCTCTGCAGGTAGGGCAGGGCGCTGGCCGCGTCGCAGGCTTCGAGTGCGGCATAGCCCAGCTCGTGCAGCACTTCGATCACCAGCATGCGTACGGCGGCTTCGTCCTCCACCACCAGCACTGTCTCGCCATGCTGTGCCTGCGGTACCTCGGCGGGTGCGGGCGTGTTCGCCGATTCTTCCAGCGTGCTGTGGTTGCGCGGCAGGTAGAGGGTGATCCGCGTGCCCTCGCCCGGCGTGCTGTCGATGTGCACGTGGCCGCCGGTCTGCTTGGCGAAGCCGTAGACCATCGACAGGCCAAGACCGGTGCCCTGGCCGATGGGCTTGGTGGTGAAGAACGGATCGAAGGCCTTGGCGATCACCTCCGCGGACATTCCGGCGCCGCTGTCGGCGATGCTGAGCACCACGTAGTCGCCGGGCTCCGGGCCGTTCGGCTGGGCGCTGTCGATCTGCACGCAGCGGGTGCGCACCTGCAGGTCGCCGCCGCTCGGCATGGCGTCGCGGGCATTGATCACCAGGTTGAGCAGGGCGTTTTCCAGCTGGTGGGCATCGGTATACGCCAGCCAGGCGTCCGCCTGCAGCTGGGTGTGCAGGCGGATGTGCTCGCCGATGGTGCGCCGCAGCATGTCCTCCATCGATACCACCAGCTGGTTGACATCCACCGGCTTGGGGTCGAGCGACTGGCGGCGCGCGAAGGCGAGCAGGCGATGGGTCAGCGCCGCGGCGCGGTTGGCGGAGGTCATCGCGGCGTCGATGTAGCGGTGCAGGTCTGCGCTGCTGCCGTTGTTGACCCGCCGCTGGATCAGATCCAGCGCGCCGAGCACGCCGGTGAGCATGTTGTTGAAGTCGTGTGCCAGGCCGCCGGTGAGCTGGCCGATGGCTTCCATCTTCTGCGCGTGGCGCAGCGCCTCTTCGGCGCGCTCGCGCTCGGCCATCTCGATATGCAGGCGGCTGTTGATCGCCGCCAGCTCGCGGGTGCGCTCGGCGACCCGGCGCTCCAGGCTTTCGTTGAGTTCGCGCAGGGCCTCCTCGGCGGCGACCTGGGCGGTGATGTCGGTATTGGTGCCGAACCACTGGGTGACCTGGCCGAAATCGTCGCGAATCGGCAGCGCGCGGGAGAGGAACCAGCGGTAGATGCCGTCCTTGCCGCGTAGCGGGAAGGTCTCCTCCCAGACCGAGCCGATGGCGAACGCGCGCCTGAGCGAGGCGCTGACCCGCTCGTGGTGGTCGGGGTGGTTGACCGCGCGCCAGCCGAGCGCGCGCATTGCCTCGAAGGTGGTGCCGGTGTAGTCGTACCAGCGCTTGTTGTACCAGTAGATGCGCCCGCTCGGGTCGGCCATCCAGGCGAACTGGCTGATGTTGTCGGCCAGCGTGCGGAACTGTTCCTCGCTCTCGCGCAGCGCCCGCTCGGCGCGCATGCGTTCGTCGGCGTTCCAGGCACGGTCGGCGACCTCGCGGATGAACGAGATGTCGTCGTCGAGCCAGATGCGCGGCTCGCCATGCAGCAACATCAGCGCGGCGGCCAGCTGGCCCTGCTCGAACAGCGGCACGCAGACCAGACTGCGGATCTGCCGTTCGCTGTACAGGTCGGTCTGGGCGACGGTGCGCGCGTCGTGCAGCACATCGTCGATCACCACCAGATCATTGTTCTGCAGGTCGTAGTAGAGGTCGCCGAAGTCGGGAAAATGCACCCGCTCACTGCTGTCGCGCGAGGCACCGTCGCTCCAGTAGCGCTCGATGGTGGCGTAGAGGCTGCCGGGCTCGATGCTGGCGAACAGCACCCGTGCCACGCCCAGCGTGCCGCCGATGACGCTGACCGCGGCGTGGGCGATGGTCTGGCTGTCGTGCTGCTCGCGCAGCAGGTCGCCCAGCTCGATCAGCGCGGTCTGGCGCTGTTCGGCCAGGCGGCGTTCGCTGATCTGCTGTTCGAGCAGTGCGTTCATGCGCAGCATGTGCTCGGCGGCATTGCGCTCGGCGGTGATGTCGCGCGCGGTGCCGAGAATCCGCACTTCGCCGTTGGCATCCAGCACTCGGCGGCCGCGGTTGGTCAGCCAGCGAAACTGCGCGGTCCGGGTGTCCAGCACGCGGTAGTCGAGCTGGAATTCGCCGCCGTCCTTGCCTTGCAGCGCGCGACCGAGGGCGGCCAGCAGCTCGGCGCGATCATCCGGGTGCACGCGCGCCAGCACCTCGTCGACACGCGGCGCCGGCTGCTCCGGCGACAGCCCGGCCAGCGCCTTGAGCTGGGCATCCCAGTGCATGCTGTGATGGGTGTCGTTGTATTCCCAGACGCCGATCGAGGCGATTTCGTTGGCCAGGCTGACGCGCTGTTCCGCTTCGCGCAGCGCGCGGTTGGCGCTGGCGCGCTGGCTGGCATTGCGGATGCGGTCGACCACTTCGCGCACCAGCGCGACATCGGCCTGGTTCCAGTGACGCGGCAGCCGGCTGGCGAACAGCAGGAACAGCCGGTTGGGCTGCTGCGCGGAAATCGGCAGCGGAGCGAACAGCAGGCTCTGGCTGGCCAGGCTGGCGTGCAGTTGCCGCGGCTGCGAGTCGTCGGCGGCGTCGAGCAGGTTTTCCAGCACCAGGATGCTGCCCTGCGCCAGGTGCTGGGCCAGCACCTCGGCGCTGCTGCCGAGCGGGTGTCGACCCAGCCGGTCGGGGCTGTTCGCGGCACGCCATTGGCGGCTGACCACCAGCGTGGTGGCATCCTCCAGATGGCCGTAGGCGATGCAGTCGGTGCGCGTCAGCCGGCCGAGGCGTTCATCCAGCACGCAGCCGATGTCGACCTGCGTGTCGTCTTCCTGCAGCCGGTCGCTGATCTCCAGCAGGAAGGCCTGCAGCGCGTCGCCGTGGGTGCGCTCGCTGATGTCGGTGAAGGTGCAGATCGCGCCTTGCAGCTCGCCGTCGCGGTAGATCGGCGCGACCCGGTAGGCCACCGGCAGGCTGCTGCCGTCCTGGCGGAAGAACAGCTCGTAATCGACCTCGCGCGGCTCGCCGGTGACGGCGGTGTGCTGGATCGGACAGTCGTGCACCGGGTAGTCGCTGCCGTCCGGATGGCTGTGATGGATGATCCGGTGCAGGTGGCGCCCGAGCACCTGGTCGCGGCTTTCGAAGCCGAGCAGGGTGAGGAACGCCTGGTTACACAGGGTCACGGCGCCGCTGCGGTCGATGGAATAGAAGCCTTCGCTGGCCGAGTCGAGCAGCAGGCGGGTGAAGGCTTCGCTTTCCAGCTGCTGCGCCTGGGCGCGGCGCCGGTTGTCAATATCGTGGGCGACGCAGAGCCAGTGCTGCACCGCGCCGGCGCTGTCATAGACCGGCGCGGCGCTCAGCTGGAACCAGCGCGTGCTGGCATCGGCGGCGATCAGCGGCAGGTCGAGGCTGAACGGCAGCCGGCCCTGTACTGCCTGTCGCCACTGCTGCGCCAGCGTCGTGCGTTCCGCCTCGGCTACCGCCGCGAGCCAGCCGTCGCCGCGCGAGGCATCCTCGTCGAGCCCGGTGAAGTCGCTCCAGTAGCTGTTGCAGAACGTCAGCGCGCCATCCGCGTCGCACTGCCAGACCACCTGCGGACTGAGGTTGACCAGCGTGCGGTAACGCTCCTCGGCGGCGCGGGTGGCGGCCTGCTCGGCCTGCAGTGCGGTGAGGTCGCGCATGATCTTGATGAAGCCGTGCGGTTGCGATCCTTCCCGCAGTACGGTGAGCGTGCCGCTGCCCCAGAAGCGGCTACCGTCGCGTCGGCGATACCAGCGCTGGTGCACAGCGGAGCCTTGCGCCAGCGCATCCTGCAGCGCCTGGCGGGTTACGTCCTGACTGTTCTGCTCGGCGAGCAGTTCGCTGAAGCAATGGCCGAGCATCTGTTCGGCGTCCCAGTGAAGGATGCGATGGGCGCCCTCGTTCCAGCTGGTGATGCGGCCTTGCAGGTCCAGCGTGATGACCGCGTGGTCGATCACGCTGTCGATGATGTGGCGGTCGCGCAGCAGCTCCAGCTGCGCCATCGCCTGGCGGCCCAGCGACTGCAGGCGTCGCCCGGCGTCCGCGTCGAGCACGCGCGGCTCGCGGTCTAGCACGCACAGCGTGCCCAGCGGCAGGCCGTCGGCGGTGCGCAGGACGGCCGCCGCGTAGGAGGCGGCCGGTGTGCCGTCGGCCAGGTGTGGCAGCTCGACGCCGTCCGGCAGGCAGTCGGCCTGCAGGAACGCCAGCGATTCGGCATGCTCGATGGCCCAGGCGCTCGCCGTTCCGTTACGTGGCACGGTCGTGCGGTCGGCGCCGAGGGCCGTCGGGCAATGCTGCTGCTCGGCGGTGATCAGGTGCAGCGCAGCCGCCGGTGCCGCGCAAAGCTCGGCGGCGAGCGCGAGCAGATCGTGAAAGTCCGCGTCGCACAGGCTGCCCGGCACGAAGTAACGCGCCAGTGCGGTCAGGCGCTGGGATTCGGTCCATTCCCTGGCGTGCGTGCTGTGATCGGTGTTCAAGAAGTGTTCTGCTCGGCTGTCCATGGCGCTGAGCCAGCCATCGGTTGGCCGGACGGTAGATCGGTCCGCATGGGCCACGCAGCCCTCGCGGCAGTCAGCAAGAGACTAGCGCGCGAGTGCTTTGGTTCAAGCGCGGCCGGCAAAAGCCGCCGGCGGACGCCCGTTCAATCGCGCTGGGCGCGGTTCAGTGCGGCCAGCAGGGCGGCGTCCTGGCGGTAGATATCCGGGCGGTACTGCGGCTCGCCCTGTTCGTCCGCCTCGGCCGTCCAGTACGCCATGAGGATCGGTATCGGTCGCGCCAGCCGATACTCGTGGGTGACGCCGGTTTCCAGCAGGCGCGCGACTTCGGCGCGTTCGCGGTCGTCGAGCAGCAGGTCGACGACCTGCAACGCGCCCTCGACGCGCACGCAGCCCGAGCTGGTGGTGCGCGCCGCCTGGGTGAACAGGCGCTGGCTGGGCGTGTCGTGCAGGTACACCGAGAAGGGGTTGGCGAAGCGGATCGCCACCCGACCGAGCGGATTTTCCGGCCCGGCGTCCTGGCGCAGGTAGATGCCGTGCGGACTGCTCCAGTCGACGTGCTGCGGATCGAGGCGGTTACCCTGGGCGTCGAGCACGCGCAGGCGGCTGCGCTCCAGGTAGCCGAGGTCTTCGCGGATCAGCGGCAGCTTGTCCTCGCGCAGGATGGTCGGCGGCACGGTCCAGGTCGGATTCAGCGTCAGCCGGGTAACCGTGGACTTGAGCGGCGGCGTGCGTCGCCCCTCGCGGCCGACCTGGGTGCGCGTCTGCCATTGCACCTCGCATTCCTCGAGCAGGATCAGCCGGGCGCCGGCGATATCCACCAGCAGCGAGCGCGGCTCGATTTCGCGGGCGATCCAGCGCAGGCGCTCGAGGTTGATGCGCAGCTGATCCAGGCGGCTGGCAGGGCTGACGTTGAGCGCCGCCAGCGTGCCGCGACCGACCAGCCCGTCGGGCTCCAGCCCGTGCTGGCGCTGGAATGCCTCGACCGCAGCGACCAGCACCGGGTCGTAGCGCCGGCTCTCGTCGCCGACCAGGCCCAGCCCGGCGTGGCCGAGCAGGCGCTCGCGCAGCAACGGCACGCGGGCGTCGAGCATCTGCGGGCGCAGCGTCGGCCCGGCGGGGACCGTCGGCCACTGCGGCAGCGGCTGTCTGCGCAGGCGCGCATAGGCGGCGCGCAGGGCAAGGTATTGCGGCATATCCGGGCGCGCCCGGGCGAAGGCATCGGCCAGGTCGTTCAGCCCGCTGCTGGCGAGTTCCAGCGCGGCCTGGCGATCGTCCTCGAGCGGCCAGTCAGGGCTGCGCCACAGCGGTTCGATCTGCTCGCGCGGCAGGCGGCCGTGGGCCAGGTCGTGCAGGGCGCTGAGGTAGGCGTGGCTGGCCAGCAGATCGCTGCAGATCCGGTGCTGCGGCGCGGCGCTGGCGCTATGGGTCAGTTGGCGGATGCGTTCGAGGTGGTAGCTGGTCGGGGCCAGGCCGTCGTCGGCCAGCTGTTCGAGCTGCCGCAGCAGGCCATCGATCTGCCGGTAGGAGCGCCACACCGGCGCAAAATCCTGCCGCGCGTAGAACCCTTGCAGACGCTCGCGGGCGGCCGGTTGCAGCGGCGGGAGATAACCACTGCAGTACGCCGGCAGCTGTTCGAGGGCCGTGCGCAGCGGGCCGACAGGCTCGCCAGCCGGCGCGGCGAGGGCCGCCAGCGGCAGCAGCAACAGTCCGGCAGCCAGACGAAATGCGTGTTTTTTGTACAACGTTGCGCTCCCCGTGCACCGTTCGACTGCTAGACTGCGCGGCATTCGACCCCAGCCGCGGCGGCGGTGCAGGTCGATCCGATCACTAGAACATACCGTGTCGGGCCAGGCTGTTTACAGCTTGGCCCGAGTTGTGTCGCTACACTTTGGGGTAGCGAGTATAAGGCGCCGGCCGGACAGGAAGTCGCAAGGTCGTGCCCGATGAGGCTTTCTGTATGCGTCCGTTGCTGCGACGACTCTGCCTGTTGGCAGGCCTGTCTGTCCTGTCGGCGCCCGTCTGGGCGACCGTTCCCGTCTATCAACCGCTGGTCGACAGCCTCGCGCGCGTGGCGCCGACGCTGGATCGCCAGGTCCTGACCCATGCCGTTGCCGCCATGCAGTGCGCGGTGAACAACGGCGCCGCGCCGGCCCAGCGCCTGGCGGTCATCGATTTCTCGCTGCCCTCGTCCGAGCGGCGCCTGTGGATCTTCGACCTGCAGCGCAGCACTTTGTTGCTGCGCGATCTGGTCGCCCACGGGCAGAAGTCCGGCGACAACCACGCCACGCGTTTCTCCAACGCGGTGGGCAGCCACCAGTCGAGCATCGGCCTGTTTCGCACCGCCGAGAGCTACAGCGGCAAGCATGGCTATTCGCTGCGCATGGACGGCCTGGAGCCCGGCATCAACGATCGCGCCCGCGAGCGCGCCATCGTCATCCACCCGGCGGCTTACGTGAACCCCGACTGGATCGCCACCCAGGGCCGCATCGGCCGCAGCCAGGGTTGCCCGGCGGTACGCCCGGAAGTCGCGCGGATGGTGGTCGACAGCCTCAAGGGCGGGCAATTCATGTTTTCCTGGTATCCCGACCAGAACTGGCTGCAATCCTCGGCCTACCTGAACTGCAAGCCGAACCAGGTGGCGAGCATCCTCGCTGCCCGTCGCGGCTGAGTTGCCGCCCGCCCTGGCGGATCGGTTAGCACGAAAAAGCCCGGCACATGGCCGGGCTTTTTGTTTGCCGCCGGATCAGTCGCCGAGCAGCGCCTTGTTGCGCACCGCGCCCTTGTCGGCGCTGGTGGCCAGCAGGGCGTAGGCCTTGAGCGCGGTCGAGACCTTGCGCGCGCGCGGTTGGGCCGGCTTCCAGCCGAGCTTGTCCTGTTCGATGCGGCGGTGGGCCAGCTCCTCATCGCTGACCAGCAGCTGGATGCTGCGGTTGTGGATGTCGATGTGGATGCGGTCGCCTTCGCGTACCAGGCCGATGGCACCACCGGCGGCGGCTTCCGGCGAGGCGTGGCCGATGGACAGGCCCGAGGTGCCGCCGGAGAAGCGGCCGTCGGTGAGCAGCGCGCATTCCTTGCCCAGCCCCTTGGACTTCAGGTAGGAGGTCGGGTAGAGCATTTCCTGCATGCCCGGGCCGCCTTTCGGCCCTTCATAGCGGATGATGACGATGTCGCCCGGCTTCACCTCGTCGGCGAGGATGCCCTTCACGGCGCTGTCCTGGCTTTCGTAGATCTTCGCCGTGCCTTCGAAGACGTGGATCGATTCGTCCACGCCGGCGGTCTTCACCACGCAGCCGTCCAGCGCGATGTTGCCGTAGAGCACGGCGAGGCCGCCTTCCTGGGAGTAGGCGTGTTCGACCGAACGGATGCAGCCTTCGGCACGGTCCAGGTCCAGGCTCGGCCAGCGGGTGGCCTGGCTGAACGCGGTCTGCGTCGGGATGCCGGCCGGGCCGGCCTTGAAGAAGGTATGCACCGCTTCGTCATTGGTCTGGGTGATATCCCACTGCGCGATGGCCTCGGCCATGGTCTTGCTGTGCACGGTGGAGACATCGGTATGCAGCAGGCCGCCACGGGCCAGCTCGCCGAGGATGGAGAAGATGCCGCCGGCGCGGTGCACGTCTTCCATGTGGTACTTCTGGATGTTCGGCGCCACCTTGCACAGCTGCGGCACCTTGCGCGACAGCGCGTCGATGGCGCGCAGGTCGAAATCGACCTCGGCCTCCTGGGCCGCGGCCAGCAGGTGCAGGATGGTGTTGGTCGAGCCGCCCATGGCGATATCCAGCGTCATGGCGTTCTCGAAGGCCTGGCGATTGGCGATGTTGCGCGGCAGCACGGAGGCGTCGCCGTCCGCGTAGTAGCGCTTGCACAGCTCGACGGCAATGCGCCCGGCACGCAGGAACAGCTGTTCGCGGTCGGCGTGGGTGGCCAGCGTGGTGCCGTTGCCCGGCAGCGACAGGCCGAGGGCCTCGGTCAGGCAGTTCATCGAGTTGGCGGTGAACATGCCGGAGCAGCTGCCGCAGGTCGGGCAGGCGCTGCGCTCGTATTCGGCGACGGTTTCGTCGGAGCAGGAATCGTCGGCGGCGGCGACCATGGCGTCGACCAGGTCCAGGCCGTGCGCGGCCAGCTTGGTCTTGCCGGCTTCCATCGGCCCGCCGGAGACGAACACCACCGGGATGTTCAGGCGCAGCGCGGCCATCAGCATGCCGGGGGTGATCTTGTCGCAGTTGGAGATGCAGACGATGGCGTCGGCGCAGTGCGCGTTGACCATGTACTCCACCGAGTCGGCGATGATCTCGCGCGAAGGCAGCGAATAGAGCATGCCGTCGTGGCCCATGGCGATGCCGTCGTCGACCGCGATGGTGTTGAATTCCTTGGCCACGCCGCCGGCCTTCTCGATTTCGCGGGCGACCAGCTGGCCCATGTCCTTCAGGTGCACGTGGCCGGGCACGAACTGGGTGAAGGAGTTGGCAATGGCGATGATCGGCTTCTTGAAGTCCTCGTCCTTCATCCCGGTGGCGCGCCACAGGGCACGGGCGCCGGCCATGTTGCGGCCGTGGGTGGAGGTTTTCGAGCGGTAATCGGGCATGGCAATCGTCCTGCTGAGGCTGGTCAGGTTTTAAGCATATGGTGAGCGTGCTGCACGCCCGAGGCAAACGCGGTGGATGTCTGTCGGGGGCGGGGCCGGGTGGTCAGGCGGGATCGCCGCTGCTTCGGCCGGCTCGCGAGTCCGCCTGAGGTGGGGCAGGAGCGGGGATTCTAATCCCAGCCGGCGCGCGGGCGAAAGGGCGGCGGTCGCCGGCCCGAACGGCACGACGCCCGGGCGGGCCGGGCGTCGTGGGTATCGCGGTCGGTCAGGCCGTCTGCGGCAGCTCGGCAGGCGCCGGCGCCGTGGTGCTCGGCCGCTCGAGGGCGGCGGCGAGCTGCTGCTTGTCCAGCTCGCCTTCCCAGCGGGCGACGACGATGGTCGCCACCGCGTTGCCGACCAGGTTGGTCAGCGCGCGGCACTCGGACATGAAGCGGTCGATGCCGAGGATCAGCGCCATGCCCGCCACCGGCACCGCCGGCACCACCGAAAGCGTCGCGGCCAGGGTGATGAAGCCGGCACCGGTGATGCCCGCCGCGCCCTTGGAGCTGAGCATTGCCACCAGCAGCAGGGCGATCTGATCGCCGAGCGACAGCGGAATGTCGGTGGCCTGGGCGATGAACAGCGCCGCCAGGGTCATGTAGATGTTGGTGCCGTCGAGGTTGAACGAGTAGCCGGTGGGAATCACCATGCCGACCACCGAGCGCTTGCAGCCGGCCTTTTCCATCTTGTCCATCAGCGTCGGCAGCGCCGCTTCCGAGGAACTGGTGCCGAGTACCAGCAGCAGTTCCTCCTTGATGTAGCGGATCAGCGCGAGGATCGAGAAACCGTTGTAGCGCGCGACGGCGCCCAGCACCACCAGCACGAACAGCAGCGCGGTGATGTAGAAGGTGCCGATCAGCATCGCCAGGTTGGCGATCGAGCCGATGCCGTACTTGCCGATGGTGAAAGCCATGGCACCGAAGGCACCGACGGGCGCGGCCTTCATCAGGATCGCCACCAGCTTGAACACCGGTGCCACCAGGTCCTGCAGGAAGCTGACCACCGGCTTGCCCTTGTCGCCGACCAGCGCCAGGGAAATACCGAACAGCACGGAGAAGAACAGCACCTGGAGGATGTCGCCGGAGGCGAAGGCGCCGACGATGGTGGTCGGGATGATGTTGCTCAGGAAGCCGACGACCGACTGCTCATGGGCCTTCAGCGCGTAATCGGCCACCGCCTTGGGGTCCAGCGAGGCCGGATCGATGTGCATGCCGGCGCCGGGCTGGATCACGTTGCCCACGATCAGGCCGATGATCAGCGCCAGGGTCGAGAAGGTCAGGAAATACAGCATGGCCTTGCCGGCGACGCGGCCGACCTTCTTCATGTCGGACATGCCGGCGATGCCGGTGGCGATGGTGAGAAAGATCACCGGCGCGATGATCATCTTGACCAGCTTGATGAAGGCGTCGCCCAGCGGCTTCATCGCCTCGCCGACTTCAGGGTAGAAGTGGCCGAGGGTGATGCCGAGGATAATCGCGGCGATCACCTGCACGTACAGGTGCGCGTAGAGCGGCGTTTTCCGTGGGGGCAGGGAATCGGTTTCGGGGTGCGCAACGATCATTTCTTGTTCTCCAGGGCCTGCCAGGCCAGGTTCATGGGGAGGTCGACGCCTCGTCATGTTCCTCATGGCAAATGTCGCGCCAGCTTTCCTGCATTAGATAACTTGTTGATTTAGCTAGTTAAAAACCTAAGAACCGAGTTATTGAACGTCATGCTTGTGCGAAACACCGCACATCCGGTTTGATGCCTGTGCGGAATTCGGCGCACTATGCGCACCCCACACCCGATCTGCGCCGGGGCGCTACCGCGATGAGCGAAGCCACACTCAGCAAGGCCGTCTTGCGTCGCCGTCAGCGCCGTGAAGCGGGGCTTTTCGCCCTGCTGGCGGCACTGCTGGTGGGCGTTGCGCTGTGGCTGGCTGGCACGCATGGCCGCGACGAGGCCTATGCCGCCCTCAACGAGCGCGGCCAGCACGATGCAGCGCTGCAGAGCGCGTTGCTGAGCACGGTGCTGGAGAAGCAGCGCTCGCTGCCTTTCGTGCTGGCCGACGACCGCGATATCCGCGACGGCTTGCTCACCCGCGACGATCAGGCGCTGCGACGCATCGACCGCAAGCTCGAGGCGCTGCTGGCCGGCACCCAGGCCTCGGTCATCTACCTGTTGGATGTCGACGGCGTGGGCGTCGCGGCGAGCAACTGGCGGGAGCCGGCCAGCTTCGTCGGCAGTCGTTACGATTTCCGCGCCTATTTCCGCGATGCGCTGCGCGACGGCCATGCCGAGCACTACGGCCTGGGCAACGTCAGCAAGCGGCCGGGGCTATACATCTCGCGGCGCGTCGACGGGCCGTCCGGGCCGTTGGGCGTGATCGTGGTCAAGGTCGAGTTCGATACGGTGGAGCAGGACTGGCGCCGCTCCGGCGGGCTGACCTATGTGGTCGACGAGCGGTCCATCGTGCTGGCAACCAGCGTGCCGCACTGGCGCTTCATGGCCGTGGCGCCCATCGAGCCGCAGCGCAAGACGGCGATCCGCGAGAGCCTGCAGTTCGGCGATGCGCCGCTGGCGCCGTTGCCGCTCGAGGCGCGTGCAGACGGCACCGCCGATGTGGTGCGGGCGCAGCTGGCGCCGGACCGACCCGCGCATGGCTATCTGCGCGTGGCGACGGCAGTGGCCGGCACCGGTTGGCAGCTCAACCTGCTGCTGCCGAGCGAGGCCGTGGTGGCGCGCGCGGTACGCCAGAGCCGTACCGCCACGCTGTTCGTGCTGGTGCTGCTGCTCGGCAGCGGTGGGCTGTTTCTCTATCGTCGCCAGAAGAGCGACGAGCGGACGGTCGATCACCACAACGCGCGCATCGAGCTGGAGCGGCGCGTGGCCGAGCGCACCCGCGCGCTGAGCGAGGCGCATGACCAGCTGAAGATGCAGATCGACGAGCGCCTCAAGGCGCAGACCAGCCTGCAGACCGTGCAGCAGGAACTGGTCCAGGCCAACCGTCTGGCGATCCTCGGCCAGGTCGCCGCCGGCGTCGCGCACGAGATCAACCAGCCGGTGGCGGCGATCCGCACCTATGCCGACAACGCGCGCACCTACCTCAAGCGCGGCGATCCGCAGGGCACCGAACGCAAGCTGGAGCAGATCGCCGGCCTCACCGAGCGCATCGGCACCATCACCGACGAGCTGCGCACGTTCTCCCGCAAGGGCCGGGCGAAGGCCGAGCCGACGCGACTCGACGAGGTGATCGAGGGTGCGCTGCTGCTGCTCGGCAGTCGCTTTCGCCAGCGCTACGGCGCCATCGACGCGCAGCTGCCGGCGCCCGGCCTGCGGGTCATGGGCACGCGCATCCGCCTGGAACAGGTGCTGATCAACCTGCTGCAGAACGGCCTGGAGGCGGTGGAAAGCCGGCCGGACGGGCGCGTCGAGATCAGCGTGGTGGAGGGCGCGTCCGGCGTCGAGCTGATCGTCAGCGACAACGGCGGCGGCATCGCGCCCGAGATCATGCAGGCGCTGTTCACCCCCTTCAACACCTCCAAGGCGGCTGGGCTCGGGCTCGGTCTGGTGATCTCCAAGGACATCGTCAGCGACTTCGGCGGCCGCATCGAGGTCGTCAGCGGCCCGCAGGGCACCCGTTTCACCGTCCATCTGCAGAAGGCAGCCTGAACATGAATGACCGTCCCCGCGTCGCGTTCGTCGATGATGACGCCGAGCTGCGCAACGCCAACCAGGAGTCGCTGGAACTGGCCGGCTTCGAGGTTTACCCGTTCGCCGATGCCGAAAGCGCGCTGGCGTTTCTCGATGCCGATTTCCCCGGCGTGGTGGTCAGCGATATCCGCATGCCGCGCATCGACGGCCTGGAGCTGTTCCAGCGACTCAAGGCGCTGGACGCCGACCTGCCGGTGATCCTCATCACCGGTCACGGCGACGTGCCGATGGCGGTCGCGGCGCTGCATGACGGTGCCTACGATTTCATCGCCAAGCCCTACGGCGCCGACCGGCTGGTGCAGAGCGTCAGCCGCGCGGCGGAAAAGCGCCGACTGGTGCTGGAGAACCGCCGCCTGCGACTGGCGGCGCAGAGTGCCGAGGAGTCGCTGCCGCTGATCGGCCAGACCCCGGCGATGGAAAACCTGCGACGCACCATCCGCCACATCGCCGACACCGAGGTGGACGTGCTGATCGCCGGCGAAACCGGCAGCGGCAAGGAGGTGGTCGCCAGCCTGCTGCACGAATGGAGCAGCCGGCGCAGTGGCAACTTCGTCGCGGTGAACTGCGGGGCGCTGCCGGAAAGCATGATCGAGAGCGAGCTGTTCGGCCACGAGGCGGGTGCGTTCACCGGCGCGCAGAAGAAGCGCATCGGCCGCATCGAGCACTCCAGCGGCGGCACGCTGTTCCTCGACGAGATCGAGAGCATGCCGCCGGCGGCGCAGGTACGCCTGCTGCGCGTGCTGGAGCAGCGCACCATCGAGCCGCTGGGCAGCAACGAAAGCCGCGAGCTGAGCCTGCGCGTGGTCGCCGCGTCGAAGATCGACCTGGGCAACCCGGTGCAGCGCGGCGATTTCCGCGAGGATCTGTACTACCGGCTGAATGTGGTGACGGTGTCGATTCCGCCGCTGCGCGAGCGCAAGGAAGACATCCCGCTGCTGTTCGCGCATTTCATGCAGCGCGCCGCGGCGCGCTTCGGCATCGAGGTGCCGCAGCTCTCGCCGCAGGTCAGCCGCTACCTGTTTCAGCACGACTGGCCGGGCAATGTGCGCGAGCTGGCGCATTTCGCCGAGCGGCTGGCGCTGGGGCTGGGCGATGTCATCGCGCCGCCGGCGACACTGCGGATCGACAGCGGCCATGCCAGCCTGCCGGCCCGCCTCGAACAGTACGAGGCGGACCTGATTCGCGAGGCGCTGCTGGCCAACGCCGGCGATGTGCGCTCGACCCTGGAGACGCTGGGCATCCCGCGCAAGACCTTCTACGACAAGCTGCAGCGCCACGGCATCGACCGTGCGCAGTACGTGCGCAAGGCCGACGACTGACGCGGATCAGCTGTTGGGCAGGATGCGGCAGGTCAGGCTCTTGATGTAGCGGGTCTCCGGGATCGCCGGGTGTACCGGGTGGTCCGGTCCCTGCGCGCCGCGTTCGAGCAACTGGATGTTGCGGTCCAGATGGCGCGCGCTGCCGAGCAGGATGTTCTGCAGGTCGTCTTCGGGCAGGTGCATCGAGCAGCTGGCGCTGACCAGGATGCCGTCCTTGTTGAGCAGGCGCATGGCCTGTTCGTTGAGCCGGCGGTAGGCCGCCTCGCCGTTCTTCAGGTCCTTCTTGCGCTTGATGAAGGCTGGCGGGTCGGTGATGACCACGTCGAAGCGCTCCTCGGCGTTCTTCAGTTCCTTCATCGCCTCGAAGGCATCGCCCTCGACGCAGGTCATCCTGTCCGCCACGCCGTTGAGCGCCGCGTTGCGCTCCACACCATCGAGGGCGAAGGCCGAGGCATCGACGCAGAATACTTCGCTGGCGCCGAACGCCGCCGCCTGCACGCCCCAGCCGCCGATGTAGCTGAACAGGTCGAGCACCCGCTTGCCCTTGACGTAGGGCGCCAGGCGCGCGCGGTTCATGCGGTGGTCGTAGAACCAGCCGGTTTTCTGCCCGGCGATCACCGGCGCCTCGAACTTCACGCCGTTCTCCTCCAGCGCGACCCATTCGGGCACCACGCCGAAGGCGGTGTCGACGTAGCGCTCCAGGCCCTCGGCGTCACGCGCGCTGGAGTCGTTCTTCCACAGCACGCCGCTGGGCTTGAGCACCTGCACCAGCGCTTCGAGCACGGCGTCCTTGTTGCGCTCCATGGTCGCCGAGGCGAGCTGCACGACGAGGATGTCGAAGAAGCGATCGACCACCAGACCCGGCAGCAGGTCCGAGTCGCCGTAGACCAGGCGGTAGCACGGCTGGTCGAACAGCCGCTCGCGCAGGCTCAGCGCGACCTGGATGCGGTGCACCAGCAGCGACTTGTCCAGGCTGTGCTTGAGGTCGCGCGACAGCAGGCGGGCGCAGATCAGGTTGTTCGGCGACACGCCGACGATGCCCAGCGGTTTGCCGCCGGCCGCTTCGAGGATCGCCTGGTCGCCGGCGACGAACCCGGACAGCGGCGTGGCGGCGGTGTCCACCTCGTTGCTGTAGACCCACAGATGGCCGGCGCGCAGGCGGCGATCGGCATTGGCTTTGAGGCGCAGGCTGGGCAGGGTCATTGGCGGGGCTCCCGGAAAAAGACGGGCATTCTAAACGAGCCGTGCTGCGGCGACATGAAAAGCGCGCCAGCCGTGCGCTTCAGACCGTCTGCAACGCCTCGATCAGTGCGCTGCCGAAGGCCGGGATGTCGTCGGGCTTGCGGCTGCTGATCAGCCCGCCATCGACCACCACCGGCTCGTCGACCCACTCGGCGCCGGCGTTGCGCAGATCGTCGGCGAGCGAGGGCCAGCTGGTCATGCGCCGGCCCTTGACCAGTCCGGCGGAGATCAGCAGCCAGCTGCCGTGGCAGATCACCGCGATCGGCTTGCCCTCCTGCGCCGCCTCGCGCACCAGCTGCTGGGCCGTGGCATCGGTGCGGATGGTGTCGGAATTGACCACGCCGCCGGGCAGCAGCACGGCGTCGTAGTCGGCGATGCGGATAGCATCGAAAGTCTGGTCGACGTGGAACTTGGTGGCCGGTGTGGTGTGGTTCCAGCCGGTCACCTCGCCGTTCTTCGGCGCGACGATGTCGGCGCGCGCGCCGGCGTTTTCCAGCGCCTCGCGCGGGCCGGTCAGTTCCGCCTGCTCGAAGCCGTCGGTCACCAGAATTGCCACGCGTTTGCCTGTGAGGGGTTGGCTCATGGGCTCCTCCGTCGATTCGCCCGCGATGTGCGGGGCACCTGATTTCGGACACGCAGGTGCACGAAAGTTCGCCGCTCCCGGCCGGGCGGCGCCGGTGGCCCGTGCTAGGATGCGTTCCCCTTTCGTCGCCCCCGCTCCGCCGTCATGCCCGAACTTCCCGAAGTCGAAACCACCCGCCGCGGTATCGCCCCGTATCTCGTTGGTCAGCGCGTCAGCCGGGTGATCGTGCGCGAGCGGCGGCTGCGCTGGCCGATTCCCGAGGATCTGGACGTGCGCCTGTCGGGGCAGCGTATCGAGGCGGTCGAGCGCCGCGCCAAGTACCTGCTGATCCGCTTCGAGGCCGGCACGCTGATCGCGCACCTGGGCATGTCCGGCAGCCTGCGGCTGGTCGAGGGCGCCTTGCCCGCGGCCAAGCATGAGCACGTCGACCTGCTGCTCGAATCCGGTCAGGCTTTGCGCTACACCGATCCGCGGCGCTTCGGCGCGCTGCTGTGGAGCGACGATCCGCTCAGTCACGTGCTGCTCGCCAGCCTCGGCCCGGAACCGCTGAGCGAGGCGTTCGACGGCGAACGGCTGTTCCAGCTGTCGCGTGGGCGCAGCATGGCGGTCAAGCCGTTCATCATGGACAACGCGGTAGTGGTCGGCGTCGGCAATATCTATGCGAGCGAGGCGCTGTTCGCCGCCGGCATCGATCCGCGCCGCCCGGCCGGCGGCATCTCGCGGTCGCGCTATCTGAAACTGGCGGACGAGATCAAGCGCATCCTGGCGCTGGCTATCGAGCGCGGCGGCACCACGCTGCGCGATTTCGTCGGCGGCGACGGCAAGCCGGGTTACTTCCAGCAGGAGCTGTTCGTCTACGGGCGCGGCGGCGAGTTCTGCAAGCACTGCGGCACGACCCTGCGCGAGGTTCGCCTCGGCCAGCGCGCCAGCGTCTATTGCAGTCGTTGCCAGCGCTGATCGCTGCGCGGCGCGTTGACGGCGTTCACGCTCGCGAGGCAGCGGCCACTGCTATAGTGGCCGGCACAACTTGAAAATGCCGCGTTTCGCACAGCTGAAGGACCACACCATGAATCTGTTCCGCTCCACCGCTGTTGTCTTGGCTCTGACCACCGGCCTGCTGGCAATGCCGGCACAGGCGGAAACAGTCACCCAGAATGCCAGTGGCGATCCGGCCTACACGGTCGAGGCACCGCCTGCGTTCGCCATGATCGGCGACCTGGTCGTCGCCCGTCCGCTGCTGATCGGTGCGACGCTGGTCGGCGCTGTCGCGTTCGTCGTCAGCCTGCCGTTCACCGTGCTCGGCGGCAACGTCAAGGAAGCCGGTCAGGCACTGGTCGGCGACCCGGCGCGCGAGGCGTTCGTGCGCTGCCTGGGTTGCACCACTTCGCAAAGCCCTTACTGATGCCGATGGCGCGGGGCGCTCGTTCCGCGTAATCCTGAAATTCCGCATCGCGCAGCCTGCCCTGCAGGCTGCATTCTCCTGACCACCCCGCCCCGGCCCGCCACCTCGGCGAGGCATCGTCGCCGCATGGCGAATCCCCTAGAATGCCCGGCGGTCGCACGCCGGTGCTGCAGCGGCGACCATCCCTATGTGACCGGCTCGGCCGGTTCTTTCCCTATGGCACGCGGCAGGTAACGAAAAGTACACATGGGCACGTTCAAGAAGCACGTCAGGACATTCCTGATCGTGGCGGGGAGCCTTCTGCTCGGGGCAGCGTTCTGGAGCAGCCAGCCCTGGCTGGAGCTGTGCGCCGGCCTGGCGCTGTTCCTGTTCGGTATGCAGTGCCTGGAGGAAGGGCTGCGCCAGCTGGCCGGTGGCAAGCTCGAACAGCTGTTGGCGCGGACCACCGCGACGCCGTTCAAGGGGCTGCTGTTCGGCGTCGGCGGCACCATGCTGCTGCAGTCGAGCACGCTGGTGTCGCTGTTGACCATCGCCTTCATCAGTACCGGGCTGATCAAGCTGGCCGGCGGCATCCCGATCCTGTTCGGCGCCAATCTCGGCGCCACCAGCGGCATCTGGCTGCTGGCGCTGGCTGGGCACAATCTCAGCCTGTCGCCGCTGGCGCTGCCGCTACTGGTGTTCGGCGTGCTGGCGAGCTTCCTCGGTGACAAGGGCAAGGCGGCCGGGCGCATCGTATTGGGGATCGCCTTTATCTTTCTCGGCATCGATCAGATCAAGGACGGCTTCTCCAGCTTCGGCAGCGACGTGGACATGTCGGCCTACCAGGCCGAGGGGCTGATCGGCCAGCTGCTGTTCGTCGGCATCGGCCTGGCGGCCACGGTGGTGCTGCAGTCCAGTCATGCGACGCTGATGCTGACGCTCGCCGCACTGGGTGCCGGCCAGCTGGCGCTCGGCCCGGCGCTGGCGATTGCCATCGGCGCCAATGTCGGCAGCAGCGTCACCACCGCCTTCGTCGGCTCGCTCGGTGGCAACCGCAGCGGGCAGCGTCTGGCGCTGGCGCACGTGCTGTTCAATGCGCTCACGGCGCTGGTGGCGCTGGTCCTGCTGCTGCCATTGACCGCGCTGGTGCAGGAGGTTGGCCTGGGCGACAACGCGCTGCTGCAGCTGGCGTTGTTCCATACGCTGTTCAACGGGTTGGGCGTGTTGCTGTTCTGGCCGTGGCAGGTGCGTCTGGCGGCGCTGTTGATTCGCCTTCTGCCCGACCGGGTCGAGCCGACGGTGCTGATCACCGAGCTGGCGCAGCCGGACGAACCGCCGCAGCGTACCCGCGCGCGTTACCTCAACGCCCGCGCGCTGGATTCGGCGGATGCCGCCACCTGTGCGGTGGCGCAGGAGCTGCAGCACATGACCCGGCTGAGCCTGGAAGTGATCTGCCATGCGCTGTTCCTGCCGGTGGACCAGCTGATGCGCCAGGGACGCATCGATGACGCACTGATGGCCGCGCCACCGGAGCCCGGTGCGCTGGATGCCGAGCAGCTCTACCAGCGCCACATCAAGGGTGTGTACGCCGACCTGCTGAGCTTCATGGGCCGCCTCGAGGTGCCGCTGGACGAGCAGCACCAGGCGTTCTGGCTGAGCGGCCAGATCGCCGCGTTGCAGCTGGTGGATGCGGTCAAGGACGCCAAGCATCTGCAGAAGAACCTCGGCCAGTACCTACGCCAGGAAGCCTCGACGGTGCGCCGCTCGTACGTCGAGCTGCGCCGCCATCTGCTCGAGGCGCTGCGCGAGCTTCGTGCGCTGACTCATTCGGAGCTGCCGGAGGAGCTGTGGCGCGAGCGGCTGCAATGGCTCGACGAGCGGGCCGCCGAGTTCGACGGCGCGTTTCGCAAGCGCCTGTTCCTCGCCGTGCGCAACCACGATCTGGACGGCCTGCAGACCAGCTCGCTGATGAACGACCTGGGCTACGCCAGCCGCATTATCCAGAGCCTGCGCAATGCCTTGTTGCTGGCCGACGGGCAGGAGCCGATCCGCCAGTTGCGCCAGCTGTCGACCGACGACGGTCCGATCATTCAGCGGCCCTGAGCGGCGACACCAGAAGCGCCCGGCCGATGCCGCGCGGATCGCTGGCGGCGTCGACCGCGCCGCTGCGCTTGTTCCAATAGAGCACCTGCTGGTTGCCGTAATCGCGCTCGATCAGCTTTGGCTGGTGGCCGAGCGCGCGCAGCGCCTGCAGCTGCGCCGGGCTGAAGGTGGCGGCCTCGTACTGCAGCACGTCGGGCAGGTACTGGTGGTGGAAGCGTGGCGCCGCCGGCCAGGCCGACACCGGCTCGCCGTCCAGGTAGGCCAGCACCGAGAGCAACACCATGCTCGGGATGCGGCTGCCGCCGGGCGTGCCGAAGCTGGTGAACTCCCGCTCGCTCTCGATGAAGGTCGGGCTCATGCTCGACAGCGGGCGCTTGCCGCCGGAGATCGCGTTGGCGCTGCTGCCCTTGAGCTGATAAGCGTTGCTGCCGGCGATGTCGGCGGCGAAATCGTCCATTTCATCGTTGAGCAGCACACCGGTGCCGGGCACGGTGAACGCGGCGCCGAACATCATGTTCAGCGACAGGGTGGCCGCCACCGCGTTGCCTTCGGTATCGATCACCGCGAAGTGGGTGGTGTGCTCGCCCTCACGCCAGCGTGGCGCCGGCGGCAGGGCGCTGCTCGGCGTGGCGCGCGCCGGATCGATGCCGGCAGCCTGCGCCTGCAGATAGTCTGCCGACAGCAGCCGCTGCAGCGGCGCGCGGACGAAGTCGGGATCGCCCAGCAGGCCGCGGTCGCGATAGGCGCGGCGCAGCGCCTCGACCACCAGGTGGCTGCGCTGCACCGGCGCGGCGTCGCGCCAGGACAGGTATTCGAGCATGCCCAGGCTCTGCGCGAGGATTACGCCGCCGGCCGAGGGCGGTGGCGCGCCGATCAGCTCGCGGCCGTCAGCCAGCTGGAAACGCAGCGGTGCACGCTCGACGGTCCGGTACTCGGCCAGATCCCGCAGCGTCCAGATGCCGCCGGCGGCGCGCACGCCCTGCACCAGGCGCTCGGCCAGATCACCGCGATAGAAGCCGTCACGGCCTTCGCGTGCCAGACGTTCGAGGGTGGTGGCCAGCTCCGGCTGACGCAGGCGCTGACCCTCGGCCGGCAGCTCGCCGTCACGCAGGAACAGCCGCGCGCTCTCCGCATCGGTGCGCAGCGCATCGAGACGCCAGCTGGCGCGCTGCCGGTAGACCGCGTCGACGCTGAAGCCGTCGCGCGCCAGGGCGATGGCCGGCGCCAGGGTTTGCGCCAGCGGTAACCGGCCGCGCTGCTGCGACAGTTCCGTCAGCGCCGCCGGGGTGCCGGGAATCGCCGCCGCCAGCGCGCCATTGAGCGACAGTTCGCGCTGTACCTCGCCATCGCGCAGGTAGAGATCGGGCGTGGCAGCCAGCGGGGCGCGCTCGCGGGCGTCGAGGAAGCTGAAACGAGCCGGTTCGCCGGCTTCGCGCAGGAGGAAAAAGCCACCGCCGCCGAGGCCCGAGCCATAGGGTTCGACCACTGCCAGCGCAGCGCTGACCGCCACGGCGGCATCGAAGGCGTTACCGCCGGCCTGGAGGATTTCCCGGCCGACTGCGCTGGCCAGCGGGTGCGCGGTGGCAACGGCGCCCTGTGCCGGCGGTTGCGCCTGGGCGCAGAAGGAGAACAGCAGGAGAGCGGCGAGACAGGCCCGCACGCCCTCGCGCAGTGCGCATCGGCGAGCCGGCCGCACCGCGTGCATCAGGCCTTGCCGGTGATGATCAGATATTTCTGCATCAGTTCGTCCTTGCTCTCGACGTTGTTCTCGTCGAGCGGGATGCAGTCGACCGGGCAGACCTGCTGGCACTGCGGCTCGTCATAGTGACCGACGCATTCGGTGCAGAGGTTGGGATCGATGACGTAGATTTCCTCGCCCTGGGAAATCGCGCCGTTCGGGCACTCGGGCTCGCACACGTCGCAGTTGATGCAGTCATCGGTGATTTTCAGGGACATCCAGCGAACTCCTGCCACGGCTCAGGCCGCAGCACAGCAGATAACGACGCGCAATTGTGCCGCATTGGCGGGCCTGCTGCCCACCGGCGGATCCCTCAGCGCTGGCCGAAGCGCACCTTGAGCGCGTCCATCACCGCCGGATGGACGAACTTGGACACGTCGCCCTCGAGCGAGGCGATCTCGCGCACCAGCGTGGAGGAAATATAGGAGTACTTCTCCGACGGCGTGAGAAACAGGCTCTCGACCTCCGGCGCCAGCTGGCGATTCATGTTGGCCAGCTGGAACTCATACTCGAAGTCGGACACCGCGCGCAGGCCGCGCAGCAGCACGTTGGCGTTCTGCTCGCGGACGAAATGCGCCAGCAGCGTGGAGAAGCCCATGACCTCGACGTTCGGCAGGTGCTTGGTGACTTCGCGGGCCAGCTCGACGCGTTGCTCCAGCGGGAACAGCGGATTCTTCTTCGGGTTGGCCGCCACGGCGATGATCACCTGGTCGAACAGCCGGGAGGCGCGCTCCACCAGATCGGCGTGGCCCATGGTGATGGGATCGAAGGTTCCCGGATACAACACTCGATTCATCGCGGCGTCCTGACGCAGGCGTGGGGGTGTGGATGGTAGCGGCTGCGCGTCGGCAGCGTAAAGTCTCAATGGCCGTGCGGCGATCTGCGCGGATAACCTGCCGATCTCAGGCGTTCTGCAAGTCTTCGCTGAGCTGACTGGCGAATTTCGCGCACAGGGCGTAGATCGACAGCTGCGGGTTGGCGCCGATGCTGGTGGGAAACAGCGAGCCGTCGTGAACCGACAGGTTCTCCAGCTGATGATGCCGTCCGCGGCTGTCGACCACCGCCAGGCGCGGATCGTCGCCCATGGCGCAGCCGCCCATCACATGCGCGCTGCCGAGCCGCGTGCGGTAGAGCGCAAGGTCGAGGCGATCGATCAGCTCGCGCGCCGCGCGCGGCGTGCGCACATAATCCGCATCGGCATGCAGCGGCAGCACGGCTCGCGCGCCGGCGGCGAACTGGATCTCGGCCATGCTGTGGAAGGCGCGGCGGATGCCGTCCCAGCTGTAGGCGGTCATGCGGTAATCGAGCACCGGCGTGCCGTCGCTGCGCAGCTCGACGCGGCCTGCGGCGCTGTCCGGGTGAAAGCCATCGCGCTGCAGCGCGATCATCGCGTGAGTGTGCGGTAGCTGCGCCATGCGCAGGGCGTTGTCGATGCCGAAGCGGCCGAACAGGGTCGCCGCCAGCGCCGGATGCAGCGGCGGCACTTCGAGCTTGTAGGACATGCGCCCGCGCGGGCCGTCTTCCCACTGGAAGTGATCCGAATAGATCGACTGCGGTGCACCGTAGAACGGGTTGATGATCTCGTCGAACTGCGCCGCGCAGAAGTTGGTCAGGTGCAGGAAGGTGCGTTTGCCGACGCGCCCGTGCGGGTCCGGTGCGGCGGAGCGCAGCAGCAGCGCCGGGCTGTTGATGCCGCCGCCGGCCAGCACGTAATGCCGCGCCCGGACCTGAATCCGCCGGCCGCTGGGCGCCACGCCGCGCGCATCCATGCCGACGCAGTCGAGCCCGGTGATACGCCCGGCGTCGATCCGCAGGCGCTCGGCGCGGGCCAGATAGAGCAGTTCGCCGCCGTCATCGAGCAGTGCCGGGATGCTGGTGACCAGCATCGACTGCTTGGCGTTGGTCGGGCAGCCCATGCCGCAGTAGCCGAGGTTCCAGCAGCCGCGCACGTTGCGCGGAATCACTGCCCAGCGATAGCCGAGGCGTTCGCAGCCGCGCTGCAGCACCGCGTTGTTGGCATTCGGCGGCATGGCCCACGGCGCGATGCCCAGGCGCTCTTCCATCCGCGCGAACCAGGGCGCCAGCTGCTCCGTGGCAAGGCCGCTGACGGCGTGTTCGCGGGCCCAGTGGTCGAGCGTCTGCGGCGGTGTGCGAAAGCTCGAGGTCCAGTTCACCAGCGTGGTGCCGCCCACCGCGCGGCCCTGCAGGATGGTGATGGCGCCGTCCTTGCTCATGCGCCCGACGCCTTCCTGGTATAGCGAGCGGTAGGCGGTGGATTCCTGCAGATCGAAGTCGCTGCTGGTGCGCAGCGGACCTTCTTCGATCAGCAGCACCTTGAAACCGGCCGCGCTGAGGATTTCCGCGCTGGTGGCGCCACCGGCGCCGCTGCCGATGATGGCGATGTCCGTCTCCAGCGTGAGGTCGCCGGCGAGGCGCGAGCCATCGTGGGTCTGCCAGCCACGGGCGAGGCCGGCGGCAAAGAGGTCGGGGATGGGCATCGTTGCTCCTGAAATCAGACCGTGAGCGGGCCGGGATAGCCGCAATGCGCCCAGGCCTCGGGCCGGCCGTACCAGGCCATCAGCACCAGTTGCAGCAGGACGCCGTGGCCCTGGCGCAGCAGCGCCAGCGGAGCGTTTTGCCAGCGTTGCAGGAAGTCCTGCATGGCCTGGTCGCTCGCCGCGTCCCAGCCGCCCCAGATGCCGGTCAGCGGGCCGCGCGTGATCGGCAGGCTGAGCAGGTCGAACAGCTGCAGCACCTGCGCGGCCAGCGCCGGCGACAGCTGCTGCAGGTTGCGATCGAGGCTGCTCAGCGTGCCCTCGACCACCGCCGGCGCGCTTGGCGCTGCCACCGCGCCGGCCAGCAGCACGGGGATCAGCCGGCGCAGCAGCGGCAGGTCGCTGCTGCGCAACAGGCCGAACTCCGCCGCCGCCAGCTCACGACCGCAGCCGCTCAGGCTGGCGCACAGCCCCGTGGTTGCCAGCAGCGCACCGCCGAGCAAACCGATACGCAGCAGCCCGCGGCGATTCAGTGGCAGGTCGCTCATCAGCGCACCAGCAGGCGGTAGAGCAGCTTCTGCCACCACTTGCCGTAGGGCGGATAGATCAGGCGTGCCGCGTTCAGGCGCGGCTTGCTGAACACGCCGCGGGCCTTGCTGAAGGTCAGGAAGCCTTCGTGCCCGTGATAGTGGCCCATGCCCGATGCGCCGACGCCGCCGAACGGCAGGTCGTCCTGGGCGACGTGCAGCAGGGTGTCGTTCAGGCATACGCCGCCGGACAGCGTGCCATGCAGCACGCGCTGCTGCTCGGCGCGGTCGTAGCCGAAGAAGTACAGCGCCAGCGGCCGCGGCCGGGCGTTGACATAGGCGATGGCCGCGTCGAGATCGTCGTAGGGCACCAGCGGCAGCAGCGGACCGAAGATTTCCTCGTGCATCACGCGCATGTGCTCGTTGACGTCGAGCAGCAGGTGGTGCGCCAGACGGCCCGGCGCGCTGTCCTCGAACAGCGGCAGCACGCGGGCGCCCTTGCTGCGCGCATCGTCCAGATAGTCCCGCAGGCGGGCGAGTTGGCGGGTGTTGATGATCGCGGTGTAGTCCGGGTTGTCCGCCAGGCGGGGCAGCAGGCGGCGCACCGCCGCGCGGTAGGCGTCGGCGAAGTCGTCCAGACGCGCGCGCGGCACCAGCACGTAGTCCGGCGCGACGCAGGTCTGCCCGGCATTGAGTGTCTTGCCGAAGGCGATGCGTTCGGCGGCGTCGGCCAGCGGCACCGTGGCCGAAACGATGGCCGGCGATTTGCCGCCCAGCTCAAGCGTCACCGGGGTGAGATTGTCTGCGGCGGCGTGCATCACGTCGCGACCGATGTGCGTCGCGCCGGTGAACAGCAGATGATCGAACGGCAGCCGCGCGAAGGCCTTGCCGACCTCGACATCGCCGAGCACCACCGCCACCTGATCCTCCGGGAAGACCTGCGCCAGCAGCCGCTGGAGCAGCGCGCCGGTGGCCGGGGTCGACTCGCTCATCTTCAGCATCACCCGGTTACCGGCGGCCAAGGCGCCGACCAGCGGGCCGATGGCCAGATACAGCGGGTAATTCCACGGCACGATGATGCCGACCACGCCCAGCGGCTGATAGATCACCCGCGCGCTGGCCGGCTGGAACGCCAGCCCGACGCGGCGCCGCGACGGTTTCATCCAGCCGCGCAGGTGGCGACGGGCGTAACGGATGCCATGCAGGCTCGGCATGATCTCGGCCAGCAGCGTCTCGTCGGCCGAGCGGTTGCCGAAGTCGGCCGAGATCGCCTCGACCAGTGCCTGCTGGTTGCCCGCCAGCACGTCGCGCAGCGCGTTCAGCCATTGCCGCCGCGTCTGCGCGCAGGGCAGCGGCGCGGCCGCGCAGGCACTGCGCTGCGCGGCGAGGATCTGCTGCAGGTACGCAGCGGGCGTTTCGACAGGCATGGCGGCTCCTGAGGGCGGCGAGAGAGTGTTTTCTAGAGTAATTGCTCTAAAGTGTCAACGCGACTCGCCTGCGCCGGTGCGGGGCTGTACCGTTGCACCCTCGCAGACCCCACGAGACCGACGCCCATGGCGCCCCGAGCAAAGACCCGCGACCGCATCCTCGATGCCAGCCTCGAGCTGTTCAATGCCCAGGGCGAGCGCGGCGTCAGCACTAATCACATCGCGGCGCATCTGGGCATATCGCCGGGCAACCTGTACTACCACTTCGCCAACAAGCAGGCGATCGTCGCCGAGCTGTTCAGGCGTTACGAGGCTCGCATCGACGAGTTCCTGCGCCCGCCGCAACGGGCGTTGACGGTGGCGGACAAGGCCGTCTATCTGGAGGCGCTGCTGGCAGCGATGTGGGACTTCCGTTTCTTGCATCGCGACCTGGAAACGCTACTCGCCGCCGACGAAGCGCTGGCACAGCGCTACCGCGCCTTTGCGGCGCGTTGCCTGGACAACGCGCGGGCGATCTATCAGGGATTCGTCGACGCCGGCATCCTGCGCATGGGCCCCGCCGAGGTCGACGCGCTGGCACTCAATGCCTGGATCATTCTCACTTCCTGGGTACGCTTCCTCGGTACCGTCGGCGAGCCCTCGGTGCAGCTCGGGCCGGGGCAGTTGCGCCGCGGTATCTATCAGCTGCTGGCGCTGGAGATCGGCTTCGTATCGCCGGCTGCTTCGGCGGAAGTCTGCGCGTTGCTGCGCCAGTACCTGTCGGATGGTTGTCAGGGTATTTCGTCGGATTAATGGCGTTCGCGCTGCGCCTGATCAATATTCAAGCGTCGAGGCGACGAATAGCTGGCGAATAACCCTGGAAGAACTCGTAGAATGATGGCAATCAAGTATCACATAGCCATTATCCGGTTTTCCTTCCATGTCCCCCATGCCACGCGTCGCTGTTCTTGGTGCGTCTTCTTCCCCTGTTGTCGGTATCGAATACGAGCGGCACCCCGAGTGGTCCGCGCTCGCGGCGCTGCCGGCGTATGACATCGTTCTGCTCGATCTGCCGGCGGTGCGCGCCGGCGAAGCCTTGCGCAGCCTGCGTATGGACAAGCGTTATCGCTTCAGCCTGATCTATTGCTGCCAGGAGCAGGACGCGTCCTGCAAGGCGCTGAGCGACGGCGCGCCGCCGGCTGATCTGAGCGCCCTGGTGCCGCTCTGGCGGCTCTGGCAGGAGCGCTTCGCGCTGTTCAACCGAGGGGTGGCGCCGGAGCGTTTCGAGTCGCGCGTGCTCGCCTGGCTGTGGTTGCGCCCGCACGGCGCCATCCATGCGGTGCGCGATGCCGGCGTGGCGCAGCACTATCACTATCCGCTGCTGGAGGCGCTGGAGGACGACGAGTCGCCGAACGCCTTCGCCTGGCTACAGCTGATGACCCAGCAGGGCTGGCTGGAAGAGGGTGAGCTGGTCGATCGGGTGCGCCTGTGCGTCGGTTGTGGCTCCGGCCGGTTGAACTACGTGGATGTCTGCCCCGAGTGCCAGACGCTGGAAATCGCCCGTCAGCCGTCGCTGCACTGCTTCACCTGCGGCCACGTCGGCGCCCAGGAGCACTTCCTCAAGGATGGCCTGCTGCTCTGCCCGAACTGTTTCTCGCGCCTGCGTCACATCGGCAGCGATTACGACCGGCCGCTGGAGAACTATCGCTGCCGCAGCTGCCAGGCGTTCTTCGTCGATGCCGAAGTCGAGGCGCGCTGCCTGGACTGTGGCCAGGCCCATGCGCCGGACAAGCTGCGCGTGCGCGAGGTGCGTCACTTCCGCCTCGCCGAGGCCGGGCGATTGCGTTGTCGGCAGGGTTACTCGGCCAGTGTCGCCGAGACCGATCAGTTCGGTGCGCTCAACCTGCTCAACCAGAAGTCCTTCCACGAGCTGCTCAACTGGCAGCTGCAGCTGGTGCGGCGCTACAAGCAGCCGGCGTTCTCCCTGCTGGGGCTGCGGTTCGTCAACCTGGCGGCGACCATCAGCGCACTCGGCGAGCTGCGCGGCCATGCGTTGGTGGACAGCCTGGTGGAGCGTCTGCAGGAAGCCGTGCGCGACACCGATCGCTGCAGCCGGGTCAGCGAAGAGATCCTCTGGATCATGATGCCGCACACCGATGCGGCCGGCTTGGCAGTGGTGCGTAAACGCCTGCAGGAAGGTGCCGAGCGTCTGGCCAGCGAGCAGATCGGCCAGCTGCAGCTGCGTCAGATCGGCTTCACCGCCCCGGCCGACCTGCTCGAACAGGAAGATGCCGCGTTGCTGCTGGCGCGCCTGAACGGGGAGTTGGGCTGAGATGGAGGGTTTCTGGCTGCAGTGGCTGGGGATTCTCGGCGAAATCGACAAGCCCGACGGACTGGGCTATCTGCTGGTGATGCTGTTTCCGGCGTTTCTGCTGCTGGAGGTGCCGCTCAGTCTAGTGATCCTGCTCGGCGTGCTGCGCTGGTTCGTGCGCAAACCCTTCGAACTGCCAGAAGGCAACAGCTACCAGCCGCGCGTGTCCTGCGTGATCACCTGCTACAGCGAAGGTCGCGATGTGCAGACCACGCTGCTCAGCCTGTGCGAGCAGACCTATCGCGGCGAGATCGAGATGATTCCGGTGGTCGACGGCGCGACGGCCAATCACGCGACGATGCAGGCCGTGCGGGATTTTCGCCTCGATGCGCAGCTGTATCCGCGGCGCTTTCTGCGGCCGATCGCCAAGTGGCAGCGCGGTGGCCGGGTTTCGTCGCTGAATGCAGGGCTGGAATACAGCACCGGCGAGATCGTCATGGCGCTGGATGGCGACACCTCGTTCGACAACGACATGGTGGTCAACGTGGTGCGCCATTTCCAGGATCCGGACGTGCCGGCGGTGGCCGGCAGCCTGCGGGTGCGCAATGCCCGTGCCTCGCTGACCACGGCGATGCAGGCGCTGGAATACCTGCTGTCGATCCAGCTGGCCAAGATCGGCCTCAGCGAGTGGAACGTGGTGAATAACGTATCCGGCGCGTTCGGCGCATTTCGTCGCAGCTTTCTGCAGAAAATCGGTGGCTGGGACACCCATACCGCCGAGGATCTGGATATCACCCTGCGCATCAAGAACTACTTCGGCCGCCGGCCGCTGCGCATTCCGTTCGAGCCGTGCGCCATCGGCCATACCGACGCGCCGGTGACGTTCCGCCAGTTCCTCATGCAGCGCCTGCGCTGGGATGGCGATCTGTTCTTCCTCTATGTGCGCAAGCATCGCCACAGCTTCACGCCGCGCCTGCTCGGCTGGCCGAACTTTCTGGTGGTGCTGGTCAGCGGGTTCTTCTTCCAGCTGGTGCTGCCGTTCATCATCCTCGGCTACTTCATCGTCGGACTGTACTCGCTGGCGCTGTCGACCTTTCTCGTGCTCGCCTGGCTGGTCTATCTGGTGTACCTGGCCAACACCCTGTTGGCCTACGTGGTGGCGGTGAGCATGGTGTCCGAACGGCCGCGGCAGGACCTGTGGCTGTGCTGGGTGGTGCCGCTGTTTCCGCTGTTCATGTTCGTCATGCGCTGCTGGAGCGCGGTGGCGATCCTCAACGAAATGATCCGGCGTGGCCATGAGGAAACCTCGATGGCGCCCTGGTGGGTGCTGCGCAAGGCGAAGAGGTTCTGATGCGGCGAGTATTCCTATTGCTGGGTCTGCTGGGACTGGCTTCATCCTGTCTGGCCGAGGTATTGCCACTGCCGGCGCTGCTCGATGGCGCCGACAGCACGCCGCTGTTGCGCGCGGCCGAGGCCGAAGGCGCGGCGCTCGAGGCCTTGCAGCGCCAGCGCGAGGCCGAAGCCGGCTGGCAGTGGTTCGCCTCGGCGGGCACCGGCCGCTACCGTGAGCTGGTGACCGAGGAGGTGCGCGATGACTACTACGGCCGCGATCTGGCGCTCGGCCTGCGCCATCCGCTGCTCGGCAGCCTGAAGCGCCAGCAGGATGCGCTGCGCAGCGTCGAAGACCAGCGCCAACAACAGCAGGCGCGGCTGCAGCTGGCGCGCCTCGAGCAGCGCCTGGCACTGCGTAGCGCCTATGCCGACTGGTGGCGGGCGCAGGAGGAACTGCGCTGGTGCGACGGCATCGCCGCGCCTGCACAACGCGCGCGCGCGCAACTGGCGGCGCGGCTGCGCGAAGGCTGGCTGCTGGCTTCCGAGGCGCGTCTGCAGGACGGTCGCTGGCAGGCGCTGCAGCGCCGCTGTGCCGCCGCCGGGCCGATGCTGGAAGAAACCCGCTACAGCCTGCAGTCGGTGAGTGGACAGACCATCGACGCGCGGCAGCAGGCCGGCGCCGAGGCGCTGGCGAGCGCTGCGCAGCCGTTGGGTGCCTGGTTGCAGCAGCTCGAACGGCATCCGCGGCTACAGGAGCGCCGCGAGCAGCTGCGTCAGGCCGAGCGCAATCGGCAGAGTCCGTGGTATGCGGCGGTCGACTCGAGCTTCAGCGTCGCGCAGAGCTACGAAGACCGCAGCGGCGGCAACGAGCCGGGCAATGGGTTGGTGGCCAGCATCAGCCTGTCGGCCCCTTTCGATCCGCTGGCCTATGGGCGGGCGCGCACTGACGAGGGCGTGGCACGCCACGAGATGGCACTGGCGCAGCTGGATGCCGAGCGTGAGGGGCTGCAGCAGGGGCTCGGCCAGGCGCTGCGCGCGCAGCGCGCGGCCGCCGAAGACCTGTTGCAGGCGCGTCAGCAGCTGGAAACGGCGGCGCTGGCCACGCGCGAGCAGCGTCTGCGGCGCGCTGGCGATGTCGATCAGGCTTGGCTGGGCAGCCTGGCGGCCGAGCTGGAGCATGCCTACGCCGGATTGCGCCTGATCGCCGCCTGGCACGGGTTGTGGCTGCGGGAAGCGGCTCTGCACCTGTTCGTCGACGACAGCGTGGCGCACGCGCCGCTGCTGGGGCCGGGCACGCTCGACTGGCAGGCACCGCAGGCCGAGGCGCGCACCTCGGCGGCGCCCCGTGCCGCGCGTTGGCAGCAGGGTGTCTACGTCTGGAAGAGTCACGCGCTGCTCGATGAACAGCGCCGCGCCGAGGCACTCGCGCAGCTGCGCGTGGCCGGCATGCAGCGCCTCTATCTCGGCCTCGACGCCACCCAGGTGGCGCAGCCGGAGCGCCTGCGCGGTCAGTTGCGCGGGTTGCTCGGTGCCGCGCGCGAGCAGGGCTTCGAGGTGCTGCTGCTGCTCGGCGATCCGCACTGGTTGCAGGCCGACGGTCGCCAGGGATTGCTCGATCTGCTCGGCGATCTGCGCGCGTTGCCGTTCGCCGGTCTGCATCTGGATCTGGAGGTCGAGCAGCTCGGCTGGCCGGTGCCCGAGGCGCGGCTGCGCGACTGGATGGACACGCTGACGGCGGTCGCCGGTGTCAGCCCCTGGCCGCTCGAACTGTCCAGCCATCACCGCTGGTTCGCTGCGCCGCGCGCCGGCGAATACTGCGTGCCCTGCGAGCTGCGCCAGCGCGGCGTGCGCCAGGTCAGCCTGATGATCTACACCCGCAACGCCGCACGCAGCGCCGAGCTGACGGAGGCTATCGCACGCCGCTGGCCGGGGCTGTCGTTCCGCCTGGCGCAAAGCGTGGAACCGCAGCTGGCCGCCGAGGAAAGCTGGAGTGCTGCCTCGCGCGCGCAACTGCAGGCGCAGACCGAGCGCTGGCGCCAGCAGTTGCAGCCACAGGCCGTCGTCGGCATCGACTGGCAGGACTGGTCTCACTACCCCCATTGAGCACATCGCATGAAGATCAAATTCTCCAGCGCCAAGGAGCAACAACCCACCCAGGAGCAGGGCCTGCAGGTGCTCTATGCGCCGGGCAAGCGCCTGGCCTTCCGGCTGCGTTGGTACCTCATTCTGCTCGCGGTACTCAGTCCGTTGCTGTGGTTGATCGGCCGCTGGGTGCTCACGCTGTGGCTGATCGAGGCGCCGGCGCAGCTGCATCTGCCGGGCAGCGAGCTGCGCGCGCGTGACGCCGCGCAGGTCCAGCAACTGCTGGTACAGCCGGGGCAGCGGGTCACGGCCGGCGAGCTGCTGGTACGTCTGGATAACCCGGAATGGCGCGCGCGGCGCTTCCTGCTGCAGGCGGCGAGCGCACCGACGGAAAGCCCGAACGCCGCGAGCCTGGCAGCCGAACGTGCGCTGCTGCAGGCGTCGCTGGCGGGCGCCGAAGCGCGCGTGCGGCAGGTCCGGCGACTGCTCGATGCTGGCGCGGCGACCCGTGGCGAGTTGCTGGCGGCGACCGATCTGCGTGATGCGCGGCTGCGCGAGCTGTATCAGCTGGAGCAGCGGCGCCAGCCGGAGGCCGGCCCCGAGCAGCGCCAGCGTGATCTGGAGCTGGCCTGGCTGGACAGCCGTTTGCAGGGGCTGGAACTGCGCGCCGAGAACGATGGCCGCGTCGGCGAAATCCTCGTCGCGCCCGGCGAGAACGTCGGACCGGGCACACCGCTGCTGCGCGTGGAAAGCGACGGCGAACCGCAGGTGTGGGTCTATCTCGACCCGCGGCATGCCGCCGAGGCCATGCCCGGCAAGTCGCTGACGCTGATTTTCCCGGACCACAGCCAGCGGCAGGCGGTGGTGATCCAGGCGGTGGACGACGCCGCGCCGGTGCCGGTCGAGCTGCGCCCGCCGTTCAGCGCACCGACGCGCAGCCTGCGGGTGATTGCGCGGGTGCAGGACGGGCTGCCGCCGGAGTGGCGCATCGACCGGCTCGGCCTCAAGGCACGATTCCCCCACGCGTGGCTGCCGTTCGGCGGCTAAGCGCGCCTAGACGTCAGCCAGCCACTGCGGAATGCGCCGCTCCAGGTAGTAGCGCGGGCGGCGCGGTGTGCCCTCGATGAAGCCGACATGCCCGCCGTGGGCGTGCAACTCCAGCGTGGTGGTCGGTGACAGTTCGCTGGGTTCCGGCACGCTGTGGCGGAACACGAAGGGGTCATCGGCGGCCTGGATCAGCAGTGTCGGGATCGCGATGTCGGGCAGGAAATAGCGGCTCGACGCACGCCGGTAGTAGTCCTGGGCGTCCCGGTAGCCGTGCAGCGGCGCGGTGATGCGGCCGTCGAAATCCCAGAAGGTGCGCATGCCGTCGAGCGTGCCCAGGCCGCTGAGCGTGGCCAGGTGCTGCTGCAGATCGCGTTCGCGGAACAGCCGTTGCTTGTCCTTCACGTAGGCGACCATCGCCTTCATGAAGTGCGCCTGATAGAGGCGCGAGAAACCCAGGCCGATGCGGTCGGCGCACTGGTCCAGACGGAACGGCACCGAAACCGCGACGGCCTTGCGCAGCGGGCTGCTGACGCCGCTTTCGCCGAGGTACTTGAGCAGCACGTTGCCGCCCAGCGAATAGCCGACCGCGTGCAGCGGCGCCAGCGGGCGGCTGGCCTGCAGGTGAGCGATGACTTCGCCGAGGTCGTCGCTGGCGCCGGAATGGTAGGCACGCGGCAGCAGGTTGGGCTCGCCCGAGCAGCCGCGCCAGTTGATCGCCACGCTGGCCCAGCCGCGCGCGGCCAGCTGCTGCTGCAGGCCGAGCACGTACAGCGAGCTGGACGAGCCGGTGAGCCCATGCAGCACCAGCACCAGCGGCGCCGCAGCGTCGTGCGGGCCGTGCCAGTCGAGGTCGATGAAGTCGCCATCGGCCAGCCACAGCCGTTCGCGCCGTCGCGCGAGTGCCGGCGCGCTGCGCAGGAACGGGTTCCACAGGGTCTGCAGATGCGGCCCCGGCAGCCACCAGGCGGGTTGGAAGAGGTCGGTCACGGTTGCTCGCAGCGCATGGGTTGGCTCGACGTTAGTGCCCGCCGTGGGCAATGAACAGCACCATGTGCGGCTTGAATGGTGCCGGCCTTTCGGCGGACGTATACCTTTGGAGATATGGCCAGCGCGCCGCCGCGGGTAAACAGTGCACGGTGAATCCGCAGCCTGGAAACCAAGCCATGACCACCACCCCGTTCGATGAACTCCTGAATGCCGCGCGGCAGGAACGCGAGCCGCAGCGGCTGCTGTTCGTTTTCGTCACGGCGGAACTGCCTGACGACGCCACCGAGGAGGAGCGCCAGCGCTTCGAGGAGAATGCCGGCGGCTCGCTCAAGCCGGTGCTCTGCGTCGACAAGCTGCCCGAGGAGCTGAGCAGCTTCGCCGCGCTGCGCGAGGAGTCGCGGCGTACCGGCGTGGCCTGGGACCTGTTCTTCGCCGCCGCACTGCCGGGGCTGGCCGGCATCACGCCCGGCTCGGACGACGCCGAGGAGCCGCTGAAGATGATGGTCGCTGCCATCGAGACCGGCAACATCGGTCGCTTCCTGGCGTTCGACCGCGACGGGCAGACGGTCGACTTCTACTGAACCGCACGGTGCCGCGCGTCCGCAGCGGCAGCTGATCCGCTCAGGCCGTGCGCTCCCACAGCGCGTAGTACACCTTGCCGGCCTTCTTCTCGCGATGCAGGCGCCAGTTGGCCGGCAGCCCCAGGCTCGACGGCGCCGCTTCGCTTTCGGTGTAGATCCAGGCGCGCTCGGCCAGCCAGCCCTTGTCTTCGAGCAGCGTGCACGCCGGTTGCAGCAGGTTCTTGTTGAACGGCGGATCGAGGAACACCAGATCGAACGGCGTCGGCGTCTGGGTTTCCAGGTAGCGCAGGGCATCGCTCTGCAGCAGCTGGCCGTTGCCGCAGTTGAGCGTGTCCAGGTGCTTGCGCAGGCTGGCGATGGCGTTGGCGTTGAGGTCCAGCGCCAGCGCCATGCCGGCGCCGCGCGACAACGCCTCGAGATAGAGTGCGCCGCTGCCGGCGAACGGGTCGAGCACCCGCGCGCCGGAGAGGTACGGCATCAGCCAGTTGAACAGCGTTTCGCGCACGCGGTCGGGCGTTGGCCGCAGCCCTTCGGCATCGGGAAAGCTGAAGCGGCGCGAGCGCCAGTCGCCGCCGATGATGCGTAGCTGGCCCTGGCCGCCATGGGCGCTGGGTCGAATCGGTGGGTTGGCCATCAATGCTCCGGAACCGCGCTGGGCTGTTCGACAGGTCGTTCGGTAGGCGGCGGCAGCGGTTGCTGCTCGACGCTGGGGCCGGCGGTGACGATGACGAAACCGTCGGGCTGCAGGTGCTTGTTCATCGCTGCCTTGACCTGTTCGACTGTCAGCGTCTGGATTTCACCCATGAAATCTTCCAGGTAGGTCAGCGGCAGGTCGTAGAAGCCGATACTGCCGAGCTGGCCGACGATGTCGGCGTTGCTCGCCGTCGAGAGCGGGAAGCTGCCGGCGATCTCGCGCTTGCTGCGTTCCAGCTCGGCCTCGGTCGGGCCTTCGGCAAGGTAGTCGCGTACCAGCTGCTGCACCAGCTGCAATGAGCCGTCGGTCAGTTCGGCGCGGGTCTGCATGCTGATCATGAACGGTCCGGCGGCGCGCATCGGGCTGAAGCCTGAGTAGATGCCGTAGGTCAGCCCGCGCTTCTCGCGCACCTCTTCCATCAGCCGGGTGCCGAAACCGCCACCGCCGAGGATCTGATTGCCCAGATAGAGCGCCGCATAGTCCGGGTGGCCGCGCGGAATGCCGAGCTGAGCCAGCAGCAGGTGGGTCTGGTTGGACGGGTATTCGATGTGGTGCTTGCCGGCCGGTGGTGCCTCGGGCACCGGGGTCGCCGGCAATGCCGGGCCCTGCGGCAGCGCGGCGGACACCTGCGCGGCGACGGCCTCGGCCTGGGTACGGTCGAGATCGCCGACCAGCGCGATCACCAGATTGCCGGCGGCATAGGCACGGGCATGGAACTCGCGCAGCTGCTGCACGCCGATGCCCGGTACCGACTCGGCGGTGCCTTCGCTGGAATGCGCGTAAGGATGCTCGCCGTAGAGTTGCTCGAACAGTTCGAGGCTGGCCAGTTTGCCGGGGTTCTGCTTCTGGAACTCGAAGCCGGCCAGCAGCTGGTTCTTGATCCGCTGCAGCGAATCCTCCGGGAAGGTCGGGCGGCCGACCACTTCGCTGAACAGCTCGAGCGCTGCCGTGCGCTTGTCCGCAGCGCTCAGGCTGCGCAGGCTGGCCACCGCCATGTCGCGGTAGGAGCCGTTGCTGAAATCAGCGCCGAGCCCCTCGAAGCCCTGGGCAATGGCGGTGACATCCTTGCCGGCGACGCCTTCGTTGAGCATCGCGTTGGTCAGCAGGGCGAGCCCTGGTGTGCCAGCGTCCTGACTGCTGCCGGCGGCGAAGGTCAGCCGCAGGTCGAACATCGGCAGCTCGTGGGCCTCGACGAACAGCACCTTGGCGCCTTCGGCGGTCTGCCAGGTCTGGATGTCGAGTTTGCGCCGCGCCAGTGGCTGCCCGTCGAGGCTGGCCAGCGACTGCAGACGCGGTGCATCGCTGTCGGTCGCCGCCGGGCGGGCCTCGGTCGTCGTCGGCGCCGCCTGGGGTGGCGGGACGGGAGCGTCCTGATCGCAGCCGGTCAGGGCCAGGCAGGCGGCCAGCAGCAGGCCGGACAGGTCGCGGCGCAGGGTGCGGGAGTCATTCATCGGCGCTCTCCTCGGGCAGCACGTGGGCGACGCTCAGGCGCGTAGGGGTGAAGTAGGTGCGCGCCGCCTGCTGGATGTCCTCGGGGGTGACGGCCTCCAGCGCGGCCAGCTCGTCGTCCATCAGTCGCCAGGACAGGCCGACGGTTTCCAGCTGGCCGATGGTGGTGGCCTGCTGGGTGATCGAGTCGCGTTCGTAGACCAGCCCGGCGATCACCTGGGCACGTACGCGCTCCAGTTCCTCGCGGCTCGGCGCGTTCTGCTTGAGCAGGTCCAGCTCGGCCCACAGGCGGCTTTCGACATCGGCCAGGCTGTGGCCCTTCTGCACGTTGGGCACCGCCGAGAGCATGAACAGGCTGTCGCCGCGGGCGTAGGCGTTGTACCAGGCGGAGGCGCTGGTCACCAGCTCCTCGCCGCGCTCCAGGCGTTCCGGCAGGCGCGCGCTGTAGCCGCCGTCGAGCAGCGCGGCGATCAGGCGCAGGGCGTGGATCTGGCGCGCGTCCGCCTCGGTCGACAAGCTCGGCACGTTGAACGCCATCAGCAGGCTCGGCAGCTGCGTGTTGACGTGCAGCTGCAGGCGCCGCTCGCCGGGTTGGTCCAGCTCCAGCGGCGCCTTGGCCGACGGCAGCGGACGCTTGGCGATCGGGCCGAAGTAGCGCTCGGCCAGGCCGCGCACCTCGTCCTGGGTCACGTCGCCGACCACCACCAGGGTGGCGTTGTTCGGCGCGTACCACTGCTCGTACCAGGCGCGCAGCTCGTCGGCCTGCATGCGTTCGAGATCGGCCATCCAGCCGATGGTCGGGTTGCGGTAGCCGCTGGCCGGGTAGGCGACGGTCTTGAAGCGCTCGAAGGCCAGTGCATTGGGCTTGTCGTCGGTGCGCAGGCGACGCTCTTCCTTGATCACCTCGATTTCGCGGGTGAATTCCTCGGCCGGCAGCTTGAGGCTGGCCAGGCGATCGGCTTCCAGTTCGAAGGCCACTGCCAGGCGATCACGCGCCAGCACTTGGTAATAGGCGGTGTAGTCGTCGCTGGTGAAGGCGTTTTCCTCGGCACCCAGCTCGCGCAGGATGCGTGAGGCTTCGCCGGGACCGAGCTTGCGGCTGCCCTTGAACATCATGTGTTCGAGCGCGTGCGAAAGACCGGTCTGGCCGGGCGTCTCGTAGCTGGAGCCGACCTTGTACCAGAGCTGGGAGACCACCACCGGCGCGCGGTGGTCCTCGCGCACGATCACCTTCAGGCCGTTATCGAGGAAGAATTCGTGGGTCGGCTGGCTGTCGGTCGCGGCGACCAGCGGCAGGTACAGCGCGCCGAGCAACAGGGCCGCAGCGCGGCGTAACGTCAGGTGCATAGCAGGTTTCCCGGGTCAATGGCGCCGAAGCGGCCGGCAGGGCGGGCAAAGCGCCGAACATGGTACTGGCGAGGGCGGAACAGGCAAAGCGCGCAGTGCCGTGGGGCCTGTGGCCGTGCTTAGCGCACCCCGGCGGGGAGGTGCTAGGATAGCGCCCGTCCAGCCGGCGGCGTGGCTGCCGGCGTTTCGCATCCTTGAGAATATCTTCTCCATGTTTGGTTCAAACGACGACAAGAAGACGCCGGCCGAGCCCGGCGAGAAGAAGGGCCTGTTCGGCTGGCTGCGCAAGAAGCCGCAGGCGCCGGCCGCCGAACCGCCGGCCAGCGAGCCGCCGGAAGACAGCCAGCCACTGGCCGAACACGCGGATATCCAGGCGGCCGAGACGGCCGAGGCACTCGCCGTACAGTCTGAGCGCACTGCCGAGCCGGAGCCGCCCATTGCGTCCGCAGTACCCGTTCTCGCAGAGCCCGTTCCCCCAGAACCCGAGCCAGAGGCCGAACCAGAACCCGAGCCTGCGCTCGAAGTGCAGCCCGAACCGCAGCCGGTCGCTGCCGCGCTGGCGCCCGAGGCTCCGGCCAAGCTGGGCTTCTTCGCCCGCCTGCGCCAGGGCCTGTCGAAGACCAGCGCCAGCATCGGCGAGGGCATGGCCAGCCTGTTCCTCGGCAAGAAGGCCATCGACGACGACCTGCTGGAAGAGCTGGAAACCCGCCTGCTGACCGCCGATGTCGGCGTCGAGGCCACTGGCGTGATCATGCAGAACCTCACCCGGCGCGTGTCGCGCAAGGAACTGGCCGACAGCGGCGCGCTTTACAAGGCGCTGCAGGAAGAGCTGGCGAGCCTGCTGCAACCGGTCGAGCAGCCGCTGATCATCGATAGCCAGGCGCGGCCCTACGTGATTCTCGTGGTCGGCGTGAACGGCGTCGGCAAGACCACCACCATCGGCAAGCTGGCGCGCAAGCTGCAACAGGAGGGCAAGAAGGTCATGCTCGCCGCCGGTGACACCTTCCGCGCCGCCGCCGTCGAGCAGTTGCAGGTGTGGGGCGAGCGCAACAACATCGCGGTGATCGCCCAGCACACCGGCGCCGACTCGGCCTCGGTGATCTTCGATGCGGTGCAGGCCGCCAAGGCGCGCGGCATCGACGTGCTGATCGCCGACACCGCCGGCCGCCTGCACACCAAGGACAACCTGATGGAGGAGCTGAAGAAGGTCCGTCGGGTCATCGGCAAGCTCGACGAGACGGCGCCGCACGAGGTGCTTCTGGTACTCGACGCCGGCACCGGGCAGAACGCGATCAACCAGACCCGCCAGTTCAACCAGGCGGTCGAGCTCACCGGGCTGGCGCTGACCAAGCTTGACGGCACCGCCAAGGGCGGAGTCATCTTCGCCCTGGCCAAGCAGTTCGGCACGCCCATCCGCTACATCGGCGTTGGCGAGGGTATCGATGATCTGCGCACCTTCGAGGCGGATGCCTTCGTGCGGGCGCTGTTCGGCCAGCAGGACGGCAAATGATCCGTTTCGAGCAGGTCGGCAAACGCTACCCCAACGGCCACGTCGGGCTGCACGAGCTGTCCTTCCACGTGCAGCGCGGCGAGTTTCTCTTCGTCACCGGCCATTCCGGCGCCGGCAAGAGCACGCTGCTGCGCCTGCTGCTGGCGATGGAACGGCCGACCAGCGGCAAGCTGCTGCTAGCCGGACAGGACTTGTCGCGTATCACCACGGCGCAGATTCCGTTCCTGCGCCGGCAGATCGGCGTGGTGTTCCAGAACCACCAGCTGCTGTTCGATCGCACGGTATTCGACAACGTCGCGCTGCCGCTGCAGATTCTCGGGCTGAACAAGCGCGAGATCGGTCAGCGGGTGATGACCGCGCTGGAGCGCGTCAGTCTCAAGGACAAGGCGCTGCAGTACCCGGCGGATCTCTCCACCGGTCAGCAGCAGCGTGTCGGCATCGCCCGTGCCGTGGTGCATCGGCCGGCGCTGCTGCTGGCCGACGAACCCACCGGCAACCTCGACCCGCGACTGGCGGCCGAGATCATGGGCGTGTTCGAGGACATCAACCGCCTCGGCACCACGGTATTGATCGCCAGTCACGATCTGGCGCTGATCGCGCGCATGCGCCATCGCATGCTGACGCTGCAGCGTGGTCGCCTGATCGGCGACGGGGAGGCCAGCTGATGAGCGACGAACGCAAAGCCAAATCCAATACCAGCGCGGCCGAGCGCGTCGGCGGCTCGGTGAAGAAAGCCGAGCACAGGAGCGACGAGCCGGATTTCCAGACGCTGCTGCATGCCTGGCTGGAAAGCCATCGCGCCAGTCTGGTGGACAGCGTCAGCCGCTTGTTCAAGCAGCCGATCGGCAGTTTCTTCACCTGTCTGGTAATGGCGGTGGCGCTGAGCCTGCCGATGGGGCTGGCGCTGCTGCTGGACAACGTCGAACGGCTAGGCGGGTCATGGCAGCGCGCGGCGCAGATCTCGCTGTTTCTTGAGCTGGATGTCGACGCGGCACGCGGCGAGAAGCTACGCGACGAGGTGGCGGCGCTACCCGATGTCGCCGAGGCGACGTGGATCAGCCGCGAGGCGGCGCTGGAGGAATTCCAGCAACTGTCCGGGCTCGGCGAGGCACTCAAGGAACTACCGGAAAACCCGCTGCCCGGCGTGGTGGTGGTCACGCCCGAGGAAGTCGACAAGGACAAGCTCGAAGCCCTGCGTACGCGGCTCGCGGCACTGCCTGGCGTCGAGCAGGCGCAGCTCGACCTGCTGTGGGTGGAGCGGCTGACGGCAATCCTCAAACTCGGCGATCGTTTCGTTTTCGGTCTCAGCCTGCTGCTGATCGCGACGCTGCTGCTGGTGATCGGCAACACCATCCGCCTGCATATCGAGAACCGTCGCACCGAGATCGAGGTGGTCAAGCTGGTTGGCGGCACGGACGGCTACGTGCGCCGCCCGTTCCTCTACATGGGCGCGCTCTACGGTCTGGGCGCCGGCCTCATCGCCTGGCTGCTGCTGGCCTACGGCCTGGGCTGGCTGAACGAGGCGGTAACGCGGCTGGCGGGGCTCTATGGCAGCGATTTCGGCCTGTCCGGAGTGCCTTCGGGCGACGCCCTGTCGCTGGTGATCGGTGCCGTGCTGCTGGGCTATATCGGGGCCTGGCTGGCGGTGGCGAGGCATTTGAGCGAATTGGCTCCGCGCTGATAACTCGTTGATATATAAGCGCTTATCGGTAACGTAAGTGAACTTTTCGGTGTGCTTGAAGTCTCATGCGGCAATGCTAAACTGCTGCAGCTTCACTATCGGAGGAACTGCATGACCACGACTCTGCAACCTGTTCACGCGCTGGTCCCGGGAGCCAATCTTGAGGCCTACGTGCACACCGTAAACAGCCTGCCGCTGCTTACCGTCGAGCAGGAGCGCGAACTGGCTGAGCGGCTGTTCTACCAGCAGGACCTCGAGGCCGCGCGGCAGATGGTTCTGGCGCATCTGCGCTTCGTCGTGCACATCGCCCGCAGCTATTCCGGCTACGGCCTGGCCCAGGCCGACCTGATCCAGGAAGGCAACGTCGGCCTGATGAAGGCGGTCAAGCGCTTCAACCCGGAAATGGGCGTGCGCCTGGTGTCCTTCGCCGTGCACTGGATCAAGGCGGAAATCCACGAATTCATCCTGCGCAACTGGCGCATCGTCAAGGTCGCCACGACCAAGGCGCAGCGCAAGCTGTTCTTCAACCTGCGCAGCCAGAAGAAGCGTCTGGCCTGGCTGAACAACGAGGAAGTCAACCGCGTGGCGGACAGCCTCGGCGTCGAGCCGCACGAGGTCCGCGAGATGGAAAGTCGTCTGACCGGCCACGACATGGCGTTCGATCCGGCTGCCGATGCTGACGACGACAGTGCATTCCAGTCGCCGGCGCATTATCTGGAAGACCACCGCTACGACCCGGCCCGCCAGCTGGAAGATGCCGACTGGAGCGACAGTTCCACTTCCAGTCTGCACGAAGCGCTGGAAGGCCTCGACGAACGCAGCCGCGACATTCTCCAGCAGCGCTGGCTGAGCGAAGACAAGGCGACGCTGCATGATCTGGCCGCCAAGTACAACGTCTCCGCGGAGCGCATTCGCCAGCTGGAAAAGAATGCGATGAACAAGCTCAAAGGCTCGATCCAGGCCTGACGCACGACGCGGCGAAGGTTCTGTTGAACGCGGGAGTGGTCTGACGACCCTCCCGCGTTTTTCATGGGCGCTCGGTTCGCACCGCTCAGCGCGACGGTGCGAGTGCGCGCTGAACGGCGGTCAGTAACTGCGCGCTGGTGATCGGCTTGTGCAGCCAGACGGTGTGTTCGTCGTCAATGCCGGGGTCGAGCCGGTTGGCGGCGGAAATGACGATTACCGGCAGGCCGCGCAGCGCCGGATCGCGACGGATCTCCTCGATCAGCTGGCGGCCGCTGCCATCGGGCAGATGCAGGTCCAGGGTCATCGCCTGATAGCCGCCGGCGGCCAGCCGCTCGCGTGCCTGGTACAGACTCTGCACGCGATCCACCGCATAGCCGCCTTCGCGCAGCATCAGGTGCAGCAGGCGACCGGTGTCCGGTTCGTCCTCGACCACCAGCAGGCGCGGGCGTCCGTCATCGTCGCTGCTGTCGCCGTACAGTTGGGTCTGCACCGGCAGCTGACACCAGAACGTGGTGCCCTGGCCGTCCACGCACTCGAAGCCGACGCTGCCGCCCATGCGCTCGATCAATTCCTTGCTGATCGCCAGACCCAGGCCGGTCCCGGCGACCTTGCGGCTGTCGGAGGCATCGGCCTGGGCGAACTTCTCGAACACCTGCTGACGGAACGCCTGCGGGATGCCGGGACCCTGGTCACTGACGCAGACGCGCACCTGGTTGTCGCGCATGATGGCGTGTACGCGCACTTCGCCGTGCTCGGGGGTGAACTTGATGGCATTGGAGAGGAAGTTATTCAGCACCTGTTGCAGGCGCAGGCCGTCGACCCAGACGTTGACCCGCGGCGGCGCTTCGAGCACGCAGCGCACGCCGTGTTGCTCGGCGAAGCCCCGGTTGCTCGCCACGGCATCTTCCAGCAGGCGCGCCAGGTCGTGTTCGCGCAGGTCGAAGGTCATCTTGCCGGCGGCCATCTTCTCCATGTCGAGCAGGTCGTTGATCAGGTGACCGAGGCGCTGGCTGTTGCGGTAGGCGATCTCGAGCATCTGCTGCATCGCCGGCGGAGCTTCGCCCAGCGCGCCGCCGGTGATCAGCCCGAGCGCGCCACTGATCGAGGTCAGCGGCGTGCGCAGTTCATGGCTGACGGTGGAGACGAACTCGTTCTTCATCTGCTCGATGCGCTTGCGCTCGGTCAGGTCCATCAGGGTGCCGCTGAGGCGTTGCGCCTGGCCGTTCGTGTCGCGCTGGATGTAACCGCGCAGCAGGACCGGCACCACCTCGCCGTGCTTGTGCTGCAGACGCAGCTCGGTGGTGAAGTGGTCGACGTTGGACAGCATCGTCCGGGCCAGGCGGGCACGTTCGCGCGCGAGGTCTTCGGCGACCATCACCCGTTCCCACAGCTTGAGATCGGAAGGCAGCTCGCCGGGGCGATAACCGAGCATCTCCCAGGCGCGCGGCGAGGCGTAGAGCGTGCCGGCTTCGAGGTCGAGGTCCCAGAGGCCGTCATTGCTGCCCTTGAGCGCGAGCGAGAGACGCTCCTCGCTCAGCCGCAGGGCCTGCTTGTTGCGGCGGATGTGCCGGGTCATCTGTTCGGCGAGCGCCTGGGCGCGCTGGTGGCGCAGCGCCAGCGAGGCGGTGAGGAAGAACAGCAGCAGGCTCAGACCCAGTCCCAGGCCGACCACCAGCGCGTCGTTGGCGTGAAAGCGCGCCTCGAACTCCGGCAGGCTGTTCAGGCGCAGCGTCCAGGTCTGGCCGTACAGCTGCAACTGTTGCAGGCGGCTGTAGGCGGGCTGGCGGGCATTCTCGGGCGCCTGGTGGGTGGTGAACAGCAGATGCTCGGCTTGTTCGCGGTCGCTGGCATAAATGCTCAGATCCAGCGGCAGGTCGACATCGCCGAGAATGCCCTGCATCAGGTCGCCCAATCGATAAGGGCTGTAGACGAAGCCACGCAGCGCCGTCATGCGCTGCTCGGCGGTGTCCAGCGGTAGCCCCGGACGGTACACCGGCACGTAGAGCAGGACACCGGCCTGCACATCGCCATCGATCTCCTGCATCAGGGTGACCTTGCCGGTGATGCTGGTGCGCCCCTCCCGCGCCGCCCGCAACATAGCCTGGTGGCGCGCCGGTTCGGAGTACATGTCATAGCCGAAGGCGGCGCGGTTGCGCGCATCGAACGGCTCCAGGTAGATGATCGAGGTATACAGCGGGCGCTGACCCTCGGGGCGAATGGCGTAGTCGGGAAAGCCTTCGGCACGTATCGCCGCCTCGTGCGCCGCGCGCTCGGCGGGCGTGATCGCCTGGGTGAAACCGACGCCCTGGATGCCCGGGTAACGCTCGTCGAGTCGCAGGCGTTGCGTATAGGTGTGCCACTGCTCGCGGCTGACCAGGCCGCTGGCATCAAACAGGCCGGCGCCGCCGAGCAGGATCTGCTCGTGGTTGTGCAGGCGACGCTGGATGGCTTCGATGACCTTTTCGCTCAGCAGGTCGAACTGCTGGTTGGCCGCCTGCTCCTCGTTGCTGCGCAGGTGCTGGAACACCACCAGCTGCACCAGCAGCGTGAACAGCAGGACCAGCCAGGCAATGCCGTTGCGCCAGCCGATCAGCTGGCGCCAGCCGGTCGAGGACTCATTGTCGATTGCGGGATCGCCCATAAATTGACTGCAAGGCGCCACCAGACGCGAATGGAGACGAATTCAACGGTTGCACGGGCGTTTCGGCTCAGCCTTACGCAGCCATGCCCTCGGCGCAGGGTAGTGCACCGGCGCGAGAAAGCCTACCCATGAATGATGTCAGACTGACATATGGCGCCCGGCGGCGCTTTGCGACTGGCCATACTCCATGTCGGCAATCTGCCAGTCGATCTCCTGCGCGGCACGCGGGCGGGCGAAGCCATAGCCCTGGCCGTAGTCGCAGCCGTGCTCCAGCAGGAAGGCCGCCTGGTGAGCCTGTTCGATGCCCTCGGCGACGACCCGCAGCCCGAGGTTGTGCGCCAGGCTGATGACCGAGCGGGTGATCGCCGCGTCTTCCAGGCTTTGCGGCAGGCCGCGGACGAAGCCCTGATCGAGCTTGAGCTTGTGCACGTTCATGCGCTTGAGGCGCAGCAGCGACGAATAGCCGGTGCCGAAATCGTCGATCGCCAGGCGCACGCCGAGTTCGCGCAGTCGGCGCAGCTGCTCGCTGGCGGCGTCCGGGTCCTGCATCATCGCGCTTTCGGTGATTTCCAACTCCAGATACTGGGCCGCCAGGCCGGTTTCGCCGAGGATGCCGGCGACCTGCGCATCGAGTTCGCCGTAACTGAACATGCGGCTGGAGACGTTGACCGCCATGAAGTGCAGCGCCCGGCCGGCGTTCAGCCAGTCCCGCATCTGCCCGCAGGCTTGGGTCATCACCCAGTGATCGATGGCGCCGATCAGCCCGCTGTCCTCGGCGAGGGGGATGAAAACGGCTGGCGAGATCGGCCCCTGCTGCGGATGCGTCCAGCGCACCAGCGCCTCGAAGCCGACGATCGTGCCGTCGGTGAGGTCGTAGATCGCCTGATAGTGCACTTGCAGCTGATGCTGCTCCAGAGCCTGGCGCAAGGCGGTGATCAGTTCGACGCGCTGGCGGGCCTGACGGGTCAGCTCCTCGGAGTAAAAGGCATAACTGCCGCGGCCGTCGTGCTTGGCCTTGAACAGCGCGGAATCGGCGTTGCGCATCAGCTGCTCGACGTTCTGCACGTTGGTCGGCGAGGGATACAGCACGATGCCGATGCTGGCACTGCTGAACAGCTCGACCTCGCCGAGGCGAAAGGGTTGGTTCAGCGCACCGAGGATGCGTAGCGCGAGTGACGCGGCCTGGTCGGCACCGCAGTTCTCACAGAGCAGGGCGAACTCGTCGCCGCCCAGGCGGGCGAGAGTCATGCCCTCGCGTACCAGCTCCCCAAGCCGGCGCGCGACGGCTTGCAACAGCGCGTCGCCGAGACTGGGGCCGAGGCTCTCGTTGATGTCCTTGAAGTGGTCGAGGTCGATCAGCAGCATCGCCCCGCCACGCTTGTGCGCACGGGCGCGCTCGATGTCCTGTTTGGCGCGCTCGCTGAACAGCAGGCGGTTGGGCAGCTGCACCAGCGGATCGTAGTGCGCCAGCTGCTCCAGCTCCTCGCGCGAGCGTTTGAGTGCGGTGAGGTCGGAAAATACCGCGACGTAATGGCTGAGTTGCCCGTGCCCGTCGTGGATGGCGCGCAGGTTCTGCCACTGCGGGTATACCTCGCCGCTCTTGCGACGATTCCAGATCTCGCCGCTCCAGGCGCCGGTGCTGCGCAGGGAACGCCACATGTCGCGATAGAAGTGCCGGTCATGCTGCCCGGACGCGAACAACTTGGGGGTCTGGCCGAGCACTTCGTCGATGGCGTAGCCGGTGATGCGGCTGAACGCCGGATTGACGTGCACGATGCGCTGTTCGGGATCGGTCACCAACACGCCTTCCTGGGTGCTGTCGAACACCGCGGCGGCCTGTCGCAGGCTGGTTTCCTGCTGGCGCTGGGTCTGCTGTTGCGCGGCGGCCCGACGGATATGCTGGCGCCCGAGCAGATACAGCAGCGTGCTGGTGACCAGTACGAACAGCCCGCCCTTGAGGCTATGCCAGCCGGCCTGGCGGCCATCGGTGAGGGCCAGCAGCAGCGGATCGCTGATCAGCACCCAAGTCATGGCCAGCAGGAAGTAACCCAGGCACAGCCGGAGGAGAGGCGTATTCATGTCCTGCTTCGGATCCGTAGAGGTACTGCTCGAAGAAAGCCACAGTGCGCTGTGGTGCCAGGGGTTGCGGTGCGGTCGACGATGATCGCCGTACTGCTAGACGTCGGTCGAGCCGCGGGTGTCACGCCGATCGCAGTGCCGGCGGTCGCTCAGCGCTCGACTTCCAGGCGCTGCAGATAATGGCTGCCGCCCAACTGACGCATCTGCCGGCGGATCCAGTTCGCTCGATTGCTCACGTAGGCGCTGGGGCGGCCGGCGCTCCACTCGCGCGGGTTGGGCAGCACCGCGGCGAGCAGGCAGGCCTGGCGGGTCGACAGGTACGGCGCACCCACACCGAAGTGCTGCCGTGCGGCCGCTTGCGCTCCGAAGATGCCCGTGCCCCATTCGACGCTGTTGAGGTAGACCTCAAGGATGCGCTGCTTCGGCCACAGCAGTTCGATCAGTGCTGTAAACCAGGCTTCGACGCCCTTGCGCAGCCAGCTGCGACCGGACCACAGGAACAGGTTCTTGGCCACCTGCTGGCTCAGCGTGGAGGCGCCGCGCAGCGAACCGCCGCTGGCGTTGTGGCTGAAGGCCGCGCGGATCGCGGCGACATCGAACCCCCAGTGCTCGGCGAACTTCTGGTCCTCGGCGGCGATCACCGCCATCTTCAGATCGTCCGGCAGCTCCTGCCACGGTCGCCATTCTCGCTGCAGGTCGATGGGCTTGCCGTCGATCCAGGATTCGATCTTGCGCTCGACCATCAGCGCGGTGAACGGCGGCGGCACCCAGCGCAGCAGCAGGACCAGCGCGGCCGACAGGGCGGCGGTCCAGAGCAGCAACTTGATCAAGCGGCGCAGCAGGAAGCGGAGCATGTGGCGTGGTCGCAGGCAAAAAGAGCCGGCATTATAGCGGCCGTTACGCAGCCACCACCCGGACGACCCGATGATTCGTGCATACCTGCCGCTCGCCGCCGGCTTCGGCCTCACCGGCGTTGCGCTCGGCGCCTTCGCCGCGCATGGCCTGAAAGCCAGCCTGAGCGCCGAGTACCTGGCCATCTTCCAGACTGCCGTGCTGTACCAGCTGATCCATGCCCTGGCATTGTTCGGTGTCGCGTTGCTGAGCCTGCACGCGCCGGGCCGGCTGCTGCGTGCGGCCGGGGCGTTGTTCGCCATCGGTGTCGTGCTGTTCAGCGGCAGCCTCTACCTGCTGACTCTGACCGGCATCGGCAAGCTCGGTATCGTCACGCCGCTGGGCGGTACCGCCTTCCTCGCCGGCTGGCTGTGCCTGGGGCTGGCCGGCTGGCGCCTGCCTCGTCGAGCGGGATGAACGGCCGCCGCCGGCGCTTTGGTGTGCCGGGTGGTTCGGGCTAGAATGCCGACCCCCTTTCGCAACGGCGGCCAACCCACATGCTGATTCAGTTGAATGGCGAACCCTACCAGCTGCCCGCCGGCCAGACGGTCGCCGATCTGCTCGTGCGCCTGGAACTGAGCGGGCGGCGCCTGGCGGTCGAACTCAATCGCGACATCGTGCCACGCAGCGCGCATGCCACGACGGCGCTCAAGGAGGGCGATCACGTCGAGGTGGTGCACGCCATCGGCGGCGGCTAGGGCTCCCGGCCACCCAGTTTCGAAGCGTCCGCTGCCGTGACGGCGGTCGTTGTGCTGTTCAACCTCCGAACGAGGATTACCCATGCGCGCAGTTCCGAACGACAAGCCCTTCATCCTGGCTGGCCGCACCTATCAATCACGGCTGCTGGTAGGCACCGGCAAATACAAGGACCTCGACGAGACGCGCGACGCCATCGAGGCCTCCGGCGCGGAGATCGTCACCGTCGCCGTGCGCCGTACCAACATCGGCCAGAACCCCGGCGAGCCGAACCTGCTCGACGTGATCAGCCCCGAGCGCTACACCATCCTGCCGAATACAGCCGGCTGCTACACCGCCGAGGATGCGGTGCGCACCTGTCGCCTGGCGCGTGAGCTGCTCGACGGCCACAAACTGGTCAAGCTGGAAGTGCTGGCCGACCAGAAAACCCTGTTCCCCAACGTGATCGAAACCCTCAAGGCCGCCGAAGTCCTGGTCAAGGACGGCTTCGACGTGATGGTCTACACCAGCGACGACCCGATCATCGCCCGCCAGCTGGCGGAGATGGGCTGCATCGCGGTGATGCCGCTGGCCGGCCTGATCGGCACCGGCCTGGGCATCTGCAACCCGTACAACCTGCGCATCATCCTCGAGGAGGCTACCGTACCGGTGCTGGTGGATGCCGGCGTGGGTACCGCGTCCGACGCCACCATCGCCATGGAGTTGGGTTGCGAGGCGGTGCTGATGAACAGCGCCATCGCCCATGCGCAGCACCCGGTGCTGATGGCCGAGGCGATGAAATACGCCATCGAGGCCGGGCGTCTGGCCTATCTCGCCGGACGCATGCCGAAGAAGCTTTACGCCAGCGCTTCGTCGCCTCTGGAAGGACTGATCCGCTGATTCCTCTCGTGGCCGGTCCCGATGTCGAGTCGGGGCCGGCTTTTTTGTTTTCGCAGGTATCCCATGACTGAACCGACCTCCACGCCCGAGCAGCCGCTCGAACATCGGCGCACCATCAAGAGCTTCGTGATGCGCGCCGGCCGCACCACCCTCGGCCAGCAGCGCGGCATCGAACTGGGCTGGCCGAAGTTCGGCCTGGAGCTGAGCGACGGCCTGCGCGACTTCGACCAGGTGTTCGGCCGCCAGGCGCCGCGTACCTTCGAGATCGGCTTCGGCATGGGCCATTCGACGCTGGAAATGGCCGCCGCCGCGCCCGAGCAGGACTTCATCGGCGTTGAAGTGCACAAGCCGGGGGTGGGGGCGCTGCTCAGCGGACTTCTGTCACAAAACCTGCAGAATGTTCGCGTCTACAGTTGCGACGCGCTCGAGGTCCTGCGTGAATGCGTCGCCGACGCCAGCCTCGATCGGGTTCTGCTGTTTTTCCCCGATCCTTGGCACAAAAGCCGTCACCATAAACGCCGTATCGTGCAACCGGCTTTTGCCGAGCTGATCCGGCAGAAGCTCAAGGTCGGTGGCGTGCTGCACATGGCGACCGACTGGCAGCCGTATGCCGAGCACATGCTCGAGGTGCTGAGCGCAGCGCCGGGCTACCGCAATCTCGCAACCGACGGCGCTTACGTGCCGCGGCCCGCGGAGCGTCCGGTGACCAAGTTCGAGCGCCGCGGCGAGCGCCTCGGTCACGGCGTCTGGGACCTGAAGTTCCAGCGCGTCGACTGAGTCGGCACGCACCGCCGCACAAGAGCCGCAGCCAAGCGGCCGCAGGATGCACAACGCCAGGACGGCTCGCCTGCCCGAACCGAACAACAATGCCAGCGGATGGCCGCGAGCCTGCACATGCACGGCCGTCGTCGTCCGCCACAAGGGGGAAGTAGACGATGAACGTGAAGATTGCAGTGCTGCTGACGGCCTGTGCCAGTTGGCCGGCGCTCGCCGCGGTGGATGCGAGCCAGGCGGCCCGCCTGGGACAGGACCTCACTCCGCTCGGCGCCGAGCGGGCCGGCAATGCGGACGGCACGATCCCGGCGTGGACCGGCGGCATCGCCCCGCCAGCGAGCTACCAGCCGGGCATGCACCATCCAGATCCGTTCGCCGATGATGCGCCGCTCTATCGCGTCGACAAGAACAACCTCGCCGAGCATGCCGAGCGGCTGCCCGAGGGGCTGGCGGCGCTGCTCGAGCGCTATCCCGAGTTCCATCTGCGCGTCTTCCCGACCCGTCGCAGCGCCGCAGCGCCGCAGCGTATCTACGAGGCTACCCGGGCCAACGCCCAATCCGCCGAGCTGATTGCCAACGGCAACGGCATCCAGGGCGCGGCGGCCGGCATTCCCTTCCCGCTGCCGCAGAACGGCATGGAGGCGATCTGGAACCACGTACTGCATTACAAGGGCGAGCAGACCCACATGATCAACCACCAGGCGGTGGTGATCGGCGGCCGCGCCAACTACATCAAGCGCGATCGTCACGTGTACTACGTCTACAACCGCGAGGGTATGGAGCAGGGTGATCTGAACAACACCCTGCTGTACTACAAATACCGGGTGACCGCACCGGCCAAGCTGGCCGGCACCTCGCTGGTGGTACAGGACCCGCTCGATCAGGTGCTGACCACCCGCAAGGCCTGGCGCTACAGCCCGGGGGATCGCCGTGTTCGGCGGCTGCCGTCGCTGGCCTACGATTCGGTACAGCCGGACACCAGCGGCCTGGCCACCGCCGACGTGGTCGATTCGTTCAACGGCGCACCGGACCGTTACGACTGGCAGCTGCTGGGCAAGCGCGAGATGCTGCTGCCCTACAACAGCTATGCCGTGCACCAGCAGGGCATTCCCTACGACGACATCGTCCTGCCGCGCACGCTCAACCCCGAGCTGCTGCGTTACGAGCTGCATCGCGTGTGGGTGGTCGAGGCGACCCTGCGCACTGGCTTCACCCACCCCTACGCCAAGCGGCGCTTCTACCTCGACGAGGACAGCTGGCAGATTCTCGCCGTGGATCTGTTCGATGACGGCGGCCAGCTGATCGGCCTGCAGGAAAGCCATCCGATCAGTTACTACGAGGTGCCGATGTTCAACAGCACCCTGGAGACGCTGTATCACCTCAAGGACGGCAACTACTTCGTCGATGGGCTGGACAACGGCGAACCGATGTACGACTTCGGCGTGCGCCTGAGCCCCCACGACTTCTCGCCACAGGCGCTACGCCGCGGCGCGAACTGAGCCGAACGCCACACAAGAACGCCGCCCTCGGGCGGCGTTTTCATGTGTGGCGATGCGTGCTCAGTTGCGATCGGCGATCACTCCGACGATGAACAGCACCACCAGCAGCACCGGTGCCAGCGTGTAGTTGTTGAACTGCGCCAGCCCCTTCGCCAGCCAGGGGCTCAGGTAGATGATCCCCAAGCCGTAGACGATGGCGCAGAAGATCACGAACAGCAGGGTGCGCAGCACGAAGTTGAGTCCGCCGATGTTCTTCTGTACCCAGGCATTGAGCGCCGGGCCGAACAGCACGAACAGTGTGGCCATGATCGCCAGCGAGATATCCGACAGGTGACTGCGGCTCCAGCGCGACAGGCTGGCGATCAGGTCGAGTAGCAAATCCATGCGGGTTCCTTAGGGCAGGAAGAGTTGGAGCAGGTCGTTGAGAAACAGCTGGCCCTTGGGCGTCGCCACCAGCCGCTGCGGATCGGCGACCAGCAGGCCGCGCGCCTCGGCCTCGCGACGCCCGGCGGCGAGCAGGTCGAGCGACAGGCCGGTGCGCTGAGTGAACAGCAGTGCCGGCACGCCGTCGGTGAGGCGCAGCACATTCATCAGGAATTCGAAGGGCAGCTCGTCCGTCTGCAGCTGCTTTTCGCCGGCACGAAAGGGTTTGCCCGGGTCGAGGTAGTCCTTTGGCGTGCGGGTCTTCCAGCTGCGCAGGATGCGCCCGTCGGCCTGGGTGAGCTTGGCGTGGGCGCCGGCGCCGATGCCGAGAAAGTCGCCGAAGGTCCAGTAGTTCAGGTTGTGTCGCGCCTGCCGACCGGGCTGGGCATAGGCAGAGGTCTCGTACTGGCGGTAGCCGTGTTCGGCGAGCAGTGCCTGTCCGGCTTCCTGAATGTCCCAGAGGATGTCGTCGTCCGGCAGCAACGGCGGTCGGCTCCAGAACTCGGTGTTCGGCTCGACGGTCAGCTGGTACCAGGACAGGTGCGTCGGCTGCTGGGCGATGGCGGTGCGCAGGTCTGCCAGCGCGTCGTCCAGACTCTGCTGCGGCAGGCCGTGCATCAGGTCCAGATTGAAGTTGTCGAAGCCGGCGGCGCGCGCCATGTCGGCGGCGCGGACGGCCTCGTCGCCATCGTGGATGCGCCCCAGTGCCTTGAGCTTGTCGGCCTGGAAACTCTGCACGCCGATCGACAGGCGATTGATGCCGAGCTGGCGATAGTCGTGGAACTTGGCCTGCTCGAAGGTGCCCGGGTTGGCTTCCAGGGTGATCTCGATGTCATCGGCGAAGCCCACCTGCCGCTCCAGCCCGTCGAGGATGTGCCCCAGCGCCGACGCGCTGAACAGGCTCGGCGTGCCGCCGCCGAAGAAGATCGAGGTCAGCCGGCGCTGCTGTACCTGTTCGAGATCCTCGTCCAGGTCGGCCAGCAGCGCGTCGGCATAGGCGGCTTCTGGCAACTCGGCGCCGGCGGCGTGGGAGTTGAAGTCGCAGTACGGGCATTTGCGCACGCACCAGGGGATGTGCACGTACGCCGCCAATGGCAGCAGCGGGTCGAGCGGCGCCGTTTGGTGTTGTCCGGATACCGCGCTGGCTGCCGTGTCCGAGGCAATGATCACGCGATGCCCAGGCGCTGCTTGAGCAGTGACATGGCCCGCGCGCGGTGGCTGAGCTGGTTCTTCTCGGTTGCCCGCAGCTCGGCGCTGGAGCAGTCGCATTCGGGCACCCAGAACAGTGGGTCGTAGCCGAAACCGTGCTCACCGCGCGGGGCGTGCAGGATGCGGCCGTGCCACAGGCCTTCGCAGATAATCGGCAGCGGGTCATCGGCGTGCCGCACCAGCGCCAGTGCGCAGACGAACTGGGCGTCGCGCTCGGCGTCCGGCACGCCCTGCAGAACGTGCAGCAGCTTGGCGTTGTTCGCCGCGTCGCCCTGGCCGTCGGCATAGCGCGCCGAATAGATGCCCGGCGCGCCGCCAAGCGCATCGACCGCCAGACCGGAGTCGTCGGCCAGCGCCGGCAGTCCGGAGAGCCGCGCGGCGTTACGCGCCTTGAGAATGGCGTTCTCGATGAACGACAGGCCGGTCTCTTCCGGCTCGATGGTGCTGAACTCGGCGACCGAGCGTACGCGCACGCTATCGCCGAGCATGGCCTGGAGTTCCTTGAGCTTGCCGGCGTTGTGGCTGGCGAGTACCAGTTCGTTGAAAGGCATCATTCGTCGGGGAAGATTTCCTGGTTGAAGTCGAAGGTCACCGCCTCGCCGTCCTGCGGCTTGACCGTCAGGCTGAAGCGCAGGGTTTCCTGGGAGTCGATGGGGAACTGCGCCAGGTAGTACAGCGCCGCATCGCCTTCCTTGAGCTGCTTGAAGGTCAATGGCCGGTCCTGCCCAAGCAGGTTCTTCACCGTGCCGCTGACCTGCGCCGGCACCGCCTTGCCCTGCTTGAGCACGGAGACGTTGACCACGCCCTGCGTCTTGCTGCGCACCAGACCGGCCGCGGCGGCGACGTCCGGCTGCAGGAAGCCGGAATTGAAGGCGATGTAGTGAATGTCGTACTCGCCGACGCTGTGCTTGCGCTCGGCGAACGCCGGCAGCGCGAACAGCGCGACCAGCAGGCAGATCAGGGCACGTTTCATGGTCTCTCCTCCAGCAGTGCAGCCGGTCATCGGGCCGGTCCGGTAACGCGGTAGATGCCGATCTCGCCTAGCAGGTTGGGCCACAGGCGACTGCCCCAGCCGTGCCGGTGATCGCGATCCACCGCCAGTCGCTCCAGCACCCGCGCGCCACGTTCATGGCAGAGCCGTTCGAAGTCCTCGAAGGTGCAGAAGTGAATGTTCGGCGTGTTGTACCAAGTGTAGGGGAGGAACTCGGAAACCGGCATGCGCCCCTTGCTCGCCAGGTACCAGCGACAGCGCCAGTGGCCGAAGTTGGGGAAGGTGATGATGCACTGGCGACCGACGCGCAGCATTTCCTTCATCAGCAGGTCGGGATAGTGCACGGCCTGCAGCGCCTGGGTCATCACCACCATGTCGAAGCTGTCGCTGGCGAAGTTGCCGAGGCCCTTGTCCAGGTCCTGCTCGATGACGTTGACGCCCTTTTCGATGCAGGCGGCGATGTTGTCGGGGTCGATCTCCAGGCCGTAGCCGCTGACCTGCTTGTGGTCGCGCAGCCAGGCCAGCAGCTCGCCGTTGCCGCAGCCGAGGTCGAGCACCCGGCTGCCGGTCGGAATCCAGTCTTGGATGATGTCCAGGTCGGCGCGCATGGAGGTTCCTTATACGGCGATGCGGTTCATGTAACCGCGAAAGGCCTGCAGGTAGCGGGGATTGGGGATCAGGAAAGCATCGTGGCCTTGCGGCGCGTCGATCTCCAGGTAGCAGACGTTCTTGCGTGCGGCGAGCAGCGCGTCGACTATTTCCCGCGAGCGCTCCGGCGAGAAGCGCCAGTCGGTGGTGAAGGACATCACGCAGAAATCGGCCTTGGCATCGGCGAAGGTCTTGGCCAGGTCGTCATCGTGCGCGGCGGCCGGGTCGAAGTAGTCCAGCGCCTTGGTCATCAACAGGTAGGTGTTGGCGTCGAAGCGGCTGGAGAATTCCTCGCCCTGGTAACGCAGGTAACTCTCGACCTGGAATTCCACGCTGTTGAAGTCGTAGTTGAGCTTCTCGCTGCGCAGGCCGCGACCGAACTTGGTGCCCATCGCATCGTTGGACAGGTAGGTGATGTGGCCGACCATGCGCGCCAGCATCAGGCCGCGCTTGGGAATCACGCCCAGATCCTGGAAGTGCCCGCCGTGAAATTCCGGGTCGGAGAGAATCGCCTGGCGCGCGACTTCGTTGAAGGCGATGTTCTGTGCCGACAGCTTGGGCGCCGAGGCGATCGCCAGGCAGTGACGCACGCGCTCGGGGTAGCTGATGGTCCATTGCAGCGCCTGCATGCCGCCCAGGCTGCCACCCACCACGGCGGCCCATTGTGCGATGCCGAGCTGGTCGGCCAGACGTGCCTGGCTGTGCACCCAGTCCTCCACGGTGACCACCGGGAAGTCGGCGCCATAGACCTTGCCGGTCGCTGGATTGAGGCTGCCCGGGCCGGTCGAGCCGTTGCAGCCGCCGAGGTTGTTCAGGCTGACGACGAAGAAGCGCTCCGTGTCGATCGCCTTGCCTGGCCCGATGCAGCTATCCCACCAGCCCGGCTTGCGATCGTCCGGGCTGTGGTAGCCGGCGGCATGGTGATGGCCGGACAGCGCATGGCAGATCAGCACGGCATTGCTGCGCGCGGCGTTCAGTTGGCCGTAGGTTTCGTAGATCAGCTGGTAGTCAGCCAGCGTGCGGCCACAGGCGAGTGCCAGCGGTTCGGCGAAATGCGCGACCTTCGGACTCACCAGGCCAACGGAATCGGCTGGAATGGCAGTGGGCATCGACCCTGGCTCTTGCGAAAAGAAGGCGGCAAAGTCTAAAGGGAAGCGCGCCGCAATTCATCTGCAATCGCTGCGGCCGATCAGCACCGAGCCGCATCCGTCAGGTTGACCACCTTGGCCTGGCGCCGCCGCGGCGCGGGCAGGCGCAGCACGCGCAGCATTTCTGCCGCCTGCGCCAGCTGCTGGTCCAGCTCGCCGCTGTAGCGGGTCAGCAGCTGGCCGCGCTGGCTGTCCTGCTGGCTGGTCTGCGCCAGTGTCTTGAGGCGCAGCATGTGGATCTCCAGCTGTTGCTTGTTCTCCAGCGCATGCTGCAGCAAGGGCGTCAGCGCGTCGCCAGCCCAGCTCTTGGCCTCCTGCCGCAGGCGCTGGTGCAGGCCGATCACCTCCTGCACCAGCGTGGCGAAGAAGCGCCGGGTGAGCGCGCTCTGTTCGGTGAGCAGGGTCTTGAGCTGCAGGCGGAACTGGTCGGCCTTGCCCTGCAGGCTGCGCAGTTCGTGCTGGAACGGCTGGAGCTCGAACAGCGGCGCATCGAGGCCCTGCAGCGGGTTTTCCTCGTTGTGCCGCTGGTAGATGGCAACGACCACCTTGTTGGCGCGTGCGGCTTCGAGTTCCAGCGCGTGCAGGTCCTGCTCGACGCAGCGGAAGAAATGCAGGATGGCCAGGTTGATACCCAGCGTCGTCAGGCTGCCGGTGAGGCCGCGACGCAGACGGGCCAGGTGCTCCTCCAGGCGCTCGGCGCGAATGGCCGCGCCGAGCAGCTCGCCCTGACGCTGCAGCAGGTGCTGATTGGTACGCAGTTCGAGCAGGCGTTTGTGATGGCGGTTGTGGTCGTGACGGGTGCGCGCGGTCAGCTCCAGCAACATCTGCCCGTTGCCTTCCTGGTGGTTCTCCAGCAGCGCGCGCTGCTCGTTGACCTTCTCGCGGCGTAGCTGCAGCACCTGCTGGCTGTTGTGCAACAGGGCGAGCACCTGGCGCACTACCTGCTCTTCGAGCAGTCGCTCCTTCTGCGCCAGGATGCGCGCGGCAAGCAGCTGCTCCAGCGCTTCGAGCTGGCTGCGCTCGAGCAGCGCCTGATCGCCGCGCACCTTACCCAGCAGGGCCTGCTTGGCCGACAACGGCAGCACCTGGTCACTGTCGATGCCCAGTTGCTGGGCGGTGCTGGCGCGCATCTGGTCAATCGCTTCGCGGACGAACTCGTCGCCGGCAGGGTCGTCCCACAGCACGTCGATCTTGTTCAGCACGGCGAACAGGTTGCCGCGGGTATCGCTGTCGAGCTGGCAGACGTGCCGTCGCCAGATGTCCATGTCGCTGGCAGTGACGCCGGCATCGGCGGACAGCATGAACAGGACGGCTTGGGCGTTGGGCAGCATCGACAGCGTCAGCTCCGGTTCGCTGCCCAGCGCGTTCAGGCCCGGGGTGTCGAGAATGCGCAGGCCCTGGCGCAGCAGCGGATGATCGAAGCTGACCAGCGCATGGCGCCAGGCCGGCACCAGCACCTGCTCGGTGCCGTCGGCGCGCTCCAGCGTCTCGGCCTGGAAGCCCAGTTCGATCGCCTGCTCGACCGATACGGCCTTGGTCCGGGCGACCTGGGTGAAGGCCTCGACCATGCTTTGCGGATCGTGCGGGTACAGCGGGATGTTCAGCCAGTGCCGCGGCGTGCGCTTGAACTGCGCGATGCTGGTGTCTTCCAGGCGTGATTCGATGGGCAGCAGGCGGATGTAGCAGCGCTCGGCCCGCGGGTCGAAGAACAGCTCGGTCGGGCACATGGTGGTGCGCCCCGCGCGTGACGGCAGGATGCGTTGGCCGTAGCTGGAAAACAGCAAGCTGTTGATCAGCTCGGTCTTGCCGCGTGAATACTCGCCGACGAACGCCAGGGTGATCTGATCGGTGCGCAGGATGCGCAGCGCACGCTCGAGACGGGCATCGACCGCCTCGCTGCCGAGGCGGTTGTGCAGCAGCCAGCTGCGATAGCGGGTGATCTCGCGGATCAGGTCGCGTTTCCAGGTGACGTAGGCGTCCACCTGTCGATCGAGTCGTTCCATGCTCATCCCGGGTCCCTGGGGAAGTGGTACGGCGATTTATCCGATTCGCTGACAGACGGTCAATCCGCGACCGCCGGTTGGCCGCCCGGTGGGCCTGTGAAGCCCCCGGACGGTCGTCAGGCTCAGATCAGCATGCGCAGAATGTTGGGCATGTGCGTCATGGTCGCCAGGTTGTTGACCACCAGCATGTCCAGCAGCTTGATCGCCAGGAAGGCGAAGATCGGCGAGATGTCGAGCCCGCCGAGATTCGGCAGCAGGCGACGGAACGGAGCCAGTACTGGCTCGCACAGCTGGCTGACCAGCTGCGCGCCCGGGTTGTGGCTGCCCGGCGCGACCCAGGAGAGGATCACGCTGATGATCAGTGCCCAGAAGAAGATGTTGAGAAACAGCCCGGTGATGCCGATCAGTGCCCATATCAGCAGCAGAATCGGGTTGCCGGTGGTGCCGTAGGCGACCAGCAGGATCAGCGCCATCAGCACGATTTGCACGATCAGCGCGAGCAGCAGCGACGACAGGTCCAGCGTGCCAATGCTCGGAATCACCCGGCGCATCGGCCGCAGCAGCGGGTGGGTGGCCTTGACGATGAACTGGCTGAGCGGGTTGTAGAAGTCAGCGCGCACCAGCTGCAGGATGAAGCGCAGCAGGACGATCAGCAGGTAGAGGCTGCCGAGCGTCTGGATGATCAGGATCAGGGCTTGCGAAAGTTGGGACATGAATGCTCCTTATTGGCCCAGTTGTTCGGCCAGCTCGGCCGAGCGGTGCGCGGCGGCGTTCAGCGCCTGCTGCACCAGTTGCTCGAAGCCGCCAGCCTGGAAGGCTTTGATCGCCGCTTCGGTGGTTCCGTTCGGCGAGGTGACGCGGCTCCGCAGCTCGGCGGCGTCGACGTCGCTTTCGCAGGCCATGCGCGCCGCCCCCAGGGCCGTCTGCAGCGTCAGTTGCGCGGCGGTTGCGCGTGGCAGCCCGAGTTGTTCGCCGGCCGCGGTCATCGCCTCGATGAGCAGGAAGAAGTAGGCCGGGCCGCTGCCGGACACGGCAGTGACCGCGTCGATCAGCTGTTCTTCGTCCAGCCACAGGGCCACGCCGACCGCCGAAAGCAGCTGTTCGGCCTGGTGCTTCTGCATAGCGCTGACCTGTGCGTTGGCGAACAGGCCGCTGACGCCCTGGCGCAGCAGCGCCGGGGTGTTCGGCATGCAGCGCACGATGGCCCGTGGCTGCGGGCCGAGCCAGCGCTGCAGGCTGTCGCAGGTGATGCCGGCAGCGATGGAAACGATCAGCGTGGTCGGTGCAAGCTGCGCTGACAGGTCGCGGCAGACGGCCTGCATCACCTGCGGTTTGACCGCCAGCACCACCACATCGGCATTCGTCAGCGCGTCGCGGTTGTCGGCGAAGGTCTGGATGCCGTGCTCTGCGCTGATTCGCGCGCGCTGCTCGGCACCAGGATCGCTGGCGCGGATGGCGTCGGCGGCGACACCCTGGGCGCGCAGACCGCCGATCAGGCTGGTCGCCATGTTGCCGGCGCCGATGAAAGCGATGCGGGGAGAAGTCATAGCAGTTCCTTTATTGAGGGCGACCGTAGTCACGGGCGCCGAACAGGGCAGTACCGATGCGCACCCAGGTGGCGCCTTCGGCGATGGCCGCTTCGAGATCCTGGCTCATGCCCATCGACAGCGTGTCCATGCGGGGATCCAGTTCGTCGCGCAGATGGCGCAGGCGGGCGAAGGCGGCGCGCTGCACGGCGGCATCGTCGCTCGGTGCGGGAATGCACATCAGTCCGCGCAGGCGCAGGCGCGGCAGCGCGGAGATCGCGGCGACCAGTTCCCGCGCCTCGCTTTCGCTGCAGCCGGATTTGCTCTGCTCGTCGCTGACATTGACCTGCAGGCACACGTTCAGCGGCGGTAGATGCGCGGGACGCTGGTCGGACAGGCGCTGGGCGATCTTCAGTCGATCCACCGAATGCACCCAGGCGAAATGCTCGGCGATCGGCTTGGTCTTGTTCGACTGGATGGGGCCGATGAAGTGCCAGGCCAGCGGAACGTCGGCGAGCAGCGCCTGCTTTTCCAGCGCTTCCTGCAGGTAGTTCTCGCCAAAATCGGCCAGGCCGGCGGCGAACGCTTCGCGCACGGCGCTGGCCGGCTGGGTCTTGCTGACGGCCAGTAGACCGACCGTAGAAGGCTCGCGCCCCGCAGCTTGCGCCGCCTCACGGATGCGCGCTACGACCTTTGCAATATTGTTCGCTATCGTGGACATTACCTGCGCCCGCCGCCTGAGGGTCTGCGCGGCATTCTACCCGCTTGCCTGTAATTGGGGAGTCCCATGGATATCACAGAACTGCTGGCCTTCAGCGCCAAGCAGGGCGCGTCCGACCTGCACCTTTCCTCCGGCCTGCCGCCGATGATCCGCGTCGACGGCGACGTGCGGCGGATCAATCTGCCGGCGATGGACCACAAGCAGGTGCACGCGCTGATCTACGACATCATGAACGACAAGCAGCGCAAGGATTATGAAGAATTCCTCGAGACCGACTTCTCCTTCGAGGTGCCCGGCGTTGCGCGTTTTCGGGTCAACGCGTTCAACCAGAACCGCGGCGCCGGTGCGGTGTTCCGGACCATTCCCTCCAAGGTGCTGACGATGGAAGACCTGGGCATGGGCGAGGTCTTTCGCAAGATCACCGACGTACCGCGCGGCCTGGTGCTGGTCACCGGCCCGACCGGTTCGGGCAAGTCGACCACGCTGGCGGCGATGCTCGATTACCTGAACAACACCAAGTACCACCACATCCTCACTATCGAGGATCCGATCGAATTCGTTCACGAATCGAAGAAGTGCCTGGTCAACCAGCGCGAAGTGCACCGTGACACGCTGGGCTTCGCCGAAGCGCTGCGATCGGCGCTACGTGAAGACCCGGACATCATTCTCGTCGGCGAGATGCGCGACCTGGAAACCATCCGTCTGGCGCTGACTGCCGCGGAAACCGGTCACCTGGTGTTCGGCACGCTGCACACCACCTCGGCCGCCAAGACCATCGACCGCGTGGTCGACGTGTTCCCCGCCGAGGAAAAATCGATGGTGCGCTCGATGCTTTCCGAATCGCTGCAGGCGGTGATCTCCCAGACCCTGCTGAAAAAGGTTGGTGGCGGACGAGTGGCGGCGCACGAAATCATGATCGGCACCCCGGCGATCCGTAACCTGATCCGCGAGGACAAGGTCGCGCAGATGTACTCGTCGATCCAGACCGGTGGCGCGCTGGGCATGCAGACCCTCGATGCGTGCCTCAAGGGCTTGCTCGCCAAGGGGCTGATCAGCCGCGATAGCGCCAAGGAAAAGGCCAAGCAGCCGGAAAACTTCTGACAATCACTGCGCCGCGCATGCCTGAATGCGATGGCGCCGCGCCTGCGAGAACCCCGATGGAATTCGAGAAACTGTTGCGCCTGATGGTGGAAAAGGGCGGCTCCGATCTGTTCATCACGGCCGGCGTACCGCCGTCGATGAAGATCAACGGCAAGATCATGCCGGTGAGTAAAACGCCGATGTCGCCGGAGATGACCCGCGAAACGGTGCACGGCGTGATGAACGAACAACAGCGGCGCGAGTTCACCGAAAATCACGAGTGCAACTTCGCCATCAGCGCCCGTGGTATCGGCCGTTTCCGCGTCAGTGCCTTCTATCAGCGCAACCTGGCCGGCATGGTGCTGCGGCGCATCGAAACCAACATCCCGACCATCGAAGACCTCAAGCTGCCCGATGTGCTGAAGAAGCTGGCGATGACCAAGCGCGGCCTGGTGCTGTTCGTCGGCGCCACGGGTACCGGCAAGTCCACCTCGCTGGCGGCGATGATCGGTTACCGTAACAAGAACTCGAGCGGCCACATCATTTCCATCGAGGATCCGATCGAGTTCATTCACCAGCACCAGAGCTGTATCGTCACCCAACGCGAGGTCGGCATCGATACCGAATCGTTCGACGTGGCGCTGAAGAACACCCTGCGCCAGGCGCCGGACGTGATCCTCATCGGCGAAGTGCGTACCCGCGAGACGATGGATTACGCCGTGGCCTTCGCCGAGACCGGCCACCTGTGCCTGGCCACCCTGCACGCCAACAACGCCAACCAGGCGCTGGATCGCATCATCAACTTCTTCCCCGCCGACCGGCAGCAGCAGGTGTGGATGGATCTGTCGCTAAACCTCAAGGCCATCGTCGCCCAGCAGCTGGTGCCGACGCCGGATGGCAAGGGTCGCCGCGCGGTCATCGAGGTGCTGATCAATACCCCGCTGGCGGCCGACCTGATTCGCAAGGGCGAGGTGCACGAGCTGAAGAATCTGATGAAGCGCTCCACCGAACTCGGCATGCAGACCTTCGACCAGGCGCTGTACAACCTCTACGTGCAGGGAGAGATCACCTACGAAGATGCGCTGGCGCACGCCGATTCGGCCAACGATCTGCGTCTGCTGATCAAGCTGGGTTCGGAAACCGACGGCGAGCACCTGACCAGTATGTCGCAGGGCCTGAGCCTGGAAGTCAGCGACGATGATCCGGGGCGTAGCTTCCGCTAGCGCTGCCGTCCCGCGCCGCGCCGCGAACGGAGCAGCAGGTCCGGTTGTGCCGGATGCGCGTGCGGCGATACAGTCGAGACGCTGATCCATCGCAGCCAAGGGGGCAAACGTGCAGCAGGACACACACAGCAAGGTGATCGGATATCTTCTATGGATATTCGGTTTTCTAGGGTCGCACCGTTTCTACTACGGTCGGCCAGTCACCGGGACCATCTGGTTCTTCACGCTCGGCCTGTTCTTCATCGGCTGGATCATCGACCTGTTCCTGATCCCGTCGATGGACCGCGAAGCCGACCTGCGCTTCCAGTCCGGTTCCATCGACTACAACGTCGCCTGGATCCTGCTGACTTTCCTCGGCGTGTTCGGCGTACATCGCATGTATCAGGGCAAATGGATCAGCGGGATCATCTACCTGTGCACCGGCGGGCTGTTCTTCCTCGGCGTGCTCTATGACTTCTGGACGCTGAACGACCAGATTTCCCTGCGCAACGCGCAGCAACGCTGAGGTGAACGCAGCGGTGGCTGCTGACGTCGGTCTGCGGTGAGCGCGCGACCGGTGCGGGTTTCCGCACCGGTCGCGCTGTGCTTTCAGCCTTGGAAGCTGATGTGTCCGTCGACGATGGTGTAGCGCACAGCGCTCGGCAGGCAGTGGCCCATGAACGGGCAATTGCGCCCCTTGGAAAGCCAGGTTTCGCCGACCAGCGTCGAGCTGCGGGGGTCGAACAGCACCAGATCCGCTGCCTGGCCGACGGCGAGACGGCCCGCCGGCAGGCGCAGGGCGGCCGCCGGGCCGCTGGACAGGCGCGCCAGCAGCGTCGGCAGATCGAGCAGACCGTCTTCCACCAGGGTCATGGCCAGCGGCAGGAGAATTTCTGCGCTGCTGATGCCCGGCTCGGTCTCGCCGAACGGTGCCAGCTTGGCATCGACTTCATGCGGCTGGTGATGGCTGGCAATCGCCGATATGACACCCGCCTTCAGCGCCTCGCGCAGACCGTCGCGATCGGCACGGCTGCGCAGCGGCGGCTGCACGTGATACAGGCTGGAGAAACCGTGCAGCGCCTCGTCGGTGAGAATCAGCTGATACAACGCCACGTCAGCGGTCACCCGCAGGCCGCGTGCCTGGGCGTCAGCGATCATCTGCGCGCCGCGCGCACTGGTCAGCTGGCTGAAATGCGCGCGGACGCCGGCCTGCTCCACCAGCAGCAGGTTGCGCGCCAGGGCCACGGTCTCGGCGCTCTCGGGAATCCCCGACAGGCCGAGAAAGCTGGCCGCCGGGCCCTCGTGGGCGAGACCGCCCTCGGCCAGGTCGCGGTCCTGCGAGTGCAGAACGATGGTCAGGTCGAAGGTCGCGGCGTATTCCAGCGCGCGCCGCAGGTTGCGGTTGCTGGCGAAATCGGCGAGGCCGTTGCCGAACGCGACGCAGCCGGCTTCGCGCAGAGCGACCAGCTCGGACAACTGCTCGCCGGCGAGATTGCGGGTCAGCGCGCCGATCGGATAGACCTTGGTGTGGCCGGATTCGCGGGCGCGATCGAGGATCAGCTCGGTGACCGCCGCGGTATCCAGCACCGGCTTGGTCAGCGGTGGGCAGCACAGCGTGGTGGTGCCACCCGCCGCCGCGGCGAGGGTTTCGCTGGCAATGCTGCCCTTGCGGCTGTAGCCGGGTTCGCGCAGGGCCACGGACAGATCGACCAGCCCTGGAGCCGCGATCAGGCCGTTGGCGTCGATGCTCTGCTGCGCGACGAAGCCGGCGGGTTGGGCGCCGATTGCGATAATTTTGCCGGCTTCGATATAGATGTCGGCGACTTCGTCCCGCCCGCTGACTGGGTCGATCACGCGCGCGCCGAGGATGTGGGTAAGCATCAGTTCTGCTCCTCGGAGACGGATTCGGACTCGAGCTGACGCTGTGTCGCCTGCCCGCTCATGGCCATCGACAGCACCGCCATGCGAATGGCGATGCCGTAGGTGACCTGGTTGAGAATCACCGATTGCGGACCGTCGGCCACCGCCGATTCGATTTCCACCCCGCGGTTGATCGGCCCCGGATGCATGACGATGGCGTCCGGCTTGGTGAGGCGCAGGCGCTGCGCGGTCAGACCATAGAGCTTGTAGAACTCGCCCTCGCTGGGCAGCAGGCCACCCTGCATGCGTTCGCGCTGCAGGCGCAGCATGATCACCACGTCGACATCGCGGATGCCTTCGTCCATGTCATGGAACACGCGCACGCCGTACTGCTCGAGCCCGCTGGGCAGCAAGGTCTTCGGACCGATCACGCGGATGTCCGGGCAGCCCAGGGTCTTCAGCGCCAGCATGTTCGAGCGCGCTACCCGCGAGTGCAGGATGTCGCCGACGATCGCCACTGAGAGGTTTTCGAAGCCGCCCTTGTGCCGGCGAATGGTCAGCATGTCGAGCATGCCCTGGGTCGGGTGCGCATGGCGGCCATCACCGCCGTTGATCACCGCCACGTTGGGGCAGACGTGCTCGGCAATAAAATGCGCCGCGCCGGAATCGGCATGGCGTACCACGAACATATCGGCGGCCATTGCCTCGAGATTGCGCAGGGTGTCAGTCAGCGTCTCGCCCTTGCTGGTTGACGAGGTCGATACGTTGAGCGTGATGACGTCTGCCGACAGCCGCTGGGCGGCCAGCTCGAAGGTGGTGCGGGTGCGTGTGGAGTTCTCGAAGAACACATTGCACACCGTCCGTCCGCGCAGCAGCGGGACCTTCTTCACTGCCCGCGCGCCTACCTCGAGGAAGGAGTCGGCGGTGTCGAGGATTTCGGTGAGCAGCTCGCGGGACAGGCCGTCCAGCGAGAGGAAGTGGCGCAGCTGGCCGTTGTCGTTCAGCTGCAGCGGGCGCTTAACGTCGGGTTGCGTCATCGCGAGGTCTCAGTTGGCGGAATCGAGGGTCTGCAGCTCGAGGGCGAGCGGTGCGGGGCCGAGCAATTTTATGCGCTGCTGGGGTGTCAGCGACAACGTGGCGCCGACCACGTCCGGGCAGATCGGCAGCTCTCGAGCGTTCAGATCGAGCAGGCAGACCAGCGTCACGCTGGCCGGGCGGCCATAGTCGAACAGCTCGTTGAGCGCCGCGCGTATGGTGCGACCGGTCATCAGCACGTCATCGATCAGCACCAGGTGCTGTCCTTCGATCTCGAACGGCAGCTCCGACGGCCGCACCTGCGGGTGCAAGCCGCTCTGGGTGAAGTCGTCACGGTAGAAGGATACGTCGAGGATGCCCAGCGGCTCGTCCCAGCTGCCTTCATCGAGCAGCGCCTGGGCGACCCAGATACCGCCGGTGCGTATACCGATGAAGCGCGGTGCGACGATGGCGCGGCTGTGCAAGTGTTGACGCAGGGCAGCCGCCATCTCGGGTAGCAGCTGCTCGGGATTGGGCAGGGTCATGGATTCTCCTCGCTCGTGCGGGTCAGGCCGTGGCGTGTTCGCTCAGCCAGCCTTCCAGTAAAAGTGCGGCCGCCAGCGCATCGACCGGGCGTTCGCGATAGCCGCCGTGCTGGCCCTGGCGCAGGCGTTCGCCCTTGGCCTCGAAGGTGGTCAGGCGTTCGTCGTGGGTGTGCACCGGCAGGTTGAAACGCCCCGCCAGGCGCCGGGCGAATTTTTCCGCGCGGGCGCTCATCTCGCTCGGGCTGCCGTCCATGTTCAACGGCAGGCCCACCACCAGCGCGTCGGGTTGCCATTCGCGCAGCAGTGCCTCGATCCGGCTCCAGTCAGGTGTGCCGTTCTGCGCCTTCAGCACGCAGAGCTCACGTGCCTGTCCGGTGATGGCCTGGCCTACTGCCACGCCGATCTGCTTGGTGCCGAAGTCGAAGCCGAGCAGCAGACGCGGTGCGCTCATGCGTGGCCCACCTGGCTACTCAACAGTCGCAGGTCGATGCCAAGACTGGCGGCGGCGGCCTGCAGTCGCTGTTCGGCTGGCAATTCGAACAGGATTCGGGGATCCGCCGGACAGCTCAACCAGGCGTTGTCGGCCAGTTCGGCCTCCAGCTGGCCGGCGTCCCAACCGGCGTAGCCGAGGGCGATGAAATGTTGCTGCGGCCCGTGGCCATCGGCGATGGCGAACAGCACGTCCTGCGAGGTGGACATGCCCAGCTCGCCGAGCGCCAGGGTCGCCTGGAACTGCTCCTCTGACGGATGCAGGACGAAGCCGCGGTCGCTCTGGACCGGGCCGCCGCTGTAAACGGTGAGCTCATGGCAAGCCGGCGCGATAGGTTCTTCGGGACGCAGCTGCTCGAGCACATCGGCCAGATTGAGGCCGCTGGGGCGGTTGATTACCAGTCCCATCGCGCCCTGAGGGCCATGCTCGATCAGGTAGATCAGCGCCTGGGCGAAATTCGGGTCGGCCATGTGTGGCATGGCAATCAAGAAATGATGCTTGAGGTAGCTGGGCGCGGTGCTTTTCATGCCGGCTAGCTTAAGGCCTGCCGGGGCGGCAGGCTACTGGCATGCTCGCGTTGACACCGTCCGTCGCGCCGGCTCAGCGACTGGACAGTCGGTCGCCACGCTCGAAGCGCCAGGTGCGGATGATCTCGACCTGGTCGAACTTCTGCCCCAGCTCGCCGGTGAACGGCGCGAAGGGGGCCGCCAGGCGAACGATGCGGAGCGCGGCCTCGTCCAGTACGGGCTGGCCGGATGATTCAAGCACGCGCAATTCTTGCACCGTGCCGTCTCGGTTGATGGTTACCAGCATCCGCAGGCTGCCGTAGATACGCTGGCGGCGGGCCTCGTCCGGATAGTTGAGGTTGCCGATGCGCTCGACCTTCTTGCGCCATTCGTCGCGATACCAAGCGCTGATGTCACGCATCGTTGCCGCGCTGTTCTGCCGATTGACGCGCGGTCGCTTGGCGTAGCGCTCGACGTCCTGCGCCAGCTCGGCTTCTAGGCTGGCAATCTCGGCGCTCAGCTGGGAGCTATCGAATGCGGGCGCCGCTTGCGGTTTGGGCTGCGGTTGACGCTGTTGCTTGGTCGGAGTCTTGTCGGGTTGCGGGCTGCGTGTGGCAATCGCTGCCTTCGGCGCTTCCTGGCGGGTTGCCTGCGGGCGGCTGGGTGGTGGGGAAACCTTGCGTACCTCGGTGTCCTGAAACGGTGCCTGCACGTTGGTCTTGGGCGATGCCTTGTGCTCGAGCGTACCGCTGCCCTGCTGGTTATCCTGGGCCAGGAAGTCCGCCTCCTTGGGCTTTTCCTTGCTCTTGAAGGTGGACAGCGTGATTTCCAGGGTCTTGCTGATCTGCTGGGGCTCGGCAATCGAAAAGCCCAGGCCGAGGATCAAGGCGACGTGCAATACGGCGGCGAGAAACAGGGTGAAACCTAGTCGATCGGCCGGGCGGACGCGGGGTGATACTGAGGATGGCTGGCGGATTGCTGCGTTCATCGCGTTTCGGTCGGCTCGAAGTGCCGCGCAGTCTGCCGGCTTTGAGCTTCAAGCCGCAAGCTTCAAGCTCAAAGCTGTTAGCTGGTTCAAGCTTGCAGCTTGGCGGCAATGGCCTCCATCAGGCGCTCGGCGATACGCGTGTCGAAGGCGCTGTCGATCTCGCGGATACAGGTCGGGCTGGTGATATTGATTTCCGTAAGGTAGTCGCCGATGACATCCAATCCAACGAACAGCAGGCCACGCTTACGCAGCTCCGGACCAACGATGGCGGCGATCTCGCGGTCGCGCTCCGATAGCGGTTGGGCGACGCCGCGCCCGCCGGCGGCGAGATTGCCGCGCGTCTCGCCAGCGGCAGGGATGCGAGCCAGGCAATACGGCACTGGTTCCCCGTCGATCATCAGGATGCGCTTGTCGCCGTCCTTGATGGCTGGGATATAGCGCTGCGCCATGATCTGGCGGCTGCCGTGCTCGGTCAGCACCTCCAGGATCACCGAGAGGTTCGGGTCGCCTTCGCGGTGGCGGAATATCGAGGCGCCGCCCATTTCATCTAGGGGTTTGAGAATGATGTCACGCTGCTCGCGGGCGAACTCGCGCAGAATGTCCGACCGGCGACTGACCAGCGTTGGCGGAGTGCATTGCGGAAACTGCGTGGCGAAGAATTTCTCGTTGCAGTCGCGCAGGCTCTGGGGGCGATTGACTACCAGGGTGCCAGCCTGTTCGGCCAGTTCCAGCAGGTAGGTGGCGTAGACGTATTCGCTGTTGAATGGCGGATCCTTGCGCATGAGGATCACATTCAGTTCGGCCAGTGCGGTGTCGCGCTCCTCTCCGGTTTCGAACCAGTGCGTCGGGTCATTGAAGACCGTTAGCGGGCGCATTCGCGCGCGGGCCTGGCTGCCCTGTTGGTAGAGGTCGCGCTGCTCCATGTAGTGCAACTCCCAGCCGCGGGCCTGGGCGGCCAACAGCATGGCCAGCGAGCTGTCCTTCTTGAAGGAGATCTGCGCGATAGGGTCCATGATGATCCCGACGCGAACGGTCATATCGGTTCTCCGCAGGTGGTGGGCGTGGCCGCCGAGGCGTGAAGTGCCGACGCAGATTGGCGGCGGTTGTGCGCTGGGTCAAGGAAAATCCGAGTGATTTTCCCGTCGATAGCCTGTGCAGAATGAGTGTGCTACAAAGGTCGCGCGATGGGCGGGGCCTATCGGTTTCAGGGCCTTGCGGCACTCTGGCTTAACGAAAAATTACGACTCATCGAGGCGATGGTAGGGCGAAATGGAACAGCACTCCGAGGGCTTGAAGGTCATGGTGATCGATGATTCGAAAACGATTCGTCGCACCGCTGAAACCCTGCTGAAGAAAGTAGGTTGTGACGTCATCACGGCGGTGGATGGCTTCGATGCGCTCGCCAAGATCGCCGATACCCATCCGCGTATCATCTTTGTCGATATCATGATGCCTCGACTCGATGGTTATCAGACCTGCGCCTTGATCAAGAACAACAGCTCGTTCAAATCGACGCCGGTGATCATGCTGTCCTCCAAGGATGGCTTGTTCGACAAGGCGAAAGGGCGCATCGTCGGCTCCGATCAATACCTCACCAAACCTTTCAGTAAGGAAGAGCTGCTCGGCGCCATCAAGGCTCACGTTCCTGATTTCGTACCCATCGAGCAGGCATCCTGATTCCGTGTTGTGTGCTGTTGAAGCCTTCTAATGGAGAAAACATGGCTCGCGTTCTGATTGTTGATGACTCGCCGACCGAAATGTACAAGCTGGCTGCCATGCTGGAGAAGCACGGACATGTCGTGCTCAAGGCCGAGAATGGTGCTGACGGCGTGGCGCTGGCTCGGCAGGAAAAGCCGGACGCGGTACTGATGGATATCGTCATGCCGGGACTTAACGGTTTCCAGGCGACGCGGCAGCTGACCAAAGATTCGGAAACCAGTCACATTCCGGTGATCATCGTCACCACCAAGGATCAGGAAACCGATAAGGTCTGGGGCAAGCGCCAGGGGGCCAAGGACTACCTGACCAAGCCAGTGGACGAGGCGACGCTGTTGCAGACCTTGAACGCCGTGCTGGCTGGCTGACACCGGATCATCCCGATTGCAGGTGGTTTCAACGACCTGACAGAGCAGGGGAGTGGTCGGTAATGTCGGATAAGCAGGCACCATTTCAGCGACTGCTGGAGATCGATGGTCGTTGCCGTCAGCTAGCAGCAGGGCTGCCCTCTCAGCAAGAGGTAGTGCAGACCTGGGGCGGGATCGGTTTTCGTATGGGGGGGCGGTTGTTCGTCGCGCCGATGGGGGAGGTTGGCGAGATCCTGCATGAACCGCGCTATACCTTGCTGCCTGGCGTCAAAAGCTGGGTTAAAGGGGTTGCCAACGTGCGCGGCCGATTGTTGCCGGTAATGGATCTATGCGGCTACTTGGGCTACGAACTATCGCCTTTACGCAAACAGCGCCGGCTGCTCGTCGTTGATCATCAGGACGTCTTCGCAGGGCTGACGGTCGACGAGGTCTTCGGCATGCAGCACTTTCCCGTGGAGGCGTTCTCGGAGCAAGTGCCACCGGTAGAGGCGGCAATTCAGCCTTTTATTCACGGCGTATTTCAGCGGGAACAGCCTTGGCTGGTCTTCAGCCCGCATGCGCTGGCGGCGCATCCGACTTTCATGGATGTTGCTTTCTGATGTTGGTGGGCCGGCAAGGTGCCGGCCTTTTGGTTTTTGATGGAAGCGCACGGGGGTCCAGGCGGGGGCCGGATAATGAAAAAAATGAAAGCGATTGCTTTGTTGAGCGGCCTGCGTAGCAATACGCTCATCACTGGGCTGTTCGTTGTTCTGATCGTTTCGATCGTACTGTTGTTCGCGAATTTCGCGTACGTCAATCGGCAGGCCGACCATGATAACGAGTACATCGCGCACGCTGGCGAACTGCGCGTACTGTCACAGCACATCGCAAAGAACGCGGTGGAAGCTGCGGCCGGTACGAAGGAAGCCTTCGCCTCGTTGAAGGCGGCCCGCAACGACTTCGACCGGCGCTGGGGTTATTTGTCCAAGGGTGACGAAAGCATCGGCCTGCCCGCCGTACCGCAGAGCCTGCAGGTCGAGATCGATGCGGTGCAGCAGGATTGGAACACGCTACGTCGCAACACTGACGCCATTCTGGCCAGCGAGCAGACGGTGCTGTCGCTGCATCAGGTGGCGACCACTCTGGCTGAAACCATTCCACAGCTGCAGGTTGAATACGAAGAGGTCGTCGACATCCTGTTGGAAAGCGGGGCACCCGCCGCCCAGGTTTCGGTCGCGCAGCGCCAGTCTCTGCTGGCGGAACGTATTCTCGGCTCGGTGAACAAGGTGCTTTCCGGCGACCAGGATTCGGTGCAGGCTGCAGACATGTTCGGCCGTGATGCCAGCCTCTTCGGTCGCGTTCTGAATGCGATGATCGAAGGCAACGTGGCAATGGGGATCACCCGCGCGACGGATGCCGAGGCGCTTGATCGCCTGGCAGAGATCGCCGAACTGTTCCAATTTGTCTCGGGTTCGGTGGACGAAATTCTGGAAACCTCGCCCGAACTGTTCCAGGTACGCGAGTCTGCCAACAGCATTTTCGAGGTGTCGCAGACACTGCTCGATAAGACGTCCGCGCTTGGCGAGGGTCTGCAGAACCGTGCCGATGCCCGCTATCTCAATACCATCGCCGGCTACGTACTGGGCGCCTTGGCGCTGGCGTCGATCATCCTGATCGGTCTCGTGATGGTGCAGGAAGCGCGTCGTCGCTTGAGCGAAACGGCCGAGAAAAACGAGCGCAACCAGGCCGCGATTCTGCGCCTGCTCGATGAAATCGGCGACCTCGCCGACGGTGACCTCACCGTGGCGGCGACTGTAACCGAGGACTTCACCGGCGCGATTGCTGACTCCATCAACTACTCCATCGACCAGCTGCGCGAACTGGTGGAAACCATCAACCAAACTGCGGTACAGGTTTCCGGCGCGGCCCAGGAAACCCAGGCGACCGCCATGCACCTGGCCGAGGCGTCCGAACATCAGGCACAGGAGATCGCCGGGGCTTCGGCGGCAATCAACGAGATGGCCGTTTCCATTGACCAGGTATCCGCCAACGCCGCTGAATCGTCCGCGGTAGCAGAGCGCTCGGTTGCGATTGCCAACAAGGGTAACGAAGTGGTGCACAACACCATCACCGGCATGGATAACATCCGCGAGCAGATCCAGGACACTTCCAAGCGGATCAAGCGCCTGGGCGAGTCCTCGCAGGAGATCGGTGACATCGTCAGCCTGATCAACGACATCGCCGACCAGACCAACATCCTTGCGTTGAACGCTGCGATCCAGGCATCGATGGCCGGCGACGCGGGTCGCGGCTTCGCGGTGGTTGCGGATGAGGTTCAACGCCTGGCGGAACGCTCGTCCGCTGCGACCAAGCAGATCGAGGCGCTGGTCAAGACCATTCAGACCGATACCAACGAGGCCGTAATCTCGATGGAGCAGACCACGTCGGAAGTGGTACGCGGTGCACGCCTTGCGCAGGATGCCGGTGTGGCGCTGGAGGAGATCGAGAAAGTGTCCAAGACCCTTGCGGCGCTTATCCAGAACATTTCCAACGCAGCGCGCCAGCAGGCCTCCTCTGCCGGTCACATCTCCAACACCATGAACGTGATTCAGGAGATCACCTCGCAGACCTCGTCCGGTACCAGCGCCACTGCCAGAAGCATTGGTAACCTTGCCAAGATGGCCAACGAGATGCGCCAGTCGGTTTCCGGCTTCACTCTGCCGGACGCTCAGGATCGGGCGTGATTCGACCGCAGCGGCGGCCGCTGGCGGCCGCCGCTCATGATCATGAGCGAGGGGCAGGGCAGCATGCAGTCAAGACTGGACTGGGCTTTGGAGCCGATTGCCGAGATGTCGGCAGCGGAATTCCATGTCTGGCAGGCCCTGCTCGAAGAGCGTTCGGGCATGGTGGTTTCCGAGGGGCGTCGCGTCTTTCTGCAGACCAATCTCAGTGCGCGCATGCGCGAAATCGGCGCCGCCGACTATTCGAGTTACTACCGCCAGGTCACGGCCGGCCCGCGTGGTGCGGTGGAATGGTCGCTGCTCATGGACCGGCTGACGGTGCAGGAAACTCGGTTCTTTCGGCATCCCGAGTCGTTCACGCTGCTTGAGCGCTATCTGGCGCAGCGTTTGCGCCACGAAGGCATCGAGCGGCCCTGGAGCCTCTGGAGCGTCGGTTGTGCCAGCGGCGAGGAGACTTACTCGTTGGCCATCAGCGCCTCCGAAGTCCTGCGCGATTGCGCCGCTGTCGATCGTTTCGGTGTAACCGGCACCGATATCAGCCTCAGTGCTCTGGAGAAGGGGCGCAATGCTATTTACGACGAGCGTCGTCTGGAGCAGGTATCGGCGCCCTTGCGTGAGCGTTATTTCGTCAGCATGCCGCACAACCGTGCCCAGGTCGCGCCTGAGTTGGTGGCGCGGGTCTGCTTCGCCAAGCTAAATGTTCTGGAGCTGGCCAGCGCGCCGCTTGCAGGACTGGACGTCATTTTCTGTCAGAACCTGCTGATCTATTTTCGTCGCTGGCGCCGCCGCGAAATCCTCAACCGTCTGGCCGAGCGACTCGCGCCGGGAGGATTGCTGGTGGTCGGTGTCGGCGAGGTGGTGGGTTGGCAGCATCCGGACCTGGTGCCGGTGGCCGATGATCAGGTTCTGGCCTTTACCCGGAAGAGTTTATGAGCGGAGTCGCTATGGGTGATCGGCACGATTATGTCGCCCTGGAATGGGTGAAAGGCGAGATCGCCGAGACCCTCAAGCAGGCACGTCAAGCCTTGGAAGCCTACGTAGAGGCTCCGCAAGATTCGACGCGGATGCGCTTCTGCATGACCTATGTGCATCAGGTGCATGGCACCTTGCAGATGGTCGAGTTCTTCGGCGCGGCCTTGCTGGCCGAGGAAATGGAACAGCTCGCGCGCGCGCTGCTGGAGGAGCGGGTCGCCAATCGAGCCGAGGCGCTCGAGGTCCTCATGCAGGCCATTCTGCAGATGCCGGTTTACCTCGATCGCATCCAGAGCGCCCGTCGCGATCTGCCGATGGTGGTGTTGCCGCTGCTCAACGACCTACGGGCTGCGCGGGGTGAAAAGCTGCTGTCGGAAACCAGCCTGTTCGCACCCGATCTGTCTGAGCGTACGCCGATACTGCCGAGCGAATCCGTTGAGCGCCTGCGGACCGAGGAGCTGCCGGTGCTGCTGCGCAAGATGCGGCAGATGCTCCAGGTCGCCCTGGTTGGGGTGATTCGCAATCAGGACCTGCCCACCAACCTCGGCTACATGGCCCGGGTCTTCGCGCGATTGGAGTCGCTGTGCAAGGACGCGCCGCTCGGCGCACTCTGGCAGATCACTTCGGGCATGATCGAAGGGCTAGCCAGCGGTGCGGTCAGCAACGGAGCGTCGGTGCGCACGCTGTTGCGCCAGGTGGACAAGGAGTTCAAGCGGCTGGTCGAGCAGGGTGTCGACGGGCTGAACCAGCCGGCTCCCGATGAGCTGATCAAGAATTTGTTGTTCTACGTAGCCAAGGCTCCGGCCGATACGCCGCGCCTGCGCGCCCTGAGAGAGCTCTATCGGCTCGACGATGCGCTGCCCGACATGACGATCGTCGATCAGGAGCGCGCACAGCTCTCCGGTCCCGATCGGGGCGCCATGCGCTCGGTGGTTGCGGCATTGTGCGAGGAGCTGGTGCGGGTTAAGGACAGTCTCGATCTATTCGTGCGTAGCGACCGCCGCGCACTGGACGATCTGGCCAGTCTACATGCCCCGTTGAAGCAGATTGCCGACACCCTAGCGGTGCTGGGCTTTGCCCAGCCGCGCAAGATCATCGTCGACCAGACCGGGCTGATCCAGGCGCTGACCTCGGGCCTGCGCCAGCCTGACGATGCCACGTTGATGGATATCGCTGGCGCCCTGCTATACGTCGAGGCGACCCTGGCCGGCATGGTGGGAACAACTACCGAGGAACAGGACGAGGCGCGTCATCTGCCCACGACCGATGTCGCGCAGATTCACCAACTGGTCATCAAGGAAGCGCGTACGGCGCTTGAGCAGGCCAAGGACGCGATCATCGAATTCATCGCATCGCAGTGGAATCATGATCATCTCGCCCGCGTTCCCGAGCTGTTGACCCAAGCACGCGGCGGGCTGGCGATGATCCCGCTGCAGCGCGCCGCCGCGCTGCTCGATGCTTGCAATCGCTATATCCAAGAGCAGCTGCTGGCGCTACGCGCGGTGCCGGATTGGCAGAGTCTGGATACGCTGGCCGATGCGATCACCAGTGTTGAGTACTACCTGGAGCGGCTCAGCGAGGATTGCGGTAGTCAGGGCGACCTGATTCTCGACGTCGCAGAGGAAAGTCTGCAGCATCTGGGCTATCCACTGGCTTCCACCAGTCCATCTGTATCTGAGAAAGAACAACCGCAACCGGAATCGGACCTGTCCGGCGATCCGCTAGACGAAATCGAGTTCCTGCTGCCCGAAGCCGATCCTGAGCCGGCGGAGATGGCGTCGCACCGGTCAGGGAATTCCGAGGAGCAACGGGCTGGCGACGTAACGCTCGGCGAGAACGAACTGCCAGCGGTGACTTTGCCAGCGAACGACGCCGCCGCTGCAGTGGATTACCTGCCCCCCGCTGCGGATCTCGATGGCTCGGCGTTGGAGTTGCCGACGCTGGAGTTCGAGATTCTGGATGAGGCTGCGCCGGCCACCAGTTGGAGCGCGGTCGAGATCGCCGATCTCGGGTTGCCTGAGATCACCCTGCCGCCCTTGAGCGAGAGCCTCGAAACGCCGGAACAGGCTCCAGATTTGGAGCAGATCATGGCCGCCCCGGTGCTGGCGATCAATCCGCCGGCCCAGGACGTGCCGCCGAGCCTGCTCCCGCCGCCGGAAGGGGAGGAGCCGGTCGACGACGAACTGGCCGAGGTCTTCATCGAAGAGGCGGCAGAGGTTCTGGAGACGATCCGCGAGCAGCTTCCCGCGTGGCTGGCCGAGCCCGACGACAAGGCTGTGCTCGGTGAAGTGCGACGCGCCTTCCATACGCTCAAAGGCAGCGGGCGCATGGTGCGCGCGCTGATCGTTGGCGAGCTGGCCTGGTCCATCGAGAATCTGCTCAATCGTGTGCTGGATCGCAGCATCGGGACGACCGAAGCGGTCAAGCAGGTGGTGGTTGACGTCGTGGCCTTGTTGCCGGCGCTGGTCGAAGAGTTCGCCGCTCATGCACAGCGCCAACGCAGCGATGTCGATCAGCTGGCCGCCTGCGCACATGCCCTGGCCAAGGGCGAACCGCTCCCTAACCTGGCGGCCGGTGCGGTAGAGCAGCCGGAACCGAGCGTAGACGCGGCTGGCGAACGCGAGCCGGCGTCGGACGGTTTGGATCCGCAGTTGCTCGAGATCTTTCGCAACGAGGCCGAGGCTCACCTGACCACCCTCGTCGACTATCTCGCCGACTGCGCCCAGCGCCTTCCTCAACCGGTGACCGATGCACTGCAGCGTGCACTGCACACGCTCAAGGGCAGCGCGCACATGGCGGGTATCCTGCCGATGGCCGAGATCGCCACACCGCTGGAAAAGCTGGTCAAGGAGTTCAAGAACAACCTGATCCAGATCGAACTCGCCGACGCCCAGCTGCTACACGATGCCGAGCAGCTGCTGCGCCAGGGCTTGGACAATCTGCAGGAGCGGCCGCTTGCACCGATCGCCGGTGCGCCGGAGTTTCTTGCTCGCGTGCAGGCGCTGCATCAGGCACGCCTCACCGAGGCTGGTGTTCGGCGCGAGAGCGCAAAGGGGGAGGCGCGTGATCCGAGCCTGATCGCCGCATTCCTGTCCGAGGGGATGAATATTCTGCTCGATGCCGCGGATCTGCTGCAGCGCTGGCGCGAGCATCCCACCGAGCGCCAGGAGCTATCGGCACTGCTGCAGGAGCTGAGCAGCCTAGGCCACAGTGCGCAGATGGCCGACCTGCCGCAGGTCGATGCGCTCTGCCAGGCGCTGCTCAAACTGTACGGCGTGGTGCAGGACGGCCGCCTGGCGGTCGATGCGCATTTCTTCGATACCGTCGAGGAGGGACACGAGGCACTGGTCGGCATGATGGATCAGGTCGCCGCCGCGCTGCAGGTGACCGCCCAGCCGCAGCTGGTCGAACGGCTCGAAGCGCTCGCGGCGCAGGCCATCGATACGCTAGCCGCACCCGAGGAGACGCTACTCCCTGCCGTCCAACCTCTGGTGGACGACGGATATCCGGCGCTCGCGCACGAGTGTGGCGGGAGCGGCGCCGCCGACGACAGTTTCGACCCGGACATGGTGGACATCTTCCTCGACGAGGCCGTCGACCTGTTGGAGAGTGCGGGCGAGGCGCTGGAGCGCTGGCTGAGCGAGCCAACCAACCAGTTGGCGCTGTCGGCGCTACTGCGTGACCTGCACACGCTCAAGGGCGGCGCCCGTATGGCCGGGGTGCGTCCGGTCGGTGATCTGGCACACGAGCTGGAATCGCTCTACGAAGGATTGTCCGACGGCCGCTATGCCTATGCGCCGGACCTGGCCGCATTGCTACAACGCAGTCACGATCAGCTGGCGCTGCAGCTTGAGCAGCTGCAATCAGACACACCCATGAGCGTCGCCGACGAGCTGGTTCGGACGATCCGTGCCTATCGGCAGGGCGACCTGCTTGGCGCCGTCGCTGATGATTTAGTCGGCGTGCCGGACATGCCGCAGGAGCACGTCAGCGAGCCGGTGGCCGATGTGGACGCTGCGGGCGAGGAGCTGAGCGCCGGCGATCACCACGACGATCTGCAGCTTGATATCGACGCCAGCGATGCTGCGAAGTCCGATACCCTCGAAGCCGAAGCCGAAGCCGAAGCCGAAGCCGACCTGGGCGACATACAACGTCCAGGTGCGATTGAAGTGTCGGACGAAGCACTACCGGTGATCGCTGAGGACCTGCACGACGAACCCGATCCGGAGCTGGTCGAGATATTCCTCGATGAAGGCTTCGACATCATGGAAAGCGTTACCGCGGGCTTGCAGCGATGGATGGACGACGTCGACAACAGTTTCGAGCTGGAGGCGCTGCAGCGTGACCTGCATACCCTGAAGGGTGGCGCACGGATGGCCGACAGTCGCGCCATCGGCGATCTGGCGCATGAGCTGGAATACCTCTACGAAGGTTTGTGCGCAGGCAAGTATCGGGCTACCGAGCAGCTCTTCGCGCTGTTGCAGGCCTGTCATGACCGTCTTGCCGAGATGCTCGACGCGCTGCGCGCCAGACGCCCGCAGCCGGATGGCAAGGCGCTGATCGAGGCGATCCGCGCCTTTCGCGATAATCCGCAGCAGCAGCTGAATGCACCCAGCAGCATCACCCTGAAGGCTGCTGAAGAAACAACGGCGGCTCATGAGTCCGACGCCTCGGAGATTCTCGACATCTTCGTCGAGGAGGCCGATGACCTGCTCGAGGAAATGGAGGCAGCACTTGGCCGCTGGGACGCGCAGCGCGACGACGCTGCTCCGCTGGCTGACATGCTGCGTGTGCTGCATACGCTCAAGGGCGGTGCACGGCTGGCCGGGCAGGCGCGCCTGGGCAACATGGCGCATGACCTTGAACAGCACCTGAGCGAGGCCCGGCAGATGGGCGCACCGTGGCCGGAGAGCCTGTTCCTTGATGTGCAGCAGGGCTATGACGGCCTGCTCAAGGAAGTCGAGCAGCTCAGGGCGCTGCTCGCTGCGGAGATTCCTCCGGACCCGGTGACCCAGGAGGTCGCGGAGGAAGCGGCGAATGTCGTGACCACGCTGCCTCTGGCGCAACCCATCGTCGCCGCCAGCGTGCGCCCCGTGGCCAATGCCGAGCCGGCGAAGGTCCTGCCGTTCGTCCAGCGCGCCCGGCAGGCGGCGCAGGATGCCGCGGCGCGGCGCGCTCCGCAGGAGCTGGTCAAGGTACCGGCGGAGCTGCTCGAGGGGCTGGTCAACCTGGCGGGCGAGACCTCGATTTTCCGCGGCCGAGTCGAGCAGCAGGTCAGCGATGTCAGTTTCACCCTGAGCGAGATGGAAGCCACCATCGAGCGTGTGCGTGACCAGTTGCGCCGCCTGGACACCGAAACCCAGGCACAGATTCTCAGCCGCTACCAGGCCGAGGCGGAGCGTGCCGGCTACGATGATTTCGACCCGCTGGAGATGGACCGTCACTCGCAGCTGCAGCAGTTGTCGCGCGCGCTGTTCGAGTCGGCGTCCGACCTGCTGGATCTGAAGGAAACCCTGGCTGCGCGCAACCGCGACGCCGAGACCCTGCTGCTGCAGCAGGCGCGGGTCAACACCGAGCTGCAGGAAGGCCTCATGCGCACCCGCATGGTGCCGTTCGAGCGCTTGGTACCGCGCCTGCGGCGCATCGTCCGGCAGGTCGCCGGTGAGCTGGGCAAGCAAGTAGAGTTCCTCGTGGGCAACGCCACCGGCGAGATGGACCGCAGCGTCCTCGAGCGGATCGTGGCGCCGCTGGAGCACATGCTGCGCAACGCTGTCGACCACGGCATCGAGTCGCAGCAGGCGCGCCGCGCGGCGGGCAAACCCGAGCAGGGCACCATTCGCCTCGACCTGGCGCGCGAAGGCGGCGACATCGTTCTGACGCTGAGCGATGACGGCGCCGGTATCAACCTAGCGGCCGTACGGCGCAAGGCCATCGAACGCGGCTTGCTAGCCCCGCAGAACGATCTCACCGACCACGAGATCCTGCAGTTCATCCTCGAAGCCGGCTTTTCCACTGCCGAGCGGGTAACGCAGATTTCCGGTCGCGGCGTCGGCATGGACGTGGTGCACTCCGAAGTGAAGCAGCTCGGCGGCTCGATGAGCATCGAGTCGACGCAGGGTCAAGGCACGCGCTTCCTGATTCGCCTGCCGTTCACCGTGTCGGTCAACCGGGCACTCATGGTTTATTCCGGCGAGGATCTCTATGCGATCCCGCTGAACACCATCGAAGGTATCGTGCGTGTCTCGCCCTACGAGCTGGAGGCCTACTACCAGCCGGATGCGCCGCGTTTCGAGTACGCCGGGCAGACCTATGAGCTGCGCTACCTCGGTGAGCTGCTGAACAACGGGCAGCAGCCCAAGCTGGTTGGCCAGAGCCTGCCGCTGCCGGTGATCCTGGTGCGCTCGAAGGAGCACAGCGTCGCCGTACAGGTGGACAGCCTGGCCGGCTCGCGCGAGATCGTGGTGAAAAGCCTGGGGCCGCAGTTCGCGGGCGTGCACGGCATTTCCGGCGCGACCATCCTCGGTGATGGTCGGGTGGTGGTGATTCTCGACCTGCTGGCGACCATTCGTGTTCTCCATGCGCACCTGCTGACCCAGCAGCGGCCGCAGCAGCTGCCGCAGTTGCCGGAGACGGTGGAAGTCGAAGCCGATCGCCCGCTGCTGGTCATGGTGGTCGACGATTCGGTCACCGTGCGCAAGGTCACCAGCCGCCTGCTGGAGCGCAACGGCATGAACGTGCTGACCGCCAAGGACGGTGTCGACGCCATCACCCAGCTGCAGGAGCGGCGGCCCGACATCATGCTGCTGGATATCGAGATGCCGCGCATGGACGGCTTCGAGGTGGCGGCGCTGGTGCGCCACGACGAACGCCTCAAGGATCTGCCGATCATCATGATCACCTCGCGTACTGGCGAGAAGCACCGTGATCGCGCCTTGGCGATCGGCGTCAACGAGTACCTGGGCAAGCCGTACCAGGAATCGGTGTTGCTGGAGCATATCCAGCGGCTGGTGCATGCCGATGTCTGAAGGCGCCGCTCGCATCGCGGTCCTGGCCGATACCTCGCTGCAGCGCCATGTGCTGCAGCAGGCGCTGGGTGCCAGTGGCTATCGCGTGGTCCTCAACAACGATCCGGCGCGGATGGAATTGGCCGATCTGGACCTCACCGAGGCCGATCTCTGGCTGGTGGACCTGGCACAGACCGAGGATTCGCCGCTGGTCGATGCGCTGCTCGAGCGCGACAGCACGCTGGTGCTATTCGGCGAGGGGCATGCGCCGGAGCGCAGCTCGGAGAACTACCCGCGCTGGGAGCGCCGGCTGTTCGGCAAGCTCAAGCGGCTGGTCGGTGACCCGGCGGTAGCGGTCGGCCCGCGTCTGGGAGCGCTCGACAGCGACTCAGCGCGCAGTGGACAACTGACCTTGCCCGGAGCGCTGGCCGTCCATCCGGCGACTGCCGGCGAGGTGGCGCCGCGGGTGTGGCTGCTCGCGGCCTCGCTGGGCGGGCCGGAGGCGGTCAAGGCGTTCCTCGATGCGCTGCCGGAGGGGCTGCCGGTGGGGTTCATCTACGCCCAGCACATCGAGGCAAGTTTCGAGGCGGCGCTGTCCCAGGCGGTCGGCAGGCACAGCAGCTGGGCGGTCCGGCAGAGCAGGGGCGGCGATCACATTCGTTGCGGGGAAGTGATCATCGCGCCGATCGCGCAGGAGCTGGGCTTTGATCTCGATGGCCTGATGCGCAGCAGCGGCCGCAGCTGGCCGGAGCCGTACAGCCCGTCGATCGATCAGATGATGCTCAATCTCGCCCAGCACTACGGCGACCGCTGCGGTGCCATCGTCTTCAGTGGCATGGGCAGCGACGGCAGCGCCGCGGCGGCCTACTTGCTGCGCCAGGGCGGCCGGATCTGGACCCAGCGCGCCGACTCCTGTGCCTGCTCGAGCATGCCGGACAACCTGCGCGAGGGTGGCTACAGCTCGTTCACGGGCGATCCGCGCGAACTCGCGCAAGCCTTGGTCAACCATCTTGCGGAGCAGGCACGCCTGGCCGCTACGTCCATCGAAAGGGATCTGTCATGAGTCAAGCGGTCGTCTCCCAGGAAAGCCCCGTCAGCCTCACCGGCCTGCTGGTGCCGCTTGCGGATCGCACCCTGCTGGTGCCGAACGTCGCAGTGGCCGAGCTGATTCCCTATCGCACGCCGCAGGCGGTGCCGGGTGCGCCGGCGTGGTTCCTCGGCCAGGTGCAGTGGCGCGACCTCAACCTGCCGCTGCTGTCGTTCGAGGCGGCGTCTGATGGTACGGCGCAGGTCGGCGCTGGTGCGCGGATCGTGGTGCTCAATGCGCTCGGCGGTCGGGAGCATGTGCGTTTCATCGCGCTGCTGGTGCAGGGTATCCCGCGTTCGATCAAGGTCGATGCAGACCTGGCGCGCGCCGAGCTGGCGCTGGCGCCGCTTGAGCTGGATGCGGTGGAGCTGGGGGATGTGCAGGCGCGCATTCCCGATCTGGTCGGGCTCGAGCAGTGTCTGGCGGATGCCGGGTTGATCTGAAGCGCGGTGCAGCCGGTGCCGTCGGCACCGTTCAGAAATCGCCCCACAGCTGCTGAGCCACGCTCAGTGCCACAACCGGTGCCGTCTCGGTGCGCAGCACTCGGGGGCCGAGCCGTGCGGCCTGGAAGCCGGCCTGCTGCGCCTGCTCCACTTCGTGCTCGCTGAGCCCACCTTCCGGGCCGATGAGAAACGCCAGCGTACGCGGTTGCGCATGGCTGGTCAGCGGCGCGGCCACCGGATGCAGGACCAGCTTCAGCTCGGCCTCGACCGGCAGCCAGTCGCCGAGCTGCTGCGGTGGATGAATCGTCGGCACCACCGAACGCCCGCACTGCTCGCACGCGCTGATGGCGATCTGGCGCCAGTGGGCCAGACGCTTGTCGGCGCGTTCGTCGTTCAGCCGGACTTCGCAGCGCTCGCTGATCAGGGGGGTGATCTGCGCCACGCCGAGCTCGGTGGCCTTCTGGATCGCCCAATCCATGCGCTCGCCGCGCGACAGGCCCTGGCCGAGGTGGATCTGCAGCGGCGACTCGGGCAGGCCGGCGAGCTGTTGGCGCAACTCGACGCGAACCTGCTTCTTGCCTACCTCGACCAGCTCGCCGAGATATTCCTGGCCGCAACCGTCGAACAACTGCACGGCGCTGCCGCTGGTCAGACGCAACACGCGACCGATGTAGTGCGCAGCGGTTTCGGGCAGTGCGTGCGAGCCGAGGGCGAGCGGGGCGTCGATGAAGAAGCGGGATAGGCGCATAAGGGCAGCTGCAAGCGGCAAGTTGGAAGCGGCAAGTCTAAAGCATCGCTGGTCTGACTCGCAGTGCTGCGTTGCTGGAAACCTGCCACCGCCAGAGGGCTAGCCCGGATCGTGGAAGTTGCTCGGGGCGCCGGGTTGCAGCGCCACGCTGACCGCCGCGCGGGTGGCGATATCGATGCCTTCGCTGGCGACCTCGGCGAGGAAGTCGATCTGTTCCGGCGTGATGGTGTAGGGCGGCAGGAAATACACCACGCTGCCCAGCGGCCGCAGCAGCGCGCCGCGTTCCAGCGCGTGCTGGTAGACCTGCAGGCCGCGGCGCTCCTGCCATGGGTAGGCGGTCTTGCTGGCCTTGTCCTGCACCATCTCGATGGCCAGCGCCATGCCGGTCTGACGCACCTCAGCAACGTGCGGATGCTCGGCGAGGTGCGCCGTGGCGCTGGCCATGCGCGCGGCCAGCGCCTTGTTCGCCTCAATGACGTTGTCCTCGGCAAAGATATCCAGCGTCGCCAGGGCCGCGGCGCAGGCCAGCGGGTTGCCGGTGTAGGTGTGCGAATGGAGGAAGGCGCGCAGGGTCGAGTAGTCGTCGTAGAACGCCTGGTAGAGCCGGTCGGTGGTAAGCACTGCGGCCATCGGCAGGTAGCCGCCGGTGAGCGCCTTGGACAGGCAGAGGAAGTCCGGGCTGATGCCGGCCTGCTCGCACGCGAACATCGTGCCGGTGCGGCCGAAGCCGACGGCGATTTCGTCGTGGATCAGGTGTACCTCGTAGCGGTCGCAGGCCTCGCGCAGCAGCTTGAGATAGATCGGGTGGTACATGCGCATGCCGCCGGCGCCCTGGATCAGCGGTTCGACGATCACCGCGGCGACCTCCTCGTGGTGCTCGGCGAGGGTCTGCTCCATGTGCGCGAACATGTGGCGCGAGTGTTCTTCCCAGCTCATGCCTTCGGGCCGCAGGTAGCAGTCCGGGCTAGGCACCTTGAGCGTGTCGAGCAGCAGCGGTTTGTAGGTGTCGGTGAACAGCGCGACATCGCCCACCGACATCGCCGCGACCGTTTCGCCATGGTAACTGTTGGTCAGGGTGACGAAGCGCTGCTTGCGCGGCCGCCCGCTGTTGCGCCAGTAGTGAAAGCTCATCTTCAGCGCGACTTCGATGCCGGTGGAGCCGTTGTCGGTGTAGAACACTCGCTCCAGTCCCGGCGGGGTAAGCGCCACCAGGCGCTCGGACAGCTCTACTACCGGCTGGTGGCTGAAGCCGGCGAGCATCACGTGCTCCAGCTGGTCGAGCTGGTCCTTGATGCGCTGGTTGATGCGCGGATTGGCATGGCCGAACACGTTGACCCACCAGGAACTGACCGCGTCGAGGTAACGCTTGCCGTCGAAATCCTCCAGCCAGACGCCCTCGCCGCGACGGATCGGAATCAGCGGCAGCTGCTCGTGGTCCTTCATCTGGGTACATGGATGCCAGAGCACGGCCAGGTCGCGGCGCATCCAACTATCGTTCAGGCTCATGGGGTCCTCCTCTGATCTGCGCGCAGCCTAACAGATGGCTGCCTCAGGCAAGCCGATGCGGATGTTCGGGTTATCGAATATCTGAATTGTTTAGAGCGAATTTATGCGCGCTTTTCCGATAGGTAAGCCGGTAGGCTTGTTCCACTTTCAACTGGGAGCTTGACGATGCAGTGGCGCAACACTTCCCGCAATTACGGTCTGACCAGCATCCTGCTGCACTGGATCGGCGCGCTGGCGGTCTTCGGTCTGTTCGGTCTGGGCCTGTGGATGGTTGGGCTGAACTACTACAGCAGCTGGTACCGTACCGCCCCGAATATCCACAAGAGCATCGGCATCCTGCTGTTCTTGCTGATGCTGGTGCGGCTGCTGTGGCGCTTCCTCAGCGCCGGTCCGACGCCCCTGGCTTCGCACGGCGCGGCGACTCGGCTGATGACCCGTCTGGGCCACGGGGTGCTCTATCTGGGCCTCTTCGCGGTCATGCTGTCTGGCTATCTGATTTCCACCGCCGACGGCCGGCCGATCAGCGTCTTCGGCTGGTTCGAGGTGCCGGCGCTGCTGACCTCGATTCCCAACCAAGAGGATGTTGCCGGCCTGGTTCACGAATACCTCGCCTGGGGGCTGGTCATTCTGGCCGGCCTGCATGGCCTGGCTGCCCTTAAACACCACTTCATCGACCGCGACCCGACCCTGCTGCGCATGTTCGGCCGTGCCGATGCCTGACTCGACTCACCAAGGAGACACATGATGCTGAAGAAAACGCTCACCGCACTTGCCCTGGGTTCCGCGCTGCTCGCCGGCCAGGCTATGGCCGCCGACTATGTCATCGACAAGCAAGGCCAGCATGCCTTCGTCAACTTCAAGATCAGCCATCTGGGCTACAGCTGGCTGTGGGGCACCTTCAAGGACTTCGACGGCACGTTCAGTTTCGATGCTGCCAAGCCGGAAGCGAGCAAGGTCAGCGTCACGCTGAAGACTGCCAGCCTCGACAGCAACCACGCCGAGCGCGACAAGCACCTGCGTAGCGAGGACTTCCTCAACGTGTCCAAGCACCCGACGGCGACTTTCGAGTCCACCTCGGTCAAGTCGACCGGCGAAGGCACTGCCGATATCACCGGCAACCTCACCCTCAACGGCGTGACCAAGCCGGTGGTGATCGCTGCCAAGTTCCTTGGCGAAGGCGACGATCCTTGGGGTGGCTACCGCGCCGGCTTCGAGGGCAGCACGACGCTCAAGCTGAAAGATTTCGACATCAAGATGGATCTCGGCCCGGCTTCGCAGACTGTTGATCTGATCATTTCGGTCGAGGGCGTGCGTCAGTAAACGCTCGTCGAGATCGACCAGAACGCCGGCTCATTGCCGGCGTTCTGCGTTGTGGCGACTCATTCGGCGCATGGCGGCTGGGCGATCGGATCGTAACGAATCGAAATGCTTGCGATGGTCTGCACCTACTCGTACGGACGGTTTTGCGCCACGCTGTAGCGTTGTTCCGGCAGGCGGTTTTTTGTGTTTACAAACACTGTTGAACGTAAGTATATTCCGGACCCTGCCATTCGAGTCTGCCGGGCGCCCGCTGCCTTGGCCTGTCCGTCCTCAAGAGGTTCTTTCCATGTCACGTAAGTCAGCCAATGCCGCCGCCCTGGTTTCACTCGTTGCCGCGGCATTACTGCTGGGCGGCTGCCAGGAGGAATCGGCGGCGCCGACGGCGAAGCCGACGCCCAAGGTCGGCTTCGTCACACTGCAGGCCGAACCGTTCGCACTGACCACCGAGCTGCCGGGACGTGCGCGTGCACACCGGGTCGCCGAAGTGCGTCCGCAGGTCAACGGCATTATCCAGAAGCGACTGTTCACCGAAGGCAGCGAAGTGAAGGCCGGTCAGCAGCTCTATCAGATCGATGCGTCGGTGTACGAGGCCGCGCTGAAGAGCGCGCAGGCCAGCCTGGCGTCGGCCAAGTCGCTGTCCGACCGCTACGGGCTGCTGGTCGAGGAGCAGGCGGTGAGCAAGCAGGCCTATGACGAGGCGCGCGCGGCGAGCCTGCAGGCCGAGGCGAATCTCGAGCAGGCGCGCATCAACCTGCGCTACACCAAGGTGCTGGCGCCAATCTCCGGGCGTATCGGCCGCTCGGCGGTAACCGAGGGCGCGCTGGTCAGCAATGGCCAGGCGCAGGAACTGGCGACCATCCAGCAGCTCGATCCGATCTACGTCGATGTCACCCAGCCGGCGCGCGATCTCCTCGCTCTGCGACGCGACTTGGCCGAAGGCCGTCTGCAGAAGGCCGGCGATGATGCGGCCAAGGTGACGCTGACGCTGGAGGACGGCACCCGCTATGCGCACGAGGGCAAACTGGAGTTCTCCGAGGTGTCCGTCGACTCCACCACCGGGTCGGTGACCCTGCGTGCGGTCTTCCCCAACCCGGATCGCATCCTGCTGCCGGGTATGTTCGTGCATGCGCAACTGGTCGCCGGGCTCAAGAGCGAAGCGATCCTGGCGCCGCAGCAGGGCGTGACGCGCAATCCCAAGGGCGAGGCCACCGCGCTGGTGATCGACGCCGAAAACAAGGTCGAGCTGCGCCAGGTCAAGACCGATCGTGCCGTCGGCAACCGCTGGCTGATCGCCGAGGGTCTCGAGGCCGGCGACCGCCTGATCACCGAGGGCCTGCAGTTCATCCGCCCGGGTGACCAGGTGGAGCCGGCTCCCGCCAGCAATGTCACGGCTGCCCAGCCGCAAGCCAACTGAGGCTGAGGCCGAGGATCAATCACGATGTCCAAGTTCTTCATTGATCGCCCGATTTTCGCCTGGGTGATCGCGCTGGTGATCATGCTCGCTGGCGGGCTCGCCATTCTCGGCTTGCCAGTCAACCAATATCCGAGCATCGCGCCGCCCGCGGTCGGCATCTCCGTGAGCTACCCGGGCGCTTCCGCGCAGACCGTGCAGGACACGGTGGTGCAGGTCATCGAGCAGCAGATGAACGGGATCGACGGACTGCGCTACATCTCGTCGGCGAGCAACTCCGACGGCAGCATGGAGATCACGGTGACCTTCAACCAGGGCACCGATCCGGATATCGCCCAGGTGCAGGTGCAGAACAAGCTGCAGCTGGCGACGCCGCTGCTGCCGCAGGAAGTGCAGCAACAGGGCATCCGCGTGACCAAGTCGGTGCGCAACTTCCTCATGGTGGTCGGCGTCGTCTCGGCGGATGGCAGCATGACGCAGAGCGACCTGGCCGACTACATCGTCTCCAACATCCAGGACCCGCTGTCGCGTACGCCCGGGGTCGGTGATTTCCAGGTGTTCGGCTCGCAGTACGCCATGCGCATCTGGCTCGATCCCGCACGGCTGAACAATTTCCAGCTCACGCCCACCGACGTGGCCAACGCCATCCGTGTGCAGAACGTGCAGGTTTCCGCCGGCCAGTTCGGCGGTCTGCCGGCCGTGCCGGGGCAGCAGTTGAGCGCCACCATCATCGGCAAGACGCGCCTGCAGACGCCCGAGCAGTTCCGCGAGATTCTGCTCAAGGTCAATGGCGACGGTTCGCAGGTGCGCCTCAAGGACGTCGCCCGCGTCGAACTGGCTGCCGAGCGGGCGGCGATCACCGCCCAGTACAACGGCAAGCCGGCCGCCGGTATCGGTATCAAGCTGGCCACTGGCGCCAACGCGCTGGATACCGCCAAGGCGGTGCGCCAGACCATCGGCGAGCTGCAGCCGTTCTTCCCGGCGGGGATGGAGATCGTCTACCCGTACGACACCTCGCCGGTCGTTTCGGTATCGATCACCAACGTGGTGCACACCTTGTTCGAGGCCATCGTCCTGGTGTTCCTGGTGATGTACCTGTTCCTGCAGAACTTCCGCGCCACGCTGATTCCGACGCTGGCGGTGCCGGTGGTGCTGCTGGGGACCTTCGGTCTGCTGGCGGTGTTCGGTTTCAGCGTCAACACGCTCACCATGTTCGCGATGGTGCTGGCCATCGGTCTGCTGGTGGACGACGCCATCGTCGTGGTGGAGAACGTCGAGCGGGTGATGGCCGAGGAAGGACTGTCGCCGCTGGAGGCGACGCGCAAGTCGATGGGACAGATCCAAGGCGCGCTGGTCGGTATCGGCCTGGTGTTGTCGGCGGTATTCCTGCCGATGGCCTTCTTCGGCGGTTCCACCGGCGTGATCTACCGGCAGTTCTCGATCACCATCGCTTCGGCGATGACGCTCTCGGTGCTGGTGGCGCTGGTCTTCACCCCGGCGCTGTGCGCGACGCTGCTCAAGCCTGTCGAGAAGGGACATCACCACGAGAAGCGCGGTTTCTTCGGCTGGTTCAACCGCACGTTCGATCGCGGCGTGCGCCGCTACGAGCAGGGCGTGGTCGCGGTGCTGCGGCGCAAGCTGCCGTTCCTGATTCTGTATGTCGCCATCGTCGCCGTGCTGGCGGTGCTGTTCAGCCGTCTGCCCAGCGCGTTCCTGCCGGACGAGGATCAGGGCGTGCTGTTCGTCCAGGTGCAGACGCCGGTGGGCTCGACCGCCGAGCGTACTCAGCAGACCGTGGACGCCATGCGCGAATATCTGCTGAAGGAGGAGGGTGACGTCGTCAATTCGGTGTTTACCGTCACCGGCTTCAACTTCGCCGGCCGTGGACAGAACTCGGCGCTGGGCTTTGTCGGCCTCAAGCCGTGGGATCAGCGTCCGGATGCCGAGGACTCTGTGTTCGCGCTGGCCAAGCGCGCACAGCAACGCTTCGCCGGCTTCCGCGACGCCATGGTGTTCGCCTTCGCGCCGCCCGCGGTGATGGAGCTGGGCACCGCGACCGGTTTCAACTTCTATCTGCAAGACCGTGGCGGGCTCGGCCACGAGGCGCTGATGGGTGCGCGCAACCAGTTTCTCGGGTTGGCGGCGCAGAGCCCGGTATTGCAGGCGGTGCGGCCGAACGGGCTGAACGACGAACCGCAGTACCAGCTGCTGATCGACGATGAAAAGGCGCGCACGCTAGGGGTTTCCCTGGACGCGATCAATAGCGCGCTGTCGATCGGCTGGGGGTCGAGCTACGTCAACGATTTCATCGACCGCGGCCGGGTGAAGAAGGTCTACCTGCAAGGCATCGCGCCATCGCGCATGGGCCCGGAGGATCTCGACAAGTGGTTCGTGCGCAACGATCAGGGCGAAATGGTGCCGTTCAGTGCGTTCGGCAGCGGCCAGTGGATCTACGGCTCGCCGAAGCTGTCGCGCTATAACGGCGTTTCGTCGATGGAAATCCTCGGCGAGGCGGCGCCCGGTTACAGCACCGGTGATGCGATGGCCGAGGTCGAGCGGCTGGCGCAGCAGCTGCCGGCGGGCGTCGGGGTGTCCTGGACGGGACTGTCGTTCGAGGAACGCCTGTCGGGCGGGCAGGCGCCGGCGCTCTACGCGCTCTCGCTGCTGGTGGTGTTCCTCTGCCTGGCGGCACTGTATGAAAGCTGGTCGATTCCGTTCGCCGTGATGCTGGTCGTGCCGCTCGGTGTCATCGGCGCACTGCTGGCGACGATGGGGCGAGGCCTGAGCAACGACGTGTTCTTCCAGGTCGGTCTGCTGACGACGATTGGCCTGACCGCGAAAAACGCGATCTTGATCGTCGAGTTCGCGAAGGATCTGCATGGCGAAGGCAAGAGCCTGTTCGATGCCGCCGTCGAGGCCTGCCGGATGCGCCTGCGGCCGATCATCATGACCTCGCTGGCGTTCACCCTCGGCGTGGTGCCGCTGGCGCTGGCCAGCGGCGCCGGAGCAGGCAGCTCGCATGCCATCGGCACCGGCGTGATCGGCGGCATGGTCACGGCGACCCTGCTGGTGATTTTCTGGGTGCCGCTATTCTTCGTTCTGGTGACCTCGCTCGCCGGCGGCCGCAAGGCTGCAGCCGCGAACGAGAAGGGAGAGGTGCAATGAACAGGTCGTTGTTGAGCATCGCGTTGCTCGCCGCATTGAGCGGCTGTTCGTTGATTCCCGACTACCAGCGGCCGGAAGCCCCGGTGGCTGCCAACTGGCCGCAGGGCGAGGCCTACGCGGCCGGCGGTGAGCAGGCAGCCGCCGTGCCGGGCTGGCGCGAATTCTTCCGCGATCCGGCGCTGCAGCAATTGATCGAAGTGGCGCTGGAAAACAACCGCGACCTGCGGGTGGCGGCGCTGAACGTCGATGCCTATCGCGCGCTGTATCGCGTCCAGCGCGCCGATCTGTTGCCGGCCGTCACGGCCGATGGCGGCGGCACGCGCACCCGCACCCCGGGCGATCTGAGCATGAGCGGCGAGCCGACGATCAGCAGCCAGTACAGCGCGACCCTCGGCGTGTCCTGGGAGCTGGATCTGTTCGGCAGGCTGCGCAGCCTGCGCGATCAGGCGCTGGAGGAGTATTTCGCCAGCGAGGCCGCCCAGCGCAGCACGCAGATCAGCCTGATCGCCAGCGTCGCCAATGCCTGGCTGACGTTGCAGGCCGACCAGGCGCTGCTGGAGGTCACGCGAGACACGCTCAAGACCTACGAGGAAAGCTTCGGCTTGACCCAGCGCAGCTTCGATGTCGGCGTGGCCTCGGCGCTGGAACTGCGCCAGGCGCGCAGCGCGGTGGAAAGCGCGCGGGTGAGCATCGAACGGTACACCCGTCAGGTGGCGCAGGACCGCAATGCGCTGACGCTGCTGCTCGGCCAGGGCATGCCAGCGAATCTGCAGGTCTCCGGCGAACTGGCGCGCGAACAGCTGGCCGAGTTGCCGGTCGGCTTGCCGTCGGACCTGTTGCAGCAGCGCCCGGACATCCTTCAGGCCGAACACCAGCTCAAGGCGGTGAATGCCAGCATCGGTGCGGCGCGCGCGGCGTTCTTCCCGCGCATCAGCCTGACCGGCGCGGCCGGTACGGCCAGCCGCGAGCTGTCCGGTCTGTTCGACGGCGGTTCCGGGTACTGGACATTCACGCCGAGCATCAGCGTGCCGATCTTCAATGCCGGCCAGCTGCGCGCCAATCTCGACTACGCCACGATCAGTCGTAACATCCAGGTCGCCGAGTACGAGAAGGCGATCCAGACCGCCTTCCGCGAGGTAGCCGACGGTCTTGCGGCGCAGGCCACCTACACGCGCCAGGTCCAGGCGCAGCGTGATCTGCTGCAGACCAGCGAGGACTACTACAACCTCGCCGAACGGCGCTACCGCACCGGCGTGGACAGTTACTTGACTCTGCTCGATGCGCAGCGCCAGTTGTTCAGCGCTCAGCAACAGCTGATCGGCGACCGTCTGGCGCAGCTGGTCAGCGAGGTCAACCTGTTCAAGGCGCTGGGTGGCGGCTGGCAGGAGGCGGTGCGGGTGCAGCCGGCAGAGGGATGAGGCGATGCGGTGGTCGGTTGGAACACGACCAGCGCCGATAACACGCAGATATGAGAACGCCGCCCATGGGGCGGCGTTCTCGTCTGTGGCTCAGGCTTCGCGGTTGCGCGTCAGCAGGGCCGGCTTCTCGCCTCGTGGCCGGGTTGGCAGCTGCTCGAGCTGATCCAGGCTGGGCAGGCGATCGATCTTCGATTCCTTGTGGATGATCACCGGCTGCTTTTCACGCGGCTTGGCGGCTTCCTGACGCACGACAGCCGGCTCTTCAATCCGGCGGCCCTCGTTCTTGCGCCGTTGCTGGCCGTTGCGCGGCTGACCGCTGCGCGCCGTCTGGCCTTGACCCGCACCCGGGCGCTTGCCCTTGCCGGAGGGAGCGCCAGGCGCGCCCGAACGTGCGGCACCGGCGGCACGTGGCGCGCTACCAGGTTGAGCCGGGGCGCCGGGACGGCGGCCGCGGTTCTGTTTGTTCTGGTAGGGGCTGACGTAATCGACACGATTGCCGAAGTTGTCCACTTCGTCATCGAGAAATTCGTCCGGAGCACGGTTCGGCGGTAGCTGTGGCGGGCGAGCAGGGGCTTGCGCTTCGCTGGCGGCGCCATCGCGAGCAGGCTTGCGCGCCTTGCTCTGACTACGACGATTGCGTTCCTTCTGCTCGGCGCCTTTGTCTGCCGGCTTGTCGCGTTCACCGCGTGCCTTGCGTTCGCCACGCTGCGGACGCGGCGGGCGCGGTTCGCGCACCTCCGGCTTCTCCGCCTCGATGGTGCTGGCATCGAAGCCCATCAGATCGCCGTCGGGAATGCGCTGCTTGGTCAGGCGTTCGATGCCCTTGAGCAGCTTTTCCTCGTCCGGCGCGACCAGCGAGATGGCCTCGCCGCTGCGTCCGGCACGACCGGTGCGGCCGATGCGGTGCACGTAGTCTTCCTCGACGTTGGGCAGCTCGAAATTGACCACGTGCGGCAGCTGGTCGATGTCCAGACCACGGGCGGCGATGTCGGTCGCCACCAGGATGCGCACCTGGTTGGCCTTGAAATCGGCCAGCGCCTTGGTACGGGCGTTCTGGCTCTTGTTGCCGTGGATCGCGGCGGCTGGCAGACCGTGCTTTTCCAGGTACTCGGCCAAGCGGTTGGCGCCGTGCTTGGTGCGGGTGAACACCAGCACCTGTTCCCAGGCTCCCTGGGTGATCAGGTGCGCGAGCAGCGCGCGCTTGTGGCTGGCGGCAATGTGGAACACCCGCTGCTCGATGCGCTCGACGGTGGTGTTCGGCGGCGTGACCTCGATGCGCTCGGGGTCGTGCAGCAGCTTGCCGGCCAGATCGGTGATGTCCTTGGAGAAGGTGGCCGAGAACAGCAGGTTCTGGCGCTTGGCCGGCAGCTTGGCCAGCACCTTCTTGACGTCATGGATGAAGCCCATGTCGAGCATGCGGTCGGCTTCGTCGAGCACGAGGATTTCCACGTGCGACAGATCGATGGCCTTCTGGTTGGCCAGATCGAGCAGGCGGCCGGGGCAGGCCACCAGCACGTCGAGACCCTTGGCCACGGCCTGGATCTGCGGGTTCATGCCGACGCCACCGAAGATCACCGCGCTTTTCAGCGGCAGATCGCGGGCGTAGACCTTGAAGCTGTCATGGACCTGGGCGGCGAGTTCGCGGGTCGGCGTCAGCACCAGCACGCGCGGCTGTTTCGCGCCGTGGCGATGCTCGCGGTCCGGGTGGCCGCCGGGGAACAGCAGTTCGAGTACCGGCAGGGCGAAGCCGCCGGTCTTGCCGGTACCGGTCTGGGCGGCAACCATCAGGTCGCGGCCTTGCAACACGGCGGGAATGGCCCGCTGTTGCACGGGAGTAGGCTGGGTATAACCGGCGGCCTCGACGGCACCGGCTAAAGCCTCGGAGAGACCGAGGGAAGCAAAGGACATGAGTAATCCTGTCTTGTAGAGGGCGTGGCCCTGGGATGATCGTGCCTGGCTCGAATCGCGACTGGCGTGCGATCCCGTCCGGTCCTGCCGCGATTTGCTGATGCGACATCCGGACGTAAGTCTGGCGGAAGCGCGGAGTATAACAGAGCCTGTTCGCTCCGCACTGCTCTGACAGTGTCGCAGGTCACGGGTTCATTTGCCGGCTTCGCTTGGGCGGCGAAGCCGGTGCGCTCAAGCCTGGCGCGGCAGGCCGAGGTTGTTCCAGATCGCCAGGCTCGGCTCGGCCTGGTTCAGCGTGTAGAAGTGCAGACCCGGCGCGCCCCCGGCCAGCAACTTCTCGCACATCTCGCTGATGACCTGCTCGCCGAAGGCCTGAATACTGTCGATATCGTCGCCGTACGCTTCCAGCTGCTTGCGCACCCAGCGCGGAATCTCCGCACCGCAGGCATCGGAGAAGCGCGCCAGCTTGCTGTAGTTGGTGATCGGCATGATCCCCGGCACGACCGGAATTTCCACGCCCAGCTTGCGCACGCGCTCGACGAAGTAGAAGTAGCAGTCGGCGTTGAAGAAGTACTGGGTGATGGCGCTGTCGGCGCCGGCCTGGGCCTTGCGTACGAAGTTCGTCAGGTCGTCCTCGAAGTTGCGCGCCTGCGGATGCATCTCCGGGTAGGCGGCGACTTCAATGTGGAAGTGATCACCGGTTTCGCTGCGGATGAACTCCACCAGCTCGTTGGCGTGGCGCAGCTCACCGCTGGCCAGGCCCATGCCGGACGGCAGGTCGCCGCGCAGCGCGACGATGCGGCGGATGCCGGCCTTGCGGTAGATATCCAGCAGTTCGCGCAGCTCGGCCTTGCTGTCGCCCACGCAGGACAGGTGCGGTGCGGTCGGCACCTTCACCTCGCCATCGAGCTGGAGCACGGTGTTCAGCGTACGGTCGCGGGTCGAGCCGCCGGCACCGTAGGTGCAGGAGAAGAAGTCGGGGTGGTAGCTGGCCAGCTGGCGGGCCACGTTCAGCAGTTTTTCATGCCCGGCTTCGGTCTTCGTGGGGAAGAACTCGAAGCTGTAGCGGCGTTCCTGAGACATTGCAGAAGTCCTTGTTGGCGTAGGGTGGAAAACGCGCCCGGCGTTTCCAGCGAGATGGAAAAGGCCTGGTTTTCCACCCTACGGCGATCAGTAGCGGTAGCTGTCCGGCTTGAACGGACCTTCGACGGTCACGCCGATGTACTCGGCCTGCTTGGGCGTCAGTTGGGTGACGACACCGCCGAAGCCCTTGACCATCTCCAGCGCCACTTCTTCGTCGAGCTTCTTCGGCAGGACCATGACGGTGACGTTCTTGGTCTTCTCGGCCACCGGCAGATCGGCGAACTTCTCGTTGTACAGGTGGATCTGCGCCAGCACCTGGTTGGCGAAGGAGCCGTCCATGATCCGGCTCGGGTGGCCGGTGGCGTTGCCCAGGTTCACCAGGCGGCCCTCGGCGAGCAGGATCAGGTAGTCGTCGTTCGCCGGATCGACGGCCTTGCCGGTGCGGTGGATCTTGTGCACCTGCGGCTTGACCTCTTCCCAGCCCCAGTTGGCGCGCATGAAGGCGGTGTCGATCTCGTTGTCGAAGTGGCCGATGTTGCACACCACGGCGCGCTTCTTCAGCACCTTGAGCATGTTGGCGTCGCAGACGTTGACGTTGCCGGTGGTGGTGACAATCAGGTCGATCTTGCCCAGCAGCGCGGCGTCGACGCTGGCTTCGGTGCCGTCGTTGATGCCGTTCTTGTACGGCGAGGCCAGCTCGAAGCCGTCCATGCAGGCCTGCATGGCGCAGATCGGGTCGACTTCCGAGACCTTGACGATCATGCCTTCCTGGCGCAGCGACTGCGCCGAGCCCTTGCCCACGTCGCCGTAGCCGATCACCAGCGCCTGCTTACCGGAGAGCAGGTGGTCGGTGCCGCGCTTGATGGCGTCGTTGAGGCTGTGGCGGCAGCCGTACTTGTTGTCGTTCTTGCTCTTGGTGACCGAGTCGTTGACGTTGATCGCCGGCACCTTCAGCGTGCCGCCCTTGAGCATGTCGAGCAGGCGGTGCACGCCGGTGGTGGTTTCCTCGGTGATGCCGTGCACGCGCTCGAGTACCTGCGGATACTTGTCATGCAGGATCTGGGTCAGGTCACCGCCGTCGTCGAGCACCATGTTGGCGTCCCACGGCTGGCCGTCCTTGAGGATGGTCTGCTCGATGCACCACTCGTACTCCGCCTCGGTCTCGCCCTTCCAGGCGAACACCGGGATGCCGGCAGCGGCGATGGCGGCAGCGGCCTGGTCCTGGGTGGAGAAGATGTTGCAGGACGACCAGCGTACCTCGGCGCCGAGGGCGATCAGCGTCTCGATCAGAACGGCGGTCTGAATGGTCATGTGGATGCAGCCGAGGATTTTCGCGCCCTTGAGCGGTTGCTCGGCGGCGTACTTGCGGCGCAGGCCCATCAGCGCGGGCATTTCCGATTCAGCGATGATGATCTCGCGGCGGCCCCAGGCGGCCAGGGAAATATCGGCGACCTTGAAGTCGGTGAAACCGGCAGGCGTCATGACAGCACTCATCGAAGAGTTCTCCATTCGTAGGTATGCGAATGGGCGCCGTTGATGCGTTCTAGAAACGCCCCATCCGAGCCTGACAGGTGAAACCGGATTTGGATCTGCTGCGGCGCGACCGGTAAGCCGCGTGGCTTGCGAGATTCAAAAACAGGCATTCGCCCTGCTGCAGCGCCCCTCGGATGGGTGGCGGGCACGGTCGAAGCGGAGTCGGCCGCGAAAAAACCCGGCGATTATAGCCGCGCCTGCCGGCAATCCCAAGCCCGCGCCGGTGCGCGAACTCCGCTGGCGGCGCGCGGGTCGTACTTGCAGGGCCTGGCGCGCCGCGCCGGGCGCGAATGCACAAGGAGACTCCGATGAATCCCACGCTTCGCCTCACCCTGGCCCTGCTCGCGGCGGTCGTCAGCCTGCCCGCGGCGGCGCAGTCCTGTTACGTGCACAGCGAGACCTCGGGCGCCGTGCCCGCGCCGGTGGTCACCGAGAAATGCTTCGAGCTGCGTGGCATGCAGCCGGAGGACGATTCGATGGATTGGCTCTGTCGCAACGAGGAGGGTGTCAAGAGCGTCCGCCGCGAACCCCGGCAGAGCTGTCCTGACGGTCATTTCGGTGTCTGCGTGGCCGCAGTGACACCCGAGACTCTGGCCAACGAGCAGGCCGGTGGGAGCCAGGCGACCAACGGCACGCTGCCGACCACCGTGCCTGAAGGTGCGCAGATCGTCACCTATCACTATCACGCGAGCGATCGCGCGCAGGCCAAGGTGGATTGCGAGCGCGCGGGCGGCGAGTGGTCGCGCTGATACCCGAGCGATTTGTTCACCTGCGCACAAGCGCGGATAATCTCGCGCTTTGCATGGCGTGAGCGGGTAAACATGAAGCTGCGAGTGTTGAGCATTTCCCTGATGACGTTGCTGGCGCTGGCTGGTTGCGACCGTATCGATCCGAATTCACCGCTCGGCAAGCGCAAGGCGATCTACCAGCAGATGCTCGATATCAAGGAGGATCTGGGTGGCATGCTGCGCGGACGGCTGGCCTTCGATGGCGTGGCGTTTGCCAGCGGTGCGGCGAAGCTCGACGACTTGTCGCGCCAGCCCTGGCAGCACTATCCGCCGGTGAAGGAAGAACAGAGCGACGCGCGTGACGACGTCTGGCAGCAGCAGACGCGCTTCAACGAGCTGGCCCGAGCGCTGGAGGCCGAGACCGCCGCGCTGGTAGCTGCGACCAGTGCGCAGCCGCTGCAACCGCAGGACGTTGCACCGGCCTTCCAGCGCGTCGAGGACGCCTGCGAAACCTGCCACAAGGCATTCCGCGCCTACTGACGGCCGGCCGCACGGCGGCTGCTTTCCAGCTGTTTGCGTGCCTTGGCCAGCTCGTCCTTGCGCAGCTCGATGAGCTGCGCATCGCCAGTCGCCAGCGCCTGGCGCAGCAGCACTTCGCGGCGCGCCACGCGCTGGCTGGCCTGCTCGGCGGCATTGGAGTCACGCTTGCCCAACTCGATCAGGCCCTCGCAGCGGCGGGTGAGTGCCTGCAATTGTTCGTTGAGCTGCGTCTGGCGCGCCTGATGGCCCTGCAGGCGGGCCTGCTGCAACTGTTCGCTGAGCCAGTGGCGTTGCGTTGCGCACGAAGAATCGACGTCGCCCGTCGCGGCCATCGCCGGCGCCGCGGGCAGACAGCTGCCAGCCAGGACCATCGCAAGTAACCGAGCAGACATGCACGCTCCAAGACATGGGGTCGAACAGTTTCGACTTCCGCCTATGGCGCAAAGTGCCGTGCGGAGGGCATCAGAAACCGCGGATACCGGCCTGGTGCAGGCGCGCGCGCAGGGCTTGCGGCGCGTCGGCCCGAAAGAACTGCCACAGCTGCCGCGCGCGGACTGCGCCGCTGCCGGCGGCGCGCCAGTCGGCTTCGCTGCGCGCGGCGAGCCGCTGCCAGTCGTCGTCCGATGCGAGCGCCGCATCGGCCGGCAGGCCCAGCGCCGCCAGCCAGTGCGCGAACGGCCGCTGGCGTGTCGCTGCAAGATTGCGCGCCAGAGTGGTGGCGCGCGTCGCGCCGAAGCCCGGTACCTGTTGCAGGCGCGCGGCATCCAGCTCGAGCCAGGCGAGCAGGTCGGGCAGCAGGCCGGCGTCCAGCAGCTCGCGCCAGGTGCCGGGGCCGACACCGGGAATTGCCAGGCCGTGCCTGCCGCTCAGCCAGGCGAGGCGGGCGAGGAACTGCTGTTCGCAGCCGGGCGTCGCCTGCCAGCAGCTCAGCGCGTGATAGCGGGCCGGATTCGGTGGCTGCACTGCCGCGCGCTGCGGACTGCGCCAGACGACGCTGTCCAGCTGCGGAATGGTCAAGCCGGCGAGGCGGATGGCAACCTGATCGCCCGGGCGAACGTCCAGCGCCTGCCAGCGTTTGAGTGAACCGAGGCTGACGCGGGCGATGCGGCGGTCGTCCAGTTGCACGGGTTCGAGCTGCAGCAATGGCGTGATGCGGCCGCGCCGGCCGATGCGAAACTCGACCCGGCGCACCTGTGCCAGCGCCGAGCGCGGCGGATACTTCCAGGCCACTGCCCAGTGCGGCGGTGACGCCTGCCAGCGTTCGGCCGGTGGCCGCCGGCCCTGGCGCAGCACCACGCCGTCGCTGGCGAAGGGCAGCGGCTGGCGATACCAGCGCTCGCGCCACTGGCGCGCCTGTTCGGGATCGGCCAGGGGCTGGCTGAAACGCACGCTGTCGGCGAAGCCCATTGCTGCCAGTCCCGTCAGGCGTTTGGCCATCTCGGCCGGTCCGTTGGGCCAGTCCCAGACGAACAGGCCGATGCGTGCCTCGCTGTCCGCGGCGGGCGTTTTGCCCTGCAGGGCGCCGGCGACCCGCCCGCGTGCGCCGTCGCTGCCAGCGCGTGCCTGCACGTGCGCGTCCTGCCGCCAGTACAGCTCCCCCTGCAGAATCACCTCGTCGCGGCGCGGCAGCTGCGTGGGGATCGCCGGCAGCTGGCGGGCCCGCGCCGTCCAGTCCTGACCGCTGCGTCCGTCGCCGCGGCTGATCGCCTGGCGCAGGCGGCCGTCGCGATAGACCAGCGTCACTGCCACGCCGTCGACCTTGGGCTGAATCCACAGGTCGTCGCGTGCCGCCATCCAGGCGCGCAGCTCGGCGACGTCGGCCAGCTTGGCCAAGCCGGTCTGCGCGACCGGATGGTGCAACGGGCCCTCCGCCTTGGCCAGCGGTGACGGCGAGGGAGCGTTCTGGGCTGCAAAGCACTGCTGCCACTGTTGCAGCCGTGCGCGGGCCTGGTCGTAGAGTTCGTCGTCGATCGGCGCAAGGCCGCGGCGGTGATAGGCATCGTCCCAGGCCGCCAGTCGCTGCGTCAGTTCGCCGATTTCGCTGCGCGCGCGCTCGGCGCTCCAGGGTGGGCAGGCGGCCAGGCAGATCGGAGAGACAAGCGCCAGGAGTGACGCGACGAGGCGTTGCATGGTGAGCGTCCTTGCTCGGGTAGAGGCCGCGATTGTCCCGCAGCCGGTGTGGGACGCGCCGTGCGCTAGCGCATGTTGAACAGTTCCTGATGGAAGTCCTGCGGCGCCAGACCACGCGCTATCAGGTCGTCATGCAGGCATTGGCCGAACGCTGCCGGGCCGCAGAACCAGACGTCGCTGCCCTTCCAGGACGGCACCAGTTGCCGCAGGCGTTCGGGCGTCAGGCGACCATCGCGCTGGGTGACCAGCACGTGCAAGCGAACGCGCGCCTGCTCGGCCAGCTGCTGCACCTTGTCGATGAATGCCTGATCGGGCGCGCTGGTGCTGTAGAACAAGTCGACGTTGCCGCCGCCGCCAGTGGTCGCCAGCGCCTGCAGGCGGCCGATGAACGGCGCGATGCCGATGCCGCCGGCCACCCAGATCTGCCCGTCCTTGCGTCCGCGGAAGTCGAAGCAGCCGTAAGGGCCTTCGACGGTGACCGCGTCGCCCACTTTCAGGGTATGCGGCAGGGTGCTGGTGTAGTCGCCCAACCCCTTGATGGAGAACGCCAGCTTGCCGTCGTTGCACCAGGCCGAGGAGAGGCTGAACGGGTGCGGGCCTTCCTTCTCGTCGAAGGTGACGAAGGCGAACTGCCCGGCTTCGTGTCCTGGCCAGGCGCCTTCGAGCTGCAGGCCGACGCGCAGCACGCGGTTGTCCGGGTGATGGGTCAGTTCGTTGATGCGGCCCACCACTTTGTGTTTGCGGCCGATGCGGCGCAGCAGCGAGATGCAGGCGGCGATCGAGCCGGCGCCCATCAGCAGCGCCAGCGCCAGGCCCAGCGGCGAGCTCCAGTAGGCCGGCGGCGTCAGCACCACCGAGTGCGCCACCAGCGCAAGGTAGATCACCGCCAGCCAGCGGTGGGTCTTGAAGAACCAGCGATAGGGGAAGGTCTTGACCAGCGCCAGCACGATGAGAATCGCCGCGGCGTAGAACGCCCACTCGCCGACGTCCTCGGCCAGCCCGCGAAAGCGCCGGAGCAGGCCGAAGATGCCCTCCGGTGGCGGCCCGGCGTGGCGCACCGGTTTTTCCAGCCAGCCGGCGCCAACCAGCCATTTCGGCACCTGGCCCCAGGCCCAGTGCACGATGCTGATCACCAGTGCGGCGATGCCCAGCCACTTGTGCAGGCGGTAGGTCTTGTCCAGGCCGTCGAAGAAGCGCTCGAAGCGTTTCGGTCGCGCGGCCAGGATCACCGCGACGCTCATCGCACCAATCGCCAGCACGCCGCTGTAATGCACCAGGACCGTGCGTATCGACCAGACCTGGTACTGCTCCATGAGAAAGCTGTCGACCAGCAACCACAACAGGGTCAGGCCGGCGAACAGGCCGAGGAAGGTCAATTTGATGGGTTTCATGTCTGATCCTCGAGTTTTCGCTGTCCATGTACTCGCGGCGCGTAGCATGCCGTTTTTGCGTGAGGGGCGAAATGACGACGGTCAGTGACAGGATGCGCCCCGTGTCGCCGCGATTTCTCTACAATCTTCCGCCCACCGATTTCCAAGAGAGGCGCCTGTGCACTCCGTGATCGCCATCGAGCAGCTCAGCAAGACCTACGCCTCGGGTCATCCCGCGCTCAAACACATCGACCTGCACATCCGCAAGGGCGAGATCTTCGCTCTGCTCGGCCCCAACGGGGCCGGCAAGACCACGCTGATCAGCATCGTCTGCGGCATCGTCAACCCCGGCAGCGGGCGAGTGCTGGTCGATGGGCACGACATCGTCCAGGACTACCGCGCCGCGCGTGCGAAGATCGGCCTGGTGCCGCAGGAGCTGTACAACGAAGGCTTTGAGAGTGTCTGGGCGACGGTGCGTTTTTCGCGCGGGCTGTTTGGCAAGGCGCCCGACGATTCGTTCCTGGAAAAACTGTTGCGCGATTTGTCACTGTGGGACAAGCGCAATGCCCGGATTCTGGAGCTTTCCGGCGGCATGAAGCGCCGCGTGATGATCGCCAAGGCGCTGTCCCACGAGCCATCGATCCTGTTTCTCGACGAGCCCACGGCGGGTGTCGATGTCGAACTGCGCCGCGACATGTGGGAAATGGTCCGCGGCCTGCGCGAACGTGGCGTGACCATCATCCTCACCACCCACTACATCGAGGAGGCCGAGGAGATGGCCGACCGCATCGGCGTGATCAGCAAGGGCGAGATCATCCTCGTCGAGGACAAGGACGTGCTGATGCACAAGCTCGGCAAGAAGCAGCTGACCCTGCAACTGCAGCGCCCGCTGGCGGCGATCCCGCGCGAGTTCGCCGACTATCCGCTGACGCTGGCGGACGAGGGCAATCAGCTGGTCTACACCTTCGACGCCCAGCACGAGCACACCGGCATCGCCGAACTGCTCAAGCGCCTGGGCGAGCACGGTATCGACTTCAAGGACCTGCAATCGAGCCAGAGTTCGCTGGAGGAAATCTTCGTCAATCTGGTCCACGGTCGCTGAGGAAAAGCCCGCATGAACGTCTACGCGATCCGCGCGATCTACCTGTTCGAACTGGCGCGCACCTGGCGCACCCTGCTGCAGAGCATCGCCACGCCGGTGATCTCCACCTCGCTGTACTTCGTGGTGTTCGGCTCGGCCATCGGCGCGCGCATGGAGGCCATGCACGGCATCCCCTACGGCGCCTTCATCATTCCCGGCCTGATCATGATGGCGCTGCTTTCCGAGAGCATCTCCAACGCCTCGTTCGGCATCTACATGCCGCGCTACTCGGGGACCATCTACGAGGTGCTGTCGGCGCCGGTGTCCTATGTCGAGATCGTCATCGGCTACGTCGGCGCAGCAGCGACCAAATCGCTGATTCTCGGCGTGATCATCCTCATCACCGCGCGGCTGTTCGTCGACTACGAGATCCAGCATCCGCTGATGATGGCGCTGTTCCTGGTGCTGACGGCCGTCACCTTCTGCCTGTTCGGCTTCATCATCGGCATCTGGGCTGATGGCTGGGAAAAGCTGCAGATCGTCCCGGCGCTGATCGTCACGCCGCTGGCCTTTCTTGGTGGCAGCTTCTACTCCATCGAGATGCTGCCGCCGCTGTGGCAGAAGATCACCCTGTTCAACCCGGTGGTGTACCTGATCAGCGGCTTCCGCTGGAGTTTCTACGGTGTCTCGGACATCAGCGTCGGCATCAGCCTGGCGATGATTCTCGGCTTTCTCGCGCTGTGCCTCGCGGCGGTGTGGTGGATCTTCAAGACCGGCTATCGCCTGAAGAACTAGCCGCATATCAGAACGCCCGCAGATGCGGGCGTTTTTCAACGCAGCGTCGAGGCTTGCTGGCCGAGCATTTGCCCAGGCCGAGAGCCGTGTCCTTCGCCTGGCTGACTGCCTGGACCTTCTCGTTCACTGCAGTAGTGTCGGTGAACTTCTCGTCGTCTCCTGAAAGCAAGAAGCCCCGCGCGGCTTGCGCCGGCGGGGCTTCTGGTCAGGCGCAGTCGAGCTTACAGCCCGGCGGCGGCGCGCAGGGCGTCGGCCTTGTCGGTGCGCTCCCAGGTGAAGGCGGTGAAGGTATCGTTGCCCACCGTCATCTCGTAGGGGGTGCGGCCGAAGTGACCGTAGGCCGCGGTGGCCTGGTACATCGGGTGCAGCAGGTCGAGCATGCGGGTGATCGCGTAGGGTCGCAGATCGAAGTGCTCGCGCACCAGGGCGATGATCTTGTCGTCGCCGAGCTTGCCGGTGCCGAAGGTGTTCAGCGAGATGGAGGTCGGCTGGGCCACGCCGATGGCGTAGGACACCTGGATTTCGCAGCGCTCGGCGAGGCCGGCGGCGACGATGTTCTTCGCCACGTAGCGGCCGGCGTAGGCGGCGCTGCGGTCGACCTTGGACGGGTCCTTGCCGGAGAAGGCGCCGCCGCCGTGACGGGCCATGCCGCCGTAGGTGTCGACGATGATCTTGCGCCCGGTCAGGCCGCAGTCACCCACCGGGCCGCCGATGACGAACTGGCCGGTCGGGTTGATGTGGTACTGGGTGTCCTTGTGCAGCAGCTCGGCCGGCAGGCTGTGCTTGATGATCAGCTCCATCACCGCCTCGCGCAGGTCGCTCTGCTTGACCTCCGGATTGTGCTGGGTCGACAGCACCACGGCGTCGATCCCGACCACCTTGCCGTTCTCGTAGCGGCAGGTGACCTGGCTCTTGGCGTCCGGGCGCAGCCACGGCAGCAGGCCGTTCTTGCGTGCCTCGGCCTGGCGCTCGACCAGCGCGTGGGAGAATCGGATCGGTGCCGGCATCAGCACGTCGGTCTCGTTGCTGGCGTAGCCGAACATCAGGCCCTGGTCGCCGGCGCCCTGGTCCTCCGGCTTGGAGCGGTCGACGCCCTGGGCGATGTCCACCGACTGCTTGCCGATGATGTTGATGATGCCGCAGGTGGCGCCGTCGAAACCGACTTCCGAGCTGTTGTAGCCGATGTCGACGATAACGTCGCGCACCAGCTGCTCCAGATCGACCCAGGCCGAGGTGGTCACTTCGCCGGCGACGATCGCCACACCGGTCTTGACCAGGGTTTCGCAGGCCACGCGGGCATGCTTGTCCTCGGCGATGATGGCGTCCAGCACCGCATCGGAGATCTGGTCGGCGATCTTGTCCGGGTGCCCTTCGGACACGGACTCGGAGGTGAAAATCGAGTATTCGCTCATCTATCGGTTCCTATTACCGGGTGTGAGTCGGTCGTCAGCGGCGGGCCGGGAAAAGTGCCGGGCCTGGATCTGAAAACCGTTCTTCAAGCCAATGTAGAGACTCTCGCCGGGCGTGAGCCCCGCGGCATCGGCCCAACGGGCCAGATCGTCCTGTTCGAAGCCTAGCCAGAGATCGCCGCAGGCCTCCCTGGCCCAGCTCTGGTTGTGGCTGCACAACTCGGTGATCAGCAGGCTGCCGCCTGCCTTCACCAGTCGCGCCAGTTGTTTGAGGGCCTCGCCGGGCGCCGCCAGATGATGCAGCACCATGTTCAGCACCACGCAATCGGCCGGCGGGCATTCGTCGTGCAGTGCGTCGGCGAGTTTCAGCTCGACGTTGTTCAGGCCGGCCTGCTCGCAGCGGGCGCGCGCCAGTTCGAGCATCGCCGCGCTGTTGTCCAGCGCCACCACGTGACGGAAACGACTGGCCAGTTCCGGCAGGAAGCTGCCGTCGCCGGGGCCGACTTCCAGTGCCGTCGCGGTGGTCTCGAAATTCAGCGCATCGAGCAGGGCCAGCACGCTGTCGCGGTACTGCGGCAGACCGGCGAGCAGGTCCTGGCGAGCCTGGAAGCTGCCGGCCATGCGCGCAAAGAAATCCTCGCTGGCGGCGCTGCGCTGCGCGTGCACGGCGGCGATGCGCGCCTGCACCTCGGCGGTCAGCTCCAGCTGATCGACTTCTTCGAGCAGCGCCGCGTGCAGTTTGCCGCCGAGACTGTCGCTCTGCGGCAGGTTGCGCCGGTAGAAGATCGCGTTGCCTTCGCGGCGGGTTGCCAGCAAACCCGCCTGGGTCAGCACCTTCAGGTGGTGGCTCATGCCGGACTGGCCGGTGGCGAAGATCTGCGCCAGTTCGAGCACGCCGAACGAATCGCTGGCCAGCGCCCGCAGCACGTTCAGGCGCAGCGGATCGCCGCCGGCCTTGCACAGGGCGGCGAGCGAATCGCTGGCGTCGAAACGGATCTGGGGTATGCGCAGGCTCATAGGTCGCGCAGTCTAGTCGGTCACTTTTCGTACAGCAAGGGCAATATCAAAAAGTTTTGATATTGCCCTGTGCGGCGTAGGGTCACTCCAGCATGCGCAGCACACCGAGCGAGCAGGAGACCAGTCCGAGGCCGACCAGAAAGTAGCCCGGCAGGATATCCAGCAGCCGTTGCACCAGCCCCGTGCCGGCGAGCCGGCGCGAGAGCAGGCTGTAGGCGAGCAGCACGCACAGATCGATGACCGCCCAGATCGCGATCAGCGTCAGCGCCTGCGGTGCGAACGGCTGCGCGGGCAGGATGAAACCGGGGAGGAAGGCGAGGAAGAACAGGATGTCCTTGGGGTTCGACAGGCCGACCGCCATCGCCCGCCAGAAGTGATGCGTCTGGCTCCGGGCCGATTGCCGGTCATCGCTGCCGCCGCCGCACAGGCTGTCGGCGCCGAGCCAGATCAGGTACAGACCACCGATCACCTGGCCCCATTCGAGCACCACCGGCTCGAAATCCAGCGCCAGGTAGATCGCCAGCAGCGCGCCGATCATCAGCACCTGCGCCGACAGCACGCCGCCGAGAATCGTCCACAGCGGCCAGACGCGCCGCGCATCGGCGACCACCAGCGCGACCACCGGCCCGGGAGAGGCGATCAGCAGGGCGACCGCCGAGGCGAAGGCGAGATAGGTGGCGTTCATAGTTCGGTCACCAGGCCGAACACCCGATGCTGCTTGCCCAGCCGCTCGGCATAGAAGCGCGGGTTGCAGATGGCGAAGGCGCGCTGGATCCAGCGGTCGCTGCCGTCGAAGCGCGCATCGAAGCGGCTGCGCGCGTGCACCGTACGGCGATTGTCGATGATCAGCAGATCGCCCGGGCATAGCCGGATCGGCTCGGCCACCGACCAGGCGACGGCGCGCAGCCGTTCCAGCAGGGTCTGGGCGCGATTGCTGAAGGCGAGCATGAACTGCGGATCGAAGCGCAGGAACGGCGCGTCCGGATCGCCGTAGAGCACCGTCTGGTGCTTGTCGATGTCGATGCGCTGGTTCTTTTCGTTCGGGCCGTAGTCGGAGAGGAAGTTGTACGGCTCGTTGAGGAAAAACAGCTGTTCGTCGTAGCTCAGCCTGGCGAGGATGCGCTCGGCCGAGGCGATATAAGTGATCGCCTCGGCCGCCGGGTCCTGACGCAGGCAGAGCAGCAGCAGGTAATCCGGCTGGATGGCATGGAAGGCGTTCTCGGTGTGCAGGTCCAGTTCGGTGTCGAAACTGTCGGAGGTCGCCGCGCGCGACTGCCCGCGCTGCGGGAAGAAGTTGTTGACGATCGCGCCGCCGGATTCCTGCAGGTAGCCGACCGGTTCGCCGAGCAGCACGGTCGCCTGCAGCAGCAGCCGTTCGCTGCTGTCGTCGTGCTTGTGCAGCGCCTCGCGGCTGATCGGAGTCGGAGGAATCTCGCCGATCGGCAGCTGCCTCAGGTGCAGGAAACCGGTCGGGTTGCCGAACAGCTTGAAGCTGAGGATCTGCGCGATCTGCTGCCGGTCCAGCCCGCCGCGCTCGATGCTGGCAGCCAGAAGGTGGTCGAAATTATTCGCGGACATGTCATCCTTCCCTGAGTTTTTGTTGATCGGGCGGTGCGCTCGCTCGGACGTTGTCGTCCCGAGCAAGGCCCTTGGCGTCGCAGTATCGGAACGGAGCGAGGCGCTGAAAAATGGAAAAAACGACCTGCTGGGATAACTTTTACTCATGCCGCGGAGGTGTCCGGTGACGATCCGGCTGCCGCCGCTGTACGCCTTGCGCGCGTTCGAGGTCGCGGCGCGTTTCGGCTCCTTCACCGAGGCGGCGCAGAGCCTGTGCATCACCCAAAGTGCAATCAGCCGGCACGTGAAGACGCTGGAACAGCAGCTCGGCTGCCAGCTGTTCGAGCGACGCGGCTCGCGGCTGTCGCTGACCGACACCGGGCGCCGGCTGGCACAGGAGCTGAAGGTGGGATTCGGCACCATCGAGAATGCCTGCATCGCGGTGACCCGCCAGCGTGGCGCGCTGCGCCTGAAGGCCCCTTCGACGCTGACCATGCGCTGGCTGCTGAGTACGCTGGAAGCGTTCCAGTTGGCCTACCCCCAGCAGCGCGTGCAGCTGACCAGCGCCTGGATGGACCTCGATGCGGTGGACTTCAGCAGCGAGCCGTTCGATTGCGCGATCCTGCTCGGCGACGCCGCGCTGGCCGCCGATGGCCGCTGCCTGAAGCTGTTCGATGAGTGGCTGGTGCCGGTCTGCGCCCCGGCGTTGCTCGGCGATCAACCCTGGGACGCCGCGCGGCTGGCGGCGGCCGAGCTGATCCACCCCTCGCGCGACCGCCGCGACTGGCGGCGCTGGCTGGCGCGGGTCGGCCTGGCCGACGTCGTGCCCTGGCAGCAGGGCAAGCTGTTCGACACCCTGGAGCTGGGTATCTCCGCGGCGGCGCAAGGCCACGGCGTATCGATCGGCGATCTGGCGCTGGTCGCTGCCGAGCTGGCGCGCGGCACACTGGCGCTGCCGTTCGACGCCGCGGTGCGTTCCGGCGACAGCTATTACCTGGTCTGGCCCGCCCACGGCGCGGCGCATCCGGTGCTGGCGCAGATGAAGGATTACCTGCTCGCCCATCTGCCCGACGTGCAGGCCCAGGGTGTGCGCCTGCTCGACTGAGGCGCGGCCATTCAGTCATTGCCCCCTCTCCCGTGAAAGGGGAAAATGGCCGCCTTTTTCTACGTACACCCCGCAGGAGATCAGCGATGCCCAGCCGTCGTGAGCGAGCCAATGCCATCCGCGCACTCAGCATGGATGCCGTGCAGAAAGCCAACAGCGGCCACCCGGGTGCCCCGATGGGCATGGCGGACATTGCCGAAGTGCTCTGGCGCGACCACCTGAAGCACAGCCCGACCAACCCGCAATGGGCCGACCGTGACCGCTTCGTGCTGTCCAACGGCCACGGCTCGATGCTGATCTACTCGCTGCTGCACCTGACCGGCTACGACCTGTCGATCGACGACCTGAAGAACTTCCGCCAGCTGCACAGCAAGACCCCGGGGCACCCGGAGTACGGCTACACCGCCGGCGTCGAAACCACCACCGGCCCGCTGGGCCAGGGCATCGCCAACGCCGTGGGCTTCGCCCTGGCCGAGAAGGTCATGGCCGCGCAGTTCAACCGCCCCGGCCATGAGATCGTCGACCACAACACCTACGTGTTCCTCGGCGACGGCTGCATGATGGAAGGCATCAGCCACGAGGTCTGCTCGCTGGCCGGTACGCTCGGGCTAAACAAGCTCACTGCGTTCTACGACGACAACGGCATCTCCATCGACGGCGAGGTGCACGGCTGGTTCACCGACGACACCCCGCGCCGTTTCGAGGCCTACGGCTGGCAGGTGATCCGCAACGTCAACGGCCACGACGCCGACGAAATCCAGATCGCCATCGAGACCGCGCGCAAGAGCGACCGGCCGACGCTGATCTGCTGCAAGACCATCATCGGCTTCGGCTCGCCGAACAAGCAGGGCAAGGAAGAATGCCACGGCGCTGCGCTGGGTGACGCCGAGATCGCCCTGACCCGCGAGGCGCTGGGCTGGAACCACCCGCCGTTCGAGATTCCCGCCGATATCTACGCCGAGTGGGACGCCAAGCAGAAGGGCGCCGACGCGGAGAACGAGTGGAACCAGCGCTTCGCCGCCTACGCGGCCGAGTTCCCGGAACTGGCCGCCGAATTCAAGCGGCGCATGGCCGGCGAGCTGCCGGCGGACTTTGCCGAGAAGGCGTCCGCCTTCATCCGTGAAGTCGCCACCAAGGGCGAGACCATCGCCAGCCGCAAGGCCAGCCAGAACTGCCTGAACGCCTTCGGCCCGCTGCTGCCGGAACTGCTCGGCGGCTCCGCGGACCTCGCCGGCTCCAACCTGACCCTGTGGAAGGGCTGCAAGCCGGTGGTCGCCGAGGATGCCTCGGGCAACTACATGTACTACGGCGTGCGCGAGTTCGGCATGGCCGCGATCATGAACGGCGTCGCCCTGCATGGCGGCCTGATTCCCTACGGCGCGACCTTCCTGATGTTCATGGAATACGCGCGCAACGCCGTGCGCATGTCGGCGCTGATGAAGCAGCGCGTGCTCTACGTGTTCACCCACGACTCCATCGGCCTCGGTGAAGACGGCCCGACCCACCAGCCGATCGAGCAGCTGACCAGCCTGCGCACCACGCCGAACCTGGACACCTGGCGCCCGGCCGATACCGTCGAATCGGCGGTGGCCTGGAAGTACGCGCTCGAGCGCAAGGACGGCCCGAGCGCGCTGATCTTCTCGCGGCAGAACCTGCCGTTCCATGTGCGTGACAACGAAACCGAAGCGGCCATCGCCCGCGGTGGCTATATCCTGAAGAACTGCGTCGGCGAGCCCGAGCTGATCCTGATCGCCACCGGTTCGGAAGTCAGCCTGGCGGTGCAGGCCGCCGACCAGCTGGCTGCGCAAGGCCGCAAGGTGCGCGTCGTCTCCATGCCTTGCACCAGTGTGTTCGACGCCCAGGACGCGGCCTACAAGCAGCAGGTGCTGCCGGTGGAGGTCGGTGCACGCATCGCCATCGAGGCGGCGCATGCGGACTACTGGTACAAGTACGTCGGCCTGGACGGTCGCATCATCGGCATGACCACCTACGGCGAGTCGGCCCCGGCCGGCCAGCTGTTCGAGGAGTTCGGCTTCACCGTCGAGAACATCCTCGCGGTGGCCGAAGAACTGCTGGAAGACTGATCTCGCGCGGCGGTGGATGGCTTCGGCCATCCACCCTACGTCAATCACCTTGTGCAGGGGGCAAAACCCGCACAGCGGTTTTCCCCGACAGGATCGACGAATCCGATGGCCAACGCCCGTCCCTATCGCGTCGCCCTCAACGGCTACGGCCGCATCGGCCGTTGCGTGCTGCGTGCCTTCTATGAGCGCGGCGGCGCCTTCGATTTTCAGTTCGTCGCACTCAACGACCTGGCCGACATGGCCAGCCTGGAATACCTCACCCGATTTGACTCCACCCACGGTCGCTTTCCCGGTGAGGTGAGCGTGGTTGGCGATTGCCTGCATCTCAACGGCCACTGCGTGAAGGTGCTGCGCGAGTCGACGCCGGAGGCCATCGACTGGCGGGCGCTGGAGGTCGATCTGGTACTGGAGTGCTCCGGCGCCTACACCACTCGCGCCGATGGCGAGCGATTTCTCGCCGCCGGCGTGCCGCGGGTGCTGTTCTCGCAGCCGATGGCCAGCGCCGCCGACATCGACGCCACCGTGGTGATGGGCATCAACCAGCAGCAGCTGACCGGCACCGAGCGGCTGGTGTCCAACGCCTCGTGCACCACCAACTGCGGGGTGCCGCTGCTCAAACTGCTCAACGATGCACTCGGGATCGAGTACGCCTCGATCACCACCATCCATTCGGCGATGAACGACCAGCCGGTGATCGACGCCTACCACCACGAGGACCTGCGCCGCACGCGCTCGGCCTTCCAGTCGGTGATTCCAGTGTCCACCGGCCTGGCGCGCGGGATCGAGCGCCTGCTGCCGGAACTCTCCGGGCGGATTCAGGCCAAAGCGGTGCGAGTGCCGACGGTGAACGTCTCCTGCCTGGATATCACCCTGCAGACCGCGCGCGATACCGATGCGCAGACGATCAACCGGGTGCTGCGTCAGGCCGCCGAAGTCGGCCCGCTCAAGGGGTTGCTGGCCTACACCGAACTGCCGCATGCCAGTTGCGATTTCAATCACGACCCGCATTCGGCGATCGTCGACGGCAGCCTGACGCGGGTCTCCGGGCCGCGGCTGGTGAACCTGCTGGCCTGGTTCGACAACGAATGGGGCTTCGCCAATCGCATGCTGGACGTCACCGAACATTATCTGCGCGTGGCTCATCGCGCCTAGCGAGCCGTGCCTTGCAACATCGCTGCCTATCGACCTTAAGGAAGATCAACATGACCGTTTTGAAGATGACCGACCTCGACCTCGCCGGTAAGCGCGTGCTGATCCGCGAAGACCTCAACGTGCCGGTGAAGGATGGCGCGGTGAAGAGCGACGCACGCATCCTGGCCTCGCTGCCGACCATCAAGCTGGCGCTGGAGAAAGGCGCCGCGGTGCTGGTCTGCTCGCACCTGGGCCGTCCGGAAGAGGGCATCTACAGCGAGGAAGACAGCCTCAAGCCGGTCGCCGATTACTTGTCCAAGGCCCTCGGCCGTGACGTGCCGCTGATCAAGGACTACCTCGACGGCGTCGAGGTCCAGCCGGGCGAGCTGGTGCTGCTGGAGAACGTGCGCTTCAACAAGGGCGAGAAGAAGAACACCGACGAGCTGGCGCAGAAATACGCCGCGCTGTGCGACGTCTTCGTCATGGACGCCTTCGGCACCGCGCATCGCGCCCAGGGCTCGACTCATGGCGTGGCCAAGTTCGCCAAGGTCGCCTGCGCCGGCCCGCTGCTGGCTGCCGAGCTGGAAGCACTGGGCAAGGCCCTGGACAAGCCGGCGCGGCCGATGGTCGCCATCGTCGCCGGGTCCAAGGTGTCGACCAAGCTCGACGTGCTGACCTCGCTGGCCGACATTTGCGACCAGCTGATCGTCGGCGGCGGCATCGCCAACACCTTCCTCGCCGCGGCCGGTTACAAGGTCGGTAAATCGCTGCATGAAGCCGATCTGCTCGACACCGCCAAGGCCATCGCGGCCAAGGTTGCCGTGCCGCTGCCCGTCGACGTGGTGGTCGCCAAGGAGTTCGCCGAAAGCGCCGAGGCCACGGTCAAGGCCATCGGCGATGTGGCCGATGACGACATGATCCTGGATATCGGGCCGAAGACCGCGGCCATGTTCGGCGAGATGCTCAAGGCCTCGCAGACCATCCTGTGGAACGGACCGGTCGGTGTGTTCGAATTCGATCAGTTCGGCAACGGCACCAAGGTGCTGGCCCAGGCCATCGCCCAGAGCCCGGCGTTCTCCATCGCCGGCGGTGGCGACACCCTGGCGGCGATCGACAAGTACGGTGTCGCCGAGCAGATTTCCTATATCTCCACTGGCGGTGGCGCCTTCCTCGAGTTCGTCGAGGGCAAGGTGCTGCCGGCGGTCGAGGTGCTGGAACAGCGCGGCGCCGAGTAATCGCGACGACCTGCCGGGCAGGTCGCGGCCTGCCTGGCAATCAACGGCGTGGCAACCCCGGCCGGTGCCTGTGGTCTGTGTTGTGTCAGACACAAGGAAAGGGGATGCACCATGCGCTATGTCGTTCTGGCTGTTTGCTGTCTGGGGCTGGCCGGTTGTGCCGGCGACCCCCCGGATACCGCCTGCGAAGTGTTCGAGCCGCCTGCGGCCAGTGGTCCCACGGCCGAGCGCGACCAACGGGTCGAGATGCAGGCCACCGGTGACCCGACGGTGACCACCCGCACCGATCTGCAGGAATGTCCCTGATCCCATTGCCAAGGAGCCGTAATGAAAGGCCTGTCGATTCTCGCCCTGGCGCTGCTGCTGGCCGGTTGTGGTCACTGGCAGTCCGGCCCGGACGCGCCGTTCGTGCGCTGGAAGTGCAAAGGCCAGCAGCATATCGGCTGGCGCTACGCCGACAGCGGGAAGACTGCCATCGACCTGAAGATCGGCGACAACGAACGCATTCATACGCTCAAGCGGGAACCTGCCACCTACGGCAGTTTCTATAGCGACGGCGTGATTGCGTTCCACGACAAGGGCAACGAGGCGCTGGTCTACCGCGTGACCGATGACGAGCTGCTGGCCCATGGCTGCAGCGCCTCGCTGATCAACCTCTAGCCGACCGCCGCGCCTTCGATGCGAAAGCCGCGGTCGGCGCTGGTAATTGGCGTGCCCGCCACTACAATGCCGCGCCCAGCGTGCCGTGCTTGAACAGCGCCGGCCACTGCGGCAGGCTTACACGATTAAACGACCCTGACCGGGAGAAAGGAAAACATGGCACTCATCAGCATGCGCCAGATGCTCGACCACGCCGCCGAGTTCGGCTACGGCGTGCCGGCCTTCAACGTCAACAACCTCGAGCAGATGCGCGCCATCATGGAAGCGGCCGACAAGACCGACTCCCCGGTGATCGTCCAGGCTTCCGCCGGTGCACGCAAATACGCGGGCGCCCCGTTCCTGCGTCATCTGATCCTCGCCGCCATCGAAGAATTCCCGCACATCCCGGTGTGCATGCACCAGGACCACGGCACCAGCCCGGACGTCTGCCAGCGCTCGATCCAGCTCGGCTTCTCCTCGGTAATGATGGACGGCTCGCTGAAGGAAGACGGCAAGACCCCGGCTGACTACGACTACAACGTGCGCGTGACCCAGCAGACCGTGGCCTTCGCGCATGCCTGCGGCGTGTCCGTGGAAGGCGAATTGGGCTGCCTGGGCAGCCTGGAAACCGGCATGGCCGGCGAGGAAGACGGCGTGGGCGCCGAGGGCGTGCTCGACCACAGTCAGCTGCTGACCGATCCGGAAGAGGCCGCGCAGTTCGTCAAAGCCACCAAGGTCGACGCCCTGGCCATCGCCATCGGCACCAGCCACGGCGCCTACAAGTTCACCAAGCCGCCGACCGGCGATACCCTGTCGATCCAGCGCATCAAGGAAATCCATGCGCGCATCCCGGATACCCATCTGGTGATGCACGGATCCTCCTCGGTGCCGCAGGAGTGGCTGAAGATCATCAACCAGTACGGCGGCGAGATCGGCGAAACCTACGGCGTGCCGGTCGAGGAAATCGTCCAGGGCATCAAGTACGGCGTGCGCAAGGTCAACATCGACACCGACCTGCGCCTGGCGTCCACCGGCGCGATCCGCGAATTCATGGCGAAGAATCCGGCCGAGTTCGACCCGCGCAAGTACCTCGCCAAGACCGTGGCGGCCATGCGCGACATCTGCATCGCCCGTTACGAAGCCTTCGGCACTGCCGGCAATGCCAGCAAGATCAAGCCGATCTCGCTGGAAGGCATGTTCCAGCGCTACGCCAGCGGAGAGCTGGACCCGAAGATCAACTGATCGATTCGGCCAGGAAAAAAGCCCGCATTCGTGCGGGCTTTTTCATGTCTGGTGTTCGGCGGGTTACGCGCTGCGGGCGCGCTCAGCTAGCCAGCAACTGCTGGATCTGGCTGCGCAGCGAATCCAGCGAAAAGGGTTTGGCCAGCACCGGCGCGGCGCGCGCCAGATCGCTCCCGGACTCATAGATCTCGATCGGGTAGCCGCTGATGAAGATCACTTTCAGGTCCGGGCGCAGCTTCAGCGCGGGCTCGGCGATCATCACCCCGGACACGCCGTCCGGCAGCCGGTAGTCGCTGATCAGCAGGTCGAGGCGCGGCTTGGTCGCCAGAATCTCGAAGGCGCGGGCGGCGCTGTCGGCCTGCAGCACCTGATAGCCCTCGCCGGCCAGGTACTCGGACAACAGAAAGAGAATGTGCGGCTCGTCTTCGACGAGCAGGACGACGTTGCTAGGGACAGGCTGCATCGGCGCAATTCTCGGAGTTTTTCATGACAGTTGCGATATCGGCGCGGCGCATGGCTAACGCAGCGCCATGAGCTTGGAGCAGGACCGCCCTGGCAAGTTCAGCGATCAGCGTACGGTCGTCAACCGCTACCTTGGTGCCCCCCTGCCGGCGCGAGGACTGGCCGCGAGGTGCCGGCGCGGCTAGGCTCAGGCTTTTGCGGAGAGCTGCGATGAGCGAACCCGAACCGCCGCAGGCCATTGCCGAACGTACCCTCGACCACTACCGGCAGAGCGCCGAGGCGTTCCGTGCCGGCACGCGCGACCATGATGTCAGCCAGAACATCGCCGCGTTGCTGAAACATATCCATGCGCCGTCGCCACTGCGCATCCTCGATCTCGGCTGCGGCCCCGGGCGCGATCTGAAGACCTTCACCGCGCTTGGGCATATCGCCGTGGGGCTGGACGGCGCCGAACCCTTCGTCGCGATGGCGCGTGCCGACAGCGGTTGTGACGTCTGGCATCAGGACCTGCTGCGCCTGGAGCTGCCGGACGCGGCATTCGACGGCATCTTCGCCAATGCCGTGCTGTTCCACCTGCCCAGTCGCGAACTGCCGCGGGTGCTGCGCCAGCTACGCGCGACGCTCAGGCCGGGCGGGGTGCTGTTCTGCTCCAATCCGCGCGGGAACAATGAGGAGGGCTGGAGTGGCGGTCGTTACGGTTGCTGGTACGACTGGCCGACGTGGCGTGCGCAGCTGTGTGGGGCGGATTTCGAGGAGCTGGAACATTACTACCGCCCCAGTGGCCTGCCGCGTGCGCAGCAGCCATGGCTGGCGAGCGTCTGGCGCAAGCCTGCAGCCGATCGATGAGTCACGCAGAATGCAACCTGCAAGCCAGGCGATCATGCGTAATGCAAGATCGCCGGGTTGGGCGTGTTTCAATAAATCATTGATTTTAAAAGACAAAATTGCGTTTGTTGGGTTGGCATGAACGCTGCTCCTGTTTCGAATGCTGGAAACTTTTACCGGAGCAGAACAATGAATGCAGCCCAACGTTTTCTTACTGCCGCGTTTCCCGAATTCGAAGTGCTCACCGCTCCCCGCCCGGATGGCGGCCTGTTGCTGACCCTGCGCAACGACGATCGGACCATCATCAAGCGCGCCCTGTCCAAGGGGCAGACCCAGGCGGAGATCCAGTTGCAGTGGGTGGTCAGCTCGATCCGCCGTGATCTGGCGCTGGAAGCGGGAATGTCTCCGGCCATCGCCCACCTGCAGAGTCAGAGCCGCACGGCGCTGCCGACCTACGAATACGCCTGAGGACGCGCGGGGCTGGCTGCGCAAGCGGCGCCGCCCGGCATCCGACCAGGCCGCAGAGCCGGGCGTCGTATCACCGTCACGAGAGGAAAGCCTGATGAATGCCATCGACCTGCTGATCCAGGACCACGAGCGCGTGAAGGACATCCTGACGCGCCTGACCGAATCCACCGAGCGGGCGGTCAAGACCCGTACCGAGCTGCTGCACAAGCTGGAAATGGAGGTCACCATCCATACCCAGCTGGAAGAACAGATTCTCTACCCCGCCTACAAGGACGCCGGCGCGAAGGAAGAGCTGAAGATGTATTACGAGGCCAAGGAGGAGCATCGCGCGGTGGATTCGCTGGTGCTGCCTGATCTCAAGGCCACCGATCCGGCAAGCGTGGAGTTCTCCGGTCGCGCCAAGGTGTGCAAGGAGTTGCTCGAACATCACCTCGAGGAAGAGGAATCGGAGATGTTTCCGCAGGCGCGCGAGATGTTCGACGCGGCCCAGCTGGAAGACATGGGCAAGCAAATGGAAGCGCTGCGTTCGCGCATGAAGAAGGAGTTCGCCGCCAAGCAGGCGGCCTGAGGTCTCGTCAGAGCGCCGTGCTCCGTCCGCTCATGAGGCTGACGGAGCACGCTGTCCGTACTGTTGACGCGCTGGCAATCGGCGCGCGCCATTGCCGCTGTGGAAACTGCCATGGCAGCGGCACTCTTGGCCGCAACGGCGGTCTATCTCCCGTGAATCTGACGATTCCAGAACTTGCCGGCCCGCCGCCGGTTCACCCGAAGGAGGTTATCCATGCGTCTCACCTATCTATTGCCCCCGCTGCTTGGTCTGCTGCTGGTTGGCTGTGGCGAAGACAAGCAGTCCGAACCCACTCCGCCGCCGGCGACCACCGAGCAGCCCGCCGCGCCTTCGACCGCGCCGGCTCCGACTCCAGAGCCGACTCCGGCTCCGACCCCTGCTCCGGAAACCGGGACGGGCACCGGCACCACTGGCGACACCACTACGCCGCCGGCCGGTGGCGGCACCAGCTCGCAGTGAGCCGAGTGGTTGCGGGAGCGCAGGCTCCCGCAACCAATGCGTAGCGATGCCACGGAGATCACGATGAAGCCAACAACGCTACTGCTGTGCTGCGCCCTCGGTCTGCTGCTCGGTTGTTCACCGGAAGACGAGCAGGACTCCGCGCTGGAGAACGTCGAGGAAAACGCACAGGAGTATCACAACACCGCGACCGATCCCGCCGGGCCCGGCGAGGTGTCGCCGCCATCGACGCCGCCTGCCGAATAAACGCCTCGCCTCAGACGCACTGTCCGGCTGCATGGCCGGAGGCCCAGGCCCACTGGAAGTTGAAGCCACCGAGGTGGCCGGTTACGTCCAGCACTTCACCAACGAAATACAAGCCCGCCGACTTCTGCGATTCCATCGTCTTGGATGACACCTCGCGCGTGTCGACGCCGCCGAGCGTGACTTCGGCGGTGCGATAGCCCTCGGTACCTGCCGGCACCAGCTGCCAGTCGGTCAGCCGCGCCGCCACGCTTTTCAGCTCGGCAGGCGTGTACTGCTTGAGCGGTTTGGAGGCGAACCACAGCTCGCAGAGCAGCGTCGCCATCTTGCGGGTGAACACCTCGCCCAGCAGCGTCTTCAGCTCGATATTCGGTCGCGCCGCCTGCTCGTCGAACAACCACTGCTCGGCGTCGCGCTCGGGCAGCAGGTCGATTGCCAACGCCTCGCCGGCCTGCCAGTAGGAGGAGATCTGCAGCATCGCCGGACCGCTCAGGCCGCGGTGGGTGAACAGCAGGTTCTCGCGGAAGCTCTGCCCATTGCAGCTCACCCGGCAATCTACCGACGTCCCCGACAGCTCGCCGCACAGCGCCTTGAGCGCCGGCTCGGTGATGGTGAAAGGCACCAGGCCGGCGCGCGTCGGCAGCACGGTGTGGCCGAACTGGCGGGCAACCTGATAGCCGAAGCCGCTGGCGCCCAGCGTTGGGATCGACAGACCGCCGGTGGCGATCACCAGCGACTGGCAGTGCAGCGCGCCGAGGCCGGTTTCCAGCGCATAGCCCTGTGCGGTTTTCTCGATCGTCTGGATCGCCGTGTTCAGGTGCAGCTCGACACCGGCATCGCTGCACTCGGCGAGCAGCATCTCGAGGATGTCGCTGGACTTGTTATCGCAGAACAGCTGGCCGAGCTTCTTCTCGTGGTACGGCACGCCGTGGCGTCCGACCAGCTCGAGAAAATCCCACTGCGTGTAGCGCGCCAGCGCCGACTTGCAGAAGTGCGGATTGCTGGAAAGGAAGTTCACCGGCTCGGTATACAGGTTAGTGAAGTTGCAGCGTCCGCCGCCGGACATGAGGATCTTCTTGCCGGCCTTGTTGGCATGATCGAGCAGTAGCACCTGGCGGCCGCGTCGCGCGGCGCTGAATGCGCACATCAGGCCGGCGGCGCCGGCGCCGATGATGATGACCTCAGTAGTTCGCACGGCTTGCCCTCGTTCGCGAAAAGGCGCGCATCTTACCGTGCCGGCGGCGCTACGGCTGCCCGGCGGGCGGCGCGCTGCCCAGCTTGAGCAGGTGCACCGCCATGCTGCGTAGCGGCGCCAGCTGCCGGCTGATCAGGCCGAGCTGGGTCTGCACCAGGCGGTGGCCGTCGTCGATATCCTCCGGAAGCTGTTCGAGTTGCTGCGCCAGCGCCTCTTCCTCGTCGCTGTGGATGGTGGGCGCGCGGCCGTCGCGCAGCGCCGCAGCCAGTTCGTCGAGGCTCTGCGCCAGGCGCTCGGCGGCGTCTTCGAGCAGCGCGTCGCTGGCATCGTCAGGCAGCGTTTCGCGATGCGCGCCGAGGCCGGACAGGTAGCTGAGCAGCGTGTGCGAGAGCACCAGGAAGCGGAAGCCGCTCTCGGCGTCGCGGCGAAAGTGCCCCGGCTCCAGCAGCATGTTCGACAGGGTGGTGGACAGCGCCGCGTCGGCGTTGTGCGCGTTACGCCGCGCCAGGCGGTAGGCCAGGTCGTCGCGCTTGCCGCTTTCGTACTGGCGCATGATCTGCCGCAGGTAGTCGGCGTTGCAGCTCAGCGTGTTGGCCACCATCTGGTTCAGCCGACGGCCTTGCCAGTCCGGCAGGATCAGGAATACCGCGGCCGCGGCGATGGCGCTGCCCAGCAGGGTGTCGAACAGCCGCGGCCAGATCAGGCCGTAGCCGTCGCCGATCTGGTTGAAGCAGAACAGCACCAGGAGGGTGATTGCCGCGGTCGCCAGGGTGTAGCGCGTGCTGCGGGTGGCGAAGAACACCACGCCGGCAATGACCGCGAACAGTGCCTGCACCTGCGTGCCGGGAAACAGATCGAACAGCGCCCAGCCCGCCAGCAGGCCGAGCACCGTGCCGCTGACCCGCTGCACCAGCTTGATGCGCGTCGCGCCGTAGTTGGGCTGGCAGACGAACACGGTGGTCAGCAACACCCAGTAGCCCTGCTCCGGATGGATCGCGTGCAGTACCGCATAGCCGCAGACCAGCGCGATGCTCATGCGCAGCGCATGACGGAATAGCAGCGAGGTGGGCGTCAATTGCAGGCGCACGCGGTTGAGCGCCTCGCCCAGTGTCTGCGGCTGGCGGTCGAGCAGGCTGCTGTCCTGCTCGCCGGCCAGGGAATCGGGATTGCTGGCGCTGGCGAGCTGGCGCTGCATGGTCGAGAGATTACCGGATAGCGCGCGCAGCGAGCGCAGCAGTCCGCGCCAGGCTGGGTTTTGCTGCTCGCGCAGATGATCCAGCGACGCCTGCAAGTCATCGAGCGCCTGGGCGTTGGCTTCGCTGTAGTGGAACGCCTGGCGCAGCTGGATGGCGGTGCCGAGCTCGGCGCAGGCGCTGGCCTGCAGGCGCAGCAGGCGCTGACAGCGGAACAGCACGTCGCTATGGAAGAACGCCTCGGCGAGCGCCTGATAGGGGTAGTGCGAGGAGCTGACGCGCTCGTGCAGGTCCTGGGCGAGGAAGTACAGCTTCAGGTAGTGGCTGATCCGCGTGCCCGGGCGGCCGTCGCCCAGGCGGTGCAACAGGGTTTCCTTGGCGGCGTTGAGTGCGCTGACCACCCGGCCGTTCTGCTGTGCCAGCTGCAGCCGCCGCTCTTCGACGTCGAGTGAGCGAATCGGCTCGAACAGCGCGGCCTTGAGCTTGAAGTACTGTCCCAGCTCGCGGTACAGCCGCGCCAGGCTCTGCTGTACCGGCTGGTGGGTGAACAGTGCGTCCCACAGCACCGAGAGCAGGCCGTACCAGGCGGCACCGGCGAGCAGCAGCAGCGGATCGCGCCAGAAGTTGAGGCTGGCACCGTCACGCTGGTCGGCGGCGATCATGCTGTAGATCGACAGAATCAGCGTGGCCTGAGCGATGGTTGCGTAGCGTTCGCCGAGCGCGCCGAGCATCACCAGCACGAATGTCGAGACCGCCAGTCCGAGGGCGAACAACCAGGGGTAGGGGAACAGCAGTTCCACCGAGACCGACGCCACGCTGAAGCACAGCAGGGTGGCCAGCAGCGCGCCCAGGCGGCCGCGCCAGCTGTCGTCGGTTTCCGCCAGCGCGCTGGCGATGATGCCGAGGAACAGCGGGATAACCAGCGCGGGCTGTCCGAGCCAGCTGCTCAGGCCCATGCTCCCGGCCAGCGCGATCAGCACGCGCAGGCTGTAGCCGAACTTCTCCAGCGCCCAGAGGCGACGCAGCGATTGGCGGAGCGAGGCGGTCGGCATGTAAAGGTCGGCCTTGACGGAGGATGGGGTATCGAATCGCCGGCCCGACGCGGGCGGGGCGTTCGCAACGCAAAACTTATACCGCAACGCCGGTCTGGCACCACCGCGCAGTCATCTTTCTGTTTATCGTCGCGCCGAGCGATCTGCCACCGGGATCGACAACGGTTCTAGAGCTGCCTGACCTTCAGCGAACGTCCCTTGATGCGCCCTTCATTCAGGCGCTTGAGTGCCTGCCTGGCCACCCCGCGCTCGACCGCGACAAAGGCCTGGAAATCGAACAGCGCGATCTTGCCGACCTGGCTGCCGGCGATGCCCGCCTCGCCGGTCAGCGCGCCGAGGATATCGCCCGGGCGCAGCTTGTCCTTGCGACCGGCGGCGATGCACAGCGTCACCATCGGCGGCTGCAGGGGCTCGCCGGCCTTGGCCTTCAGACTGTCGAGCGGCTGCCAGTTCAGCGGCGTCTGCTGGAGCTTTTCGATGGCCTGGGCGCGATGCGCTTCGGCCGGCGCCACCAGACTGACCGCCAGACCGCGATTGCCGGCACGCCCGGTGCGGCCGATGCGATGCACGTGAATCTCCGCATCGCGCGCCAGTTCGACGTTGATCACCATGCCCAGCGCGTCGATGTCCAGGCCGCGTGCCGCCACGTCGGTGGCTACCAGCACCGACAGGCTGCGGTTGGCGAACATGGCCAGCACCTGATCGCGGTCGCGCTGCTCCAGATCGCCGTGCAGCGCCATCGCCGAGATGCCGCGCGCGCCGAGGTAGTCCACCACGTCCTGACACTGCTGCTTGGTGAAGCAGAATGCCACGCAACTCTGCGGGCGGAAGCTGGCGAGCACACGCAGCACGGCCTCCAGGCGCTGCTCGGCGGCGATCTCGTAAAAGCGCTGTTCGATCTGCACGTCATCATGCAGCGCGGCGACCTTGACCGACTGCGGATCGCGCATGAATGTCGTCGCCAGCTGCTGGATGCCGGCCGGGTAGGTGGCCGAGAACAGCAGGGTCTGCCGCCGCGCGGGCGTCTGCGCGATGACCTCGGCGATGGCGTCGTAGAACCCCATGTCGAGCATGCGGTCGGCTTCGTCGAGAACCAGCGTGTTGAGCCCGTCGAGGCTCAGCGTGCCCTTCTTCAGATGCTCCTGCACCCGCCCGGGGGTGCCGACGATGACGTGCGCGCCATGCTCCAGCGACGCGATCTGCGGGCCGATGGATACACCGCCGCAAAGCGTGAGGATCTTGATGTTGTCCGCGGCCCGGGCGAGCCGGCGCAGTTCCTTGGCGACCTGGTCGGCCAGCTCGCGGGTCGGGCACAGCACCAGCGCCTGGCAGCCGAAGTAGCGCGGGTTGAGCGGCTCCAGCAGGGCGATGCCGAAGGCGGCGGTCTTGCCGCTGCCGGTCTTGGCCTGGGCGATCAGGTCGCGGCCCTTGAGCATGACCGGCAGGCTCTGCGCCTGAATCGGCGTCATCTCGGTGTAGCCGAGCGCGGCGAGGTTGGCCAGGGTGGCGGCGGAAAGGGGTAGTGAGGAAAAGTCGGTACTGGACACGGCGGGAGTCTTCGCAAGGGAGGCGGACGGCAGTCTATCAGGCAGCCGGTACGGGCGCCGCACCGCGCCGGCCGGGTCATCCGTATGGCTGGCGAAACGTTCTGAAAGCTATGTGAGCGGAACCCCGCACGGGGCTGTTGATCGAAAATTGTCCATTTCCCCATTGAGGAGGTCGTTTTGTCCCGCGCTTTGTTCTTTCTCGGATTGTTTGCACTGCCAGTCTTGGCAGACGAGCCAACCCTGTATGGTCGCTATGAACACATCAGGATCGAAGAACTCGGCAAGATCCTGCCGGCCAAGATGGACACGGGGGCTATGACGGCGTCTTTGTCGGCCCGCGACATCGAGCAGTTTGAGCGTGATGGCGAGGACTGGGTACGTTTCCGGCTGGCAGTCGATGGTGCCGATGACACCCTTTATGAACAGCGCATGCTGGGTATCAGCCGGATCAAGACGCGTGCGGAGGAGGGGAGTGCGGTCGATCCCGAGCGCGAACCGCCACGTGCCGAGCGGCCGATCATTGGCATGCAGCTGTGTATCGGCGATCAGCTGCGCGAGGCCGAGGTGAACCTGACGGACCGCACCCACTTCAGTTATCCCTTGCTGATCGGTACCGAGGTCATTCGCGACCTGCGCGCCGCGATCGATCCGGCAGACCGGTATACGGCAGGTCGCCCGACCTGCTGATCCGTCAGTGGAGTTCGCGCACCGCTCGACTCCTGCTGGTGCGCATTGCCACCCATCGCCGCGCTCTGCTTGTTCGGCGGTGGGTGATACCGGACGTGACCCGTCCGGGCAATGCTTTTTTCTAGCTATGAACTAGTGTGTCGCCAATCACAAGCGTCTGTTTTTATTTATCAGCGAAGGATTTAAACAAAAAGGAGGATGCTTGCCTTTGTGAAAGGATGATGTCCGTTTTATTAATCTGGGATCGGCTGTCAAGTTGAATTGCCGATTGTTCGGCGAAGTATTTCGCCGTTATTGACTTTAAATTATTGAATTGAAGCTTAGCGAGGTCTAGGCGTCTCGATTTTTGCGACCGGTGAGTCGGTTTTGTGACCGGCCGGTTCATGTTTCAAGATGTTGCTGCGGGCTGCGCATCGGCTTTAACCTGGGGGTCAGGCTTCGGGGGAGGTGCGAAGTCAGGTGCGCCTGGCAGCTGGTTTTACCCGTATGAGGGGCTTCGCTACGTCTGCGCTGCTTCGCTCGTCCTACTAAAGTCGGGGCTTTCATTGGCGAAGCCTCCTTTGTTAGATTCGGCAATGTGGATTCCATTCCCTTGCAATAATAATAAGATGGAGAACGCGTCAATGGCTGACAACAATAACGAAAACGCGACTGCGTACTGGAAGGCGAATGTTCGCCTTATAGTATGGAGCTTGGTGGCGTGGGCCTTCGCGGCCTATGGCCTGGGCATCATCCTGCGTCCGATGTTAATGGGCATTCACATCGGGGGTGCGGATATAGGCTTCTGGTTTGCTCAACAAGGCTCGATTATCACGTTCCTTTTGATCATCTTTCACTACGCGTGGCGGATGAACAAACTGGACAAAGAATTCGGCGTTGAGGAGTAACCCATGAGCCAGTACTGGATAAACATGCTGTTCGTGGGCGCGTCCTTTGCGCTCTATTTCGGTATCGCGGCCTGGGCCCGTGCCGGTTCCGCCAAGGAGTTCTATGTCGCCGGTGGTGGCGTCCATCCCGTAACCAACGGTATGGCGACCGCAGCGGACTGGATGTCTGCGGCCTCGTTCATTTCCATGGCCGGCATCATCGCCTTCGGCGGTTATGGCACCTCGGTCTACCTGATGGGCTGGACCGGCGGCTACGTGCTGCTGGCGATGCTGCTGGCGCCCTACCTGCGCAAATTCGGCAAGTTCACGGTACCGGATTTCATCGGTGACCGTTTCTACAGCCGTGGTGCGCGTCTGGTAGCGGTACTCTGCCTGCTGCTGATCTCCCTGACCTACGTAATCGGCCAGATGGCTGGTGCCGGTATTGCCTTCTCGCGCTTCCTGGAGCTGAGCAACGAGGCCGGTATCTGGATCGCTGCAGCGGTCGTGTTCGTCTACGCGGTATTCGGCGGCATGAAGGGCATCACCTACACCCAGGTGGCGCAGTACGTCGTGCTGATCATTGCCTATACCATCCCGGCAGTGTTCATCGCCTTCCAGCTGACCGGCAACCCGATTCCGTCGCTGGGCATGATCGGTAACGACGTCGAAACCGGCCTGCCGCTGCTGCAGAAACTGGACGCCGTGGTAACGGATCTGGGCTTTGCGGCCTACACCGCCGACACTGATAACCGGCTGAACATGATCCTGTTCACCCTGTCGCTGATGATCGGTACTGCAGGTCTGCCGCACGTGATCATCCGCTTCTTCACCGTACCGAAGGTGGCTGATGCGCGCTGGTCGGCTGGCTGGACGCTGATCTTCATCGCCCTGCTCTACCTCACCGCTCCCGCGGTGGCCTCGATGGCTCGTCTGAACCTGGTAGATACCGTCTACCCGGATGGCCCGAAAGGACAGGCGATCCTCTATGAAGAGCGCCCGAACTGGATCAATACCTGGGAAGACACCGGTCTGATCAAGTGGGAAGACAAGAACAGCGATGGTCGGATCCAGATGTACAACGACGCCAACGCTGCCTTTGCTCCGACTGCGCAGGAGCGCGGCTGGAACGGCAACGAGCTGACCGTCAACAACGACATCATCGTGCTGGCCAACCCGGAAATCGCCAACCTGCCGGGCTGGGTCGTCGGTCTGATTGCTGCCGGTGCTATCGCTGCTGCGCTGTCCACAGCGGCGGGGCTGCTGCTGGCGATCTCCTCGGCGTTCAGTCATGACCTGATCAAGACGTTGATAAATCCGAAAATCAGCGAGAAGAACGAGATGATTGCCGCTCGTCTCTCGATGACCGGTGCGATCATCTTGGCTACGTGGCTGGGTCTGAACCCGCCGGGCTTCGCGGCACAGGTGGTGGCGCTGGCGTTCGGTCTTGCGGCATCCAGCCTGTTCCCGGCGCTGATGATGGGGATCTTCTCCAAGCGCGTGAACAGCAAAGGTGCGGTTGCGGGGATGCTGGTCGGTGTGGTGAGCACTGCCGTGTACATCTTCCTGTACCTGGGCTGGTTCTTCATCCCGGGCACCAATACCTTCGCCAACGTGCCGGCTGAGTGGATGTTCGGTATTTCCCCGCAGGCCTTCGGTGCCGTTGGTGCGATCCTGAACTTCGCCGTCGCCTACGCCGTGTCGATGGCTACCGAGGCTCCGCCGCGGGAGATCCAGGACCTGGTCGAAAGCGTTCGCACTCCGAAGGGTGCTGGCGCGGCGATTGGCCACTAAACGATAATGCGTCCGGACGTCAGCGCGGCTGACGCGAGGTTGAAGTAAGAATCGGGCTTCCATCTGGAAGCCCGATTTTTTTGAGGAAGTGATCTATGTTCTGGCATCTCATCGCAGCAGCGGCTGCCGCTTTGGCGGGTGCAGGGATTGCGTTGCTGCTGCGCTCCCTGTCCGGCAAGCGGTTGCCTATGTGGATCATCCCGGTGTTTGCCGGGCTGGGCATGTTCGGCTACACGATCTACTACGAGTACACCTGGTTCGAGACGTCGCAGGCCCGCCTGCCACAGGGTTCCGTGGTGGTGACCAGCGAGGAGGGCCACATGCTGTGGCGGCCCTGGACGCTGCTGTTCCCTATGCCGCTGGCCTACACGGTGCTCGACAGTACCAACGTGCAGATTCAGGACGTCGCGCAGGGACGCCTGGCTCGGTTCGTCCTGTATCGCTTCGAGAAGCAGCACTTGGTATCCACGGTGAAAAGCGGCAAGTACCAATTGCTCTGCAACGAGAAGGCGATGTTCCGGCTGAACGATGCCGGCGAGGCCAAGATGGAAACGCTGACCGAACTGGAAACGGACGCCCCGCTTTACCAGGCCATCTGCACCCGGCCATAGACTTCCCTGACTCGCACGAGCAGCAGTCGCGCTGCTCGCGGCGAGGTGTGCGCACCGGCGTGGCTGTTCGCGCAGATGAAATCAGAGCGAGTGTCGCGCGACCTGCTGCGAGCGCTTCCAGCAGCGGACGCGCTGAGCCAGCTCATCGATGCGTTCGATGCCCAGGCGGCGGGCGCGGCTCATCAGGATCAAGGCGATCTGCGCCGTGGCCAGCGCATCGGCGGAGGCATGGTGGCGCTGCGGAATGTCGATATGGAAGTACTGCAGCCAGTGGTCGAGTCCGCCGCGGTGAATCATGGCGTGCGGGAACAGCATCGGCGCAAGGTCGGCCACGTCGAGAAAGGTGTTCTGCAGGGTGTAGCCCAGCTCTTTCTTTAGCGCACGACCCAGCATGCGCTCATCGAACGGTGCGTGGAATGCAAGGATCACGCTATCACCGGCGAATTCCATGAAGCTGAGCAGCGCGTCGGCCGGTGGCAGGCCGCTGGCCAGCTCGCTGGGCGCGATGCCGTGAATCAGCACACTTTCGCTGAACTTGATCTGACGGTTGAGTGTGCACTCGAACTGCTGGGAGAAATCGATCGCCGCGTTTTCGATGGTCACCGCGCCGATGGAAATGACCAGGTCGCGCTTGAGATGCAGGCCGGTGGTTTCGAGGTCGAGTACCACCATGCGCTGTTCGCGCAGCGGGGTTCCGTCCAGCGCGGCGGGGCGCTTCAGTTTGGCCAGGCGTTGCTGCTGATCGAGCGTGAGCTTCGGCCCGCGCGGGTGGAACCAGGTCATCTTCATCTCGGATCTACAACTGATAGCGCACGGCCAGGCTCGTCTGCAGACGCTGGGCCTGGCGGAAGGATTCGCGCAGGATACGGCGGTCGAGTGCGTTGAGCGTATCCGGGTCGAGCCGGTTGGAATAGGGCGCCTCGTCGCGCGCCTGTTGCTGGTGATGCTGCATGCGGGTCTGCTGGATGAAGTGGTAGGCCTCTTCGTAGGCGGCGCCATCCTTGGCGTCGATGATGCCTTTCTCGACCAGACGGCGCAGGCGCTCGAGCGTGTTGCACTCGCCGATTCCATTGGCCAGCGCCAGAAGCCGGGCGCCGTCGACGAAGGGGGTCAATCCCTGAACCTTGAGGTCGAGCGTATCTTTGCCGTCGCCCTTGCGCGCCAGCACGAAGTCGCGGAAGCGGCCCACCGGCGGGCGGTGACGCAGGGCGTTGTCGGCCATCATGCGCTGGAAGATGCGATTGTCCGCCACTTCGGCAAGCAGATCCTGGCGCAATTGTTCGCAGCCCTCCTGCGGACCCCAGACCGCACGCAGGTCGAAGAAGATAGTGCTGCTCAGCAGGTTCTCCGGCGTCGCTTCGCGCACGAATGCGCTGAAGCGCCGGCCCCACTCTTGGCGCGACAGGCACAGCTCGGGGTTGCCAGCCATGATGTTGCCGCGGCACAGCGTGAAACCGCAGGTGTCCAGGTCGCGGTTGATGCGTTCGGCCAGCGGCAGCAGCCGTCCGCGCCGAAGAGCGGCCTCGGCGGCATCGGCCGCTTCGAAGAGGATGCCGTTGTCCTGGTCGGTGTGCAGGGTCTGCTCGCGGCGACCTTCGCTGCCAAAGCACAGCCAGGTGAAAGGCACGCCCGGGTCGCCCATGTCGCGGATGGCCAGCTCGATCACCCGCCGCACGGTGTGGTCGTTGAGCAGCGTGATGATATGGGTGATCTGCGTCGAGGAAGCGCCATGCGCGAGCATGTTGTCGACCAGTTGCTTGATGCGGCCACGGATCGCCACCAGCGCTTCGACTCGGTCGGCGTGCCCGATGGTCTGCGCCAGATGCACCAGATCGACGCGCTGCAGGGAGAACAGGTCGCGTTCGGAAATCACGCCCACCAGCTGGCCGTTGTCGACCACGCAGACATGGGCGATGTGGCGCTCGGTCATGGCGATGGCGGCATCGAAGGCGGTCGCTTCCGGCGGCAGGTGGAACGGTTCGTGAGTCATGTAGCAGGAAATCGCCGCGCTCAGTGCGCCGGCCTCGGTGCCGATCACGCGGCGCAGGTCGCGCAGCGTGAAGATGCCCAGCGGATGTTGCTGTTCGTCGACGATGACGATGCTGCCGACGTTGTTCTGCTGCATCAGTGCCACGGCCTCGCGCAGCGGCAGGGCCGGCAGGCAGGCGACCGGATGGTGCACCGCAAGCTCGCCAATGCTGGTTTCCAGCGAGTAGTTCTCGCCCAGGGTCTCGACGGCTCGTATTTGCGCCTGCTGGTTGACCAGGTCGAGCAGGCTGCTGACGCCACGGATAGCGAAATCGCGGAAGGGACTGGAGATCGAGATCAGCTGGACGAAGGCCGGCTTGTTCAGCAGGAGGCAGAAGGTGTCCTCAGCGGCCAGATGCGCGGTGCGCGTGGCGCGCTCGCCCATCAAGGCGGCCATCGGGAAGCACTCGCCGACGATCACCTCGAAGGTGGTTTCGCTGCCGCGCTTGGCACTGTGCGGACGCTGTCCGTGCACGCGGCCCTGCTTGACGATGTAGAAGTGCTGCACCACGCCGTCGTCGGGCGAGATGATGTGCTCGCCGGCGGCATAGAAGCGCAGCTCGCAGTTCTCCACCAGGTAGGCGAGGTGAGCCTTTTCCATCAGGTTGAACGGTGGGAACTTGCGCAGGAACTCCATGGTGCCGTGGATGTTCTGCAAGACGGCGGTCTTGCCGGCGGCGGCGAGGGCGTCAGCTGTGCTCATGGCGGGATTCCGTTTTTGTTCATGTTCGGCTGCGGCCGGACTCGGGCACATTGGACGTAAGTCTAGTCAGCCGACGGCGTGGGGGGACTGATCGGGATCAGCGTAGGGGCTGGGAGTCCGTCTCGGCCGCAGTGGTGCATTGCGCCCGCTCGGTGTGTGATAGGGGCAAAAAAAATGCCAGTCAGCGGGGCTGACTGGCATCGGATCGGTCGGCGGCGAACTGATTCTTCGCCGCGGCGGATCAGAACAGCACGCGGCTGCGGATGGTGCCGTTGACCTGCTGCAGCTTCTCCAGCGCGAGGTCGGAGTATTCCTTGTCGACGTCGATCACCACGTAGCCGACCTTCTCGTTGGTCTGCAGGAACTGGCCGGCGATGTTGATGCCGTTGTCGGCAAAGACCTTGTTGATCTCGCTCATCACGCCCGGGATGTTCTGGTGGATGTGCAGCAGGCGATGCTTGCCCGGATGCGATGGCAGCGCCACTTCGGGGAAGTTGACCGAGGAGACGGAGGTGCCGTTGTCGCTGTAGCGCACCAGCTTCTCGGCTACTTCCAGGCCGATATTGGCCTGCGCCTCGGCGGTGGAGCCGCCGATGTGCGGAGTCAGGATCACGCGATCCAGACCGCGCAGCGGGCTGACGAACTCTTCATCGTTGGACTTGGGTTCGACCGGGAACACGTCGATGGCGGCGCCGATCAGGTGTTCGTCCTTGATCGCGGCGGCCAGGTGGTCCAGCTCGACCACGGTGCCGCGGGCAGCGTTGATCAGGATGCTGCCCTTCTTCATGGCGCGGATTTCCTTCTCGCCGATCATCCACTGGGTGGACGGCAGCTCCGGCACGTGCAGCGAGACGATGTCGCACATGCCCAGCAGGTCGTACAGCGAGCCGATCTGCGTGGCGTTGCCCAGCGGCAGCTTGGCGACCACGTCATAGAAGAACACTTGCATGCCCAGCGCTTCGGCCAACACCGACAGCTGGGTACCGATGGAGCCGTAGCCGATGATGCCCAGCTTCTTGCCGCGGATCTCGAAGGAGTTGGCCGCCGACTTGATCCAGCCGCCGCGGTGGCACGCGGCGTTCTTCTCCGGGATGCCGCGCAGCAGCAGGATGGCTTCGGCCAGCACCAGTTCGGCCACCGAGCGGGTGTTGGAGTAGGGCGCATTGAACACCGCGATGCCGCGTTCGCGAGCGGCGTTGAGGTCGACCTGGTTGGTGCCGATGCAGAAGCAGCCGACGGCGATCAGCTTCTTGGCAGCATCGAAGATTTCCTCGGTCAGCTGGGTGCGCGAGCGGATGCCGATGAAATGTGCGTCGGCGATCTTTTCCTTCAGCTCGTCGCCGGTCAGCGCGGTCTTGAGGTATTCGATGTTCGAGTAACCGGCGGCCTTCAAGGTGTCGAGGGCGTTCTGATGGACACCTTCGAGAAGAAGGAACTTGATCTTGCTCTTGTCGAGTGAAGTCTGGCTCATCTGCATTAAAACCTTTAAGGCCGGAGGTGAAGACAAGTGTCCAGCGAAGGCTGGCCGCACCGGCTGCACGCGGTGTGGGAAGTCTGCCGAGGCACGTTTCGAAGGGGTGCGTATGCTAGCATACGCACCCTCTGAATCACCCATTTCCGAGCTGAAGCGTACTCAGGGTGACCATGAATCATATGAGTGTTCCCGCGATGACCGACTCCTCCCTGATCGCTGAATTGCAAACCCTGGTAGAGCCCGGCAAGGTGCTGACCGACGTCGATTCGCTGAACGCCTACGGCAAGGACTGGACCAAGCATTTCGCGCCGGCGCCGTCGGCCATCGTGTTCCCCAAGAGCATCGAACAGGTGCAGGCCATCGTGCGCTGGGCCAACACCCGCAAGGTCGCGCTGGTGCCGTCGGGCGGGCGCACCGGGCTTTCGGCCGCCGCCGTGGCGGCCAATGGCGAGGTGGTGGTGTCCTTCGACTACATGAACCAGATTCTCGAATTCAACGAGATGGATCGCACCGCCATCTGCCAGCCCGGGGTGATCACCGCCCAGCTGCAGCAATTCGCCGAGGACAAGGGCCTGTACTACCCGGTGGACTTCGCGTCGGCCGGCTCCAGCCAGATCGGCGGCAACATCGGCACCAACGCCGGCGGAATCAAGGTGATCCGCTATGGCATGACGCGCAACTGGGTCGCCGGGCTCAAGGTCGTGACCGGCAAGGGCGATCTGCTGGAGCTGAACAAGGACCTGGTCAAGAACGCCACCGGCTACGACCTGCGTCAGCTGTTCATCGGCGCCGAGGGTACCCTCGGCTTCGTCGTCGAGGCGACCATGCGCCTGGAGCGTCAGCCGACCAACCTTACGGCGCTGGTGCTGGGTACCCCGGACTTCGACTCGATCATGCCGGTGCTGCACGCGTTCCAGGACAAGCTGGACCTGACCGCCTTCGAGTTCTTTTCCGACAAGTGCCTGGACAAGATCCTCGCCCGCGGCGACGTGCCGGCACCATTCGAAACCCGCACCCCGTTCTACGCACTCCTGGAATTCGAGGCCACCACCGAGGAACGCGCCGAGCAGGCGCTGGCGACCTTCGAACACTGCGTCAACGAAGGCTGGGTGATCGATGGGGTGATGAGCCAGAGCGAGCAACAGTTGCAGAACCTGTGGAAGTTGCGCGAGTACATATCCGAAACCATCTCCCACTGGACACCGTACAAGAACGATATTTCGGTAACCGTGAGCCAAGTGCCGGCCTTCCTGGCCGATATCGACGCCATCGTCAGCCAGAACTACCCGGATTTCGAGGTGCTCTGGTACGGTCACATCGGCGACGGCAACCTGCACCTGAACATTCTCAAGCCCGAGGCACTGACGAAGGAGGAGTTCTTCGCCAAGTGCGCGGCGGTGAACAAGTGGGTGTTCGAGACCGTCGAGAAGTACAACGGCTCGATTTCCGCCGAGCACGGTGTCGGCATGACCAAGCGCGACTACCTGCAATACAGCCGCTCGCCGGCGGAAATCGAATACATGAAGGCGGTCAAGGCGGTGTTCGATCCGAACGGAATCATGAACCCCGGGAAAATCTTCCCGCTCTGACCCGCCGGGTGGGAAGTGACTATCGGTCCTTGCCCACCTCGATCGCTACCCCGGTGGAAGCGCTGCGCGGTTTCCACCCCGAGTTCGAGGACAACCATGAATTACCAGCACCAGTACACCGACGGTACGCCGATTCACTATCCCCTGGGCAAGGTCGTCTGCATCGGCCGCAACTACGCCGAGCATGCCAAGGAGCTGAACAACCCAGTGCCCAGCGAGCCGCTGCTGTTCATCAAGCCGGGCAGTTGCGCGGTGCCGCTGGCGGGTGGCTTCAGCATCCCGGCCGATCGCGGCACGGTGCATTACGAGGCGGAGATTGCCGTACTGATCGGCAAGCCGCTGTCGCGCAAGCCGGGCGAGGAGGAGCTGCGCGACGCGATTTCCGGCTTCGCCCCGGCGCTGGATCTTACCCTGCGTGACGTGCAGGCGAAGCTCAAGGAGAAGGGCCATCCGTGGGAGATCGCCAAGAGCTTCGATGGCGCCTGCGTGCTCGCGCCCTTCGTTCCCGCCAGTGCCGTCGACGATCTGTGCGACATCGGCATCCGCCTGAGCATCAACGGTGAAGTGCGGCAGGATGGCAACAGCAGCCAGATGCTCAACGCCATCCTACCGTTGCTGCAGCACATCGCCGGGCACTTCAGCCTGCAGCCCGGTGATGTCGTGCTGACCGGCACGCCGGCCGGCGTCGGCCCGCTGCAATCTGGTGATCAGCTGGTCTTGGAGCTGGTGGGACTGTCACGCTTCGAGAGCCGAGTGCTCTGATCCTTCGGCGAGCGAGTGCGAGGTAATCCACGTTTTCCAGCGGCGGCCGCCATGCTGTAATGCGGGCCCTTTCGCTGGAACCCTCTCCATGCTCGCCGTTCCTGCTCGCTCATCTCGCTGGCGCCTGGCCATCAAGGCCGCGCTGTTGCTGGTGTTGATCGCCGTGCTGGCTGCCGGCCACCTGTTGCACTGGGATGATCAGCTGCGGCTCTACTGGCGCGAACAGTCGGTCGGCGCCGAGCAGCGCGCTGCCAGTATCTGGTTGCCTGACTACGAGCTGGCGTTGGAAACGACCCTGCTGGGACTGGAAGAGGATGAGATATCCGGGCTGACCTGGAACCCACTGTCGGGCACGTTGTGGACCGTCACTGGGCAAAATCCACAATTGGTTGAGTTCACTCCTGGTGGGGTGGTGCTACGCCGTATACGTCTGCTCGGATTCTCCGATCCGGAGGCTGTCGAAGCGCTGAACGACGGGAGGCTGGCGATCGTAGACGAGCGCCGTCGGTTGGTGGCGGTGGTTCGCCCCGAGCTGGGCATGGAAAGCGTCGACCTGGACGATCTGGCGGTGCATGACCTTGGCTTTGCCGAAGCCGGTAACAAGGGCTTCGAGGGACTGGCTTGGAACCCGCATACGCAACGCCTGCTGCTGGCCAAGGAGCGCGACCCGCAGGGCCTGTTCGAGCTGCCATTCCCCGGTGAAGACGGCAGTGTCGGCGTGCTCGAAGCACTGCCGCGCCAACCGCTGCTGGTGCGCGATATCTCCTCGGTGACCATCGATCCACGCAGCGGGCATACGCTGCTTCTCTCCGACGAATCGCGGCTGCTGGTGGAGCTGGACCTGCGGGGGCGCCCGCGCAGTTTCATCAGCCTGTTCGGCGGCCTCAACGGGCTGGTGCATGGGATCGAGCAGGCGGAGGGGGTGGCGATGGATAGTGAAGGCAATATCTATGTAGTCGGCGAGCCCAACCGCTTTTACGTGTTCAGCCGCCGACCGCGCTGAGCATGCCATTCAGCTTGGCGTAAGCCAGAGCGTGGCACGCTGGACGACCTCAGTCTGGAAGCAAGCCGCTTATGCACGTAGCCTCGCGATCTGTTGCGTTTTCTATCCTGGCCGCTCTGCTGGTCACCCTCTCGGCCATCACCGCCTGGCATTTTCAGCTTCCCGAACGGGCCTGGTTCGAGTTTCAACAATGGCGCTATGCAGATCAGCGCCGGGAGCGTTCGTTATGGCTGCCGGATTACCGTGCGGTGGTTCAGGCGCAGGTGATAGAGGGGGTCGAGGATGACCTTTCCGCGCTCACCTACGACCCGGACCGCAACAGCCTGATCGCGGTGACCAACGGCAATCCGCGGTTGCTGGAGCTGAGTCTGGAGGGGCGGCTGCTGCGCTCGGTCCGCCTGGAGGGGTTTGGTGATCCCGAGGCCATCGAGTATGTGAGTCGCGGCGTCTACGTGATTAGTGACGAGCGCGAGCAGCGTCTGTTGCAGGTGGAGGTCGACAAGCAGACCTCGGTGATTGATGCGAGCGGTGCCCGGCAACTGTCGCTCGGGATCGGCCGCAACGGCAACAAGGGGTTCGAAGGATTGGCTTACGATGCGCCCGGGCGGCGACTTTTCGTGGCCAAGGAACGTGATCCGCTGCGGATCTACGAGATTCGCGGATTCCCGCATGCGGACCCGGAAGAGCCCTATGCCGTGCACGTGCAGGATAATCCCCGGCGCGATGCCGGCCTGTTCGTGCGTGACCTTTCCAGCCTGCAGTACGACGAGGCGAGCGGTCATCTGCTGGCCCTGTCGGACGAGTCGCGGCTGGTGGTTGAGCTGGATTTGGCCGGGCGGCCGCTCAGCAGTCTGCGGCTGACGGCGGGTCAGCATGGGCTCGAAGCAGACGTGCCGCAGGCCGAAGGCATCGCCATGTCGGCCGACGGCACGTTGTACCTGGTCAGCGAACCGAACCTGTTCTACGTGTTTCGCAAGTAGCCTTTGCGGATCACGCGACCGGTGCGGCGCTTTCATCTTGCAGCGCCGCGTCCGGCGCGTGATTGCGCACCGATTCGCAGCCGTGCTCGGCGCTGCTGAGGCTGGCATACATCTGGCTCTGGCCGATGATCTGCCCGTTGGTGGCCTTGAGCACGAAGTAATGTTTGCCGCTGCTCGACTCTTTGATCTCGAACGCGCCTTCGCGGGTGGCATTCTTGCGTACCGAATCGATGCCGTTGACGGCCGAAGCGTGAGCTTTGTATTGCTCGCTGGTGAGAATGACCTGGCCGTTGCTGGCCAGCAGGTTGAAATGGAACTGACCGTTGGCGGTTTTCTTCAACTGGAACTTGCCGGGCATGGCGACACCTCCTGTGGCGAGCTGCGCCGGAGCCGACGCAGTATCCACAAGCGTAGCCGCAGCCGAGCGAAACTGCCGCTTCGCTTCAGCGCGTCAGCGTCTGTACGCCGCCGGCGGTGCCGAGCAGCAGCAGATCGGCCGGACGCATCGCAAACAGTCCGTTGCAGACCACGCCGACGATGTCATTGATCTTGCCTTCGAGTTCCGGCGCGAAGCCGATCATCAGGTTGTGCACGTCGAGGATCACGTTGCCGTTATCGGTCACCACGCCGTCGCGATAGACCGGGTCGCCACCAAGCTTCACCAGCTCGCGGGCGACGTGGCTGCGCGCCATCGGAATGACCTCTACCGGTAGCGGGAAGGTGCCGAGCTGTTCGACCAGCTTGCTGTCATCGGCGATGCAGATGAAGGTCTTGGCCACGGCCGCGACGATCTTCTCGCGGGTCAGCGCGGCGCCGCCGCCTTTGATCAGCTCGAGGTGCTTGTTGGCCTCGTCGGCGCCGTCGACGTAGAACTCCAGTTCGCTGACCGAGTTCAGGTCGTAGACCGGAATGCCGTGCTGCTTCAGGCGCTCGGCGGTGGCCTCGGAGCTGGCTACCGCTCCATCGAAAAAGCCCTTGTGCCTGGCCAGCAGGTCGATGAAGAAGTTGGCGGTCGAGCCGGTGCCGACGCCGACGATGCTGCGGTCGTTGAGCTTGGGCACGATGTAGTCGACAGCGGCCTGGGCGACGGCCTGCTTGAGCTGATCCTGGGTCATGGAGGGTCCGGGGCTGGATTGACGAGGCGACGATTATAGCCCGGAGTCGGCGGCGGCTGGCCCGACCGATGGGCCGGTGCCGGGATGGCCGATTGCCGGTGGTCGCCGCGGGTGCCGCGGAGTAGACTCGCCCGATCCCTCCGTAATGCCCGCCAAGATAGCCAGAATGCTCGAACACTACGTCAAGAAGATCCTCACCTCGCGCGTCTACGACGTCGCCGTCGAAACCCCGCTGCAGCCCGCCCGTCAATTGTCCGAGCGCATCGGCAACCAGATTCTGCTCAAGCGCGAGGACCTGCAGCCGGTGTTCTCCTTCAAGGTGCGTGGCGCCTACAACAAGCTGGCGCAGCTGTCGCCGGAGGAGCTGGCGCGCGGCGTGGTCACTGCGTCGGCCGGCAACCACGCCCAGGGCGTTGCGCTGGCGGCCAAGCAACTGGGGATCAAGGCCACGATCGTCATGCCGCGGACCACGCCGGAGCTGAAAGTGCAGGGCGTGCGCGCCCGCGGCGGCAAGGTGGTGCTGCATGGCGATGCGTTCCCCGAGGCGCTGGCCCATTCGCTGAAACTGGTCGAGGAGAAAGGGCTGGTCTACATCCATCCCTACGACGATCCCGACGTGATCGCCGGTCAGGGCACCGTGGCGATGGAAATCCTGCGTCAGCATCAGGGACCGATCGACGCGATCTTCGTGCCGGTGGGCGGCGGCGGGCTGGTGGCAGGCATCGCGGCATACGTGAAGTACCTGTACCCGCAGACCAAGGTGATCGGCGTCGAACCGGACGATTCCAACTGCCTGCAGGCAGCAATGGCGGCGGGCGAGCGCGTCGTGTTGGAGCAGGTCGGGCTGTTCGCCGATGGCGTGGCGGTGGCGCAGATCGGCCAGCATACCTTCGAGGTCTGCAAGCATTACGTCGACGAGGTGATCACCGTCAGCACCGACGAGATCTGTGCGGCGATCAAGGACATTTACGACGATACCCGTTCGATCACCGAGCCGGCCGGCGCGCTGGCCGTGGCCGGGATCAAGAAGTACGTCGAGCGCGACGGCGTCAGCGGTCAGGTGCTGGTAGGCATCGATTCGGGCGCCAACGTCAACTTCGACCGCCTGCGCCACGTCGCCGAGCGCGCCGAGCTGGGCGAGAAGCGCGAGGCGATCATCGCGGTGACCATTCCCGAGCAGCCGGGCAGCTTCAAGGCGTTCTGCGAGGCGATCGGCAAGCGGCAGATCACCGAATTCAACTATCGCTACCACACCAATGGCGAGGCGCACATTTTCGTCGGTGTGCAGACCCACCCGGAGAACGACCCGCGTGCGGCGCTGGTCGAGGGGCTGCGCGACAAGGGCTTTCCGGTGCTCGATCTGACCGATAACGAACTGGCCAAGCTGCATATCCGCCATATGGTCGGCGGCCACGCGGCGGGCGTGAGCGACGAGATGGTGCTGCGCTTCGAGTTCCCCGAGCGTCCCGGCGCGCTGTTCAACTTCCTCAACAAGCTGGGCGGGCGCTGGAACATCTCGATGTTCCATTACCGCAATCACGGCGCCGCCGATGGCCGTGTCGTCGCCGGCCTGCAGGTGCCGGCCGAGGAGCGCCATTTGGTGCCGGCGGCACTGGAAAAAATCGGCTATCGCTACTGGGATGAAAGCGACAACCCGGCCTATCGGCTATTCCTCGGCTGATCGGGCGTCTAAGGAGAGCGCATGGACCACTACCTGCTGCTGCGAATCGTCCACGGTGCCTCGGCGGTATTGCTGATTCTCGGGATCGCCGCGCATCTGGCGTTGCTCTGGCGTAACTGGCGTCGCGGCGATGCGGCTGTGCTGCAAAACAAGCTGCGGCGAACGCGCCGACTGTCGCTGCCGTTGCTGGCGTTGCTCGGTCTTTCACTGCCGGTGAGCGGCTGGTGGCTGGTGCATCTGGCCGGCTGGCCGCTGGGCCAGTTGTGGCTGCTGGTCAGCTCGCTGTTGTTCTTGCTGCTGCTGCCGCTCGGGCTGCTGCTGGCCGGGCGCCTACGCGCCTGGGCCGCGCTCGGCGAGGCGCCGGCACCCGCGCGGTTGCTGGGATTCAGTCTGACCTATGCGGGACTGATCCTGCTGGTGCTGCTGGCGATCAGCGCGCTGATGGGCGCCAAGCCGGCCTGAGCCGGCGGCATCAGCGCAGCGAGATGATCTGCCAGCCACGCTGTTCGGCGATGCTGCGCAGGGTCGGGTCCGGGTCGACTGCGACCGGGTGGCTGACCCGCTCGAGCAGCGGCAGGTCGTTGCGCGAATCGCTGTAGAAATAGCTGCCTTCGAGCGACTGTCCGCTTTCGTCGAGCCAGCGCTCGATGCGCTCGACCTTGCCTTCCTGGAAGCAGGGGATGTCGGTCAGTCGGCCGGTGTAGCGGCCGTCGATCATCTCGCATTCGGTCGCCAGCAGGGTGTCGACGCCCAATCGTGCGGCAATCGGCCCGGTGATGAAACGGTTGGTCGCAGTGATGATCACCACCCGGTCGCCGGCCTCCAGATGCTGACGCACCAGCGCCTCGCCCTTGGCCAGCACGATGGGTTCGATATGCTCGCGCATGAACTCGGCGTGCCAGCGCTCGAGCTGCGCCATCTCGCTGCGGCCCAACAGCTCCTGGCAGAAATTCTGGTACGCGTGCACATCGAGCTTTCCATCGAGATAGTCCTGATAGAAGGCGTCGTTGCGCGCACGATAGGTGTCGACGTCCACCAGGCCGCGCTGGCAGAGAAACTCTCCCCAGGCGTGATCGCTGTCACCGGCCAGCAGGGTATTGTCGAGATCGAATAGAGCCAGGCGCACGGATGGATTCCTTCGCAAGATGAATGGCGGCGCCAGCATAACCAAATGTGGCGGCTGCGCCAGACCTGCTCGCGCTTCGCTGCGTCCGACGATGCGGAAACTGGCGGCGTGCCGCGCTTTCGGCTGATCGCCGTTTTGTGGAACAATGCGGCGACATGCGTTTGCGAGGTTGCTAGCCGTGATCGATTCCGATGGTTTTCGCCCGAATGTCGGCATCATCCTCACCAATGATGTCGGGCAGGTGCTGTGGGCGCGGCGGATCAACCAGGACGCCTGGCAGTTTCCGCAGGGTGGCATCAACCCGCGCGAGACGCCCGAGGAAGCGCTGTACCGCGAACTGAACGAGGAAGTCGGGCTGGAAGAGCGGGATGTGAACATCCTCGCCTGCACCCGTGGCTGGTTGCGCTATCGTCTGCCGCAGCGTCTGGTGCGCACGCACAGCCAGCCGCTGTGCATCGGCCAGAAGCAGAAGTGGTTTCTGCTGCGCCTGACCGGCGCCGAAGAACGGGTGCGGATGGATCTGACCGGCAAACCCGAATTCGATGGTTGGCGCTGGGTCAGTTACTGGTATCCGCTGGGCCAGGTCGTCACCTTCAAGCGCGAGGTCTACCGTCGCGCACTCAAAGAACTCGCACCGCGCCTACCCGTGCGGGACTGAAAGATCGGGGAGAAAGCCTCTGAGCATGCTCGGCACGCTGCGCAAGATTGTCCAGGAAGTGAACGCCGCCAAGGACCTCAAGGCGGCATTGGGCATCATCGTGCTGAGAGTCAAGGAGGCCATGGGCAGCCATGTCTGCTCGGTTTATCTGCTCGATCCGGAAACCGAACGTTTCGTGCTGATGGCCACCGAGGGCCTGAACAAGCGCGCCATCGGCAAGGTCAGCATGGCGCCTAACGAAGGTCTGGTCGGCCTGGTCGGCACCCGTGAGGAGCCGCTCAACCTCGAGCACGCCTCCGAACACCCGCGCTATCGCTATTTCGCCGAAACCGGCGAGGAGCGTTATGCGTCCTTCCTCGGTGCACCGATCATCCACCATCGACGGGTAATGGGCGTGCTGGTCATCCAGCAGAGAGAGCGCCGGCAGTTCGATGAAGGGGAGGAGGCATTTCTCGTCACCATGAGCGCACAGCTCGCCGGTGTCATCGCCCATGCCGAGGCGACTGGCTCGATCCGCGGCCTCGGTCGCCAGGGCAAGGGTATCCAGGAAACGCGTTTCGTCGGCATTCCCGGCGCGCCGGGTGCCTGTGTCGGCACCGCGGTGGTGGTGCTGCCGCCGGCCGATCTGGACGTGGTGCCGGACAAGACCGTCGATGACATCGGTGCCGAGCTGGCGCTGTTCGAGACGGCGCTCGAGGCGGTACGCGCGGACATGCGTGCGCTGTCCGAGAAGCTCGCCAACCAGATGCGCAAGGAAGAGCGCGCGCTGTTCGACGTCTACCTGATGATGCTCGACGACTCGGCGCTGGCCGGCGAGGTGGCCAAGGTCATCCGTACCGGCCAGTGGGCGCAGGGTGCGCTGCGCCAGGTGGTGACCGAGCATGTGCGGCGTTTCGAGCTGATGGACGATGCCTACCTGCGCGAGCGCGCCTCGGACGTCAAGGACATCGGTCGCCGCCTGCTCTCCTACCTGCAGGAGGCTCGCCAGCAGACACTCACCTACCCGGACAAGACCATCCTGGTCAGCGAGGAGCTGTCGCCGGCGATGCTCGGCGAGGTACCCGAAGGCAAGCTCGCCGGCATGGTGTCGGTGCTTGGCTCGAGCAACTCGCACGTGGCGATTCTGGCGCGGGCGATGGGCATTCCCACGGTGATGGGCGCGGTCGATCTGCCCTATTCGAAGGTCGACGGCATCGAGCTGATCATCGACGGCTATCGCGGCGAGATCATCACCAACCCCGGCAAGGTGCTGCGCGAACAGTACGCGGTGCTCGCCGAGCAGGAACGCCAGCTCTCCGAAGGGCTCGACGTACTGCGCGAGTTGCCTTGCGAGACCACCGATGGTCGGCGTATCCCGCTGTGGGTCAACACCGGCCTGCTCGCCGATGTGGTGCGCGCGCAGGAGCGTGGCGCCGAGGGCGTCGGCCTGTATCGCACCGAAGTGCCCTTCATGATCAAGGAGCGCTTCCCCAGCGAAAAGGAACAGATGGCGATCTATCGCGAGCAGCTGGAGGCGTTCCATCCGCTGCCGGTCACCATGCGCAGCCTGGACATCGGCGGCGACAAGTCGCTGCCGTATTTCCCGATCAAGGAAGAGAACCCGTTCCTCGGCTGGCGTGGCATTCGCGTCACGCTGGATCACCCGGAAATCTTCTTGCTGCAGACCCGCGCGATGCTCAAGGCCAGTGTCGGGCTGAACAACCTGCGCATCCTGCTGCCGATGATTTCCGGTCTGCGCGAGCTGGAAGAGGCGCTGCACCTGATTCACCGCGCCTGGGGCGAGGTGCGCGACGAAGGCCTGGACGTGCAGATGCCGCCGGTGGGCGTGATGATCGAAGTGCCCGCGGCAGTCTACCTCACGCGCGAGCTGGCGCGTCTGGTGGACTTCATCTCGGTCGGCTCCAACGATCTGACCCAGTACCTGCTCGCCGTCGACCGCAACAATCCGCGCGTCGCCGATCTCTACGACTATCTGCATCCGGCCGTGCTCGAGGCCCTGCAGCGCGTGGTCCACGAGGCGCACGCCGAGGGGCGCCCGGTGAGTATTTGCGGTGAGATGGCCGGCGATCCGGCCGCCGCCATGCTGTTGCTGGCGATGGGTTTCGATAGCCTGTCGATGAACGCTACCAACCTGCCCAAAGTCAAGTGGCTGCTGCGTCAGGTCAGCCTGCAGACCGCCCGCGAACTGCTGGCGAGAGTAATGGTGCTCGACAGCCCGCAGGTGATCCACGCCACCGTGCAGCTGACGCTGCGCAACCTCGGTCTGAATCGCCTGATCAACCCTTCCGCCGCGGTGTGATGCGGCGCTTGGTTCAGTCGCGCGCCGGCAGGCGATAGCGCGTATCGCCGAGCAACCCATCCGGACCGAAACGCCGTTCATGGATATCCAGCGCACCGTTCTGCCAGCGCAGCAGCGCGGTACTGGCGCGCGTGCCGTATTCGGCGCTGGCGATGAAGACGCTCGATAACAGGCGTTCCCATTCCAGCGGCACGCCGGTGCTCGGCAGCTCCGCATTGGGCGCCCGCTCATGGTCGTCGAGCAGTTGCAGCAGCGACTCGGTGTCGGCCAGCTCCAGTCGGGCGGCCAAGGCGGTGCGCGCTCGGCGCAACTTCGGCCAGGGCGTATCCAGATCGGCGTTGCTCAGGCCGTAGACGCCAGCTTCCAGCCGCCGCGGCGACCCGGACTGGGAATTGAAATGCCAGAGCTCCCGCGCAGTGCCAACCAGCAGGTTGAAGCCGGCATAGTCCTCGATACCTGCGCTCAGCCCGGCAAGATAATCGGCCGGCGGCAGCTCGCCGCGCAGGTAACGCACCACCAGCTCGCCTCGGCTGCGTCGGCCCGCTGGCTGGCCGCCGATGCGGATATTGGTCAGCGCGGCGAAGCGGCCATCGGGACGAACGCCCAACCAGGTGCCGCCTGCCTGCAGATCGCGGCCGCCGATGATGGCCGGATCATCCTCCCAGGTGGCCAGCGGCAGGCTGGGGCGGGCGTGGAACTCGTCACGGTTGGCGGCCAGCAGCAGCGGCAGCGCGTGGCCGGGGCGCCAGGCGAAAACGATCAGGCACATGGGGCACCGGAAAGAACGGATGAACGAGCAGGCTAGACGAAAAGGCGAGACGGTCTCAAGGCAGGTCCTCCAGACGGTCCGGTGGCGCGCTATCCGGGGGATTGGGGGCCATGCTCGCGGTGTGCGCGTGGCGGCGCTGGCCGCCACCGCCGAGCAACCGAAGCGCGGCGCCAGCGCTGCTTTCGAGTAAACTGCGCCCCCATGAATCGCACCCTCTATACCCTGCTGTTTCACCTCGGCCTGCCGCTGGTGATCCTGCGCCTGCTCTGGCGCGCGTGGCGGGCGCCGGCCTATGCGCAGCGCATCGGCGAGCGCTTCGCCATCGGTCTGCCGCCGCTCGAGCCTGGCGGCATCTGGCTGCACGCAGTGTCGGTGGGCGAGAGCATTGCTGCGGCGCCACTGATCCGCGAGCTGATGGCGCGCCATCCCGACCTGCCGATCACCGTCACCTGCATGACGCCGACCGGTTCGGAGCGAATCCGCGCCTTGTTCGGTGACCGCGTGCAGCACTGCTATCTGCCCTATGACCTGCCCTGGGCGGCAGCACGCTTTCTCGAGCGTGCCCGGCCACGGCTGGCGGTGGTGATGGAAACAGAGCTGTGGCCCAACCATATCCATCAATGCGCGTGGCGCGGCATTCCGGTGGCATTGGCCAATGCGCGGCTGTCCGAACGCTCGGCGCGCGGTTATGCCCGTTTCGCCCGCTTGACGGCACCGATGCTGGGCGAGCTGAGTCTGATCGCCGTGCAGACGGCCGCCGAGGCGGAGCGCTTTCTCGCGCTGGGCGCGCGCAGCGAGTGCGTCGAGGTCACCGGCTCGATCAAATTCGATCTGACCATCGACCCGGCGCTGCTGGCGCGTGCGGGCGAACTGCGCACGCAGTGGGGTGCGCTACAGCGGCCGGTGTGGATCGCGGCGAGCACCCATGCCGGTGAAGACGAGATCGTCCTGGCGGCGCATCGGCGGCTGCTGGAGCGGCATCCGCAGGCGCTGCTGATCCTGGTGCCGCGCCATCCGGAACGCTTTGCGGCGATGGCCGAGCTGTGCCGTCAGCAGGGTTTCGCCACGGTCCGGCGCTCGCAGGGCGAGGACGTTACCGCGCATACGCAGGTGCTGCTCGGCGATACCATGGGCGAGCTGCTGTTTCTCTACGCGCTGGCGGACGTTGCCTTCGTCGGCGGTAGCCTGGTGCCCAACGGCGGACACAACCTCCTGGAACCGGCGGCGCTGGGCAAACCCGTGCTCAGTGGCCCGCACCTGTTCAATTTCCTCGAGATATCGGCTCAGTTGCGTGCGGCTGGTGCGCTGCTGGAAGTGGCCGACGCCGTCGAGCTGACCGATAGCGTCGACCGGCTGTGGCGCGAGCCGGTCAGCGCCGAGCGCATGCGCGCGGCTGGGCTGACGGTGCTCAAAGCCAATCAGGGTGCGCTGCAGCGCTTGCTGGCCGCCTTGGCGCGCCTGCTCGCCGACCGCGCGGAGCCTCCGCCGAGGTAATTCGCGTCCGGCGCGCTGTCCGCCGCCCGCGGTCGCCGTTGTGTCAGTCGATGCGTACGGGCTGGCCGATGGTCTGCGGCAGGTCCGTCGGCAGGAAGTCGCTGTCCGGGTCGTAGTCAGGCTTGAGGTAGGCGGCCAGCTGCTGCAGGTCGTCCGGGTTCAGCGTACCGGCGGCCTGTTTCAGACGCAGATTGTCGAGAATGTAGTCGTAGCGGGCGTTGTTGTAATCGCGCACGGCGGCGTACAGCCGGCGCTGGGTGTCGAGCACGTCGACGATGTTGCGCGTGCCCACCTGATAGCCGATTTCCGTGGCTTCCAGTGCGCTCTGGTTGGAGATGATCGACTGCCGGCGCGCCTGCACCTGCTCGATGTCGGTGTTCACCGCACGATGCAGGTTGCGCGTGGCTTCGACAACCTGGCGCCGAAGGCTCTCGCGCTGCTGTTCGCTCTGGCTGAGCAGGTGGAAGGCTTCGCGGCTCTGCGAACGCGTCAGGCCGCCGCTGTACAGTGGGATGTTCAGTTGCAGGCCGATGCTGCGCTGCTCGGCATCGCCGGTGTAGCGCGGGTAGTTCGGCAGCGCATCGCTCATGCCGCTGTTGGAGAAACCCAGCGCGTCGTTGTCGCCCTTGCGGTATGACGCCACCGCATCGAGCGTCGGCGCGTGGCCGGCGCGGCGCTGGCGCAGGGTTTCTTCGGCGGCGGTCACGGCATAGTTCACCGCCAGCAGATTGAGGTTTTGCCGGCTGGCGGTGTCGACCCAGGCGCCGGCGTCGTTCGGTGTCGGCGCCAGCACCGGCAGACTGTGGCGGATGCCTTCGAGCGCGAGGTACTCGCGGTTGGTCAGGGTGAACAGGGCCTGGAACGCATCGTCGACTTGACGCTGGGCAATGAGGCGATTGGCGCGTGCGGTATCGAAACCGGCCTGGGCCTCGAGTACGTCGGTACGATCGGACAGGCCGACCTCGAAGCGTTCGTTGGCCTGGTCCAGCTGCCGCTTGAACGCCGCTTCCTCGGCCTTCAATGCGGCGAGGTTGTCCTGCGCGCGCAGCACGGCGAAGTAGGCTTGCGCGCTCTGCAGGATCAGGTCCTGTTCGGCGATGGAGTACTCCAGCGCCGCCTGCTCGCTGATGGCCTCGGCGGCTTTGAGTTGGAACCAGCGATCGGCGCGGAACAGCGGCTGGCTCAGCGTTGCCTGGTAGGCGGTGCCGCTGCGCGACAGCGAGCGCGAGCCCAGATGAGTGTCGACATCCGTTTCAGTGTCGCTCAGTTCTGCGCCGGCGCTGAGATTGGGCAGCAACCCGGCACGTGCCTGCGGTACCACCTCCTGGCGCGCGCGGAACTGCGCACGGGCGGCCGCGAGGTCGGCGTTGTTGTCGACCGCATGCTGGTAGACGCTGACCAGATCGGTACGGCTGGCGAGCGGGGTTTCGGCCAAGGCCGTCCCGGCGAAGATGGCTGCCACGGCGATGGCCAGGGGAAGTCTGTGCAGCATCTCGGCTCATCCTGAATTGAAGTGATGGGCAAGGCTAAGCGGCGGGCCAGGGAGGGTCAAGGCGCAGCGATTGCACGGCGTGCGGCGGGGAAAAATGACCGAACGGTCGGCTTGCGGCCGCACCGGCGTGGTTTTTCCCGCGGCTCTTGATTAGACTCGGCGGCGTTCTTGTCGGGGTGCCTTGATGCGAAGGCTGAGATCGGAAAGTTCCGGATCCCGTTGAACCTGATCAGGTTAAGGCCTGCGTAGGGAACAAGATGTACTCGCCAGTTGCCGGCGAGGCTCTCGGCGCCAGTTCCGGCGCACCCCGATGCCCTTGACCCGCCGTGTTGCTCAGGTTCGCTCCGACATTTCCCGTGGAGAAGCCCATGAGCGTGCAAAGCAACAAGAATCTGAGCGAAAGCGCCCAGGTCGATCAGCAATCCATCCAGCCGTTCCCGCGTTCGCAGAAGGTCTACGTGCAGGGTTCGCGCCCGGATATCCGTGTGCCGATGCGCGAGATCAGCCTGGACGTCACTCCGACCGCCTTCGGTGGCGAGATCAACGCGCCGGTCACCGTCTACGACACCTCCGGCCCCTACACCGATCCGAACGTGACCATCGACGTGCGCAAGGGCCTGGCCGACGTGCGCAGCGCCTGGATCGAGGAGCGCGGCGACACCGAGAGGCTGCCGGGGCTGTCCTCCGAATTCGGCCAGCGTCGCCTGGACGACGCCGAACTGACAGCCATGCGCTTCGCTCACGTGCGCAACCCGCGCCGCGCCAAGGCCGGGCACAACGTCACCCAGATGCACTACGCCAAGCAGGGCATCATCACGCCCGAGATGGAATACGTGGCCATCCGCGAGAACATGAAGCTGGCCGAAGCGCGCGAGGCGGGCCTGCTCAAGGAACAGCACGCCGGCCAGAGCTTCGGCGCCAGCATTCCGAAGGAAATCACCGCTGAATTCGTCCGCAGCGAAGTCGCCCGCGGCCGCGCGATCATCCCGGCCAACATCAACCACACCGAGCTGGAGCCGATGATCATCGGCCGCAACTTCCTGGTGAAGATCAACGGCAACATCGGCAACTCGGCGCTGGGTTCTTCCATCGAGGAAGAAGTCGCCAAGCTGACCTGGGGCATCCGCTGGGGCTCGGACACGGTCATGGACCTGTCCACCGGCAAGCACATCCACGAGACCCGTGAGTGGATCATTCGCAACTCGCCGGTGCCGATTGGCACGGTGCCGATCTACCAGGCACTGGAAAAGGTTGGCGGCATCGCCGAGGACCTGACCTGGGAGCTGTTCCGCGACACCCTGATCGAACAGGCCGAACAGGGCGTGGACTACTTCACCATCCACGCCGGCGTGCTGCTGCGCTACGTGCCACTGACCGCCAAGCGCGTTACCGGCATCGTCAGTCGCGGTGGCTCGATCATGGCCAAGTGGTGCCTGGCGCATCACAAGGAAAACTTCCTCTACACCCACTTCGACGATATCTGCGAAATCATGAAGGCCTACGACGTCAGCTTCTCGCTGGGCGACGGCCTGCGTCCGGGCTCGATTGCCGACGCCAACGACGCCGCGCAGTTCGGTGAGCTGGAAACGCTCGGCGAGCTGACCAAGATCGCCTGGAAGCACGACGTGCAGTGCATGATCGAAGGTCCGGGCCACGTACCGATGCACATGATCAAGGAGAACATGGACAAGCAGCTGGAGTGCTGTGACGAGGCGCCGTTCTACACCCTCGGGCCGCTGACCACCGACATCGCCCCCGGCTACGACCACATCACCAGCGGCATCGGCGCCGCGATGATCGGCTGGTTCGGCTGCGCCATGCTCTGCTATGTCACGCCCAAGGAGCACCTGGGTCTGCCTAACAAGGACGACGTGAAGACCGGCATCATCACCTACAAGATCGCCGCGCATGCCGCCGACCTCGCCAAGGGTCATCCGGGCGCACAGATCCGCGACAACGCCCTGTCCAAGGCACGCTTCGAGTTCCGCTGGGAAGACCAGTTCAACCTCGGCCTCGATCCGGACACCGCGCGCAGCTACCACGACGAGACGCTGCCCAAGGATTCGGCCAAGGTCGCGCACTTCTGCTCCATGTGCGGGCCGAAGTTCTGCTCGATGAAGATCACCCAGGAAGTGCGCGAATACGCTGCCGAGAACGGTCTGACCGACGAGCAGAAGGCCATCGAGGCGGGTTTCGCCGAGCAGGCCGAGCGCTTCAAGGACGAAGGGTCGGTGATCTACCGCCAGGTGTGATCCGGCGGTGACCAAATGAACCCCGGCGTCGGCAACGGCGCCGGGGTTCTGCGTTTCTAGGCCAGCAGATCGCTCAGCAGGCGCATATGGCGCTGCTGTTGAGCAGGCTGGCGGAGCTGGTTGGCGCGGAAGATCGCCTGCAGATCGATCAGTGCGTGGGCGAAATCGTCGTTGATCACCAGATAGTCGTATTCGACGTAGTGGCTCATCTCGCTGACCGCTTCGCGCATGCGCCGCTCGATGATCTCGTCGCTGTCCTGGCCGCGGTTGTTCAGGCGTTGGCGCAGGGCCTCCTGGGTCGGCGGCAGGATGAAGATCGATTTGGCCTGCGGCATCAGCCGGCGCACCTGCTGGGCGCCTTGCCAGTCGATCTCCAGAATCAGGTCGTAGCCTTCGGCGAGGGTCTGTTCCAGCCAGCGTTGCGAGGTGCCGTAGAGGTTGCCGAACACTTCGGCATGCTCGAGGAATTCGTCGCGTTCGAGGCGTTCGAGAAAGTCCTCGCGGCTGACGAAGTGGTAGTTGACCCCGTCGACCTCGCCCGGGCGCATGGCGCGGGTGGTATGCGATACCGACACCCGGACCTGCGGCTGGGCATCGATCAGTGCCTTGACCAGACTGGTCTTGCCGGCCCCGGAAGGCGCGGAAACGATATAGAGCGTGCCGGTTGTGGCGGACATGACGGTTTCCTGGAACTCGATGAATATCTGACTGTGACAATAGCCCGGCGGTTGTGCGTGCCTGCCGGCTATTCGATGTTCTGCACTTGCTCGCGCATCTGCTCGATCAGCACCTTGAGGTTGACCGCCGCCTGGGTGCTGCGCGGATCGAACGCCTTGGAACCGAGGGTATTGGCTTCGCGGTTGAGTTCCTGCATCAGGAAGTCCAGGCGCCGCCCGGCCGCGCCGCCGGCCTTGAGTACACGGCGCACTTCACCGACATGGGTGGCGAGGCGGTCGAGTTCTTCGGCGACATCGCTCTTCTGCGCCAGCAGGACCATTTCCTGTTCCAGGCGCTGCGGATCGAGTTCGACCTGCATTTCCGCGCAGCGGTCGAGCACTTTCTGCCGCTGGGCGGCGAGCATTTGCGGCACCTGCTCGCGTAGCGTGGCGACTTCCACGAGCATGCCGTCCAGGCGTTCATTGAGCAGTTTGGCCAGTTCCTCGCCCTCGCGCTGGCGGCCTTCCCGGAGCTGCGCCAAGGCGTCGTGGAACAGTTGCAGAGCGCTCTTGTTCAACGCCTGCGGGTCGAACGCATCGCCAACCAGGACGCCGGGCCAGCCGAGCACCTGCAGCGGGTCGATCGGCGCCGGCCGGCTGATCAGCGCGGCTACGCTTTCGGCCGCGGCGATCAGCTGGCTGGCGCGTTCGCGGTCGAGCTGCAGCTCGCCGCGGCCGGCATCCTCGGCGAAGCGCAGGGTGCATTCGACCTTGCCGCGCGACAGCCCTTTGCGCAGAGCTTCGCGCACCGCGCCCTCAAGGTCGCGAAAGGCCTCCGGCAAGCGCAGATGCGGTTCCAGGTAGCGATGATTGACCGAGCGGATTTCCCAGCTGAGGGTGCCGTGGGGGCCGGCCAGCTCGCTGCGGGCGAAGGCCGTCATGCTGTGGACCATCGGGAAACCTCTCGATGCGGATGGCGAAAGGCGGAGGATTGTAAAGGAAAAACCGTCAGCGGGGTTGCGGCGGCAATCGGCCCCTTTTGCGGACAAGCCTTCTATAATGCCCGGCACTCTTACCCCGAAGCAGGATGTACCTACATGAAGCGTCCCAGTGGCCGTGCCGCCGATCAGCTGCGCTCGATCCGTATCACGCGCAATTACACCAAGCATGCCGAAGGTTCGGTGCTGGTCGAGTTCGGCGACACCCGGGTCATCTGCACTGCAAGTATCGAGTCGGGCGTACCGCGTTTCCTCAAGGGGCAGGGGCAGGGCTGGCTGACGGCTGAGTACGGCATGCTGCCGCGCGCCACCGGCGAGCGTAATCAGCGTGAGGCCGCGCGTGGCAAGCAGGGCGGGCGCACCCTGGAGATCCAGCGGTTGATTGGTCGTTCGCTGCGTGCGGCGCTGGACATGAGCAAGCTGGGCGAGAACACCCTGTTCATCGACTGCGATGTAATCCAGGCCGATGGCGGCACGCGTACGGCCTCGATCACCGGCGCGATGGTCGCGCTGGTCGACGCGCTGAAGGTGCTGAAGCAGCGTGGCGGGCTGAAGGGCGGCGATCCGGTCAAACAGATGGTGGCCGCGGTCTCCGTCGGCATGTATCAGGGGCAGCCGGTGCTCGATCTCGACTATCTCGAGGATTCGGCGGCTGAGACCGACCTCAACGTGGTGATGACCGACGCCGGTGGTTTCATCGAGGTGCAGGGCACTGCCGAGGGCGCGCCGTTCCAGCCGCACGAGCTGACCGCCATGCTCGAGCTGGCCCAGAGCGGCATGCGTGAGCTGTTCGACCTGCAGCGCGCGGCGCTGGCCGACTGAGTGGTGCAGCCATGAGCGATCAGGAGCTGATGCCGTTGCCCAGCCGCGAAGCGCGCCAATGGGCGATGTTCTGTCATTATTCGGCGTTCTTCTGGTTCCTCGCGCCGATGATCGGCAACGTCATCGGTCCGCTGATCGTCTGGCAGCTGAAGAAGGATCTGGATCCGTTCGTCGATCAACAGGGCAAGGAGGCGCTGAACTTCCAGATCACCTTCAGCATCGTGATGATGATCTGTGCACTGCTCGCCTGGATTCTCATCGGCTTTCCGCTGATGGCCCTGGTCAGCGTGGTGGCGCTGGTGCTGGTGATCATCGCCGGTATCCGGGCCAACGAAGGCAAGCCCTACCGCTATCCGTTCTGCTGGCGATTGATCAAGTAATCGCGAACCGCAGGTGCCGATCGAACCTGGCGCATCCGGCGCCAGGTTCTCCTGCAGTGGACTCTAGACGCTCAGCGTCCAGTCATAGTCGACGATCAGCGGCGCGTGCTGCGAGAAGCGCGGCTGGCGCGGCAGACGGGCACCACGCACGAAGCGACGCAACCCCGAGGTGAGAATCTGGTAGTCGAAGCGCCAACCCAGGTTGAGCATCTCTGCCTGCTCGGTATCCGGCCACCAGCTGAACAGGTCGCCCTCGCGATTGACCTCGCGCAGCGCATCGACGTAACCCATGTTGCCGAAGATCTCGTCCAGCCAGGCACGTTCGGGAGCGAGGAAGCCCGGGCTCTGCTGGCAGTCGCGCCAGTTCTTCACGTCGAGCTTCTGATGCGCGACGTACAGCGAACCGCAATACAGGTACTCGCGACGCTTGCGACGCTGCTTGTCCAGGTAGTGGGCGAAATCGTCCATGAACTTGAATTTCTGATTCAGGCTGGCGTCGCCATCCTGCCCGGTCGGCAGTAGCAGGCTAGCGATGCTGACCTTGTCGAAGTCCGCCTGCAGGTAGCGTCCGTAGCGATCCGCCGTCTCGAAGCCGAGCCCCATGATCACTGCCTTGGGCTGCAGTCGCGAATACAGCGCCACACCGCCCTGTTCTGGGATTTCGGCGTCGCAGGCATAGAGGAAATAGCCGTCCAGCTGGTAGGCCGGATCATCGAGTTCCAATACAGAGGCGCGGGTATCCTGCAGGCAGATGACATCGGCATTCTGCGCTTGCAGCCAGCTGAGCAAACCCCGCTGTGCTGCCGCTTGAATGCCATTCACGTTGACGCTGATGATCCGCATAAATGGCCCCTAAAAACACGTCCGTGTATGATAACCCAAGCTCTCTGTAATTGGCTAAATCCGTGGCTTTCGGGAATTTTCTTCATGCAGGCGTACCAGCGCGAGTTCATTCGTTTTGCCATCGAGCGCGGTGTTCTGCGCTTCGGTGAATTCACCTTAAAATCCGGCCGCACCAGTCCGTACTTCTTCAATGCCGGATTGTTCAACAGCGGCAGCGCGCTGGCTCAGCTGGGCCGTTTCTATGCGGCGGCGGTGATGGAAAGCGGCATCGATTTCGATGTGATCTTCGGCCCGGCCTACAAGGGCATTCCGCTTGCCGCCGCGACGGCGATCGCGCTGGCCGAGCAGCACGAGCGCGATCTGCCGTGGTGCTTCAACCGCAAGGAAGCCAAGGACCACGGCGAAGGCGGCACCCTGGTTGGTGCGCCGCTGGCGGGGCGTGTGCTGATCGTCGATGACGTGATCACCGCCGGCACGGCGATCCGCGAGGTCATGCAGATCATCCAGGGGCAGCAGGCCCAGGCGGCGGGCGTGTTGATCGCGCTCAACCGTCAGGAGCGTGGTCAGGGTGAGCTGTCGGCGATTCAGGAAGTCGAGCGCGATTACGCAATGCCAGTGATCAGTATTGTGTCGTTGTCGCAGGTGCTCGAGTATCTGGAAGAAGATAATCAGCTCAAACAGCATCTGCCCGCGGTGCAGGCCTATCGCGCGCAGTACGGAATCTGATCAGGGATAGGTATCTCGCCATGCTCCAGCCGGTAATTCGCTTGCTCGTTGCGCTGGGATTGCTGACCGCGACGCTGGCGGACGCCGCCGAGCTTTATCGCTATACCGACGAGCGCGGTGTGGTGGTGCTTGACCGGCATGGCGTGCCGCCGCAGCACATCGGCCGCGGTTATGAGGTGCTGAACGAGCAGGGGCGGGTCGTCCGGGTGGTGCCGCCGGCGCCCACGGCCGAGGAAATGCAGCGCCAGCGGCAGGAGAAGGCTCGCGCGGCGGCCGATGTGCAGCTGCTGCGTCTATATGCCAGCCCGGACGATGTGGAGCGTGCGCGCAAGCGCAAGCTGGCGGAACTCGACAGCGTCATCGGCATTACTCAGAGCAATCTGCAATCGCTGCGCACGCAGCAGGAAATGCTGCGGGCCCAAGCCGCCCAGCACGAGCGCGCCGGTCGTGAAGTTCCGCAGAATCTGCTGACGCAGATCGCCAATCTCGAAAAGGAGCAGGCGGGGCTGCAGCGTGACCAGGCGCGTTACCAGCGCGCCAAGGTCGAGGCGGACGCGAGCTTCGCGCGTGACCGCAAGCGTGTCGCCGAACTGCTCGGCGAGCGCTGAATCTTCTGCCCACTTCGGCACGGCCGAAATCTCGATCACATGCAGCTACACCCGGGGCGCTAACAAACAAGCCGCTCTGGATCAATGCTTTTAAGGTATGGATGAGTAATCGCCCCCGGGCCTGTACCTTTCGCCGCGAATTTTCGACGGTGAGATGATCGCATGAAAGATAGCGACCTAAGCAGTTATCGGGAGCGTCACAGACCGCGGTCCGCGTTTGCCTCGCGCAGCGACTATCTGGAACATGAGCTGCAGATCATGGCGCCGCGGCGCTGGCGTCCGAACCTTCCATTCCGCGATTACCGCTTCGAGATCGAGGACTGGGTGCCGGCCATGGCCGCCACCATCGGCAAAATCGTGATGGTCGCTGCGGTGGTGGCGGCGTTCGCCGGACCGTTGGGGCTGTCCAACGAGTTCGTCATCGAGAACGTGCGCTTCGAGATGCTGATCGCGGCGATCCTCTTCGTCGTGCTGTTCTCCGGTTTCCTCAATCCCACCGCCAACCTGGCGGGCACCCATGGTCCGCTGATCCCCCTGATCCCGCTGATCGTGGCCTCGGGCGGCCATCCCATGGCGCTCGGCCTGATGGTCGGCTTGCTCGGCTTCGCCCTCGGCGTCGCACGTGGCGGCAGTCTGCTGGCGCGGCTGACCAGCGACGGGGTATGCGGCGGCTTGCTGCTGTATCTGGGCTTCATCGGGGTGTCGTCGCAGATCCAGAAACTGTTCGCCTGGGCTAACGGCTTCGACATGGGCTACATCGCCTTCGTGGTGGTGCTGTCGACCATCGTCATGTACGCCTACCTCGAGCACATCCGCATGCGCTGGCTGGCGATTCCGCTGGGCTCGGTGCTGGCGGCGGTGATCGCCTTTGCGCTCGGCGCGCCGTTCGAGTTTTCCACCGAACCGGGTATTCCCAACCTCAACCCGGCGTATTGGTGGGGTGCAAACAGCGGCTGGCAGCTCGGCCTGCCGGAGCTGCACCACTTCGTCGCCGTCGCTCCGTTCGCGGTGCTGGCCGTGGCGATGTGGTCGCCGGACTTCCTCGGCCACCGCGTGTTCCAGCAGCTGAACTACCCGCCGCGCACGGACAAGGTGCTGATGGATATCGACGACACCATGTGCGTCGCCGCCGCGCGTCAGGCCGTGGGTACGGCCTTGGGTGGCGGTAACCTGGCCTCGTCCTGGGGCACCTACATGGTGCCGGCGGCGATCGCCAAGCGGCCGATTCCGGCGGGTGCGGTACTGACCGGCCTGCTCTGCGTGCTGGCGGCGATCCTCGGCTACCCGATGGATCTGGCGATCTGGCCACCGGTGCTTTCCGTGGCTCTGCTGGTCGGGGTGTACCTGCCGCTGCTCGAGGCTGGCATGCAGATGACCCGCGAGGGCAAGACTTCGCAGTCGGCGGCGATCGTGGTGTTCTCCTCGGCACTGGTCAACCCGGTGTTCGGCTGGTCGCTGACCGTGCTGCTCGACAATCTCGGGCTGATCGGCGACAAGGAGCGTGGCCAGAGCCTGAGCCATATGCACCGCTGGGTAATCCCGACAATCGTGTTCATCCTGCTTTGCGCGGTGATGCTGGGTGTCGGCATGTTCCCGGGGATCCCGGCCATGTTCGAGTCCTTCCGCGTCGACCACTGACGGCGCGGGCACGAAAAAAGGGAGCTGATGGCTCCCCTTTTTTTGGTCCGACCGCGGTGTTCAGCGCTGGTTGTTGGTGATCAGCGTACCGACACCAACGTCGGTGAAGATTTCCAGCAGCACCGCGTTGGGCACGCGCCCATCGATGATGTGCGCGCTGGTCACGCCGCCCTGAACCGCTTCGAGGGCGCAGCGGATCTTCGGCAGCATGCCGCCGTAGATGGTGCCGTCGGCGATCAGCGCATCGACCTGGGCGGTCGAAAGGCCGGTGAGCACGTTGCCTTGTTTGTCCATCAGGCCGGCGATATTGGTAAGCAGCATCAGCTTCTCGGCCTTCAGCGCCTCGGCCACCTTGCCGGCGACCAGGTCGGCGTTGATGTTGTACGACTCGCCATTGTCGCCCACGCCGATCGGCGCGATCACCGGGATGAAGTTGCCCTTGACCAGCATTTCCAGCAGTTCGCTGTTGACCCCGGTGACCTCGCCGACATGGCCGATGTCGATGATTTCCGGCTTGGTCATCTCCGGCGTCTGCCGGGTGGCTTTGAGCTTCTTCGCGCGGATCAGCCCCGCGTCCTTGCCGGTCAGGCCGATGGCGCTGCCGCCATGCTGGTTGATCAGGCTGACGATGCTCTTGTTGACCTGGCCGCCGAGGACCATCTCCACCACGTCCATGGTCTGGCTGTCAGTCACCCGCATGCCGTCGATGAAGTGGCTCTCGATGTTCAGCCGCTTGAGCAGGTCGCCGATCTGCGGGCCACCGCCGTGCACCACCACCGGGTTGATGCCCACCGCCTTCATCAGCACGATGTCGCGGGCGAAGCCGGTCTTCAGCTCCTCGCTTTCCATCGCGTTGCCGCCGTACTTGATCACCAGCGTCTTGCCGACGAAGCGGCGAATGTACGGCAACGCCTCGGAGAGGACCTGGGCGAATTGGGTGGCAGCTTCACGGCTGAGGGTCATGCAGGGCTCCGCATAATCAGAACGGCAGTTTGAGGTCGGGTGCAACGTTGTGCAGCTGCGCGCGGAAGACGTCCTGGATGCGGCCGAGCTCTTGCGCGCTGTCGGCCTCGAAACGCAGCACCAGCACCGGTGTGGTGTTGGAGGCGCGGATCAGGCCCCAGCCCTTGGGATAGTCGACCCGTACGCCGTCGAGCGTGATCAGGTTGGCCTCGCCCCACTGGGCATCCCGTTGCAGGGCGTCAATGATGGTGAATTTGCTTTCCTCTGTCACCGTGATGTTGATTTCCGGCGTGGAAACGTCGCTCGGGAAGGCGGCGAACACCTGCTCGGCATCGCGCTTGTCCTGGCTGAGGATTTCCAGCAGGCGCGCGGCGCTGTAGATACCGTCGTCGAAGCCGAACCAGCGCTCCTTGAAGAAGATGTGGCCGCTCATCTCGCCGGCCAGCAGTGCACCGGATTCCTTCATCTTCTTCTTGATCAGCGAGTGGCCGGTTTTCCACATCACCGGGCGACCACCGTAGCCGCTGATCAGTGGTGTCAGGCGGCGCGTGCACTTGACGTCGAAGATGATGTCGGCGCCGGGGTTGCGCGCCACGACGTCCTTGGCGAAGAGCATCAGCAGACGGTCGGGATAGATCATGGTGCCGGCATTGGTCACCACGCCGACGCGGTCGCCGTCGCCATCGAACGCCAGGCCAAGGTCCGCCTTCTCGGCTTTGACCTTGGCGATCAGGTCGACCAGATTCTCTGGCTTGCCCGGGTCCGGGTGGTGGTTGGGGAAGTTGCCGTCGACCTCGCAGTACAGCGGGATCACCTTGCAGCCCAGCGCCTCGATCAGTTGCGGGGCGATGACCCCGGCGACGCCATTGCCGCAGTCGACCACCACCTTCATTGGCTTGGCCATGGCGATGTCGGTGCGAATCTGCTCGAAGTAGCGCTCCAGCACGTCGACCGGTTCGACGCGGCCGACGCCTTCACTCAGGTCGCCGGTTTCAATGCGCTGGCGCAGCGCCTGGATCTGCTCATTGGCCAGGGTGTCGCCGGCGATGACGATCTTGAAGCCGTTGTAATCCGGCGGATTGTGGCTGCCGGTGAGCATCACGCCGGATTTGCCGGCGAGGATGTTGGCCGCGTAGTAGAGCACCGGCGTCGGCACCATGCCGATGTCGCTGACCGTGCAGCCGCTGTCGACCAGGCCCTGGATCAGATGCTGGACCAGTTCCGGGCCGGATAGGCGACCGTCGCGGCCGACCGAGACATTCGGCTCGCCCTGGGCGAGGCTCTGCGAGCCTACGGCGCGGCCGATCCAGTAGGCGGTCTCGTTGGTCAGGCTGTCGCCGACAATGCCGCGGATGTCGTAGGCGCGAAAGATGCTGGCGGGCAGTTTGGGGGCTTTGGCGCTGCTCATTGCGGTTTCTCGCTCCTTGGTGTCGAGGCCGAACAGGTCCAGGTCCTCGTCGAGAATATCGATGTCGAGAATGTCGGTATCCGGCACGCGCGGATCGACATACTCCTTGGTCGGTCGGACGGCAGGCGCCGCCGCGGCTTGCGTGACTGCCGGTCCGACGGGGCGAAGCGGCAGGCGGGCCATGTTCCGTGCCAGCGCGTCGAGCGCCGGCAGGCTCAGGGACGGTTGTTGGATGGCCCGGCCGCTGGAGAGTTCCTGCACGAGGCGGTTGATCTGCAGCACGTCGTCACGCAGGCGCCGCTGCTGGGCGCTGGCGAGGAACTGCAGACCGAGCAACAGACCTAAGAGCGCCAGCAGCGCAGCCCCCAGCAGTATCAGCGGCGAGGCGCCGGTCGCGGTCGTGGCGGGCTGGAAACTGAGCTTCCAGTGCGGATTGCCGCTGGCCAGCGGCAGCAGCGGTCCGTTGCCGCTACCCTGCTGGAGCAGCACCTTCTCGGGCGAGTTGTCGAACTGCTGCGTCAGACGCAGCTGGCCGGCATCGGCCGGCACGCGCGGCAACGTGGCGAGCAGGCGGTCGAGCTCGATGACGCGCAGCAGTGTGCCCTGGACGGCCTGCTCGGCGGAGGCGCGCAACGGCGCCGCGCTGTAGAGCAGCCAGCGCTTGCCGACCTGAAAGGCCTCGACGGGCGGGGCGTCCCCGCTCTCGGCGCGCTGCAGCAAGTCCAGTGCGGCAAAATTAATCGGCCCCGCACGTTCGGGCGTCGGGCGGCCGCGGCCGCGTGCGCTGAGATGTGCATCGACGACACCCGGTTGCTGGCGCAACGTCTGCTCGAGAGCGGCGATCTGTTCGGCTTGCTCGCTGCGCAGCGCCTCGAGCAGTCGCGGGTCGGCGGCGATGGCCTGGGTATCGGCCTGTAGCTGGCGCACGGCCTGTTGCAGCGCGCTGGCCTGGCTCTGCCCCCAGGCTACGGCAAGCTCGGTCTGTTGCTGACGCTGGGCGTCCTGGAGGCCGAACCACAGCAGTGCGGCCGCGGCACCCAGGCCGAGCAGGCCGGGGAGCAGCCCGTTCAGCAGCAGGTTGGGAGCAGCGCGGGTGGGGCGTTTGTTGTCGGCGTTTGCCGGGGTCAACAGGTCCGGTTCCTTGGCGGTACGCTTGAAGAGTGCCATGAGGCTCCTCGATTCATCCTGAAAGGGGGGCGTTGGATCAATGGCTGCCGGAGTGTCCGAAGCCGCCGGCACCGCGGTCGCTGCTGTCGAACTGTTCGACCAGCTCGAAGCGCGCCTGCACCACCGGCACCAGCACCAGCTGCGCGATGCGCTCGCCGACGGCGATGGTGAAGTCGCTCAGGCCGCGGTTCCAGCAGGAGACCATCAGCTCGCCCTGGTAATCCGAGTCGATCAGACCGACCAGGTTGCCGAGCACGATGCCGTGCTTATGGCCCAGGCCCGAGCGCGGAAGGATCAGCGCCGCGAGCCCCGGATCGGCGATGTAGATCGAAAGGCCGGTCGGGATCAGCAGCGTCTGGCCTGGCTGCAGCACGGTATCGTTCTGCAGCATCGCGCGCAGGTCGAGGCCGGCCGAGCCGGAGGTGGCGTAATCGGGCAGCGGGAAGTCCCGGCCCAGGCGGGGGTCGAGAATCTTGGCTTGTAGCTGGTGCATGTCAGGCCTGCCTGTAGCGATCGGCGATAAAGGCCACCAGCGCGCGGGCGATGTGCCCTTTGCTGGCCTGGCCGAAGCGGGTTACGTGCTGCTGGCGATCGATTACGCTGACCGCGTTTTCTTCGCTGTTGAAGCCGATGCTCGGGTTGGCCACGTCATTGGCGACGATGAGGTCGAGATTCTTGTCGCGCAGCTTGCGCATGGCGTAGTCGAGCAGGTTCTCGGTTTCGGCCGCAAAGCCGACGCAGAAGGGGCGATCCGGGCGAGCCGCCAGGGTGGCGAGGATGTCCGGATTGCGCACCATCTGCAGCAGCAGACCGTCGCCGGTGGTGGGGTCCTTCTTCAGCTTGTGCGGCGCCACCACCTCGGGGCGGTAGTCGGCCACTGCGGCGGCGGCGATCAGCAGATCGCAGGGCATCGCCGCTTCACAGGCGGCGAGCATGTCGCGCGCGCTGACCACGTCGATGCGCTGCACGCGATCAGGCGTCGGCAGGAACACCGGGCCGGTGACCAGCGTGACCTGCGCGCCGGCTTCGGCGGCTGCCTCGGCGAGGGCGAAGCCCATCTTCCCCGAACTGTGATTGGTGATGTAACGCACCGGATCGATGTTTTCCTGGGTCGGTCCGGCGGTGATCAGCAGGCGCAGGCCGCTCAGGCAGCCGTTCTCGAAACAGTCGGCGGCGGCCTGGGCCAGCTCCTCGGCCTCGAGCATGCGGCCCATGCCGATGTCGCCGCAGGCCTGGCTGCCGGAGCCAGGGCCGAACAGGCGGATGCCGCGCTGTTCGAGCAGCTGACGGTTGGCCTGGGTCGCCGGGTCGGCCCACATCGCCTGGTTCATCGCCGGCGCCAGGGCGACCGGCGCGTTGGTCGCCAGCACCAGGGTGGTCAGAAGGTCGTTGGCGATGCCCTGGGCGAGGCGCGCCATGAGGTCGGCAGTAGCCGGTGCGATCAGCACCAGGTCGGCCCAGCGCGCCAGTTCGATATGGCCCATCGCCGCTTCGGCGGCGGGGTCGAGCAGATCCAGATGTACCGGGTGACCGGAGAGCGCCTGCAGGGTCAGCGGCGTGATGAACTCGCGGCCGCCGTGGGTCATCACCACTCGCACTTCGGCGCCATGGTCGCGCAGGCGACGCACCAGCTCGGCACTCTTGTAGGCGGCGATGCCGCCGCCGACGCCCAGGACGATGCGTTTACGATACAGCCGCTGCATAGGCCTGCCTTGTTTCTTGTAGAGGATTGCCGGAGTGAGAACTGCGTCGGAGCCGCGCGGGCACCCCGGAAAAATGACGGGCTAAGATAGCACAGCGCCCGCGACGGAGAAGCGGGCCTGCTCGACAGGGAGGAGACATGAGCATACGTGACTGGCCGACGGCGGAGCGGCCGCGGGAAAAGCTTCTGGAACAGGGTGCGGCGGCGCTTTCCGATGCCGAATTGCTGGCGATTTTCCTGCGTACCGGCGTTGCCGGCCGAAGCGCGGTTGACCTGGCGCGCCACCTGCTTGGCGAGTTCGGCGGGCTGCGCGCGCTGCTCGAAGCCGACCTCGATCAATTCACCACGCATCTGGGGCTCGGCCCCGCCAAGTACGCACAATTGCAGGCCGTGCTGGAGATGGCGCGCCGGCATCTGGCCGAGCGGCTGCGTCGGGATTCAGCGCTGGAGTCGCCGCAAGCGGTGCGCGACTACCTCAAGGCGCGCCTGCGTCACGAGCCGCACGAGCTGTTCGGCTGCCTGTTTCTCGACTCCAAGCACCGGGTGCTGGCGTTCGAGGTGCTGTTCCACGGCACCATCGACGGCGCCAGCGTCTATCCGCGGCAGGTGGTCAAGCGCGCGCTGGCGCAGAATGCAGCGGCGGTCATCCTTACCCACAATCATCCGTCCGGCGTCGCCGAGCCGAGTCAGGCCGATCGCCAGCTGACCCAGCGGTTGAAGGAAGCGCTGGCGCTGATCGACGTGCGCGTGCTCGACCACTTCATCGTCGGCGAGGGCGAGCCATTGTCGATGGCCGAAGCGGGATGGATGTAAGCGCCGTTACGCCAGCAGCGGCACCAGCAGCAGCGGCCCGAGCGCCAGCAGCACGAAGCGGCCGTTCCAGCCGAAGGCGATGCGCCAGGGCGACAGCCCGGCATGTCGCGCCAGCATCAGTGCGGAGGGGCCGTAAGGCGACAGCAGCATCGCCAGCGAAAAGCCGGCGAGCAACGCTACCGCCGGCTGCATGACGGCCACGCCCTGTGCGGCCAGTTGCGCCAGCAGCGCGGCGCACAGGTTCAGGGAAATGATCGGTGCGACGCCAAGCAAGGCCAGCGCGATGACCGCAAGCATGCCGGCACTGCCGAGGCCGAACAGCGCCAGCGGCGAGGTGCCGACGTGAACGACCAGCGCGTCGACCGGTACCAGCGCGGCGACGAGCCCACCGAGCACAGCCGAACAGGCGAAGATGAACGTCTCGTTGCGCATGCCGGCGAGGGTGTCGCGAACCTGGCTGTGAATCGCGCCGAGCCCTTCTCCCTGCGTGCGCAGCATGCCGAGTACCGCCAGCGGTACCAGCAGCATCGCCGCCTGAGTGGCAGACAACGGGGTAAAAACCGCCAGCAGGGCGATCAGCGCGATACCCAGCAGACTGCCGAGCAGCAGGCTGCGCAGTGGCTGCGGTGGTTCCGGCGTATCGCTGGAGCCGGTGCGACGCAGCTGCCGCAGTCGGCGGTTCTCCAGCGGCCAGCCGATCAGCAGCAGGAGCAGGGCGGCGAGCAGGCCGAACGGCAGCAACGCCTGCCAGCTCAGTCCGGGTAATTCACGCGTGAGAATGGCCACCGCGACGCTGGTCGGTGCCAGCAGCGGCACCAGGGCGAAGCCGCGCAGTGCGCTAACCATCACTGCGCGTCGCCCTTCGCGGCGCTGCGTCTCGCTGTAGCCGCCGTACTGCAGGTGGCGCTCGAGCGAGCCGCAGACCAGCGAAAGCATGCCGAAGCTGAGGATCGAGCTGATCGTCAGGGTGCTCAGCAGATAGCTCGGATACAGCAGCGCGGGTGGCCCGGCCAACAGCCGTCGATGCAGCTCGCCGAGCGGGCGCAGGCGCTCGGCCAGGCAATGCATCAAACCCAGCGCGCCGACGAACGCGCCGTAGTACGCGGCCGCGGCAAGCAGACGCTGGCCCTGTTCCCAGCTGGCTGCGCCGCTCAGCAGCCAGTAGCCGAGCAGGGCCAGCGTGACCAGGGCGAGTCGGCGTGGGTACGGCATCAGCGAACGCCGGTGCCAGATGAAGAACAGACTCAGCAGCACTCCGCTGGCGACACTCAGCGGGCGCGTCTGAGTCGCCAGTGCGAGCAATTCACAGAACAGTGCCAGTGGCAGCAGGGCGGTCATGGTCGCGGTGCGTCTCGATAATCGGTGAAACTTGCCCGGCAAAGCGTGCACGGGTGAGGCGGGTGTGCGAGCTGGCGTCCAGGCTGGCAGTGTCCGAGCGCTCGGTCAATTAAGCAGAACGTTATTCCGCACGGTGAAATGCCTTTGCATCGCCTGAAGCCACTGGACGCCGATTTCGATATCCGACCGGCGGAGCGAAGGCGGCGGCATGGCTTGGCTGCCGCGACACAGGCGGTTCGTCCGTGTGCCACGCGTCTTGCGCGAGCGCGGGTGCGGCGCGCCGTTGGCACTTTGCTACTAAGGCACTACTGACTTTCGTCGCGAAATATGGGTAAAACGCTTGGCCGATCGACAAGAACAAACAGAGGCCGTCCATGCGATCTTCCCCTCGCCTTAACGCGCGCGCCTGCCTGCTGCACGCTTTGGCCATCTGCGCTGTGCTGCTGCTCCACTACGCAATCACGCTGCCGTTCCCGCTGCTGGCTGCACTCATCCTTGGGGTGGCGCTGGTGCCCTGGTTCGGTGTCTGGCGTGCGGGCGACGAGACGAGCAGTGCGGCTGGGGCCGAACCGCAGGCCTTCACCGAACTGAGCAAGAGTCTCTCCCGGCACACCTGCCACAACGCGCTGTCGGCCGCCCAGGTGGCCTTCAGCGCCGAGCAGCTGGCCGGCCGGCTGCAGTCGCAGCTGCAGGCGGTCAGCGAGATCGCCAACGGCGCCGAGGCGATGGCCGCCACCGGACAGGACAGCGCCGAGCGCGCCCGTCATACCCTGGAAGCAGCGCAGGCGGTGCGGCGTAGCAGCGATGCCGGGCAGACCGAACTGTTGCAAGCCATCGCCCGCATGCAGCAGCTCAGTGCGCAGACCCAGTCCAGCCGCGAGCTGATCGACGGTCTGTCGGCGCGTACCGAGGAAATTCGCCAGATCACCGATGTGATCCAGTCCATTGCCAGCCAGACCAATCTGCTGGCGCTCAACGCCGCCATCGAAGCGGCCCGGGCCGGCGAGGCGGGGCGCGGCTTCGCCGTGGTCGCCGACGAGGTGCGCAATCTCGCCGCACGGACCTCCAGCGCAACCGAGGAAGTCGGGCGGATGGTCGCCGATATCCGCGAGCAGAGCAGCGCCGTGGTCAGCCATATCCAGCAGCAGGCCAGCGAACTGGACGAAGCCGCCGAGCAGATTGCCGGTACCGGCCAGCAGCTGACCGGCATCACCGAACTGGCCGGCGGCGTGGAGGCTCAGGTCGCCGAGATCACCTCCGGCACGGCCAGCAACCATGAACGGCTGACCGCGTTGTTCGTCGCGCTCGACCAGCTGCGTGCCGATGCGCTGGACAGCGAACAGCAGACCCGCCAGCTGGAGCAGGCCGCCGAACGCCTGGTGGCGCAGGCCGAGAGCGCGAGCGAGCGCCTCGCCGAGGTACAGCTCGACGACTATCACCAGGCGATCTACGACCTTGCGCGCCAAGGGGCCGCGGATATCGCGGCGCGCTTCGAGGCGGATATCGACGCCGGCCGCATCGCCGTCAACGACCTGTTCGACCGCAACTACCAGGCGCAGCCGGGTACAGATCCGTTGAAGTACCACACTCGCTTCGATAAGTACGCCGATGGCGTGCTGCCGGCGATTCAGGAGCCGCTGCTGGCGCGCCACGATGCGATCGTCTACGCCATCGCCACCACCCCGGAAGGCTACGTGCCGACCCACAACAATGCCTTCAATCATCCGCCGGTGGGCAATCCCGAGATCGACCGCAGCCGCAGTCGCAGCAAGCGGCTGTTCAACGACCGTACCGGCGGACGCTGCGGCAGCCACCAGCGCAACGTGCTGCTGCAGACCTACAGCCGCGACACCGGCGAACTGATGCACGACCTCTCGGTGCCGATCATGGTCAAGGGGCGTCACTGGGGCGGGCTGCGCCTGGGCTATCGGCCGGAGGCGCAGGCCTGACGGCGGCTCAGGGCGCCAGCGCCATCCACTGATCGCTCAGGCTGCGGGTGTGGCGGTCGACCATGATCGGCGCGAACGGCCGGCCCGAGGCGGTGGAGAAGTTGTTGCTGCCGCTGTTCATGTCCTGCAGCGCCACCTTGAGAAAGCTCCAGCGCGTCTTGACCCGGGCTAGCGCCGGGTCGCCGCGCTCGCCGAGCTGCGCCAGTTGCGCGTCGATGGCCGGCACCAGCTGCCGTTCGTCCTGGCCGAGGTAGGTGTCGGGCTGCTCGCGGGCCGTCTCGAAACTGCCGATGTAGGCGCGGCTGAGGTATTGCACGGCGAGGTATTCGACTTTCGCCGGCAGCTCGGCGTGGGCCTCGACGCCCTGCTGGCCGCGTACGGCAGTGAGGAACTCGCGCAGTGCCTTGCTCATTTCCAGCGGCCAGCCCCAGGGCATGTCGTCTTCGCCGCGACCGAAACCGGCACCTTCGCGCAGCCTGGCCTGTAACTGGCGGTGGCTGTCGCGCAGCGCGCTGGTGGGATTCGCAACACCCTGCAGGGCCTCGTTGAGCGCCAGGATGTCAGCTTCCATCCGCGCCAGGTGGGCTTTCTGGAAGCCTTCGCCGCGATACAGCAACAGGCTGCTGGTGGCGCGACTGGCGTGGATCTGCAGTTTTTCCAGCGCGGACAGTGTCTGGCTGTGGGACTGGCCGGGCAGCCAGGCGACGATCAGGGCGAGCAGCCATATCCATGTGCGATGGCGCATTGTTGTGCTCCTTTGTTGTTTTTATCGAAGCGGATGCCTGCTTGTTGCAGTTGGCTTCCAGAGCCTAGCGGACCAGTGGCCAAGTGGTATCACCCCAAAGTGTGATTCGCCGCTGAGCTGCCGGACGGCCAGCGACAGGGGTGGTGCTCAGAGCATCCGTTCCAGGCCAACGACATCGGCCAGCCAGGCGTTCAGGCGGCGCCAGAATCCGCCTGGCTCGCGCTCGAGAACGATGCGCCGGCCCTGCTCCTCGGCGATCCATACCAGCTGGCGGGTATCGCCGCGCCGGGCCAGCTTCACCTCGTAGCTGCTTGCCGGTGCCATGCCCTCGAGCGTCAGTCGGTGCACCTCACGGGCCAGCGTCGGGCTCTGTGCGAGGATGCCGACTTCGCTGTTCCACAGTACCGAGCGCGGGTCGAAGTTGAGCGAGCCGATGAACACCCGTTTGCGGTCGAACACCGCCGCCTTGCTGTGCAGGCTTGATTCAGACTCGCCGAAGAAGCTGTAGGAGGACTTCTGGTCGGGCTGGCGGCGCAGTTCGAACAGCTGCACGCCCTGTTCCAGCATGCGTCGACGGTAGGGTGCATAGCCGCCATGCACGGCCGGCACGTCGGTGGCTTCCAGCGAGTTGGTGAGGATGCGGATGGTCACGCCATCGCGGTGACGCTCGGCCAGGTAGTCGACGCCGCTGTCGGTGGGCACGAAGTACGCCGACACCAGCATCAGCTCATCCTGCACCGCGGTCAGTGCCGGCGCCAGCTGGGTGGTCAGCAATTGCGTGGGCGGGCCATCGGCCAGGAGTTTGTCGGGGTCGTCCCAAAGCGCCGCGGCGGGCGCCCAGATCAGTTCATCCAGCCAGCGCTGCAGTTGCGGCTCGCGCTGGTAGCGGATCAGCCGGCGGTACAGCGGGCCATCGTCGCGGCGCGCCTGCTGCAGATACTGCTGGAGCTGCTCGCGCGCCTCGCTCAGCTTGTGCCGTGCCGGCGGTCGCCAGAAGAAGTGCTGGATCGGCACGCTTAGCTGGTGATTCCAGTATTGGTCGAAGCTGTCGGCAAGCTGCCGCGCCACCGGGCCGGCGGCTAGCAGGTCGATGTCGGTGAAATTCAGGCTGCGATCGGCATCGAAATACTCGTCGCCCAGATTGCGTCCGCCAACGATCGCCAGGCTGCTGTCGACCAGCAGCAGCTTGTTGTGCATGCGCCGGTGCTGCTGCGATAGATGCAGCAGCCGCCCGAGCGTACGCGTGACCGGGTTGCTGCGGCCGGCGCGCAGCGGGTTGAACACGCGGATCTGCACATTCGGATGCGCTGCCAGTGTGGCGATGCGGTAGTCCTGCCCGTCGCTGGTGGTGTCGTCGAGCAGCAGCCGGACGCGCACGCCACGGTCGGCGGCGCGCAGCAGCTCGTCGACCAGCAGGCGCGTGGAGAGGCCGTCATGCACGATGTAGTACTGGATATCCAGGCTGCGCCGCGCGGCACGGAACAGCTCGGCGCGGGCGGCGAACGCCTCGCTGCTCTCAGGCAACAGGCGCAGGCCGGAATGACCCTCCGGCTGCGCGGCTGCCAGCCTCTGCACCTGCCGGCCGAGCGAGGAGTCCGCCGGCGCCGTGGCGTGGGAGGGCGCCGGCGCAGGCTGGCTGGCACAGCCGGCAAGCGACAGCAGTAGGATCAGCAGCAGGAGCGCTCGCACGGTGTTCCCTTCCGGTCCGGTCACGTGCAGCTTAGACGTCGCGCCGTCAGAAGCGATCCTTCAACCGATACCAGAGCATGCCCAGCGCCAGCAGCGGCGAGCGTAAGGCCGGGCCGCCGGGGAAGGTCGGGTGCGGCACGCGGGCGAACAGATCGAAGCCGTGGCTCTCGCGCCCGGCGATGGCTTCGGCGAGCAGCCGGCCGGCCAGATGGGTGGCGTTCAGGCCGTGGCCGGAATAAGCCTGGGCGTAGTAGATGTTGGGCTGCTCCGGCAGCCGGCCGATCTGCGGCAGACGGTTGGCGCCGATGCCGATCATGCCGCCCCACTGGTACTCGATGCCGATACCCACCAGCTGCGGAAACACCGCGAGCATCTTCGGCTGCATGTAGGCGGCGATGTCCTTGGGATCGCGCCCGGAATAATGGCAGGCACCACCGAACAGCAGTCGCCCGTCGGCTGAGAGACGGAAATAGTCGAGCGCCACGCGCTGATCGCAGACCGCCATGTTCTGCGGCAGCAGTTCGTGGCACAGCGCCGCCGGCAGGCGTTCGGTGGCGATGATGTAGCTGCCGGCCGGCAACACCTTGCCCGCGAGCTTGGGCTGCAGGCCGTCGAGATAGGCATTGCAGGCCAGCACCAGCTGGTTGGCGCGCACCACGCCGTGGGCGGTGTGGACCTTTACCTGCGTGCCGTACTCGATGCGTTCGACCGCGGAATCCTCGTGCAGGCGCACGCCCAGGGTCTGCGCCACGGCCGCCTCGCCGAGCGCCAGATTGAGCGGATGCAAGTGCCCGGAACCCATGTCGACCAGCCCGCCGATGTAGCGCTGCGAGCCGATCACCGTCGGCAGGTTGGCTCGCGAGATGCGCTGCAGCGGATGCGCGTAGCCCAGACGCAGCAGGTCGGCGTAGTCCTGCTCGAAACCTTCCAAATGGCGCGGCTTGGTCGCCAGGTCGCAATAGCCCCAGGTCAGGTCGCAATCGATGGCGTGCCGCTCGATGCGCTGGCGGACGATCTCGACGGCTTCGAAGCCCATGCGCTTGAGTTCGTCGACGCCCTCTTCGCCGAGGATCGGCCGGAACTGCTCGACATCGTGGCCGACACCGCGGATCAGCTGGCCACCGTTCCGACCGCTGGCACCCCAGCCAATACGCCGGGCTTCGAGGAGGATGACCGACAGCCCTCGCTCGGCGAGTTCGATGGCGGTATTCAGCCCGGTAAAGCCGCCGCCGACGATGCAGACGTCGGCGCGGGCCTCACCGGCGAGCGCGGCGAAACGCAGCGCACGGTTGGCGCTGGCGGCGTAGTAGGAGGGGGCGTGAAAGTCTTGGCGGGAGGTGTTCTGAGTCATCGGTTCGGAATGGATTCTCTGCGGGGTTCAGGGGGAGGTCACGGTTCGGCACTGCAGCGAGCAAAGCACGCCCGGCGCCGTTCGGCCAGCGGCCGCGGCGGGCTCGCTGGAGCGGGACGGGCACGCAGGCGCTCTAGTCCGGCACCGGCAGCTCGAGCGATTCCTTCACTTCTTCCATGACGATGTAACTCTTGGATTCGCGCACGTGCGGCAGTTTCAGCAGGATGTCGCCGAGCAGCTTGCGATAGGAGGCCATCTCCGAAATGCGCGCCTTGACCAGATAGTCGAAGTCGCCCGACACCAGGTGGCACTCCAGCACGTGCGGCAGCCGCAGCACGGCGCGGCGGAAGTCCTCGAAGGTATCGCCGGACTTGTAGTCCAGGCTGATCTCGACGAACACCAGCAGGTTGGCGCGCAGCAGCTGCGGATTGAGTCGTGCGTGGTAACCGAGGATCACCCCGTCGCGCTCCAGACGGCGCACCCGCTCGGTGCATGGGGTGGTCGAGAGGTTGACCCGCTCGCCCAGTTCGGTGAACGAAATCCGTCCCTCCTGCTGCAGGATGCGCAGGATCGAACGGTCGATCCGGTCCAATTCCCGACGGGCCTTGTTGGAATTGTTCATGGGGGATGCCCCTCCGGTAAAAGCCATATTGGCGAGAATTTTCGTCAACAATCGCATGATAAACAGTGAATACCACTGAGTCAGCCGTCCTACACTCCGCCCAACAACAACGGATACATCCGGGCGTGCCGGATGGAGGGCGACAGTCATGCGAGTTCTGATCCTGGGCAGCGGTGTGGTCGGCACCGCCAGCGCGTACTACCTGGCCCGAGCCGGGTTCGAGGTGGTAGTGGTCGATCGCCAGGACGGCGTCGCCCTGGAAACCAGTTTCGCCAACGCCGGCCAGGTATCGCCCGGCTACGCCTCGCCGTGGGCCGCTCCGGGCATTCCGCTCAAGGCCATGAAGTGGCTGCTGCAGCGCCACGCGCCGCTGGCCATCAAACTCACCGGCAGCCTCGACCAGTACCTGTGGATGGCGCAGATGCTGCGCAACTGCACCGCTGCGCGCTACGCGGTGAACAAGGAACGCATGGTGCGGCTGGCCGAATACAGCCGCGATTGCCTCGACGAGCTGCGTGCCGAGACCGGCATCGCCTATGAGGGACGCCAGCTCGGTACCACCCAGCTGTTCCGCACCCAGGCGCAAGTGGACGCCGCCGCCAAGGACATCGCCGTGCTCGAACAGGCCGGCGTCCCCTACGAAGTGCTCGACCGTGCCGGCATCGCGCGCGTCGAACCGGCGCTGGCCAAGGTCTCCGACAAGCTCGCCGGCGCCCTGCGCCTGCCCAATGATCAGACCGGCGACTGCTACCTGTTCACCTCGCGCTTGGCCGAGATGGCGCGTGAACTGGGCGTGGAGTTTCGCTTCGGGCAGAACATCGAGCGCCTGGAGAGCGACGGCGAGCGCATCGCCGGGGTCTGGATCGATGGTCAGCTGGAGCGCGCCGACCAGTATGTGCTGGCGCTGGGCAGCTACTCGCCGCAGCTGCTCAAGCCGCTCGGCATCCGCGCGCCGATCTACCCGCTCAAGGGCTATTCGCTGACTGTGCCGATCACCGACGCCGCGATGGCGCCGACCTCGACCATCCTCGACGAGACCTACAAGGTCGCCATCACCCGCTTCGACGACCGTATCCGCGTCGGCGGCATGGCCGAGATCGCTGGCTTCGATCTGTCGCTCAACCCGCGTCGTCGCGAGACGCTGGAGATGATCACCGCCGACCTATATCCGCAGGGCGGCGACCTGAGCCGCGCCGAGTTCTGGACCGGACTGCGCCCGGCGACCCCGGACGGTACGCCGATCGTCGGCGCGACGCGCTATCGCAACCTGTTCCTCAACACCGGCCACGGGACCCTCGGTTGGACCATGGCCTGTGGCTCCGGTAGCCTGCTTGCCGATCTGATCGCGAAGAAGCGTCCGCAGATCAGCGCGCAGGGTCTGGATATTTCCCGCTATAGCAGCCGCAGCGAGGTATCCGGCCACGGTCGGCCGGCTTCCGCCCACTGACCCCTCAACCCCCTGCAATAACCGTCGACCGGGTGTCCGCCACGCTGACACCCGGTCGAGTGACATGGATCTATCAGCGAGCCGGAGCCGCTCATCTGTTCCCCGCCTGGAGCAGCGTTTCACCGGAATGAGCTGACATCTGCAGTCGTTCCTCGTACCTACAAATCTAAGAACGAGATGAATGTAATGAACAAACAATCGATCCAGATTGCGCTGGCTTATATGTCCGTGGTTATCGGTGGTGGCTTCGCCTCCGGCCAGGAAGTCCTCCAATTCTTCACCGGCTACGGGCTGGTCGGCGTCGCCGGTACGCTGGTCAGTGGCCTGCTGTTCGCCTTCCTCGGCATGCAGATCGCCCGCATGAGCTCGAAGATGCAGGCCAACTCGCACAAGGAAGTCCTCTACAGCCTGTTCGGCGCGCGCGTCGGTCTGGCCGTCGACGTGGTGCTGTCATTCTTCCTCTATGGCGTGGGCGTGGTCATGCTGGCCGGCTGCGGATCGATCTTCGCCCAACAGTACGGCATGCATCCGCTGTTCGGCGGCGTGCTGATGACCGTGCTGGTGATCGCCACGCTGTGCCTGAACGTCAAGCGCATCATCGATCTGATCAGCGCGGTGATGCCGTTCCTGCTGGCGATGGTGCTGATCATCACCACCTACTCGATATTCAACTACAACGCCTCGGTCGAAACCCTCGATGCGGTCGCCCGCGAGAACAACGAGACGGTCAGCTCCAACTGGTTCGTCGGCGCGCTGCTCTATGCCTCGTTCAACATCGCCGTAGGATTCCCGATGCTCGCGGTGATCGGCGGAATGACCAAGCAATCCAAGGCTGCGGGGCTGGGCGGTGTGCTCGGCGGGCTCGGCCTGGGCGTGCTGATCCTGCTGCTGAACGTCGGCCTGTTCGCCAATATCAACCAGCTGCAGGGCATCGAGATGCCGACCCTGGCGCTGGCGTCGCGGATTTCGCCGCTACTGTCGGTGGTCATGTCGGTAGCGCTGATCTGCATGGTCTATAGCACCGCCGTCGGCATGTTCTTCGCCTTCAGCGCACGTTTCGCCAAGCCCGAGTCGGCACGTTTCAAGGGCTTCAGCGCGATTTCGGTGTGCATCGGCCTGGCGCTGAGCCTGGGCGGTTTCAGCAAGCTGGTCGGCACCGTGTATCCGCTGCTCGGCTACGTCGGCTTTGCGCTGATCCTTGCCATCGTCTTCAGCTGGGTGCGCGGCCGCTCCCGCGCGAACCTCGAAGTGCAAAAACGCGAGCTGAGCCCGCTATCCTGACACTGCCCGGTGCCGGCCCACTGCAGGCCGGCGCCACTCGTTCGAGGAGAATTGAATGCCCATCCAGCGTCTGCACACTACCGCCCGCTACAGCGAGGCAGTCATCCACCGCGGCACGGTCTACCTGTCCGGGCAACTGGCCGACGATCTGTCGGGCGACATTCGCCAGCAGACCCGCGAAACCCTGCTGAGCATCGACCGCATGCTGGCCGAGGCCGGCAGCGACCGCTCGCGCCTGCTTTCGGCGCTGATCCATCTGCGCGACATGGCCGACTACGACGGCATGAACGAAGTCTGGGATGAGTGGTTGCCCAAAGGTTCCGCACCGGCGCGTACCACCGTACAGGCACTGATGTATTCGCCGCAGGTGCGGGTGGAAATCACCGTGGTGGCCGCGTTACCGGACCTGTCCGGGCCGAACCTCTGACAGCAGGTGCACCGGATAGCGCGCCAGCGTGTTGTAAATTCCGAACGCCGTTGCCATCATGACAGCCTGTCGTTTCGCTCTTGATAGGAGAGCTCGTATTGGACGTCGGCGTTCGGCTGCAAACCATCCGCAAGCTCAAGGGGCTGTCTCAGCGTGAACTCGCCAAGCGTGCGGGCGTCACCAACAGCACCATTTCCATGATCGAGAAGAACAGCGTCAGCCCCTCGATCAGTTCGCTGAAAAAGGTTCTCGGCGGCATTCCCATGTCGCTGGTGGAGTTCTTCTCGCCGGATTTCGAGCAGGACAGCGACACCCAGGTGGTCTACAAGGCGAGCGAGCTGATCGACATCTCCGACGGTGCGGTGAGCATGAAACTGGTGGGCAAGGCGCATCCGAGCCGGGCCATCGCCTTTCTCGACGAGACCTATCCACCCGGCGCGGACACCGGCCTGGACATGCTCGCCCACCAGGGCGAGGAGACTGGCATGCTGGTCGAGGGGCGGCTGGAGCTGACGGTCAACGGTCAGACCTATGTGCTCGAAACTGGCGACAGCTACTACTTCGAGAGCAGCAAACCCCACCGTTTTCGCAATCCGTTCGACGCGCCGGCCCGGCTGATCAGCGCAACCACGCCGGCGAACTTCTGAGCGGCGCCGCGCAATGCGACAAAGAGTCGCGAGCGATGGCAATTGTTTCGGCTTGTGGGGCTTGCCGTTATACTACTGCCCGCTCGCGAACCGTGGCCGCGGGCGTGTCTAGCCACAATGAGGGTGAAAGGTGAACCTGATTAAGAAGATCCTGGTAGCACAGACTGCCGTAGTGGCCCTGTGGGCAATGAGCGCTCAGGCTGCGACCGACGAAGCTATCGCCGAGCGTCTGAAGCCGGTGGGCGAAGTATGCGTACAAGGCCAAGAGTGTGCGGCGGCCGGTGGCGGCGCTGCGGCGGCGGCCGGTAGTGCGGCACGCAGCGGCGAAGAAATCTACGGCAAGTTCTGCACCGCTTGCCACGGCTCCGGCCTGCTCAACGCGCCGAAGAGCGGTGACTCCGCGGCCTGGAGCGCACGTGCCGACGCCAAGGGCGGGCTTGATGGTCTGCTCAAGAGCGCCATCAGCGGCATCAATGCCATGCCGCCGAAAGGCACCTGTGGCGACTGCTCAGACGACGAGCTCAAGGGCGCCATCAAGCACATGTCCGGTCTCTGATCGACAGACGCTGAGCGTTGCACCGACAAAGCCGCCTACGGGCGGCTTTGTCGTATCTGCACATCACTCGACGAACTGCACCTGGCCGTTCTCCAGCGAGGCGATGCGCGCCAGCGATTCGATGCGCAGGCCGGTTTCCTCCAGCTCGCGTCGGCCGCTCTGGAACGACTTCTCGATGACGATCCCCAGGCCGACGACGGTCGCGCCAGCCTGCGCGATGATCGACAGCAGGCCCTTGGCGGCCTTGCCGTTGGCCAGGAAATCGTCGATCACCAGCACCCGGTCGGTCGCCGACAGGTGGTTAGCGGCAATCGCGATGGTGCTCTCCACCTGCTTGGTGAAGGAGTACACCGAGGCGGTCAGCAGGTTGTCGGTCATCGTCAGCGACTGGTGCTTGCGCGCGAAGATCACCGGCACGCCGAGTTCCAGCCCGGTCATCACCGCCGGCGCGATGCCGGACGCTTCGAGGGTGACGATCTTGGTGACGCCGGCATCGCGAAAGCGGCGGGCGAATTCCTGGCCGATCTGCTGCATCAGTCGCGGATCGATCTGGTGATTGAGAAAGGCGTCGACCTTGAGCACGCGCTCGGACAGAACGATGCCTTCGCTGCGGATTTTCTGTTTCAGTAGTTCCACGTACGTGCTACCTCGAAAGGGCCTCGGGCAGGCCTGGCCGGGTCCCGAGCGGGGCGGCGCAGCCTGGAAAGCCGCGCATTTTCGCGCAATCCTGGCGGGCAGTGCAAAAATCCGACATGCGCCTAAATGACTGAACACCTGTAAGGATAAGCCGCCTAAGCTGGAAGGCCATTTCAACCAGCGGGGAATCACGCATGTTGCGTATTGCTATCAACGGGTATGGACGAATCGGTCGTGCGGTCGTGCGGGCCTTGTTCGAGCGTGGCCTGCAGGAGCAGGTGCAGATCGTCGCCATCAACGATCTCAGCGAGCACGGCACGCTGGTGCACCTGACGCGCTTCGACTCGACGTTCGGTCGGTTTCCGCAGCCGGTGGAGCTGCAGGGCGAGGCGATGGTCGTCGGCGGTCAGAGCATCCGCCTGCTCGCCGAGCGCGAGGCGAGCCGGCTGCCGTGGGGCGAGCTGGGCGTCGACGTGGTGCTCGAATGCACCGGCAAGTTCAAGCAGCGCGTCCTGGTCGAGCAGCACCTGCAGGCCGGTGCGCGCCGGGTGTTCGCCTCGCATCCGCTGGATGGCGCCGACCTGACCGTGGTCTATGGCGTCAACCACCAGCTGCTGGGCGACCAGCAGGTGATCTCCAATGCTTCCTGTACCACCAACTGCCTGGCACCGCTGGCCAAGGTGCTGCACGAGGCGGTGGGCATTCGCCAAGGGCTGCTGAACACCGTGCACTCCTACACCAACGACCAGAACCTGCTGGACAAGGCCCACAAGGACCTCTACCGCGCGCGCGCCGCGGCGCTGTCGATGATCCCGTCGACCACCGGCGCGGCCAAGGCCATCGGCCTGGTGCTGCCGGAGCTGGCCGGGCGGCTGGATGGCCTGTCGGTGCGGGTGCCGACGCCGAACGTCTCGCTGGTGGACCTGACCTTCGTCGCCGACCGTGCGCCGCAGGGCGTCGAGGCGATCAACCGCATCCTGCGCGAGGGCGCGCAGCGGCTGCCGGCCGGCGTGATGGAGTGCACCGAGGAGGCGCTGGTGTCCTGCGACTTCAACGGCTATCCGGCGTCCTGTGTGGCCGACCTCAGCCATACCCGCGTGCAGGGCGAGCTGGTCAAGGTATTGGCCTGGTATGACAACGAATGGGGCTTCTCCAACCGCATGCTCGACGTGCTGCTGCACTGGAACCCGCAGCCGGCCGCCTGAGCGGATACCACACCCGCCGTCCGCTCGCGACGCCGCGGCGGGCGGCTGGGTGGTGCTGTCTATACTCGCTGAACCCCAGCGCCATTAACTGCCGGAGAGAGCCCATGAGTCATCGCATCGTCCTGCCGCGCCTGATGGAAATCGGCGCTGGCGCCAGCCAGCAGCTTGCCGTCGTGCTGCGCAGCCTGGGCTGCAGTCGCCCGCTGATCGTCACCGACCGCATGATGGTCGAGCTGGGCTATGTCGATCGCCTCGAAGAACAGCTGCAGGCGGCGGGAATCGCCAGTCAGCGCTTCGCCGACACGCTGCCGGAGCCTACCGCGGCGTCGATCCGCGCCGGCGTGCAGATGGTCCGCGATGGCGACTTCGATTCCATCGTCGCCCTTGGCGGCGGCAGCCCGATCGACTCGGCCAAGGCCATCGGCATCCTCGGCCGCTACGGCGGCGAGATGCGCGACTATCGTTTCCCGCGTGATGTGTGCGAGCCCGGCCTGCCGCTGATCGCCATTCCCACCACCGCCGGCACCGGCTCGGAAGCGACGCGCTTCACCATCATTACCGACGAAACCAGCGACGAGAAAATGCTCTGCGCCGGTCTCGGTTTCATGCCGGTCGCCGCGCTGATCGACTACGAGCTGACCCTTTCGCTGCCGCCACGGGTCACCGCCGATACTGGTCTGGACGCGCTGACCCACGCCATCGAGGCGTACGTCAGCCGCAAGGCCAGCGGTTACAGCGATGCCCAGGCCCTGCAGGCCATGCGCCTGCTGGCGCCCAACCTGCGTACCGCCTTCCACGAAGCGGGCAACCGTGCCGCGCGCGAGGCGATGATGCTCGGCGCGACGCTGGCTGGCATCGCCTTCTCCAACGCCTCGGTGGCGCTGGTGCACGGCATGAGTCGGCCAATCGGTGCGTTTTTCCATGTGCCGCACGGGCTGTCGAACGCCATGCTGCTGCCGGCGGTCACCGCCTTCTCGATTCCTGCCGCGCCCGAGCGCTACGCCGATTGCGCCCGTGCGATGGGCGTTGCGGCACAGACCGACAGCGTCGAGGCCGCCAACCAGCGGCTGCTGGCTGAGTTGCAGGCGCTGAACCGTGAATTGCAGGTGCCGAGTCCCGGCCAGTACGGCATCGCCCGCGAGCGCTTCTTCGCATTGCGCGAGACGATGGCGCAGCAGGCGCTGGCGTCCGGTTCGCCGGGCAACAACCCGCGCGTGCCGACGCAGGCGGAAATCGTCGAGCTGTACGAGACGGTCTGGAACCAGGCGTGAACGCCGGCGCCGCGCGGCGATCGTGGCCGTCGGCGCCGTTCACAGCACGTAGAACAGCACCGCGATGAAGTGCAGCAGGCTGCCGCCCATCACGAACAGGTGCCAGATGCCGTGCCAGTGGCGGAAGCGCTCGTCGAAGACGAAGAACACGATGCCCACCGTGTAGCAGATGCCGCCGGCCAGCAGCCAGGCGAAGCCCGCGCCGCCGAGCGCGGCGAGCAGCGGCTTGACCGCCACCAGGACGATCCAGCCCATCACCGCGTAGATCACCAGCGAGAGAATCCGCGCTTCCGAGCGTGGCTTGATCTCCTGCAGCATGCCGATCAACGCCAGGCTCCAGACCACGCCGAACAGCGTCCAGCCCCAGGGACCGGCCAGCGTGACCAGGCAGAATGGCGTATAGCTGCCGGCAATCAGCAGGTAGATCGACAGGTGATCGAGCTTGCGCATGATCACCTTCGCCCGCCCGCGCAGGCTGTGGTAGAGGGTGGAGATGCTGTAGAGCAGCACCAGGCTGAGGCCGTAGATCGCCACGCTGACTATCTCGGCGAGCGATCCGCCGAGCGTGGCCAGCACTTGCAGCCAGATGGCGCCCAGGCTGGCGAGTACGGCACCGACCAGGTGCGTCCAGGCGTTGAAGCGTTCGCCGTGGTACATCGGGGGGGTCTCCGCGCAGATGCGACAGGCCCAGCATGCCGCGTCCGCATGACCGGATACAGTCAAATCGATGAACGATCAGCGAAATGGACCAGATGGCGGCGCCGCGTTGTGCCCGCGCGAGGGCTTCGTTGCTCCGTCGACGCGCGGCTGCGCCGACCTCGCGCCGCCTGTCGTCAGCGCTTGAGCATCGCGCGCATCGCTGCCAGTGCGTCGTTGCCACGCGCGGCCTTCACTTCCACCGGCGCGTCTTCCTGGCCTTCCCATTCCAGGTCTTCGGGCGGCAGTTCGTCGAGGAACCGGCTGGGCATGCATTCGATGATTTCGCCGTACTGCTTGCGCTTGGCGGCGAAGGTCATCGCCAGGTTCTGCCGCGCGCGGGTGATGCCGACATAGGCCAGGCGGCGTTCTTCCTCGATGGTGTCGGCTTCGATGCTGGAGCGGTGCGGGAGGATTTCCTCCTCCATGCCCATGATGAACACGTAGGGAAACTCCAGGCCCTTGCTCGCGTGCAGGGTCATCATCTGCACGCCCTCGGCGCCTTCTTCCTCTTCCTGCTGGCGTTCGAGCATGTCGCGCAGCACCAGCTTGGCGATGGCCTCCTCGATGGTCATCTCGCCTTCCTCGTCGCGCTCCAGAGTGTTCTTCAGCGCGTCGATGAGGAACCAGACGTTGCCCATGCGGAAGTCCGCGGCCTTGTCGCTGGAGGTCTGGCTGCGCACCCAGGTCTCGTAGTCGATGTCCATGACCATGCTGCGCAACGCGGCGATGGGGTCGTTCTGCGCGCACTGCTGGCGCAGGTTGTCCATGTAGCGCTTGAAGCGCGCCAGGCGGTCGGTGAAGCGGCTGTCCATCAGCTCGCCGAGGCCGATCTCGTCGCAGGCGGCGTACATGGAAATCTTGCGCGCGCTGGCATAGTTGCCGAGCTTTTCCAAAGTGGTCGAACCGATCTCGCGGCGCGGCACGTTGATCACCCGCAGGAAGGCGTTGTCGTCGTCCGGGTTGACCAGCAGGCGGAAGTAGCTCATCAGGTCCTTCACTTCCTGGCGGCTGAAAAAGCTGGTGCCGCCGGACAGCCGATAGGGTATCTGGTGGTGCTGCAGCTTCAGCTCGATCAGCTTGGCCTGGTAGTTGCCGCGGTAGAGGATGGCGAAATCGCTGTAGGGCCGCTGGGTTCGCAGATGCAGCGTGAGGATTTCCATCGCCACGCGCTCGGCCTCGGCTTCTTCGTTGCGGCAGCGGATCACGCGGATCGGGTCGCCATGGCCCATTTCCGACCACAGCTGCTTCTCGAAGGCGTGCGGGTTGTTGGAGATCAGCACGTTGGCGCATTTGAGGATGCGGCTGGTGGAGCGGTAGTTCTGCTCCAGCATCACCACCTTCAGCGAGGGAAAGTCTTCCTTCAGCTGCATCAGGTTTTCCGGCCGCGCGCCGCGCCAGGCATAGATCGACTGGTCGTCGTCGCCCACCACGGTGAAGTGCGCGCGCTGCTGCACCAGCAGTTTGACCAGCAGGTACTGGCTGGCGTTGGTGTCCTGGTATTCGTCCACCAACATGTAGCGCACCTTGTTGCGCCACTTCTCCAGCACCTCGGGGTGGTCCTGGAAGAGCTTCACCGGCTGCATGATCAGGTCGTCGAAATCCACCGCGTTGTACGCCTTGAGCGTGCGCTGGTAGTGGGTGTAGACGACGGCGGCGGTCTGCTCCTTGGGGTTGCGCGCGCTGGCCAGCGCTTCCTCGGGGGTGACCAGGTCGTTCTTCCAGCTGCCGATGTAGTGCTTGATCTCGTCTACGCCGTCATCGCCGGCGTATTCCTTCTGCATGATGTCGCTCAGCAGCGCCTTGATGTCGCCTTCGTCGAAGATCGAAAAGCCCGGCTTGTACCCCAGATGGACATATTCCTTGCGGATGATGTTCAGGCCCAGGTTGTGGAAGGTCGATACCGTCAGGCCCTTGCCTTCGCCGCCGCGCAGCAGGCTGCTGACGCGCTCCTTCATCTCGCGCGCGGCCTTGTTGGTGAAGGTCACTGCGACGATGTACTGCGCGCGGATGCCGCATTGCTGGATCAGGTAGGCGATCTTGCGGGTGATCACGCTGGTCTTGCCGGAGCCGGCGCCGGCGAGCACCAGCATCGGGCCGCCGACGTAGTTCACGGCTTCCTGCTGCCGGGGATTGAGTCGGGACATGGACGTTCGGGTTGTGGAAGGCGGGGCGCGAGTTTAGCAGGCCAGCGCCGGGAAGCGGCTCGCTCACGACCGATCGGCGGCCGATCGGCTGGCGGGCCTTGGTAAATGAGATTATTCCTTTATCTTGTCGAGCCGGCCCGCTCGCGCAGGCTGGTCCGACAGCGGACGTTTCCTGCGTCCATCTCACCACGCTCCGGGAGGCTGCTTGTCCGCGTCCATCGCACCCCTGTCACTGTTGCTGCTGGCCGAGCGCCCCGAGTGGGCGACACAGCTGCGTGGCTGCCTGGAGCAGCTGGCGGATGCGCCGGCGCTGCTGGTTGCCCCGGACTGGGCGACGGCGCGGGCCACGCTGGACGATAGCGCCCGCGGCCTGCTGCTGACGACGCCAGCCTGTCGGCCGCCCGCGCACGAATGCCCCTGGCCGGTGATCCTGCTGCTCGATGCCGAGCCGGCCGAAGTACCGGAAGGCGTACTCGACTGGCTGGTGCGCGACCAGTTCAGTGCTGACGTGCTGCGTCGCTGCCTGCGCTATGCACGCGAGCGCTGCCGGCTGCAGGGCTCGTTGCAGCGCCTGAGCGAGTACGACCCATACACCGGCGTGGTCAATCGCCAGGGCTTCCAGGCCCTGCTGATGGCGGCGCTGGCCGAGCACCAGGGGCGCGGGCTGGTGCTCGGCTATCTGGATCTGGACGACTTTCGCCACGTCAACGACTCGCTCGGCCACCAGGCCGGGGATCGGCTGATGCTGCAGATCGTCGCGCGCCTGCAGGCGCAGCTGGAGGAGGGTGATGCCCTGGGACGGCTGGGCGGCGACGAGTTCGCCCTGCTGCTGGACGTGCGCGAACGGCCACGCCGCGCCGCCGAGATGGCCGATCGTCTGGTCGAAGCGCTCGCCGAACCCTACTGGGTCGACGGCGAGAGCCTGATGCTCGGCTGCAGCCTGGGGCTGGCGTCGGCGCGTCCGGGCATTGGCGCCGACCCGCTGATGTGGCATGCGCAGAGCGCCATGCGCCAGGCCAAGTCCCGCCAGGGGTGCACCTGGCAACTGTACGACGAGCAGGCCAGTCGCGGCGCGCGCGGCCTCGCCGAGCTGGAGAGCGAGCTGCGCAAGGCCCTGCGTCGTGGCGAGCTGGAGCTGCACTACCAGCCGCGCCTGTGCCTGAGCAGCGGGCGGATTCTCGGGCTGGAGGCGCTGGTGCGCTGGGCACACCCGGAGCGCGGCCTGCTGACGCCCGAAGCGTTCATTCCGCTGGCCGAGGAGAGCGGGCTGATCGTTCCGCTCGGCTACTGGGTCATCGCCCGCGCCCTGCATGACCTGCAGGCGTTGCGTGCGCAGGGTGGCGATGCGCTGCACATGGCGATCAACCTGTCGTTCCGCCAGTTCCAGGACAGCCAGCTGCTGGCGACGCTCAGCCGGCTGATCGAGGAATGCGGCATCGATCCGCACTGGCTGGAATTCGAGCTGACCGAAACGGCGGTGATGCGCCGCAGCGAGCAGGTTCGGCGCACCATGGAAACCTTGCGCAAGCTCGGCGTGCGGTTTTCCCTGGACGATTTCGGCACCGGCTTCTCGTCGTTCGTGCACCTCTCCAGCCTGCCGATCGCGCTGTTGAAGATCGACAAGAGCTTTGTCGCCGGCATGGAGGGCAACCGCCGGCTGGTGCATGCGATGGTCAACCTCGCCCGCGACCTGCAGCTGGAAATCGTCGCCGAAGGGGTGGAAACCGCCGCGCAGCTGGAGCAGCTCAAGCGCTTCGGTGCGCACCAGATCCAGGGCTATCTGGTCAGCCGGCCGCTGCCGCTGGCCGAGCTGGCGGTCTTCATGCGCGGCGAGCGCCGCGCCGGGCTGGCGCACTGAGCCAACCCGACGCCTTGCGTCAGCGCACCATGTGCAGGAAGTGCATGTGTTTCTCGTACTGGTCGAGGATGTCGCCGATCACGCCCTCGCGGCTCCAGCCCATCACGTCGTAGTCCTGGCCGCCTTCCTTGAGGTGCACCTCGGCGCGGAAGTACTTGCGCTCGCCGGGCTCGTCGTCCTCGCTGCGCGGCACGAAGCTGGGCATCACGTAGGCGCGTGGCCGCACCTCGTAGAGGAAGTCGGGCTCGCCCTCGTGGACGATTTCGATGCGGATGCGCTGGTCCTCGCCCTCGCTGACCGTGGCGCCGTAGCCCTGCTTGCGAATTTCCTCGGCAACCGCCTCACAGGCCGGACGCACCACTTCGGCAATGAAGCGCACCACATGGCGGCGTCGCGGAAACATCGTCAGATTGCGCAGGCGGCGCTGCCAGTCGCTGTAGGCGCGCGGCGTGGCTGGCGAGGTGGTGATCGCCTGGTAGCGCAGGCCCTGCTTGGTCGCATCGATACGCAGCGCCTTGAGCAGGCCCCACATCGAGCAGAGCAGCGCGAGCGCAAAGGGCAGCGCGCTGGCAATGGTGGCCGTCTGCAACGCGGTGAGGCCGTCGGCCAGCAGCAGCGCAATGGCCACGCCGGCCATCAGCATGGCCCAGAAGATGCGCTGGCGCGCCGGGGTGTTGTCATTGCCGCCGGAAGCCAGCATGTCGACCACCATGGCGCCGGAATCCGCCGAGGTGACGAAGAACACCACCACCATGACGATCGCCAGCAGCGACAGCAGCCCGGAGAAGGGAAAGTGCTCGAGGAAGGCGAACAGCGCCAGCGAGCTGTCGCGCTCGATGGCTTCGCCGAGGCTGCTGACGTTTTCCCAGAGGATCATGTGGATCGCCGTGTCGCCGAACACCGTCATCCACAGCAGGGTGAATGCGGTCGGCACCAGCAGCACGCCGGCCACGAACTCGCGGATCGTCCGTCCGCGCGAGATGCGCGCGATGAACAGGCCGACGAAGGGTGACCAGGCCAGCCACCAGCCCCAGTAGAACAGCGTCCAGCCGCCGATCCAGTCGTTCGGCTCGTAGGCGTACAGGTTGAAAGTCTTGTTGACGATGTCCGCCAGGTAGCTGCCGGTGTTCTGCACGAACGTCTGCAGGATGAACACCGTCGGCCCGACGATCATCACCAGCACCATCAGCAGCACCGCCAGCGACAGGTTCAGCTCGGACAGCCGGCGTACGCCCTTGTCCAGTCCGCTGACTACCGAGAGCGTGGCCAGCGCCATGGTCGCCAGGATCAGCGTAATCTGCACCGGGAGCGAGATCGGCAGGCCGTAGAGGTGGTTCAGGCCGGTGTTGATCTGGGTGACGCCCAGGCCCAGCGAGGTAGCCACGCCAAGCACGGTGCTGATGATCGCGAAGGTATCCACCGCATGCCCGATGGGCCCGTGGATACGCTCGCCGATCAGCGGATACAGCGCCGAGCGCAGTGCCAGCGGCAGACCGTGGCGGTAGGCGAAGTAGGCCAGGATCATCGCCACGATGGCGTAGATCGACCAGGCATGCAGGCCCCAGTGGAAGAAAGTGATCTTCATCGCCTCGCGCGCGGCGAGCACGCTGCCGCCTTCACCGACCGGTGGCGAGAGGAAGTGCATTACCGGTTCGGCGACGCCGAAGAACATCAGGCCGATGCCCATGCCGGCGGAAAACAGCATGGCGAACCAGGTGGTACGTGAGTAGTCGGGTTCGCTGTGGTCGGGGCCGAGCTTGATGTCGCCGTAGCGGCTGAGCGCCAGCAGCACCACCATCAGCAGGATCAGCGCAACGGCGAGGATGTACAGCCAGCTGAGGTGGGCGACGATCCACGCCTGGGTCGTGCTGAACAGCGACTGCGCGTGTTTCGGCAGGGCGACGCTGTAGATCACCAGCGCCAGGATGATGAATGCCGAGCTGTAGAAGACCGGCGGATTGATGGTTGTAGCGGAAGACCTTCTTGCCTCCATGCTGCGCTCCTTCGTGGGTCTGGGGAGTGGCCGCCTGTGGCGAAAGCGCACCAATCTAACATAGACAACGAAACGGCCCTGGTGTCTACGGCGCGCTTGCCGGCGCCGCGCAGCGTGTCAGGCCTGGGCGGCGGGGCGGTATTGCAGCGCTTCGGCGAGGTGCTGACGGGAGATTTCCACCGTCGCGTCCAGGTCGGCCAGCGTGCGCGCTACCTTGAGCAGGCGGTGCGCGGCGCGCAGCGACAGGCCGAGGCGTTCGCAGGCGTGCTCCAGCCATTGCTGGTCGACGCCGTCCAGCCGACAGTGCTGGCGCAGGCCGGCGAGGTCGAGAAAGGCATTGGCGCAGCCCTGACGACGCAGCTGCAGCTGGCGTGCGGCCGCCACCTGAGCGGCCACTTCCGCGCTGCTCTGGCCATGCTGCGCGGGTGCATTCAGCGAGGTGGTTTCGCGCGCGACCGTCAGGTGCAGGTCGATGCGATCGAGCAGCGGGCCGGACAGTTTGCCGCGGTAGCGCTGGATCTGCTCCGGGGTGCAGCGGCAGCGTCCGCCGGGATCGCCGAGATAGCCGCAAGGGCAGGGGTTCATCGCCGCCACCAGCTGGAAGCGCGCTGGGAAGCGCACCTTGTCGCGTGCACGGGCAATGACGATCTGCCCCGATTCCAGCGGCTCGCGCAGCACCTCCAGCACCTTGCGATCGAACTCCGGCAGCTCGTCGAGAAACAGCACGCCCTGGTGCGCCAGGGTGATCTCGCCAGGCTGCGGCCGGCTGCCCCCGCCGACCAGCGCCGGACCGGACGCGCTGTGGTGCGGCTGGCGAAACGGCCGCTGCGGCCAGTGCGCCAGAGGGCCGTGGCTGGCTACCGACTGGATCGCCGCGACTTCCAGCGCTTCCTGCTCGTCCAGCGGCGGCAGCAGGCCGGGCAGACGGCTGGCCAGCAGTGTCTTGCCAGTGCCGGGCGGGCCGGAGAACAACAGGTTGTGTGCACCCGCCGCGGCGACCAGCAGGCCGCGCTTGGCGGCGAGCTGGCCTTGCACGTCGGCCAGGTCCGGGTAGGGCAGCACCTGGCGCAGCAGGCCTTGGGCGACATAGGGCGTCAGCGGCGTGGTGCCGCTGAAATGCGCCGCGACTTCCAGCAGGTGGTCGGCGGCATACACGGTCAGGCCGGACGCCAGGCTGGCTTCCTCGGCATTGGCCCGCGGCACCAGCAGCGCGCGGCCGGCGGCGCGAGCGGCAAGCGCGGCGGGCAACACGCCCTGCACCGGACGCAGCGCCCCGGAAAGCGCCAGCTCGCCCAGGCATTCGAGCCCGTCCAGGCGCTCGGCCGGCAGTTGACCGCTGGCCGCGAGAATGCCCAAGGCAATGGCCAGGTCGAAACGACCGCCGTCTTTGGGCAGGTCGGCGGGTGCGAGGTTGAGGGTGATGCGTCGGGCAGGGAAGTCGAAACCGGAGGTGAGGATGGCGCTGCGCACGCGATCCTTGCTTTCCTTCACTGCGGTTTCCGGCAGCCCGACCAGCGCCAGCGAGGGCAGGCCGTTGGCCAGATGCGCCTCGACGGTCACCGGCGGCGCTTCGACGCCGCTCTGTGCGCGGCTGTGGACGATGGCCAGGGACATTCGATCACTCCTTGATCGTGTCGCGGCCCGGTCGGTCAGGACACGGGCGGCGTGAGCTTTTCTTCCAGTTCGGCGACCTTGGCTTCCAGCGCCTCCAGGCGCGCGCGGGTGCGGGCGAGCACCACCATCTGGCTGTCGAATTCGTCGCGGCTGACCACGTCGAGCTTGTTCAGCGCGCCCTGCACCACGGCTTTGAGCTGGGCTTCGAACTCGGGGCGCGGCAGCGGGGTGTCGCCGTTGAACAGGCGCGAGGCCTGGGAACCGAGGGCGTCGAGGAAGGCTTTGGGTGGCAGCATGACAGGTACCTGCATTTGAACGGCCGGCAGTGTAGCACGCGCGTTTTTGTGCAGGCCGTGCCCGAGGCTGCACAGGATTTGCGCAGGCCCACCGGCCTCCGTGCGCCATTCTGGTGCATCGCTGTGCTGCCTTTTCCCTGCGGGCGCATGCTCGCGGCGCCTGGCGCCTTGCCGGGCGGGCGTTTCGTCAACCTGGCATCGATTCTGCTATGACCCTTTCGACGCATGCACCAGTGCGGCGCCCGGTTGGATCGCACAACGGACGGGCACGCAGTCGGACCTGCGCCTGGCAAGCAGTCCGGGCGTTACAAGAGCCGGACACCAGCTTAGACTTGCTGCGGGTTCGTACTTCTGGGGCAAGTCCACCTAAACGGGAGAAGTTTCATGAAACTAGTCACTGCCATCATCAAGCCGTTCAAGCTGGACGACGTGCGCGAGTCGCTGTCCGAAATCGGCGTCCAGGGCATCACCGTCACCGAGGTCAAGGGCTTCGGTCGTCAGAAGGGGCACACCGAGCTGTATCGCGGTGCTGAATACGTCGTCGACTTCCTGCCAAAGGTGAAGATCGACGTGGCCATCGCCGACGATCAGCTCGATCGCGTGATCGAGGCCATCACCAAGGCGGCCAACACCGGCAAGATCGGCGACGGCAAGATCTTCGTCGTCAATCTGGAACAGGCCATTCGCATCCGTACCGGCGAAACCGATACCGACGCGATCTAACGCACCCCCAACGAACCCCCTCACGCCCCAGGAGTAACACCATGACTCTGCGCAAATTCGCAGGGCTAGGAGCCCTATTGTCCCTGCTAAGCCCCGGCCTCGCGCTGGCACAGGACGCGACGCTGGATTCAGGCGATACGGCATGGATGCTCACCGCCACCGCGCTGGTGCTGTTCATGACGATCCCTGGCCTGGCACTGTTCTACGGCGGCATGGTCCGCTCGAAGAACATCCTCTCGGTGATGATGCAATGCTTCGCCATCACCGGCCTGATGAGCGTCCTGTGGATGGTCTACGGCTATAGCCTGGCCTTCGACACCACCGGCATGGAGGCGGGAGTGACCAACTTCAGCTCCTTCGTCGGCGGCCTGGAGCGCGCCTTCCTCAGCGGCCTGACGGTCGACAGCCTGGTCGGCGCCTTCCCCGAAAGCGTATTCATAACCTTCCAGATGACCTTCGCCATCATCACCCCGGCGCTGATCGTCGGTGCCTTCGCCGAGCGCATGAAGTTCTCAGCGATGCTGATCTTCATGACCGTCTGGTTCACCCTGGTCTACGCGCCGATCGCGCACATGGTCTGGGGCGGCGACGGCGGTCTGATGTGGGACTGGGGCGTGCTGGATTTCGCCGGCGGCACCGTGGTGCACATCAACGCCGGTATCGCCGGTCTGGTGGCCTGCGTGGTGCTGGGCAAGCGCAAGGGCTTCCCGGTCACGCCGATGGCCCCGCACAACCTCGGTCTGACGCTGATGGGGGCGGCCATGCTGTGGATCGGCTGGTTCGGCTTCAATGCCGGCTCGGCGGCCGCCGCCAACGGTACTGCCGGCATGGCCATGCTGGTGACGCAGATCGCCACCGCCGCGGCGGCCCTGAGCTGGATGTTCGCCGAGTGGATCACCCACGGTAAGCCCAGCGCACTGGGCATCGCCTCGGGCGTGGTTGCCGGTCTGGTCGCCATCACTCCGGCTGCGGGCACTGCCGGTCCGATGGGCGCACTGATCATCGGTCTGGCTTCTGGCGTGATCTGCTTCTTCTGCGCCACCAGCCTCAAGCGCAAGCTCGGCTACGACGACTCGCTGGATGCTTTCGGCGTGCACGGCGTCGGCGGCATCGTCGGCGCGTTGCTCACCGGCGTGTTCGCGGCGCCGGCGCTCGGTGGCTTCGGCGAGGTGGAGAACATCGCGCTGCAGCTGTGGATCCAGTTCAAGGGTGTGCTGTTCACCGTGGTCTACACCACCATCGTCACCTTCGTGATCCTCAAGGTGATCGACGCGGTGATGGGCCTGCGGGTGAACGACGAAGAGGAAACCGTGGGCCTGGACCTCAGCCTGCACAACGAACGCGGCTACAACCTCTAGCGACATCCCGCGCGACCAGCGCGCAACCATCACGCAGCGGTTGGCAAGGGCGCCTTTTGGCGCCCTTTGCTTTTTTCGCGACCGCGCTAGAATGCGCCCGATTCGCCTCCGAGCCCGGGTTTCCAGCATGTGGCAACAGACCCTGATCACGCTGCGCCCGCGTCCGCGCGGTTTTCATCTGATCACCGACGAGCTGCAGGCCGCGTTGCCGGAACTGCGGCGCTGCGAGGTCGGTCTGTTACACCTGTGGCTGCGGCATACCTCGGCGTCGCTGACCGTCAACGAGAACGCCGATGGCGCGGTCCGACGCGATTTCGAGCGTTTTTTCGATCGCCTGGCACCTCAGGGCGAGCCGGGCTACGAACACGATTACGAGGGGCCGGACGATCTGCCGGCGCACTTCAAGGCCAGCCTGCTGGGCTGTCAGTTGAGCGTTCCGGTCTCCGCCGGGCGCCTGGCGCTCGGCACTTGGCAGGGCATCTATCTCGGCGAGCACCGCGAGCAGGGAGGCGCCAGGCAAGTGCTGGCGACCCTGCATGGCATGCAGAGTTGAATTTTTTTTGGCGATGCCAGAGGTTGTGCATCGCTGGGCTATAACTACCGCTTTGGCGAGCCACGAGGTTGAACATGAGCGACGAAGAACTCGAACAAGACGATCTGGACGTGACTGACGAGGAAGACGGGGAGGAAGAGCTGAGCGCGGCCGACGACGGCGACGAGGCTCTGGACGACGAGGGCACCGACAGCGAGCGCGCCACGCCGACGCCGAAGAAGGCCAAGGCCAAGGCTGCCGAGCCGGATGAGCTGCCCAGCCTGGAAGCCAAGCAGAAGGAACGTGATGCGCTGGCCCGGGCGATGGAAGAGTTCCTCGCGCGTGGCGGCAAGGTGCAGGAAGTCGAGCCGAACGTGGTGGCCGATCCGCCCAAGAAGCCCGACAGCAAGTACGGCAGCCGGCCCATCTGAGTCCGCGCGCCAAGCGAAGAGCCCGCCATCGTGCGGGCTCTTTCGTTTCAGCAGCCCGAGCGCCAGTGCCGGAGCAGGCCGGGCAACTCCGTGAGGCTGTGGATTTCGGCCTCCGGCCGGCGTGCCTGTTGCCACGGCAGGTGCTGCGGGTTGTACCAGATGGCGCGGAAGCCGGCCTGCTGGGCACCGAAGATGTCGTCCTCGTGGTGGTCGCCGATGTGCACGGCTTCCGCCGCGCTCACGCCGGCCAGCCGCAACGCCTCGCGGAACGGCCGCGGGTCGGGCTTGCCGATGCCCAGGTCCTCGGCACACAGGGCGAACTGGAAGTAGTCGGCCAGCCCCAGTCGTCGCACATCGGCATTGCCGTTGGTGAGCACGCCGAGGATGTAGTGATTGGCCAGCCATTCCAGCGTGGGCAGCACCTCCGGCGCCAGTTCGATCGCATGGCGGGCGTCGAGAAACACGCGGAAGCCAGCGTCGGTGAGCTGCTGCGCCTGCGCCTGCTCGTAGCCGGCATCCGTCAGCGCGTGGAACAGAATCCGCCGGCGCAGCTCGCTGATGCGGTGGCGCAGCGCGGGTTCGCGCTCGATCAGCATGCGGCGGATCGCGCCCAGCGCCTCGATGGGGAAGTCGCCGAGCAGCGGCGCGTTGGTCGCCAGCCAGTCGCGCAGCGCCCGCTCCGCGCCCTGGATGATCGGCTTGGCCTGCCAGAGGGTGTCGTCGAGGTCGAAGGTGATCAGGCGAAGGTTCACGATTCGTCGTCCTGCTTGCGTCTGGCTCGTGGATGCGCCTGGTCGTAGACCTTGGCCAAGTGCTGGAAGTCCAGGTGGGTATAGATCTGCGTGGTGCCGATATCGGCGTGGCCGAGCAGTTCCTGCACCGAGCGCAGGTCCTGCGACGACTCCAGCAGATGGCTGGCGAAGCTGTGGCGCAGCATGTGCGGATGCAGGCGCTGGCCCAGCTCGCGGGCGCCGGCAGCCTGCACCCGTTTGTGCACCGCGCGCTGGCCGAGACGGCGGCCCTGCTGGCCGATGAATACCGCGCCGTCGGCCGGATTGGCCAGCGCCCGCAGCGGCAGCCAGGCGCGCAGCGCCTCGCGCGCCTGGCGTCCTACCGGCAGCTCACGCTCCTTGTTGCCCTTGCCGACGACTCGTACCAGCCCGGCGGCCAGGTCGAGCCGGTCGAGATTCAGACCGACCAGCTCGGACAGGCGCAGCCCGGAGGAATAGAACAGCTCGAGCATGGCCTGGTCGCGACGGGCGATGAAGTCGTCCTCGACAGCACCGTCCAGCAGCTGCATCGCGCGATCGGTGTCCAGCAGCCGCGGCAGGCGCTTCTCGCCCTTGGGCGCGCTGACGCCGCTGGCTGGATCATGCGCGCAGAGGCCTTCCTGATTGAGGTAGCGATACAATCCGCGGAGCGACGACAGCAGACGCGCCAGGCTGCGGCTGGACAGTCCCTGGCGATGCAGTTCGGCAATCAGCTGGCGCACCTGCTGGCCGCGCAGCGCCGCCCACTGCTGCACCGACTGGCGCTCGCAGAAGGCGAGCACTCTGGCCAGATCGCGGCGGTAGCCGTCCAGGGTATGCGGCGACATCTGTCGCTCGCTGTGCAGGTGCTGGAAATAGCGATCGAGATCGGTTTGCACGGGGCCTCCCAACGATGGCCGGCACTGCGCCGGCCGGACAGCCTGCCGGGGAACCGCGGAGGCTCAGCGCACCGAGCGTAGCGGCGTGGCGAAGCGCGGCAGCACTCGCGCCAGCACCTCGGCAATGTAACCAAGGAACAGCGTGCCGAGCGAACTCTTGTAATGCTGCGGATCGGGACTGCCGATCGCCAGCGCGCCGAGCTGCTGATCGAGCATGACCACCGCTGCCGAGCCGACACTGGCGCTGTGCTCCTCACCGAACAGGAAGGCCAGTTCGTGGGCGCGCAGCGCGCCGCAGATGGTCTTGCCGCCGGCGAGCAGGCCGCCGATGCTCTGCTGGGCTTCGGCCGGACTGACGCTGCGCCCCACCGGCAGCACGGCATCGCTGAACAGGATCAGGCTGACGTAGGGCACCTGGAATTCATGGCGCAGGCTGTCCTCGACGGCGCTGACCACCTCTTCCAGGCTGCTGGCGTCGAGCAGGTCGAGCACCAGCCGGCGAGTCTTGTCGAACAGCCGGTCGTTGTCGCGGGCGACATCCATCAGCTGCGACAGGCGATGGCGCATCTCGATGTTGCGCTCGCGCAGGAGCTTGACCTGGCGCTCGACCAGCGACACGGCCGCGCCGGGCTGGTGCGGCAGGCGCAGTTCGGTGAGCAACTCGTCGTGATCGACGAAGAATTCCGGATGGGCACGCAGGTAGGCGGCGACGACTTCGGCGTCGGGCAGCGGCGCGGCGGCCGGGGTCTGCTCGGTCATAGGCGAACCTGTCCTTCGAAAACGCGAACGGCGGGGCCGGTCATCATAACGGGCTGGCCGGGACCTGCCCATTCAATGGACAGACGGCCGCCGGGCAGGTCGATCTGCACCGGCGAATCCATCCAGCCCTGGCGGATCGCCGCGACCGCCGCGGCGCAGGCGCCGGTGCCGCAGGCCTGGGTCTCGCCGGCTCCGCGTTCCCACACGCGCAGGCGCGCATGGTCACGGTCGATCACCTGCAGGAAGCCGACGTTGACCCGCTGCGGGAAGCGCGGGTGGTGTTCGATCTGCGGTCCCAGTTCGTGCACGGGTGCATTGTCGACGCTGTCGACGCACAGCACGGCATGGGGATTGCCCATCGACACGGCGGCAAGCTCCACGCGGCGGCCGGCCACATCCAGCGGGTAACTCAGCGCCTCGGCGTCGGCCTGGAAAGGGATGTCCGCGGGCTTCAGGCGGGGCGGCCCCATGTCGACGCGAATCTGCCCGTCGGGGCGGATGTCCAGCTCGATGATGCCGCCCTTGGTTTCGACTTTGATCTTGCGTTTGACGGTCAAGCGCTTGTCGACCACGAAGCGGGCGAAGCAGCGCGCGCCATTACCGCACTGCTCCACTTCCGAGCCGTCGGCATTGAAGATGCGGTAGCGGAAGTCGACGTCCGGATTCTGCGGCGGTTCGACGATCAACAACTGATCGAAGCCGATGCCGGTGTGGCGGTCGCCCCACTGCCTGGCGTGCTTGGGCTGGATGTGCGCGTGCTGGCTGACCAGGTCGATGACCATGAAGTCGTTGCCCAGCCCGTGCATCTTGGTAAAGCGCAAAAGCATCGGGTTGGCCTCAACGGGGCAGCAGGCTTTCGCCGGCGTAGAGTTCCTGCACGCTTTCGCGACGGCGTACTTCGAAGGCCTCGTCGCCATCCACCAGCACCTCGGCGGCGCGGCCGCGGGTGTTGTAGTTGGAGCTCATGACGAAACCGTAGGCACCGGCCGAGCAGACGGCCAGCAGGTCGCCCTCGGCCAGCTCCAGGGTGCGGTCCTTGGCAAGGAAGTCGCCGGTCTCGCAGATCGGTCCGACGATGTCGTAACGGCGGCCTTCGCCCTGGCGCGGCTGCACCGCAACGACGTTCATCCAGGCCTGGTAGAGCGCCGGGCGGATCAGGTCGTTCATCGCCGCGTCGACGATGGCGAAATCCTTGTGCGCGGTGTGCTTGAGGTATTCCACGCGGGTCAGCAGCACGCCGGCGTTGGCGACGATCGAGCGACCCGGTTCGAACACCAGCGCCAGGCCGCGGCCTTCGATGCGCTGGCGCACGGCCTGGATGTAGTCGCCGGCCAGCGGCGGCTGCTCATCGCGGTAGCGCACGCCGAGACCGCCGCCCAGGTCCAGGTGACGGATGTGGATGCCGCGCGCGGCCAGACGGTCGATGAGCCCCAGCAGGCGGTCCAGCGCATCGAGGAACGGCGGCAGACTGGTCAGCTGCGAGCCGATATGGCAGTCGACGCCGACCACTTGCAGATTCGCCAGCTCGGCGGCGCGGGCGTAGACCGCTTCGGCATCGGCGATGGCAATGCCGAACTTGTTCTCTTTCAGCCCGGTGGAAATGTACGGGTGGGTGCCGGCGTCGACGTCCGGGTTGACCCGCAGCGACACCGGAGCCTTGACGCCCAGCTCGGCGGCGACCTGCTGCAGGCGCTCCAGCTCGTCGGTGGATTCGACGTTGAAGCAGTGCACGCCGACTTCCAGCGCGCGACGCATGTCGTCGCGGGTCTTGCCGACGCCGGAGAAGACGATACGGTCCGGCTGGCCGCCGGCGGCCAGCACACGCTCCAGTTCACCGCACGAGACGATGTCGAAGCCAGCGCCTAGGCGTGCCAGCACGTTCAGTACGCCCAGATTCGAATTGGCTTTGACGGCGAAGCAGACCAGATGCGGCATGCCATCCAGCGCATCGGCATAGGCCCGGTACTGGGCTTCGATGTGCGCGCGCGAATAGACGTAGGTCGGTGTGCCGAAGCGTTGTGCGAGGGCAGGCAGCGCCACGCCCTCCGCGAAGAGTTGACCGTCGCGGTACGAGAAGGCCTCCATGATCAGCCTCCTTTAGAGTTCGAAACGGTCTTTGGAACGTTCTTTGGCGGTGGCCTCGTCGTCCGGCAGATACAACGGGCCTTTCTGGCCGCAGCCGCCGAGAACGGAGGCGAGAATGGCGAGCGCGACAAGGGGAAGCAGCAGACGCTTCATGGGGGACAATCCTTGAAAAATCGAATGGCCGGAGTATACCCAGCACCCGGCGGATTGCCTATCGAGCAGCCGCGGCGGCGGCGCCGGCTCGCCTGGTTTGCGACGGGCCTGCTAAGCTCGCGTCCTCGATGCGACCGCCGGTCGCTCGCCACCTTGAGGACCCCCGCATGAGCCTGAGCGAAGCCCGCTACCACGATCTCGTCGACGCCGCCCAGGAAGAGGTGGAGGATGCATTCGACGATAGCGCTCTGGATGTCGATCTGGAGAACTCCGGCGGCGTGTTGACCGTGCGTTTCGCCAACGGCAGCCAGCTGATCCTCAGCCGCCAGCCGGCGCTGCGCCAGCTGTGGGTCGCGGCACGCTCCGGTGGTTTTCACTTTGATTACGACGAGGAGGCCGCGCTGTGGGTCTGCGACAGCAGCGAGGAGCGCCTGGGTGAACTGCTGGCGCGCGTCACCCAGGAGCAGGGCGGCGAAGCGCTGGCTTTCGAGGACCTCTGAGCGGGCCCCACGCGGCTCTCTTTGCTAATTCGAGCGGCTGTGATACGGTCGCCGCAGGTCACAAAACCCCGCCTTCGGGCGGGGTTTTGCTTTTTTTGCGTTTGGATTTCACAGGAGCGAGCCAGAACCCATGACCAGTGCACCGTCGATCATCCTTACCCAACTCGATCTGCAGCGGCTCGAACGGCTGCTCGACAGCCTGGACGAGTACGGCCCGGCTGCCGAAGCGCTGGAGCAGGAGTTGTCGCGGGCGAAGGTCGTCTCGCGCAGCGAGATGCCCGCTGGCGTCGTGACCATGAATTCGCGCGTACATTGCCGTGAGGAGGGCAGCGGCAAGGATTACCACCTGACGCTGGTCTATCCGCAGGATGCCGGCAAGCCGGGCACCGTGTCGGTTTTGGCGCCGGTGGGCACCGCGCTGCTGGGCATGAGCGTCGGCCAGCACATCGACTGGCCGACCCCGGGCGGCAAGGTCATCAAGCTCACGCTGCTGGAAGTGGAATATCAGCCGGAAGCGGCGGGCGACACCGGCCTGTGATGCCGGCGACCGCGCGGCGCGCTTAGAGCTGCGCCAGCGCGGCGTTCAGCGCGGCTTCGAGCCGCGCCTTGTAGCGCAGCAGCTGCACCGTCTGGCTGCGGCCGCTGCCATGCATGCCCGAGAGATCCAGGTCGGTGATGTAGCAGGGGTAGCGCTCGCCATCGCGGCGCTGCGACAGAATGTGTTCGGCGACCGCGATACACAGCCGGGCGCCGTATTCCAGCTCGGAAAACTCCCGGTGGTTGCAGTACAGCGTCACCTGCGAGCGCGTCTCGCCCGGTTCGACAATGGCCTGCACTTCGTAGCAGGCATCGCTCGTCCCGCCCTGCGGTAGCGCGCGCCGCTCCACGCTGGCCGACGGTTCGCGCGGGTCGCCGTGCAGGCGGTAGAGCTGAATGTCGAAGGCCGCCTCGCCGTCATCCCCGTGCAGCGGCACACGAGCGTTGCGCCGATACTCCACCGACCTCAGGAAGCGCAGCAGCGGCATCAGTAACTGCTGTTCGTCGCGGCACGGCAGGCGCTGGCACCACAGTGCGTTGCACTCGTCGAGAATGCTCAGCTCGGCCGTCTCGCCGCGTATGCGATAGAACAGCTGCAGGCAGTCGGCGCGCGCCAACGGCAGAATCAGGCGCAGGTCATCGTCCTTGAGCGCATGCCGATCGAGCCGCAGCGGACGATAGACGTGATGCGCCTCGCCCAGATGGGCGAGCAGCGCGGTGCGGTCGTTCAGGCTGGTGGCGCGGACGCTGTCGGGCCGGCGTTCGAGCAGATGGAACTGCTGGCGCACCTGCAGCAGGTAGCGACTGTGCACGCGGGCGAGCTGCAGGCGTGCCTCCAGCAGCAGCTCCTCGACTCGCCGTGCGATGGCCGCCCCGCGATTGCGCGAGAAGCAGCGCACCTGCAACTGCGGGACTTCGTCGCCATCGGCCGGCAGGCTCTGCAGATGGTCGCGCAGGCAGTCGGGCAGCGCGTGCGGACCTTCGTAGCGGCTGACGATCAGCTCGTTCCAGCTGCTCAGCTGCACCTGATCGATGCTCAGCACCAGATTCTCCCGCGCCGCGGCATAGTCCAGCGGGTCGCTGTGCGCGCCATCGTCGGGCATCTGCAACAGGGAGCGCTGGTCGAGCGGATCAAGGCCGATGTTGACCAGCAGCAGCACCGTGCGCGGCTGCGCGGTGGCGAGCAGCGTCTGTGCATCAACCGGCGGCAGGGGCAGCGGCAGTGCCTGGCGTAGCTCGCTGAGCAGGTTGAACAGCTCCAGCTCGCTCACGCCGCTGTCGCCGGCGAACAGCGAGACGCGGGTGCCGGCGTCGATCACGCCGTTGCGGTGGCACCAGGCGAGCAGCGGGATCAGTTCGCGCGTGCGCTTGAGCGGGGCGAAGTTCGCCCACTCCTGGGCGTTCAGGCTGCCGGTGAACAGCGACCAGCACAGATCACCGGCGGCGTCCTCGCCATGCACCAGCGTCAGGCTGTCCTCGGCCATGTTCGGCGAGATACCGATATTGAGCACCTCGACCTTGCCGACCTTGCGTTCGATGGTGGCGAACAGGCGACGGCCGAGCACGCTCAGGTCGCGGCGGCTGACCGAGCTGGCGGCCTGCTGCTGACGGGTGAAATCGCTGAGGAAGCGGTAGCCGAGCGCCAGTTCGTTGGCCAGCGCCTGGCGTTCCTGCATGACCTGGCGCACCTTCCACCGGCTGCGGTCGTCGAGCCGGGCGAGCAGGCGCTCGTCCCACTGCCAGTCGCGTACCAGCTGCTCGAGCAACACGCGTTGCCAGCTCTTGTTGCGGTTGCGCGGGGGGCGGCTGAGCGGGCGGTTGACCTTCAGGTACAGGCAGCGCCGGGCCAGCTCGAGGCGTTCGGGTGCGTCGCGGTCGCGCAGGTATTGCTCGATGGCGCGATAGGCGCAGATGTACGGGTCGAGCTCCTCGATCTTCAGTTGGCCGACGTACACCGCTTGCTTGAACGCCAGCGCCAGGCAATGCACCTGCGGATGCTGGCTGGCATAGACCTCCACCAGCAGCAGCTTGAACAACGACTTGTAGGGCGCTTCGATGGCCTTGTACAGCTGCCAGAGCCCGGCGCCGACGAACTCGCCGGGCGGTATCTGCTGCAGATGGCCGAGATCGAGCACGTCCTCGGCGCGGACGAAACGCCGCTCCAGCAGGGTTTCCACATAGCTGTGGTAGCGGTGTTCCTCGTAGGCCGGCACCAGCCACCAGACCGGCGTGCGACCGCCGAGCCAGATCGCCGTGCGATAGAACTCATCGAGCAACAGGTAGTGCTGAGTGGTGCCGCAGTCGTCGGAGGTGAGCTGCGTCTCGCGCTGGCCCTGGGTGAAGCGCTGCGGGTCGACCAGGAAGAAATGCGCTTCGCTGCCCAGGCTGGCAGCCCAGGCCGTCAGCAGGTCGCATTTGCGGCGCAGTTCGTCGAGCTGGCGGGCATCGAGTGCCGGATCGTGGCAGACCCATACGTCGAGGTCGCTGTGTTCCTCCTGCGCCACGGTGCCGAGGCTGCCCATCAGGTACAGCCCCCAGATCGGCTGGTCCGGGCGGCCGCGCAATGGTTTGTAAGTGAACGAGCGGGTCAGGCGCTGTGCTTCGGCGAGCAATTCGGCATCCGGCTCGAAGCTCGACAGTCCCGCCGGCGTGCTCGCCGCGACATAGCCGGGCAGCAGCGGATGGTTGACGTGAAACAGCAGGGGCAGCAGCTTGAGCGCCTGCTGCTGGCGCGTCGACATCCCCTGCATCGCACGCTCCAGACGTGCCGCGCTCAGCGTCAGAAACCGCGCGCGCAGGGTAGCAAGCACCTTGCGGTCGATGCCTTCCTCGAGAATCGGCTGGATGGGTGGGGTGCGGGTCATTGCGGTGTGCAGGTGGGACGACTTCTGTTCATCGGCCGCTCGCTGCGTGGCTTGAGGCTGGCACATGGCCAGACCTCAAGCGGGCGTCAGCGCCGGCGGTGCCGCCCGGATCGCTGCTGATGGCGCGGTTCAGGCGCTGGCGGTCTCGCAGAGTATGGTCAGCAGGGTTTGCGCCTGTTCGGCGGCGTCGCGCCCCAGGCTGGTGAGATAACCGCCGTCGACCTGAGTGATCAGGCCCTTGGCATGCAGCCGGGCGAACGCGGCGATGGTGGACGGGCTGGCCTCGTGATGGACCTTGAGGCCTTCCTGCAGATTTTCCAGATTGAACTGTCGAAGGACTTCCAGTTCGGCGACCAACTCAGGGGTGTACGACATGCTCGCTCCTCGAATGGTGGGCCATTCGGCCCTTGCTCGCTGAGTGTAGTTGCTGGTCGCGAGCCTGCCTTGATCCAGGTTCGGGTTCGGCGCGATTGCCGGCCGGTGCCCGCTACGCCTGCTCTGGCAGTTCCGGCAGGTTGCGCAACAGGGCTTCGTAGGCAGCGCCGTCGAAGGGACGATCCTCGGCGAGCATGCGGCGGATTTCATGGGCCAGGGCCAGCGCCATCATCTGCACGCTTTCCTCGCGTTCGTAGCCGACCAGCGTCAGCTTGTTCAGGGTTGCCTGGGCGGCGGCCGGCTCGCCGGCCTCCAGCTGGTTCTCGATGGCCTGAATCAGTGTGGCCTCGGCGAAGGCCTCGTCGTCTTGCTCGATCTCGTTGGACATTGCGCGGTTCTCTTCGGCTGGCGACGGGTTGGCGGTGTCCAGCTGGCACAGCGTGCAGCTGCCGTCGTCCGGTTGATTGGTCTCGATGTAGCGTACCCGCCGGTGAGCGGTCTGGCGATCCGCGCTGATGCGGTAGCGCGGGCGGTCGGACTCGGGCATGCGGTTTCTCCTCGATTGTGCGGCTCTCCGCCGCTTGACGGGCCAGCCGCCGGCGACCGCCTTCAGTCCAGCAGACTTAGCGTCAGGCAGAGTACGCCGAACAGGCCCCAGACCAGCGAGAAAATGATCGGCGTGCGCAGCGAGAAGAGCAACGTCCGCTTGTAGCGTTTGCCGCCCGCGGGGCTGGTGCCTTCGCCGAACAGCGCCGATTCGTTGTTCGGCAGGATGCCGACGCGTCCCTCCAGCTGCAGCAGCTCGGCCTGTTTCTGGTGCCAGCGCTCGATGACTTCGAAGTTCGAGCGGATACCAGGCATTGCATGCAGCGACGTCAGCAGCCCGAGCAGCGCCAGCACTGCCGGTACCACCAGGCGGAACAGGTTGCCCCAGTCGGGGTTGCTGTTGGCCATCGACGAGGCGAAGGCGATCATCAGAAACGATTGCGAGGCCAGATAGGCGCTGGTGCGCTCGGCCAGCAGCGAGGATTCGAAATGGATTTCGGCACGGTAGAAGAGCAGGCGTTCGCGTGGCGACTCGAAGAGTTCGCCGCCCTGGGTGTCCTGATTCAACAGCAGCGTGCGCAGGTTGGCCATGCGATGTCTCCGCGAATGGATGACGGCGGATTCGCCGTCGACTGCTTGTACGTCAAGCGCGCTGCGTGAGAGTTCCTCGACGATTACTGATCAGCCGTTGCCCGCGGACGGTCGACAGGGACATCACGGCATTGCCACAGCAGCACCGCCAGCGCCAGATAGGCCAGCGACCAGCAGCCCGCCGCCAACAGCAACCAGGGCATTGGTTGCAGGCCCAGCATGGGCGGAACGATGCGTGCCAGCGCGGCCAGGCTGAGCAGCAGCGCGAAGGGGTGAATCCAGCGCCGCGCCTCGGGATCGCGGAAGCGTTGCACCAGCCGCGTACGTCCCATCACGCCGAAGGTCAGGCTGCCCAGGGCACCGACGCTCAGCGCATGCAGCGTGGCGGTTGCCGGCAGCGTCGGGATCAGTGCGCTCAGGCCGAGCAGCAGCAGGCCGAGCACGAGCCAGGCGTAGCCGAGCAGCAGCACCAGCAGGTCCGGACGTGTGCGGCAGTGCCAGGGCTGCCAGCGCAGCAGGCGAATCCCGCAGAGCACGCTGGCGGCGACCAGCATGGCGGCCGCCAGGCGCTGCAGCAGCAGCCAGGGCAGCGGCGCCAGCAGCAGGGCGAGCGCCAGCAGGATCAGCACCGCGCCTTCCAGTTGCGGCTGCACGCGGGCGTCTAGCCGGCGCCCTTCATTCTGCGCATGGCCGGCCAGCGCCGGGGCGATGACGCGTCCGCCCATGAAGAACAGCAGGGCGGCGAGTAGCAGCAGCGCCTCGTGCTGCAGCAGGCGCAGCATCCCGTAATCGAGACCGGTGGCGGTGATCGCGCTGAGCAGCGCCAACCCGCCGACCACCGGCGCGACGGACTGGTTGCGCCACTTCTTCGCCGCACCGACGAAGCGCGGCAGCACCTTCCACGCCAACCCGGCGGCGAACAGCAGCGTGGCCCCCATCGTCAGCCAGGAACCGGGCCAGAACAGCGCGCCGACGCGCGCCAGCAACCAGCAGCCGAGCAGTGACAGGATCAGCCGCAACGGTTGCGGGCCGAGCAGGTAACCGGCGATCACCGCCAGGGCGAAGCCGAACAGCATTTCCCGCGCATGACCGGCAGGCGTGACCAGCCCCGGCAGCGCGGGCAGCAGGCCCAGCAGGCCGAGTACCGAGATCGGCAGCAGCACGGCCGCATACAGCGCGGCGGCGGGAAAGAACCAGGCGTTGGCGAAGGGAAGACGCGGCTTGCGCGGGTGCATGGGCGCCTCCGGGTCGGAGCGGGCCGGCGCCCGCTCCGAAGGTGGGATCAGCGGCTGGCGAGCAGGTCGCGGCCACGCTGCACGGCGGCCCGCACCTGCTGCGGCGCGGTGCCGCCGATGTGGTTGCGGGCGTTCACCGAACCTTCCAGGGTCAGCACGGCGAACACGTCGTCGCCGATCTGGTCGCTGAACTGGCGCAGCTCGTCGAGGCTCATCTCGGCCAGGTCCTTGCCGGTCTGCACGCCGTACTTCACCGCATGGCCGACGATCTCATGGCAGTCGCGGAAGGGCAGGCCCTTGCGTACCAGATAGTCGGCGAGATCCGTGGCGGTAGAGAAACCGCGCAGCGCCGCCTCGCGCATGATCTCGCGCTTGGGCTTGATCGCCGGAACCATGTCGGCAAAGGCGCGCAGCGAGTCGCGCAGGGTGTCGGCGGCGTCGAACAGCGGTTCCTTGTCCTCCTGGTTGTCCTTGTTGTAGGCCAACGGCTGGCCCTTCATCAGCACCAGCAGGCCGGCGAGCGCGCCGAACACACGACCAGTCTTGCCGCGCACCAGCTCGGGCACGTCCGGGTTCTTCTTCTGCGGCATGATCGAGGAGCCGGTGCAGAAGCGGTCGGGCAGGTCGATGAATTGGAACTGCGCGCTGGTCCACAGCACCAGCTCTTCGGAGAAGCGCGACAGGTGCATCATCGCCACCGAGGCGGCGGCACAGAATTCGATGGCGAAGTCGCGATCGGAGACGCCGTCCAGCGAGTTGCCGGAGATCGCTTCGAAGCCCAGCAGTTCGCAGGTGATCTCGCGCTGGATCGGATAGGTGGTGCCGGCCAGTGCGGCCGAACCCAGCGGCATGCGGTTGGTGCGCTTGCGGCAGTCGACCAGACGTTCGTAGTCGCGGCTGAGCATCTCGAACCAGGCCAGCAGATGGTGGCCGAAGGTCACCGGCTGCGCGGTCTGCAGGTGGGTGAAACCGGGCATGATGGTGTCGGCTTCGGCTTCGGCGAGACCCAGCAGACCCTGCTGCAGGCGGGTGATTTCGCCGAGGATCACGTCGATTTCGTCGCGCAGCCACAGGCGGATGTCGGTGGCGACCTGGTCGTTGCGGCTGCGGCCGGTGTGCAGCTTCTTGCCGGTGACGCCGATGCGGTCGGTCAGACGCGCCTCGATGTTCATGTGCACGTCTTCCAGGTCGACGCGCCAGTCGAAGGTGCCGGCCTCGATCTCGCCCTGGATGTCCTTCAGGTTGGTGATGATCTGCTCGCGCTCATCAGCGCTCAGCACGCCGGCTTTTTCCAGCATGGTGGCGTGGGCGATGGAGCCCATGATGTCGTGGCGGTAGAGGCGCTTGTCGAACTCGACGGAGGCGGTGAATCGGGCGACGAAGGCGTCGACGGGCTCGCTGAAACGGCCGCCCCAGGACTGGTTGGTCTTGTCGGTGCTCATGTATGCGCTCGCTGAAATCCGAAGGCTGAGGAAAGGCCGCGATGATAGCAGGGATGGCGCGGCGATCGGGCACGGCCGGAAGGGTGAGCTGGCTGGCAAATCCACGCTTTTCCGGCGCTCGCGGTGGGTGGCTGGCTTGCCGATGTCGGAGGGCGCACGGAAACTGCCGGGCGGGCAAACCGACAGGCTGATCAAGTGAAATCCACTGGCGTAACCGACGATTTCTTCATTCCAGAACTGTGCCGCGCGGAGGCGCTGCTCGGTCTGGTGCTGCTGGCCGAGTTGCTGGTGCTGGTGCTGGTGCTGGCCGAACCGATGCAGCCGGGCTTTGACTGGATGCGCCTGGCGCTGACTTCGTTGTTCGTGCAATGGATCGTGCTGCTCTCGGCCGGCACGCTGTGCCTGCTGCGCCCGCTGCTGGCGCAGCTGCGGGCGGCGCTGGCGGGGCTGGTGTGCTGCGTGCTGGTGGTCGGCCTGGCGCTGGCCTGCACCGCGGTGGCCGATATTTATCAGCTCGCCGGACCGCTGCAGCGCGAGGGCGAGGTCAATCTGTACCTGCGCCACGCGCTGATCAGCCTGATCATGTCCGGGCTGCTGCTACGCTACTTCTACCTGCAGAGCCAGTGGCGACGCCAAGAGCAGGCCGAGCTGCGCGCGCGAATCGAATCGCTGCAGGCGCGGATCCGCCCGCACTTCCTGTTCAACAGCCTGAACAGCATCGCCAGCCTGGTCGCGCTCGATCCGCTCAAGGCCGAACAGGCGGTGCTCGATCTGTCCGACCTGTTCCGCGCCAGCCTGGCGCGCCCCGGCACGCTGGTGGCCTGGCAGGACGAACTGGAACTGGCGCGCCGCTATCTGTCGATCGAGCAGTACCGCCTTGGCGACCGCCTGCAGCTGCAATGGCAGATCGACGAGGTGCCGGCGGACCTGCCGATACCGCAGCTCACGCTGCAGCCGCTGCTGGAAAATGCGCTGGTGTACGGCATCCAGCCGCGCATCGAGGGCGGCCTGGTCAGCGTGACGGCGAAATATGCCGACGGCGTGTTCAGCCTGGAGGTCAGCAACCCGTTCGACGAAGCGGCGCAAACGCAGGTTTCGCGCGGTACTCGCCAGGGTTTGCTGAATATCGACGCACGATTAGCGGCACTTTTCGGGCCGCAGGCGAGTCTCAGCGTGGAGCGCCGTGATGGCCGCCACTACACCTGTCTACGCTATCCATGTGCGAGACAAAAGCAGGAAGCCTGACCTCTATGAATGTGCTGATTGTCGATGACGAACCTCTGGCCCGCGAGCGCCTAAGCCGACTGGTAGGTGACCTCGACGGTTATCGTGTCCTCGAGCCGACCGCGAGCAACGGCGAGCAAGCCCTGTCGCTGATCGAAGAACTGCGCCCGGATATCGTGTTGCTCGATATCCGCATGCCCGGCCTCGACGGCCTGCAGGTCGCCGCCCGGCTGTGCGAGATGGATGCGCCGCCGGCGGTGATCTTCTGTACTGCCCATGACGAATTCGCCCTCGAGGCCTTCCAGGTCAGCGCGGTTGGCTATCTGGTCAAGCCGGTGCGCCCCGAGCATCTGGCCGAAGCGCTGAAGAAGGCCGAGCGTCCCAACCGCGTGCAGCTCGCTGCACTGACCCGTCCGGCGGCGGTTTCCGGTGGCGGGCCGCGCAGCCATATCAGTGCGCGCACGCGCAAGGGCATTGAGCTGATCCCGCTGGACGAGGTGATTTATTTCATTGCCGACCACAAATACGTGACGCTGCGTCACGCCGGCGGTGAGGTGCTGCTGGACGAACCGCTGAAATCGCTCGAGGACGAGTTCGGTGAGCGCTTCGTGCGTATCCACCGCAATGCGCTGGTGTTCCGCGACCGCATCGAGCGCCTGCAGCGAACACCGTTGGGACATTTCCAGCTGTACCTCAAGGGGCTCGAGGGCGAGGCACTGACGGTGAGCCGACGGCATGTCGCTGGTGTGCGCAAGCTGATGCAGAGCCTCTAAGCGCATTCTCGGTGCACGGTGGCGGCCCGTCGCCGGCTGGCCGTCGCGCCGCGCCGGGTCGCCGGTGCGTGCGGCGGCGTTCCTTGATTCCTGCCAACCCAGCGACGCCGCCGGCCCTGTTATCATCGCCGGCAATTCACTGGTTCTGGATTAGCCCATGTCTCGCGAAATTCGCATCGCCACCCGCAAGAGTGCCCTGGCCCTGTGGCAGGCCGAATACGTCAAGGCCCGCCTGGAGGCGTCGCACCCCGAACTCACGGTCAGCCTGGTGCCGATGGTCAGCCGCGGTGACAAGCTGCTCGACGCGCCACTGGCGAAGATCGGCGGCAAGGGGTTGTTCGTCAAGGAGCTGGAAACCGCGCTGCTGGAGAACGAGGCGGACATCGCCGTGCACTCGATGAAGGACGTGCCGATGGAGTTTCCCGCCGGGCTCGGCCTGTACTGCATCTGCGAGCGCGAAGACCCGCGCGACGCCTTCGTCTCCAACAGCTATGACAGCCTAGATGCGCTGCCGGCCGGCAGCGTGGTCGGTACTTCATCGCTGCGCCGCCAGGCCCAGCTGCTGGCGCGCCGTCCGGACCTGAAAATCCAGTTCCTGCGCGGCAACGTCAACACCCGCCTGGCCAAGCTGGATGCCGGCGAGTACGACGCCATCATCCTCGCCGCCGCCGGGTTGATTCGCCTCGGCTTCGGCGAGCGCATCCGCTCCAGCATCGGCGTCGACGAGAGCTTGCCGGCCGGCGGACAGGGGGCGGTCGGCATCGAATGCCGCAGCGCCGACAGCGAAGTGCACCAGCTGCTCGCCTGTCTGAATGATCCCGCGACCGCCACGCGCGTCACCGCCGAGCGTGCGCTGAACAAGCGGCTGAATGGTGGCTGCCAGGTGCCGATCGCCTGCTACGCGGTACTCGAGGGCGAGCAACTGTGGCTGCGCGGCCTGGTCGGGCAGCCCGACGGTAGCCTGCTGCTGCGCGCCGAGGGTCGTGCGCCGGCCGCCGACGCTGAAGCGCTGGGCGTGCGCGTCGCCGAAGACCTGCTGGCGCAGGGCGCCGAACGGATTCTCCAGGCGGTCTACGGCGAGGCCGGTCACGCGTGAGCGGCTGGCGCCTGCTGCTGACCCGGCCGGCCGAGGAATGCGCCGCGCTGGCGGCGACGCTGGCCGAGGCCGGAATCGACAGCGCCAGCCTGCCGCTGCTGGCGATCGAGCCGCTGCCGGAAACCGCTGAGCAGCGCGCAACCATTCTCGAACTGGATCGTTACTGCGCCGTGGTCGTGGTCAGCAAGCCGGCCGCGCGCCTGGCGCTGGAACTGCTCGACCGCTACTGGCCGCAGCCGCCGTTCGGCCAGCGCTGGTTCAGCGTCGGCGCGGCGACCGGGGCGATCCTCGCGGACTACGGCCTGGACGTCAGCTGGCCGCAGACCGGCGACGACAGCGAAGCCCTGCTGGCGCTGCCGCAACTGGCTGAGGCGCTGGCGGTACCGGCGCCGAAGGTGCTTATCGTGCGCGGCGAGGGCGGGCGCGAGTTTTTCGCCGAGACCTTGCGCGCGCGCGGCGTGCAGGTCGACACGCTGGAGCTTTACCGCCGCTGCTTGCCTGAATATCCGCCGCATGCGCTGATGGATCTGGTAGAGGCGCAGCGGCTCAATGGCCTGGTGATCAGCAGCGGCCAGGGGCTGCAGTCGCTGCATGCGCTGGCCGGCGCCGCCTGGCCCGATCTGCTTGAATTACCGTTGTTCGTACCCAGCCCCAGGGTCGCTGAGATGGCCCGGCAGCTGGGCGCCCGACGAATCGTGGATTGCCGTGGCGCTGCCGCCGCGGCCTTGCTGGCGGCCGTACGCAGCACACCGCGGCCTGCCTTCTGAAGCAAAGGATGGAAATGTGAGCGAAACAGACAAGAACGAGCCGCTGCAATCCCCGGCCAGCACGCCGGATCCCATCGCTAACGACGCCCGCAAGAATGCCGCGGCCAAACCTGTCCGTCAGGGCGGCGGCAAGGCGCTGCCTCTGCTGGCCCTGCTGTGCGGCGTCGCCGGTATCGCCGTGGCTGGCTACAGCGTCTGGCAGGTGCAGCAGTTCGCCGCTCGCGATGCACAGCAGGCGAAGGCGCTGCAGATCGCCGACGCGCAGGCGCAGCGTCTGGCCGAGGCCGATCGGCAGCTGGCCAGCCGTCTGGCACCCTTGGAACAACTGCCATCGCCGGCCGCGCTGGACGAGCAGCGGCGTCTGCTCGCCGCCCTGCAGAGCGACCAGCAGCGTCTCTCCGGACGCGTCGAGCAGGTGCTCGGCGCCAGCCGCGAGGAGTGGCGGCTGGCTGAGGCCGAACATCTGCTGCGCATGGCAATGCTGCGCCTGTCGGCCATGCAGGACGTGAAGAGCGCCGAGATGCTGGTGCACGAGGCCGACCTGATCCTGCAGAAACAGGATGACCCGGCCGCGTACGCCACCCGGCAGAAACTGCTCGAAGGACTCGAAGGCCTGCGCAGCCTGCCGGATCTGGACCGCACCGGGCTGTTCCTGCAGCTTGGAGCCCTGCGCGGGCAGACCAGCCGGCTCAGCGCGCTGGCGCCGGAATTCATCAACGGTGAGGCGCTGCCGGGCGATGCGGTGCAAAGCCGCTGGCAACGCTGGCTCGACGAGCTGATGCGCTACGTGCGCATCGACTTCGACGCCGGCACCAACGTCAAGCCGCTGCTCGCCGGCCAGAGCCTGGCGCAAGTGCAGCTGGCGCTGTCGCTGGCCATCGAGCAGGCGCAGTGGGCGGTGCTCAACGGCAATACCGAGGTTTACCAGCAGTCGCTGGAGCAGGCGCGCAGCATGCTGCAGGACCACTTCAGCGAGGACAACGGCGACGCCCGCGGGCTGCGCCAGCGCATCGAGGCGCTCGCTGGACGGCAGGTTGCGGTGACGCTGCCTGACCTGGCTCCGGCCCTCAAGGCGTTGCAGGTCTACGTGCAGAAGCGTGAAACCCAGGACGGCAGCGAGCCGGCACCGGCGCAGCCGGCGGCCGAGGCGGAGCAGGAGGCACAGCGCACATGAAACGTCTGGCCCTCGTTCTCATTCTGATCCTGGCGATCGTCGGTTTTCTCGGCTGGGCCATCAGCCAGAGCGCCGGTTACGTGCTGATCACCTACGATCGCTTCCGCTACGAATCCAGTTTCTGGGTTTTCCTGGGACTGATTGCCGCCTTCTGGCTGCTTGCGGTACTGCTGCACCGCCTGCTGGGGGTGCTGCAGCTTTCCGGCGCGCTGGTCAACCCGTGGTCGCGGCGGCATCGCGCGCGGCGCGTCGAGAACGCTTCGCGGCGTGGCATGCGTGAGTTGGCCGAAGGGCAATGGCAGCATGCCCTCGGGCACCTGCGTACCGCCGCCGAGCACGACCGTCAGCCGCTGGTGCATTACCTGGGCGCGGCCCGCGCGGCCAACGAACTGGGCGAACATGAGCAGAGCGACGAATTGCTGCGTCAGGCACGGGAACGTGAACCGCAGGCCGCGCTGGCCATCGGCCTGGCGCAGGCACAGCTGCAGATCGCGCGCGGCCAGTACGCCGAAGCACGGGCGACGCTGAGCGCGCTGCACGACGAACATCCGCGCCATCCCTATCTGCTGGTGCAGTTGCAGCAGCTCTATGTGCAGTTGGAGGACTGGCCCGCGCTGTGCCGGCTGCTGCCGGATCTGCGCAAGCAGCGCGTGCTGCCGGTGGCGCGTCTGGACGAGCTGGAGCGGTTGGCCTGGACCGCCGCTGTCGAGCAGGTCGCGAGCGCCGAAGCCGGCACGGCGGAGGAGGCGCGCCAGGCGCTCGAACAGCGCTGGCAGTCGGTACCCGCTGCGTTGCGTCACGAACCCCTGCTGGTGCGTGCCTACGCCGACGGCCTGAGCCGGCTCGGCGCCGAGGCGAAGGCCGAGGAAGTGCTGTACGCCGCGCTCAAGCGTCAGTTCGATGATCGCCTGGTCGAGCGCTACGGCTGCGTTCAGGGGCGCGATTCGGCTCGTCAGCTGGCACATGCCGAAGGCTGGCTCAAGGCGCACCCGGACAACGCCGCGCTATTGCTGGCGCTTGCCCGGCTGAGTTTGCGTAACGAGCTGTGGGGCAAGGCGCGCGATTATTTCGAGGCGAGTCTGCGCATCGAGCATCGCCCGCAAACCTGCGCTGAGCTGGCGCGCCTGCTGGCCCAACTGGGTGATGCGCAGCGCAGCAACCAGCTGTTCCACGAGGGGCTCGGGCTGCTGGATCGTAACCTGCCGGCACCGCTCTGACAGTGAGCGACGCCCGCCGTCGCGCGGGTGTCGCCGTTCGCAAGCCAGGCGGCGGCCGCTTGTAAGCGGTCGCCGCTTTCCTCTACCGTAGCGGGCTTTTCCTGCTTGCGGAGCTCCCATGAACCTGGCCAGCCCACGTTCGCTTTTCCTTCTCGCCTTCCTTGCCTGCGTCGCGATGATGGGGGCTGCGCTGTATCTGGAGCATGTGGTCGGCCTGGCGCCTTGCCCGCTGTGCATCGTGCAGCGTATCTGTGTGATCGGCTTCGGCGTGGTCTGTCTGATCGCCGCGCTGCATGATCCGGCACTGACCGGCCGGCGCCTGTATGCCGCGTTCGCGTTGCTGTTCGCGGTGGCCGGAGGCGCCACGGCGATCCGCCAGATCTGGCTGCAGAGCGTGCCGGCCGAAGAGCTGCCGAGCTGTCTGCCGAGTCTGGAATACATGATGGAGGCGCTGCCCTTCCAGGAAATCGCCCGTCTGGTGCTGCACGGCACCGCCGAGTGCGCAGAGGTCAGCTGGACCCTGCTGGGCATGAGCATTCCCGAGTGGACGCTGCTGGCGTTCATCGCCATGGCAGCGTTCTGCGGCTGGCAGATGCTGCGTCGCGGCTGATCGTCGCGCTTCATCAGCGAACCTGCTTCCCGTTCGACGGTCAGTGAGAAAGCGCAGATGATGGCTCGGGCACTGTAATTCCGGCGCTCACCGGCAGCCGGAATGCAGGGGACAGGCGGGCGGAAAAAACGCCGGCATTGCTTGAAGCCTGCTGCGCGGCAGCATAGTCTGCTCGTGCGGTGACGGAAATTCGCCGTTTGCACCGCCACTCACCCAAGGCCGATACCGAAAGACAAAAAAACGTCTCGGAAAGGCGAAAAAGTATTTCGATTAGGGAAGTGAGGTCATCATGCTCGAGAGCTGTCGGAACGCCCAGGAACGCTGGGGTGGTGTGCATCTGCTGATCGACCGCTGGCTGCAGGAGCGTCATGCGCTGGTCGACGCATTCGACGGGCTGCATGTGGAAAGCGATTCCGCGACACGCCAGGCCCTGCAGAGATTCTGCCAACTGCTGGTTGACTACGTGTCCGCCGGGCACTTCGAGATATACGAACAGCTGCTTGCCGAGGCCAAGGCCTTCGGCGACGCGCGCGGCATCGAATTGGCCAAGCAGATCTACCCGCGCATCGAAGTCATCACCCAGGTGTCGCTCGCCTTCAACGATCGCTGCGAAAAGGGTGACTGCCTCGGCAGTCCTGGATTGGGTGACGAACTCCGACAGCTGGGCCAGCTGTTGCATGAGCGCTTCGAGCTGGAAGACTGCCTGATCGAAGTGCTGCACACCGCGCACAAGCAGGTTGCCGTCACGGCCTGAGCCTCTGGATCACGTTCCGTTCACCGCGCCGGCGGGCCTGACAGGCCCTCTGGCGGGCGGCCTGGCGCGCGTCTAGTATGGCTGCATCGAACCCGCCAGGAGGCACCTTCATGCCCGCAAAGAAGAAGTCGATTAACACCCCGCTGCATCTGCTTGAGCAATTGGCGAACACCCTCGTCGACCACTTGGACAAGGCCTGCCAGCTGGCACTGCAGGATGCCGAAAGTACGCTGGGCAAGCTGGAGAAGCAGCGCGGCAAGACCCAGGAACGGTTGGCGAAGGCCCGTACGCGACTGGATGAAGCCGGTCGCGCTGGTCGCGCCAAAGCCCAGGGTAAGGCGCGCGCGCGCATCGACGAGCTGGAGGAGCTGATGGCGTTGCTGCAAGCGCGCCAGAGCGAGATGCTCGGTTACATTGCCGAACTCAAGCGCGACATCGCTCAGAGCCTGCATCTGGCGCAGGGCGTGCGTCAGGTGGGTGATTCCGCCGCGCAGGCGTTGCAGACGCGCAGTTCATCTGCGGAGACGGCATCGAAGAGCGCCAGTGCGCCCAAGCCGGCAGCTCGCAGCAGTCGTGCCTCGGCTACCACCCCCAAGCCGGCCACCGCCGGGGCGCGTACGGCGAAGGCGCCGGCGAGCAAGCCTGCCGCCAAGGTCGAGCCGCAAGCGGCTACGCCGGCGGCCAAACCCGCGCGCAGCAGACCGGCCGCGAGCAAGCCGGTTGCCACGCCGAAGCCGGCTGCCAAGAAGCCGGTGGCGCGCAAACCGGCCAAGTCCAGCGGCGCCACCACTCAGGCGCCGCGCAGCGCCAGCTGAGTCCGCCGCGCCGCGTCGCGCAGCACCGCCAAGGCTGCGCGACTGCTTTCGCTGTTCACGGGCAGCAGCGCTTCCAGCCAATGCGCCTGCTCAGCGCTCGTCGGCCAGGTGTCACAGCAATGTTCCAGGCGTTCCAGCAGGACGCGTTCTCCTTGCAGTTCCAACGATTTGAGCTGTTCGCGTAGCCGATTCAGCGCCGCATCCTGCTGCGCGGCCGCGCGCCATTGCTGACGCAGCTGGCGCAGAGAGTGGAGATGTTGCTGCAAGGGTGTGGCGATTGCCATGAGTTGTCCCAGGCGCACTGGATCGGATGCGCTGCCGCGCACCTCCAGCCAGGCGCCACACAACAGCAGGCAGACGTCGGCACCTTGCGCTTGCAGTTCCAGACAGGCGGACTCCACGCCGGGTCGGGCATAGCAGGCGAGAGCGAAAGACCAGAGATCGGCGGTAGGCATGGGCTCGGTTTTTTTTGTCGGCGCCCGACCGCATTTCGGGCGAGCTGATAAACTCCGCCGCCATTATGATCCGACTTCAGAACCTCACTCTACAGCGCGGCCCCCAGCGTCTGCTGGAAGGCGTCGAGCTGACCCTGCATCCTGGCCAGAAGACCGGTCTGGTGGGCGCCAACGGTGCCGGCAAATCCACCCTGTTCGCGTTGCTGCGCGGCGAGCTGGTGCCGGACGGCGGCGACTGCCAGCTGCCGCCGGACTGGCGCATCGCCCATATGCGTCAGGAAATCGAGACGCTCGATCGGCTGGCGGTGGATTATGTGCTCGATGGCGACGTCGAGTTGCGGCGCATCCAGCGTGATCTGGCCGTGGCCGAGCAGGCGCACGACGGCAACGCGCTGGCGCGCCTGCACACCGAGCTGGACAACGCCGACGGCTACAGCGCCGATGCGCGCGCGCGCAAGCTGCTCGCCGGACTGGGCTTTTCCCACGCGCAGATGGCCCTGCCGGTCGGCAGCTTCTCCGGTGGCTGGCGCATGCGCCTGAACCTGGCGCAGGCGCTGATGTGTCCGTCCGAGCTGCTGCTGCTGGACGAACCGACCAACCACCTCGATCTCGATGCGATCCTCTGGCTGGAGGACTGGCTGAAGAACTATCCGGGCACGCTGCTGCTGATTTCCCACGACCGCGATTTCCTCGATGCGGTGGTCGATCACGTCATTCATCTCGAACAGCGTACGCTGACGCTCTATCGCGGCGGCTACTCGGCCTTCGAGCGCACCCGTGCCGAGCGCCTGGCGCAACAGCAGCAGGCGTACGAGAAACAGCAGGCGCAGCGCGCGCACATGGAGAGCTTCATCCGTCGCTTCAAGGCAAAGGCGACCAAGGCACGTCAGGCGCAGAGCCGGATCAAGGCGCTGGAGCGCCTCGAGGAGTTGGCGCCGGCCCATGTCGATTCGCCGTTCGATTTCAGCTTTCGCGAGGCCGACAAGGTGTCAAGCCCGCTGCTCGATCTGGCTGAAGGCCGGCTCGGCTACGGCGACAAGACCGTGCTGGACAAGGTCAAGCTGCAGCTGGTGCCCGGTGCACGGATCGGCCTGCTGGGACCGAACGGTGCGGGCAAGTCGACGCTGATCAAGACCCTGGCCAACGAGCTCAGCCCGATCGCCGGCCGCCTGCAGCGCGGCGAGAATCTGGTGATCGGCTATTTCGCCCAGCATCAGCTGGATGCGCTCGACCCCAAGGCCAGCCCGCTGTTGCATCTGCAGCGCATCGCACCCGGCGAGCGCGAGCAGACCCTGCGCGACTTCCTCGGTGGATTCGATTTTCGTGGCGAGCGCTGTGATGAGCCGGTGCTGAATTTTTCCGGCGGCGAGAAGGCACGACTGGCGCTGGCACTGATCGCCTGGGGCAAGCCGAACCTGCTGCTGCTCGACGAACCGACCAACCATCTCGATCTGGAAATGCGCCTGGCGCTGACCCTGGCTCTGCAGGAGTTCGAAGGCGCGGTGCTGGTGGTTTCCCACGACCGCCATCTGCTCAAGAGCACCACCGACGAGTTTCTGCTGGTGGCTGACGGTCAGGTACAGTCCTTCGATGGCGATCTGGAGGATTACGCACGCTGGCTGGTGGATTACCGCGCGCGCCAGCAGCCCACGACGGTCAACGACGGCGCGCCGGATAAGACCGACCGCCGCGCCCAGCGCCAGGCCGCCGCTGCGCTGCGCCAGCAGCTGGCACCGCACAAGCGGCACGCCGACAAGCTGGAGAAGGACCTTGGCGGCGTGCACGAGAAGCTGGCCGAGCTGGAAGATCGACTCGGCGACCCGGCGCTCTACGAGGCGGCGCGCAAGGACGAGCTGCGCGAGCTGCTGGCGCGTCAGGCTGAGCTGAAGGTGCGCGAAGGCGAACTGGAGGAGGCCTGGCTGGAAGCGCTGGAAACCCTCGAGCGCCTGCAGGCGCAGCTGGAGGCAAGCGCATGAACGAGCGCCTGCTGACCCTCTTCGGCCCGTGGCGCGAACCGCTGCTGCTTGGCCTGCAGGTGCTGTTGATCCTGCTGGTGGCCTACGTGCTGCAGCGCCTGGTGGCGCGCGGTCTGACCCGCCTGGGCAGTCGCTATCCGCTACCGCCGGAGTTGCTGCTGCCGGTGCGTGGCGGCATCCGCTGGTTCATCATGGGTGGTGCGCTGATCATGGTTCTGGAGCGCCTCGGCGTATCCGCTACCGTACTGTGGACGGCGATTTCCGGCTTCGTCGCGGTGGCGGCCGTGGCCTTCTTCGCGATCTGGAGCGTGCTGTCCAACCTGCTCTGCGCGGTGCTGATTCTTACCGTCGGGCCGTTTCGGCTTGGTGATGTGGTGGAGATCGTCGAGGCGTTCGACAAGCCCATCGTCAAAGGCCGCGTGATCGATATCAATCTGCTCTACACCACCCTCGAGGAGAGCGCCGAAAGTGTAACCGGTGCCATCGTTCAGGTGCCCAACAGCTTGTTTTTCCAGAAAGCCGTGCGCCGCTGGCGCGGCAGCGAACTGCAGTTCACCCCACAACCCCCCAACGAGAAGTAAACCCTTATGGAATGGCTGAGCAACCCGGAAATCTGGGTCGCATTTCTAACCCTGACCGCCCTGGAAATCGTCCTCGGCATCGACAACATCATCTTTATCTCGATCCTCGTCAGCCGGCTGCCCAAGGCGCAGCAACCGAAGGCGCGCTTCTTCGGTCTGGCGCTGGCGATGGGTACGCGGATCTTGCTGCTATTGTCGATTGCGTGGGTCATGCGCCTGACCGACGACCTGTTCACCGTCTGGGAGCAGGGCGTCTCCGGACGCGACCTGATCCTGTTCTTCGGCGGTCTGTTCCTGTTGTTCAAGAGCACCATGGAAATCTGGCACAGCGTCGAAGGTGAGGAAGAAGAACAGCACGGTGCCGGCGGCGCGGTGAAGGCCGGCTTCCTTGGCATCATCCTGCAGATTGCGGTGATCGATATCGTCTTCTCGCTGGACTCGGTGATCACTGCGGTGGGCCTGGTGCAGAACGTGCCGGTGATGGTCGCGGCCATCGTCATCGCGGTGCTGGTCATGATGATGTCGGCAGGCACCATCAGCGATTTCATCGAGAAGCACCCGACCCTGAAGATCCTGGCGCTGTCGTTCCTCATCGTGGTCGGCACCCTGCTGATTGCCGAAGCCTTCGGTGTGCATGTACCCAAGGGCTATGTCTACTTTGCGATGGCCTTCTCGCTGGGCGTCGAAGCGCTGAACATCCGTATGCGCAAGGCGATGGGACGCAAGCTCAAGGAGCCGGTGAAGCTGGGCAAGGACGTGCCGGACTGATCGCCGGCCTCGCAGCGCCCGACCTTCGTTCACCAGGAGATGGAACATGACGCTTGAAACCTGGCTTGCCTTCTTCGTCGCCTGCTGGGTGATCAGCCTGTCGCCTGGTGCGGGGGCGATCGCCTCGATGTCCTGCGGGCTGCAGTACGGCTTCTGGCGCGGCTACTGGAATGCCATCGGCCTGCAGCTGGCGCTGGTCCTGCAGATCGCCATCGTCGCCGCCGGTGTCGGCGCGGTGCTGGCGACCTCGGAACTGGCGTTCGGCCTGATCAAGTGGTTTGGCGTCGGCTACCTGCTGTGGCTGGCATTCAAGCAATGGCAGGCGCAACCCGAAGCGCTGGACGATTCCGCTGCGCCGCGGCCGATCGGGCGGCCGCTAAGCCTGGTGCTGCGCGGCTTCCTGGTGAATGCCAGTAATCCCAAGGCAATCGTGTTCATTCTCGCCGTACTGCCGCAGTTCCTCGATCCGCAGCGACCGCTGGTGCTGCAGTACACGGAAATGGCCGCGACGATGGTGGCGGTCGATCTCATTGTCATGGCCGGTTATACCGGGCTGGCTGCCCGGGTGCTGCGCCTGCTGCGTACGCCGCACCAACAGCGGCTGGTCAATCGCAGCTTTGCCGTCATGTTTGCCGGTGCGGCCGCGTTGCTGGCGACCGTCAGGCGCGCCGCCACGTGAGCACGCAGCGAATGCGCGTCTGGATCGACGCCGACGCCTGCCCGCGTGCCGCCAAGGATCAGGTGGTCAAGTTCGCCCTGAAGCGCGGCTTCGAGGTGTGGCTGGTAGCCGGGCAGAGCCAGGTCAAGCCGGCGTTCGCCTGTGTCCGGCTGGTCGTGGTGCCGAGCGGTCCGGATGCGGCTGACGACTATCTGGTCGAGCATGCCGTTCCGGGCGATCTGGTGATCTGCAGCGACGTGCCGCTGGCCGATCGTCTGGTGAAGAAGGGCGTGGTCGCGCTCGATCCGCGCGGGCGCGAGTTCGATGAGCGCAACATGGGCGAGCGCCTGGCGGTGCGCAACCTGTTCACCGATCTGCGCGAGCAGGGCCAGGTCGGCGGCGGTCAGGCCGCCTATGGCGAGCGCGAGCGCCAGGCCTTCGCCAATGCCCTGGATCGGCTGCTGACGCAGCTGATGCGGCGCCAGTAGCGCGCGTGGCATCCGCGCGGTGCTTAGCCGCACAGATAGGTTCCGGTTCCCACCGCGACCAGCACGCCCTCCTCGTTGTGCAGTTCCGAGCGTACGACCGCTACCTTGTTGCCTGCGCGCAACGGCACCGCGCTGGCGCTGAAGCGTTTGCCGCGTCCGGGGCGCAGGTAATCGATGCGCAGGTCGATGGTGCCGAGCCGCGCCAGGCGCGTCGCACGTTCATGCTCGGTGAGATGCCGGTGTCGGTCGAACACGCCGAGCATCGCCGTGGCGCCGCCGGCAACATCCAGCAGCGAGGCAATGACGCCGCCATGCAGGATGCCGTGGACGAAGTTGCCGACCAGCTCGGGCTTCATCGACAGGTGCATGACCACGCTTGAGGTCGAGATTTCGTCCAGTTCGATGCCGAGGGCTTGATTGAAGGGGATTCGCTCGAACATCTCGCGAACCGCCTGAGCCTGTTCGGCAAGCAGCGTGTCTTCGTGCATGATCGGTTTCCTGCGTGGACGAGTGACAACGCTGCCTCACGGGCGCCCAGCTGAACAGAGCGACGGCGCGAGTGCCCGCGGATTTGGCGAGTTTCACGCAAAAAAATCCCGGGTTGCCCCGGGACTTTCTGGCGATGGCTGTCAGTCCTCGCTGGCCAGTTCGAGCACGCGGTCGACCAGTTTGTAGATGCCGGCGGCGGCCTCGCTGATCGATTGGGCGAGCATGTAGGCCGGCGTGGTGACCAGATTGTGGCGCGGGTCTTCGACGATGTCGCCGACTTCGCATGCCTGGTGCTCGGCGCCCATCGTGACCACCGCGCGGGCGGCGTCGGCGTCATCACTGCCGAGCGTGCAGACCACGCCGGCACCGAAGATCTGTGCCGCCATAGTCGGAGCGATGCACATCAGGCCGACCGGCTTGCCGGCCTGGGCGAACGCCTGGGCCAGCGCCAGCACCTCCGGCAGTACCTTCGCGGCCGCGCCTTCGGTAGCAAAGGTCGACAGGTTCTTCGCCGCGCCGAAGCCGCCGGGCAAGATCAGGGCGTCGAAATCCTCGGCGCGGGCCTCGCGCAGGTCTTTGATCTGGCCACGCGCCAGGCGCGCCGATTCGGTGAGCACGTTGCGCGACTCGGGCATCTCTTCGCCGGTGAGGTGGTTGATCACATGCAGCTGCGGCACGTTCGGTGCGAAGCACTGCACCTTCGCGCCGCGCTGGTCGAGGCGCAGCAGGGTGATCACACTTTCGTAGATTTCCGAGCCGTCGTAGACGCCACAGCCGGAAAGGATCACGGCGACTTTCTTGTTCATAGCGATACTCCTGGTCTAGACACGGCCGAGCGGGCCTGCGTATGCGCTGATGCTAAAACGCGAGCGGATCGCAGGTAAGCCCTTCTGTCAGCTTTGATGCGCGCGCCGTCCCGGTGTTCAGTACGCTCTACGTTGCGCCTGCGCGGCGATTCGCGGCGGTGCAAAGCACTGGCAGTCGGCGCCGTGGCTGGCGACAATGGTCCGGATATTTTTTGGTCCGCCTGTCATCAAGCTGTCATCGGGTTGGCCTATAACCGTCATATTCGCCCGTTCTGCGGGCCAGGAGTTCGTCCGTGAGTCTCGTTCCGGCCAATCGCTTGTTTCCTGCCACTCGCCTGCGGCGCAATCGTCGCGACGACTTTTCCCGTCGCCTGGTACGCGAGAACGTGCTGACCGTGGACGACCTGATCCTGCCGGTGTTCGTGCTCGACGGTGAGAACCGTCGCGAGGCGGTGCCGTCGATGCCCGGCGTGGAGCGCCTGTCCATCGACCTGCTGCTCAAGGAAGCCGAGGAGCTGGTGGCGCTGGGCATCCCGGCGTTGGCGCTGTTTCCGGTGACGCCGCTGGAGAAGAAGTCGCTCGACGCCGCCGAAGCCTGGAACCCGGACGGCATTGCCCAGCGCGCCACCCGCGCGCTGCGTGAGCGCTTCCCGGAGCTGGGGATCATCACCGACGTGGCGCTCGATCCGTTCACCACCCACGGCCAGGACGGCATTCTCGATGCCGACGGCTACGTGCAGAACGACGTCACTGTCGATGCGCTGGTCAAGCAGGCGCTGTCGCATGCCGAGGCGGGCGCCCAGGTCGTCGCGCCGTCGGACATGATGGACGGCCGCATCCAGGCGATCCGCGAGGCGCTGGAAGTCGCCGAGCATCATAATGTGCGCATCATGGCCTACTCGGCCAAGTACGCCAGTGCCTACTACGGCCCGTTCCGCGATGCGGTGGGCTCGGCGGCGAACCTCGGCAAGGGCAGCAAGAACACCTACCAGATGGACCCGGCCAACGGCGACGAGGCGTTGCACGAAGTGGGCGCGGATCTGGCCGAAGGCGCCGACATGGTGATGGTCAAACCGGGGCAGCCGTATCTGGATATCGTCTGGCGGGTCAAGGAGGCGTTCAAGGCGCCGACCTTCGTCTATCAGGTCAGTGGCGAATACGCCATGCACATGGCGGCGATCCAGAACGGCTGGCTGAGCGAGGCGGTCATTCTTGAGTCTTTGGTCGGCTTCAAGCGTGCCGGGGCCGATGGCATTCTCACCTACTTCGCCAAACAGGCCGCACAACAATTGAAACGGGGCCAGTAGGCCCGCGAGGCATTGCATGACCAATCAAGGACTCAGCGAAACGGAATTGCACACCGCCATCGAAGAGGTTCAGCCGCTGGCCGAGGCGGTGGCTGAGGTCCCCGTGGTCGAAGCACCGCTGCCATTGCCGGTGCCGGTCACGGTGCCGGTGCCGAACCTCGACGACAGCAGTTTGTATATCCATCGCGAGCTGTCGCAGCTGCAGTTCAACATCCGCGTGCTGGAACAGGCGCTGGACGAGTCCAATCCGCTGCTGGAGCGGCTGAAGTTCCTGCTGATTTTCTCCAGCAATCTGGATGAATTCTTCGAGATCCGCGTCGCCGGCCTGAAGAAGCAGGTGGCCTTTGCCCGCGAGCAGGCCGGTGCCGACGGCTTGCAGCCCCATCAGGCGTTGGCGCGCATCTCCGAGCTGGTGCACGTTCAGGTGGATCGGCAGTACGCGATTCTCAACGAGGTGCTGCTGCCGGCGCTGGCCGAGCACGGCATCCGCTTCATTCGCCGCCGTCATTGGACCACCAAGATCAAGACCTGGGTGCGTCGCTACTTCCGCGACGAGATCGCGCCGATCGTCACGCCGATCGGCCTCGATCCGACTCACCCGTTCCCGCTGCTGGTGAACAAGAGCCTGAACTTCATCGTCGAGCTCGAAGGCATCGATGCGTTCGGCCGCGATTCGGGCCTGGCGATCATCCCGGCGCCGCGTCTGCTGCCGCGGGTGATCCGCGTGCCGGAAGACGTCGGCGGTACGGGCGACAACTTCGTATTCCTCTCCTCGATGATTCACGCGCATGCTGACGACCTGTTCCACGGCATGCGCGTCAAGGGCTGCTACCAGTTCCGCCTGACCCGCAACGCCGATCTGTCCGTGGATACCGAGGACGTCGAGGATCTCGCCCGCGCGCTGCGCGGCGAGCTGATGTCTCGCCGCTACGGCGATGCGGTGCGGTTGGAGGTGGCCGACACCTGTCCGCAGCACCTGGCCGATTTCCTGCTCAAGCAGTTCAGCCTCGGCGAGAGTGAGCTGTACCGGGTCAACGGCCCGGTGAACCTGACCCGGCTGTTCAGCATCACCGGTCTGGATAGCCATCCGGAGCTGCAATATTTGCCGTTCACCCCGACGATCCCCAAGTTGCTGCAGAACAGCGGCAACATCTTCAACGTAGTGCGTAAGCAGGACATTCTGCTGATGCACCCGTTTGAGTCGTTCACGCCGGTGATCGATCTGTTGCGCGAAGCGGCCAAGGATCCGTCGGTGCTGGCCGTGAAACAGACGCTGTATCGCTCGGGCGCCAACTCCGAGATCGTCGACGCACTGGTCGAAGCGGCGCGCAACGGCAAGGAGGTCACCGCGGTGATCGAGCTGCGCGCGCGGTTCGATGAGGAGTCCAACCTGCAGCTCGCCAGCCGGCTGCAGCAGGCTGGCGCGGTGGTGATCTACGGCGTGGTGGGCTACAAGACCCACGCCAAGATGATGCTGATCCTGCGCCGCGAGAACGGCGAGCTGTGCCGCTACGCGCACCTGGGAACCGGCAACTACCACGCCGGCAACGCCCGTCTGTATACCGATTACAGCCTGCTGACCTCGGACGATGCGCTTTGCGAGGACGTCTCCAAACTGTTCAGTCAGCTGATCGGCATGGGCAAGACCATGCGTATGAAGAAGCTGCTGCACGCACCGTTCACCCTGAAGAAGGCACTGCTCGACCTCATCGCGCAGGAAACCCAGCACGCCAGCGAAGGCAAGCCGGCGCACATCATCCTCAAAGTCAACTCACTGACCGATCCGCGGATGATCAAGGCGCTGTACAAGGCCAGCCAGACCGGTGTGCGCATCGACCTGGTGGTGCGCGGCATGTGCTGCCTGCGGCCGGGTATCGCCGGGGTTTCGCACAACATTCAGGTGCGCTCGATCATCGGCCGATTCCTCGAGCACAGCCGGGTGTTCTATTTCCATAACGACGGCGACGAGAAGCTCTATCTCTCGAGTGCTGACTGGATGGAGCGCAACCTGGATCGGCGGGTGGAAACCTGCTTCCCGGTCGAAGGCAAGAAGCTGGTTACGCGTGTGAAGAAGGAGCTCGAAGCCTTCCTCACCGACAACACCCAGAGCTGGATTCTGCAGCCCGATGGCAGCTACGTGCGCAACAGCCCGAGCGGCAACCAGAATCCGCGCAATGCGCAGTACGCGTTGCTCGAGCGGCTGAGCAACCCTAACTCGCGCTAGTACGAGGGATGTGCGGCGCCAGCCGGGTTGCGCTGGCGCCGTGATCGCTCAGCGGACGCTGAGGGTGAAGCCGATGCGCTTGAGCCATTCGGCTTCGAGGGCGAAATCGGCCTCCGTGAGCGGGTTGTCCTGCAGCCAGCCATCGGCGAATACCACGTCCAGGCTGTCGCCATCGACACTCAAGCGGTAGGCCGGCGCCTGCTGCGCGCCGCGGATATGGTGGAAGAGGATGGCGAAGCGCAGCAGCACGCACAGGCGCGTCAGCTTGACGCCTTCCTCGGACAATTCCTCGAACTTCTGCTTGGGAATGTTGCGGCGGTGGCCGCGCACCAGCAGCGCAAGCATCTGCTGATCCTGGCGCGAGAAGCCGGGCAGGTCGGAGTGCTCGATCAGATAGGCGCCGTGCTTGTGGTAGTGATAGTGCGCGATATCCAGTCCGACCTCATGGATGCGCGCCGCCCAGCCCAGCAATTCGCGCAGCCACTCGTCGTCCAGCCCCCAGCTCTCGGCCACCTGATCGAAGGCCTCCAGTGCCTTGGCTTCCACGCGCGCGGCGTGTTCGGTGTCGACGTGATAGCGCTCCATGAGGAAGCTCAGAGTCCGATCGCGCACGTCCTCGCGATGGTGGCGGCCGAGCAGATCGTAGAGCACGCCCTCGCGCAGAGCGCCTTCGGAGTGGGTCATGCTGTCCAGTTCGAGCGCATCGAAGATCGCCTCGAGGATCGCCAGTCCGGCCGGGAATACACCACGTCGATCCGGCTTGATGCCGTCCATGTCGATGCGCTCGACATCGCCGAGCTTGAACAGCCGGCGCTTCAGCCAGCCGATGCCCTCGGCCGTGACCTCGCCATTGCTGTAGCCGCCGCCCTTGATCGCCTGGCCGACCGCGCGAATCGTGCCCGATGCGCCGATCGATTCCTGCCAGCCCAGCCGGCGCAGCGCATGTTCGATTCCCATCAGCTCCACGCGCGCGGCGGTATAGGCTTGCGCATAGCGCGCCGGGGTGATCTTGCCGTCGCGGAAGAAACGCTGGGTATAGCTGACGCAGCCCATCTGCAGGCTTTCACGCAGCTGCGATTCGAAATGCTCGCCGATGATGAATTCCGTGCTGCCGCCGCCGATATCGGCGACCAGACGCCGGCCAGCGCGACCGGGGAAGGTATGCGAGACGCCGAGGTAGATCAAGCGCGCTTCCTCCCGACCGGAGACGACCTCGACCTGGTGGTTGACGATTTCCTCCGCGCGGCGAATGAACTCGGCGCGGTTGCGTGCCTCGCGCAGCGCGTTCGTACCGACCACACGCACGGCGCCTTGCGGCAGGTGGTTGACCAGTTGCGCAAAGCGCCGCAGGCAGTCGAGGCCGCGCTGCATGGCGGCTTCGTCGAGCAGGCGGGTGGTCTCATCGATGCCCGCAGCCAGCTGCACCTTCTCGCCGAGACGTTCGAGGATGCGCATCTCGCCATTGTTGGTACGTGCCAGCACCATGTGGAAACTGTTCGAGCCCAGATCGAGGGCGGCGATCAGGGGATAGGATTCGGGAGCGGTCTTGCGCATGGGCTGGTCTCGATGCAGAACCTCGACATCGTGACACGATCGACATTCATCCGCCAACGTGAGGCGCTGACGCAGGCGCAGCCACCGGGCGTGCCCGCCGGCCGCCTGCGGCTTTCGGTCAGCCGGAAGGCGGGCTATCATGTCGGCCACTTTCCGTTCAGACCCTGGAGACTATCCATGAGCGAATACATCAACAATGTCAGCGACAGCAGCTTCGAGCAGGACGTTCTCCAGGCGGACGGCCCCGTGCTGGTCGACTATTGGGCCGAGTGGTGCGGGCCGTGCAAGATGATTGCCCCGGTACTCGACGAGATCGCCAAGGATTACGAAGGCCGCCTCAAGGTCTGCAAGCTGAACATCGATGAAAACCAGGAGACTCCGCCCAAGTACGGCGTGCGTGGTATCCCGACGCTGATGCTGTTCAAGAACGGCAACGTCGAGGCCACCAAGGTCGGCGCCCTGTCGAAATCGCAGCTGGCGGCGTTCCTCGATAGCAATATCTGAGCCTTCTCGCTACACGCAAAGCCCTCGCATCCGCGGGGGCTTTTTGCATTCCAGGGTGGACGCTACGTTGATGCGGTGCTAAATTCGGCCACGCGATCATTCCTTCGGTCGCCCTCTGCATGCCGTCGCCGACGCACATCAGCCTCTCAAAGCACCACGAACCTGTTCGTCTCCTGCTGCGCGGCTTCTCAAGCTAATCGCTGTCTACATCCTTCCTGATCTCTTTCTATGAATCTGACCGAACTCAAGCAAAAGCCCATCACCGAACTGCTGGAAATGGCCGAACAGATGGGCATCGAAAACATGGCCCGTTCGCGCAAGCAGGACGTGATTTTCTCCCTGCTCAAAAAGCACGCCAAAGGCGGCGAGGAAATCTCCGGTGACGGCGTGCTGGAGATTCTCCAGGACGGTTTCGGTTTCCTGCGCTCCGCGGATTCGTCGTACCTGGCCGGCCCGGACGACATCTACGTCTCGCCGAGCCAGATCCGCCGCTTCAACCTGCGTACCGGCGACACCATCGTCGGCAAGATCCGTCCGCCGAAGGAGGGCGAGCGCTATTTCGCCCTGCTCAAGGTCGACTCGATCAACTACGACCGACCGGAAAACGCGAAGAACAAGATCCTCTTCGAGAACCTTACTCCGCTGTTCCCCAACGAACGGCTGAAGATGGAGGCTGGCAACGGCTCCACCGAGGACCTCACTGGTCGCGTCATCGATCTGACTGCACCAATTGGCAAAGGCCAGCGCGGCCTGATCGTCGCCCCGCCGAAAGCGGGCAAGACCATCATGCTGCAGAACATCGCCAGCAACATCACCCGCAACAACCCCGACTGCCATCTGATCGTCCTGCTGATCGACGAGCGCCCGGAAGAAGTGACCGAGATGCAGCGCACCGTGCGCGGCGAAGTGGTCGCCTCCACCTTCGACGAGCCGCCGACCCGTCACGTGCAGGTTGCCGAAATGGTCATCGAGAAGGCCAAGCGCTTGGTCGAGCACAAGAAGGACGTAGTCATCCTGCTCGACTCCATCACCCGTCTGGCGCGTGCCTACAACACCGTGATCCCGAGCTCCGGCAAGGTGCTGACTGGTGGTGTCGACGCCCACGCGCTGGAAAAGCCCAAGCGCTTCTTCGGCGCGGCGCGCAACATCGAGGAGGGCGGCAGCCTGACTATCCTCGCCACCGCGCTGGTGGAAACCGGCTCGAAGATGGACGAAGTGATTTACGAGGAATTCAAAGGCACCGGGAACCTGGAGCTGCAGCTGGATCGCCGTATCGCCGAGAAGCGCGTGTTCCCGGCGATTAACATCAACAAGTCTGGTACTCGTCGCGAAGAGCTGCTGACCAGCGAGGACGAGCTGCAGCGCATGTGGATCCTGCGCAAGCTGCTGCATCCGATGGACGAGATTGCTGCCATCGAGTTCCTGCTCGACAAGCTCAAGGACACTAAGACCAACGACGAATTCTTCATGTCCATGAAGCGCAAGTAAGCATCACGTCGTTGCCAACAAGGCCGGGGAAACCCGGCCTTCGTCTATCTGCAGGTTTTGGAAAACCCGACGCGAGCGCTAAACTTTGCGCCCCGACCTGCCGGCCCATGCGAGGCTCAAGCATGCAGTATCGCGATCTGCGCGACTTTATCAGCGGCCTGGAACAACGCGGTGAACTCAAGCGCGTCACGACGGCCGTGTCTCCCGTTCTGGAAATGACCGAGATCTGCGACCGTACCCTGCGCAAACAGGGCCCGGCGCTGCTGTTCGAGAACCCGACGGGTTTCGACATGCCGGTACTCGGCAATCTGTTCGGCACCCCGCAGCGCGTTGCGCTGGGCATGGGCGCCGAGGCGGTGGGTGAGCTGCGCGAGATTGGCAAGCTGCTGGCCTACCTCAAGGAGCCGGAGCCGCCAAAAGGGCTCAAGGACGCCTGGAGCAAGCTGCCGATCTTCAAGAAGGTCATCAGCATGGCGCCCAAGGTGCTCAAGGATGCGCCCTGCCAGGAAGTGGTGCTCGAGGGCGACGACGTCGACCTGGCGAAGATTCCGGTGCAGCACTGCTGGCCGGGCGATGCCGCGCCGCTGATCACCTGGGGGCTGACCATCACCAAAGGCCCGAACAAGGAGCGGCAGAACCTCGGCATCTACCGCCAGCAGGTGATCGGCCGCAACAAGGTGATCATGCGTTGGCTCAGTCATCGTGGCGGCGCGCTGGATTACCGCGAATGGTGCGAGAAGTACCCCGACCGTCCGTATCCGGTGGCGGTGGCGCTGGGCGCGGACCCGGCGACCATCCTCGGCGCGGTGACCCCGGTGCCCGACACCCTCTCCGAATATGCATTCGCCGGCCTGCTGCGCGGCTCGCGCACCGAGCTGGTCAAAGCCATCGGCTCGGACCTGCAGGTGCCGGCCTATGCCGAGATCGTGCTCGAAGGGCACATCTATCCCGGTGAAATGGCCGACGAAGGGCCGTACGGCGACCACACCGGCTATTACAACGAGGTGGATCGCTTCCCGGTGTTCACCGTCGAGCGCATCACCCATCGCCGCGATCCGATCTACCACAGCACCTACACCGGCCGTCCTCCGGATGAGCCGGCCGTCCTCGGCGTGGCGCTGAATGAAGTGTTCGTGCCGATTTTGCAGAAGCAGTTCCCGGAGATCGTCGACTTCTACCTGCCGCCCGAGGGTTGCTCCTACCGCATGGCGGTGGTAACCATGAAGAAGCAGTATCCCGGCCACGCCAAGCGGGTGATGCTCGGCGTGTGGAGCTTCCTGCGCCAGTTCATGTACACCAAGTTCGTCATCGTCACCGACGACGACATTAACGCGCGCGACTGGAACGACGTGATCTGGGCGGTCACCACGCGCATGGACCCCAAGCGCGACACGGTGCTGATCGACAACACACCCATCGACTACCTGGACTTCGCCTCGCCGGTTTCCGGTCTGGGCTCGAAGATGGGCCTGGATGCCACTCATAAATGGCCGGGCGAAACCAGCCGCGAATGGGGTCGCGCCATCGTGCAGGACGAGGCGGTGAAACGACGGGTCGACGAACTCTGGTCGCAGCTGGGCATCGATTGAGATAACACGAGGCGGGCTCGAGCCCGCCCGCAGCCTTGGCGGGGCGACCCGCTCATTGAAGAAACGACGTGCACATGAAAGTGACCTTGCAGCCATCCGGCGCCGTTCTCGACGTAGTCCCCGGCGAACGCATTCTCGACGCCGCGCGGCGCCTGGGCTACGAGTGCCCGCAGAGCTGTCGCAACGGCAACTGCCATATCTGCGCTTCGCTGCTGGTTGAGGGGCGCGTGCGTCAAAGCGGCGAAGAACGTGACCACGGCGAGTTGCTTGCCTGTCTGGCCGAGCCATTGGAAGACTGCGTGCTGCACTGGGACGGCGTGCTGGCCCCCGGCGAGCTGCCGGTGCGCGAGCTGAGCTGCCAGCTGAGCGGCTACGAGGAAGTGGGTGGCGATGTGGTACGTCTGCTGCTGCGCCTGCCGGCCGGCAAGCAACCGCGTTACTACGCCGGGCAGTACCTGCTGCTGCAGCGCGCCGATGGCGAGTGGTCGGCGTTTTCCCTGGCCTCGGCTCCGGGGCGCGGGCGTGAGCTAGAGCTGCATGTACTTGCGCGCGAAGATTCGGCGATCGAGCTGCTGGCACATGTGCGCCGCCAGGGTTTCGCCCGCGTGCAACTGCCGTTCGGCGATACGCATCTGGCCGAGTTACCGGACGGTCCGCTGGTGCTGGTCGCCGCCGGTACCGGCATGGCGCAGATGCACAGCCTGATCGAATACTGCCGCGCCGCCGGCTTCGCACATCCGGTGCATCTGTACTGGGGCGTGCGGCGACCGGAAGACTTCTATCGTCTGCCGCACTGGGAAGAGTGGCAGGGTATGGCCAACCTGCACCTGCACCGGGTGGTCAGCGATGTCTGTGGCTGGGAGGAGCGCTGCGGGCTGCTGCACGAGGCGATTCGCGAGGATTTCAGCGACCTCGGCGAGCTGCACGTCTACGCCAGCGGCTCTCCTTCGATGGTCTATGGCACGCTGGACGCGCTGGTGGCGGCCGGTATGGATCCGCATCAGATGCGCGCCGATGTATTCGCCTACGCACCACGCGAGACCTGAACGGCGGCGCAATAAAGCAAGCAGAAAAACGCCGGGTCGAGCCCGGCGTTTTTCGTTTCAGCGAACCTGGCGCTGTTGTAGCAGCAGATTCTTGTAGCCGCTGGCGGCCAGAGTCTTCTGCGCCGCGCCCAGTTGTTCACGGCTGCTGTACGGCCCGACTAGGACGCGATACCAGGGTTCGTCGCGCACCTTGACGTTCTCCACGCGCACATCCTGGCCGAGCAGGATGATTTGGGCGCGCACCTTTTCCGCCTCGGCCTGCTGGCGGAACGAGCCGGCCTGGAGGAAATACTGCGTCACCGGCGCCTTGGCCACGGTCGGTGGCGGCGGCGGAACCTGACCGCTGAGGGCGGCCAGGGCGCGCGCTTCGTCGAGCTTGGCCGCTTCGGCCGGTGTCACCGGTTTGCTCGGCGGCGGCTCCGGCTGCTTGGTTTCCGGCGGCAGGATCACTTCCGATTCCGGCAGCAGCGTGTAGAAGTCGTACTTGGGCTTGCTCGGCGGCTCGCTTGCCGCCGTGCTGTGCTTGGGCTGCTCCTTGATCGCGGCTTTGGGGGTTTCCTTGTTGCGCTTCACCTCGTCGCCACCCGGTTCCAGGCTGGCCAGGAAGACGATGAAACCGCCGATCACCAGTCCACAGGCGAGCCAGATCCAGCCGGGGACGGCTTTCTTCGTCGGCGCCTGGTAGCGACTGGCGCCGCGCTTGGGGGCGGCCTTCTTGCGCGCAGCCACTTACATCCGCTCCAGCGGTTCCAGGCCGAGCAGCTCCAGGCCCTGCTTGAGGGTTTTGCCGGTCAGGGCCGCCAGACGCAGGCGGCTGTCTTTCTGCGCCGGCTCGTCGGCGCCGAGGATCGGGCAATGCTCGTAGAAGCTGGAGAACAGCCCGGCCAGGTCATAGAGGTAGCTGCACAGCTGGTGCGGTTCGCCTTTGGCGGCAACATTGTTCAGCACTTCGCCGAACTGCGCGAGGCGGGCGGCCAGCGCCAGCTCCTGCTCGGCTTCCAGTCGGATGCGGCCGGTGATTTCATCGATGCCTTTGCCCAGCTTGCGGAACACGCTGGCCACGCGGGTGTAGGCATACAGCAGGTATGGCGCGGTGTTGCCTTCGAAGCTGAGCATCAACTCGAAGTTGAAGCGGTAGTCGCTGGTGCGGTGCTTGGACAGGTCGGCGTATTTCACCGCGCTGATACCCACGGCACGGGCGATCTGGCGCAGCTCGCTTTCATCGAGCTCCGGATTCTTCTCCTTCACCAGGCTATAGGCGCGTTGCTCGGCTTCATCCAGCAGATCGATCAGCTTCACGGTGCCGCCGTCGCGAGTCTTGAACGGCCGGCCATCGGCACCGTTCATGGTGCCGAAGCCCATGTGCTCCAGCTGCATGCCGTCATGCACGAAGCCAGCGCGCCGCGCCACTTCGAAGGCCATCTGAAAATGCAGCGCCTGGCGCTGGTCGACGAAATACAGCACGCGATCGGCGTGTAGCACCTGGCTGCGATAACGCATGGCGGCGAGGTCGGTGGTGGCGTAGAGGTAGCCTCCACCGGCCTTCTGCACGATCACCGGCAGCGGGTTGCCCTCGGCGTTCTTGAACTCGTCGAGGAACACGCACTGGGCACCGTCGTCCTCGGTCAGCAAGCCTTTCGTGCGCAGGGCCTCGACGATGCCCGGCAGCTCGGCGTTATAGGCGCTCTCACCCTTGACGTCGGCCGGACTCAGGCTGACGCCGAGGCGGTCATAGACGGCTTGGCAGTGGCTCAGTGAGACGTCGTTGAAGCGCTGCCACAGACGCAGGCACTCGGCATCGCCGGCTTGCAGGCGAACCACCAGCTCGCGGGCGCGGTCGGCGAACTCGGCGGATTCGTCGAAGCGCTTCTTCGCCGCGCGGTAGAACTGCTCGAGATCGGCCAGCTCGCTTTCGGCGGCCGCCGGCTGCTCCTCCAGATAGGCCAGCAGCATGCCGAACTGGGTGCCCCAGTCACCGACGTGGTTCTGCCGGATCACGTCGTCGCCGAGGAAGGTCAGCACGCGCGCGACGGCGTCACCGATGATGGTCGAGCGCAGGTGGCCGACGTGCATTTCCTTGGCCAGGTTCGGCGACGACAGATCGATCACCACGCGCTGCGCTGCGCCGACTTTGCGCACCGCCAGCTGCGGATCGGCCAGGGCCGCCTCAAGGCGTTCGGCAAGGGCAGCGGTGTTCTGGAAGAAGTTGAGAAAGCCCGGGCCGGCGATCTCCACCTTGCTGACCTGAGCATCCTGCGGCAGCGCGGCGATCAGCTTCTCGGCCAGTTCACGCGGCTTCAGGCCGGCGGGCTTGGCCAGCATCATCGCGATGTTGCTGGCGAAGTCGCCGTGGCTCTTGTCCTTGGTGTTTTCCACCTGGATCGTCGGGCTCAGGCCAGCAGGCAGCACGCCGTCGGCGGTCAGGCGGTCGAGGGCTTGCTGGATCAGGTGGCGAATGCTGTCTTTCATGATCGGCTCGGTCGGGCGGGCTTGCGCGAAAACCCGGCATTATAGAAGCAGCGACAAGCTTCAGGCCACCGGTGGCAAGCCACCGCCGGCGTTCACCTGCCGCTAGAAAAGATCGATCGGATCGACATCCAGCGACCAGCGCACCGCCCGTCCGCCCGGCAGCTGCTCGAGCTGCACCAGCCAGGCGCTCATCAGGCGGTGCAGTGGCGCGCGGCTGTTACCTTGCAGCAGCAGCTGTGCGCGATAGCGTCCGGCGCGGCGTTCCATCGGTGCGGGCACCGGGCCGAGCAGCTCGATGCCGCTGAGCTGCAGTTCGTCCAGTAGTCGTTCGGCCAGACTGCAGGCCTGTTCGAGAAATTCTTCCGCCTGACCCGGCCGGTGCGCCTCGGCCCGCAGCAGTGCGAGATGGCTGAATGGTGGCAGACCGGCGGCGCGCCGCTCGGAAAGCGCCTGCTCGGCGAAAGCGAAATAGCCTTGTTCGGTGAGCTGCACGAGCAGCGGATGATCGGCCAGATGGGTCTGAATGATCACGCGCCCGGGTTCCTCGGCGCGTCCGGCGCGTCCGGCGACCTGGACGATCAGCTGCGCCATGCGTTCGCTGGCGCGAAAATCGGCGGAGAACAACCCGCCATCGGCGTCCAGGATCGCTACCAGCGTCACCCGCGGAAAATGGTGGCCCTTGGCGAGCATCTGTGTGCCGACCAGCAGACACGGCTCTCCGCGGTTGATGGTGCCGAACAGCTGCTCCATCGCGCCCTTGCGCGCGGTGCTGTCGCGATCGATGCGCAGCACCGGGTAATCGGGAAAGAGAATGCCGAGCCGCTCCTCGGCGCGTTCGGTACCGGCGCCCACCGGGCGCAGATCGACCTTGGCGCACTGTGGGCAATTGCTCGGCGGGCGTTCGACATGTCCGCAATGGTGGCAGCGCAGTTCGTGGTGGCGCTGGTGCAGGGTCATGCGCGCATCGCAGCGCGGGCACTGGCTGAGCCAGCCGCAGTCGTGGCACAGCAGTGTGGGGGCGAAGCCGCGGCGGTTGAGGAACACCAGCACTTGCTGGCCGGCCGCCAGGGTCTGCGCGATCGCCTGCTGCAGCGGGCCGGAGATGCCTGAATCGAGTGGGCGGCTCTTGACGTCCAGGCGCAGGAAACGTGGTGGCTGGGCGCCACCGGCGCGACGGGTCAGCTTGAGCAGGGCGTAGCGGCCAGCGTGGGCGTTGTGCAGGCTCTCCAGCGACGGCGTGGCCGAGCCGAGCACGATCGGCAGATTCTCCTGGCGGGCGCGCAGCAGGGCGAGGTCGCGGGCGTGGTAGCGCAGCCCCTCCTGCTGTTTATAGGAGGCGTCGTGTTCCTCATCGATGATGATAAGGCCGGGGTTCTTCAGCGGCGTGAACAGCGCAGAGCGCGTACCGATGACGATATCCGCTTCGCCGTCGCGTGCTGCGAGCCAGGCATCCAGGCGCTCGCGGTCGTTCACGCTGGAGTGCAGCAGGGCGATGCGGGCGTTGAAGCGCTGCTCGAAGCGCGCCAGCGTCTGCGGCCCGAGATTGATTTCCGGAATCAGCACCAGTGCCTGTTTGCCGGCGGCGAGCACCTGATGGATCAGCTGCAGATAGACCTCGGTCTTGCCGCTGCCGGTAACGCCGGCGAGTAGAAACGCTTGGAAGCCGCCCAGTCCGGCACGGATGGCCTCGAAGGCCGCGCGCTGTTCGCTGTTGAGTGCCAGCTCCGATTGCAGCAGCCAACTGCCGCTGTGGCTGCGCGACTGGCTGCGGCGCCGGCTGTCGATGCGCAGCAGGCGTTTGTCCAGCAACAGTTCGAGGCTGTCGCGGTTCAGCTGCAGCTTGCCGAGCAGGCTGTGCGGTACGCCGTGCGGGTGCTGGGCGATGGTCTTGAGCGCTTCACGCTGGCGCGGCGCGCGTGCCAGGCGCGGATCGTCGGCGCGGGCGCCTTCGGCCAGCTGCCAGAAACGCTCCTGCCGCGCTTCCGCCGCCTCGCCCTGACGCAGCAGTGCCGGCAATGCCCAGCTGAAGGTGTCGCCCAGGCTATGCTGGTAATACTGGGCGGCCCACAGACAGAGTCGGAACAATGCGACCGGCAGCAGCGGCTGGCGGTCGAGCAGTTCGAGTGCCGGCTTGAGCTTCGCCTCCGGCACTTCACTGTGGTCGGACAGCTCGACCAGTACGCCCACCACCTCGCGCCGGCCGAAGGGCACGCGCAGGCGCACCCCCGGTTGCAGCGCGGCGATTGCGCAGCCGGCCGGCGGCAGATAGTCGAACAGGCGGCGCAGCGGCGAGGGTAGGGCCAGGCGAAGGATGGTCGTGGGCACGCGGCAATCCCTGGAGAGCGGGCGCCGATGGTAAACGATCGCCGCGCGCGCTGCTGCTTTGGCGGCCACGGCCCGCGCTTGCATCACCCGAATGCTCTGGTATCATTCGCGCCCTAATTCGTGCGGTACTCGGCATAGGGTCGGGTGGCGGCACGCAATCCAGAGGATTCATCATGAAAGCCGATATCCATCCGAACTACGTCGAAATCGACGCCACCTGCAGCTGCGGCAACGTCATCAAGACTCGCTCCACGCTGGGCAAGAACCTGAACATCGACGTGTGCTCCGAATGCCACCCGTTCTACACCGGCAAGCAGAAGGTACTGGATACCGGCGGCCGTATCGATCGCTTCAAGCAGCGTTTCGGTGTGTTCGGCGCCAAGTAAGCTGGCGTATCGAGAACTTATGCAGTTCTCCGAGTACATGAAAAAGGCGTCCCTGGTGGGCGCCTTTTTCGTTTCCGTCACCTGCAGCTTGTCGGTGCAGGCCTTCTGTCCGGCACCGGAGCGCCTGCCTCAGTTCGCGGTAGCGCAGGTCATCGATGGCGATACCCTGCGCCTGACCGACGGCCGCAGCGTCCGCCTGATTGGCCTTAACACGCCGGAGCTGGGACGTAAGGGACGTGCCGCCGAGCCGCTGGCAGACGCGGCGCGTAGCCATCTGCAGCAACTGGTGAAGGCCAGTGACGGTCGGCTCGGTCTGCGCATGGGGGGCGAAGCGCGCGATCGCTACGGTCGCGTGCTGGCGCATGCTTACGATGCGCAGGGAAACAACTTGGAGGCAGCATTGCTGGCGCAGGGGCTCGGCTTCTTCGTCGCGGTGGCGCCCAATACCGAACTGGTCGACTGCCATCGTACTGCCGAGGCGCAGGCGCGCCAACAGCATCGAGGTCTCTGGAAGCGACCGCTGCTGCGCCAGGCGCGGGAAATTCGCGCCGGCGGCTTCGCTCTGGTCGAAGGGCGGGTCGAGCGCGTCGAGCGCAACCGCGGGGGGCTGTGGATCGAGCTTGACGGACCGCTGGTGCTGCACGTGCCGCTACGCGATGTCGCAGCGTTCGCTGCGGTGCAGGCGTCGCTGCGAGGTGCGCGAATCGAGGCGCGCGGCTGGGTGGTCGATCGTGGCTCGCGGACGCGACGCGATCAGGCGCGCTGGCTGATGCGGCTGTCTCATCCGGCGGCGCTTGTCGTTCGTCCGTGAGAAAACGCCGTTTAGCCTGGCATTTATTCCCTAAAAGTCGCAGTCATCAGCGCTTGACACTCTCCTCTTGGCTCGCTTGTGACGGCGCGCGCTCTTGGCGTATGCTCGACCGCCTGTCTGTCCCAGTAAAAACAAGCGGAAATGCCAATGACTGACCTGAAAACCGCCGCTCTCGACTACCATTCCCAGCCGCGTCCGGGAAAACTGAGTGTCGAGCTGACCAAGCCTACCGCCACCGCCCGCGATCTGTCGCTGGCCTACAGTCCAGGTGTTGCCGCTCCCGTACGAGAAATCGCTCGTGATCCCGAGCTGGCCTACCGCTATACCGGCAAGGGCAATCTGGTCGCTGTGATCTCCGACGGTACCGCGATTCTCGGTCTGGGCAACCTCGGCCCGCTGGCCTCCAAGCCGGTGATGGAGGGCAAGGGTGTGCTGTTCAAGCGCTTCGCCGGCGTCGATGTGTTCGACATCGAGGTGGACGCCGAAAGCCCGCAGGCCTTCATCGACACTGTCAAGCGCATCTCGATCACCTTCGGTGGTATTAACCTGGAAGACATCAAAGCGCCCGAGTGCTTCGAGATCGAGCGCGCGCTTATCGAGCAGTGCGATATTCCAGTCTTCCATGACGATCAGCACGGCACGGCCATCGTGACCGCGGCGGGCATGCTCAACGCGTTGGAGATCGCTGGCAAGACCATCGAAGAGGCAAAAATTGTTTGCCTCGGTGCCGGCGCTGCCGCGACGTCCTGCATGAAGCTGCTGGTCAGCATCGGCGCGAAGATCGAGAACATCTTCATGGTCGACCGCAAGGGCGTGATTCATGCCGGTCGCGACGATCTCAACCAGTACAAGGCGATCTTTGCCCACGAAACCGACAAGCGCACGCTGGACGATGCGCTGGACGGCGCCGATGTGTTCGTCGGCCTGTCCGGGGCCAATCTGCTGAGTGCCGAGGGTCTCAAGCGCATGGCGGCCGATCCGATCGTTTTCGCCTGCTCCAATCCGGATCCGGAGATCAGTCCCGAGCTGGCGCACGCCACCCGTTCCGACGTCATTATGGCCACCGGTCGTTCGGACTACCCGAATCAGGTTAACAACGTGCTTGGCTTCCCGTTCATCTTCCGCGGTGCGCTGGACGTGCGGGCGACCCGCATCAACGAGGAAATGAAGATCGCTGCGGCGCTCGCCCTGCGTGATCTGGCGAAGCTGCCGGTGCCGGCGGAAGTCGCGGCTGCCTATGGCGTGTCCGACCTGCAGTTCGGTCGCGAGTACATCATTCCGAAACCGATGGACCCGCGTCTGATCACGCTGGTATCGGACGCGGTTGCCAAGGCGGCAATCGACAGCGGCGTGGCGACGTTGCCCTATCCGTCGAACTACCCGCTCAAGTCGGTCAACGACGTATTCAACGGCTGATCCCGACCTGAATGAAAAAGCCCCGCAGATTCTGCGGGGCTTTTTTGTTTGGGGTCGAAGGGGTTCTAGAACAGGTCGATCGGCGCCGCTTCGCTGGCTGGCAAAGGGCTGCCAGGCACCGGCGCGCCGGGCTCGAGTTCGCTCATCGAGGGGGGCGAGTCTTCGCTTTTGAATAGCTCGAAATATGCATTCGGCGTCGACGGTGTTGCTGCACGGCCGCTCTGCGGATCGACCCGTAGTGTCAGCAGCCCGGCGGGCTCGGCTGGCAAATGTTCTGGAAGATCTTTGAGCACGGTTCCCATGTACTTCATCCAGATGGGCAATGCCACGGTGCCGCCGTACTCGTGCCGGCCTAGGCTCTGTGGCTGATCGAAGCCGGCCCAGACCGTCGTCACCAGATCCGCGTTGTAGCCCGAGAACCAGCTATCGATCGAATCGTTGGTGGTGCCGGTCTTACCGGCTAAGTCGTGGCGGCCGAGCGCCAGCGCGCGCCGGCCGGTACCGCGAGTGATCACGTCCTGCAACATGCTGGTCATGATATAGGCGGTTCGTTCATCGATGATCTGCTCGGCAGTGCGGGGGGGCGTGTCCGCCTCCGCAGGTGCGACTTGGTCCGTACTGACGGTGGCCGCGTTCGGCGCATCCGGAACACGGGTGGGGTTGGCGGCGAAGACCTGCTGGCCTTCGCGATCCTCGACGCGCTCGATGAGATAGGGCTCGATCTTGTAGCCCCCGTTGGCGAACACGGTCCAGCCGGTAGCGATCTCCATCGGTGTGAGCGTCGCGGTGCCCAGCGCCAGCGAAAGGTTGCGTGGCAGATCCTGCGCTTGGAAGCCGAAACGGCTGATGTAGTCGATGGTGTAATCGATGCCAATGCTTTGCAGTAGCCGGATCGAAACGAGGTTACGCGACTTATATAGCGCCTCGCGCATGCGGATAGGACCGAGGAAGGTGTTGTTGTCGTTCTTCGGTCGCCAGATGCGATCCATCCCTTCTTCCACGAAGACGATTGGCGAGTCGTTAACGAGCGTGGCGGCGGTGTAGCCCGCGTCGAGCGCGGCGCTGTAGACGAAGGGTTTGAAGCTCGAGCCCGGCTGGCGTTTGGCCTGGATCGCACGGTTATATTTGCTTTGACCGAACGAAAAACCACCGGCCAATGCTTCGATGGAGCCGTCGACGGGATCCAGCGATACCAGCGCTGCCTGTGCGACTGGAACCTGGCTAAAGGTGGCACTCTCGCCATCGAGACGGATGCGGATCAGGTCGCCACGCGCCACGACATCGGCAGGTCGCTGGGGGCGAGGACCAAGGCTGTTGGTGGCCAGAAACGGCCGGGCCCATTTCATGCTCTCCCAGCTCACCGCGTGTTCGCTGCCGTCACGCAACAGCACCTTGATCCCTTCGCCGCCGACCTGGCTGACGATTGCCGGGAGCAGGCCGGAAAGTGCGCGATGCTGCGCCAGTTCTTCAAGCCAGACAGCTGGTGTCTTGTCACCCAGGCGAGCCTCGGGACCCCGGTACCCGTGGCGTTGGTCGTATTCGATCAGGCCTTCAAACAACGCCCGATTGGCGGCCTGTTGCCGCTCACTGCTGACGGTGGTGTAGACGCGAAAGCCATCGGTATAGGCTGCACTGCCGAAGCGGCCGACCATCTCCGCGCGTGCCATTTCGGCGATGTAGGCTGCATCCAGCTCCGGCGCAGCGCCATGGTAGCGTGCGGTTTCGGGCTCAGCGATGGCTTGCTGGTAGCTGGCCTCATCGATCGAGCCCAATCGATACATGCGACCCAGAATCCAGTCGCGGCGCTCCTTGCTGCGAGCGGGATTGACCAGTGGATTGAACGCCGAGGGGGCTTTGGGTAGGCCGGCAATCATCGCCTTCTGAGCGAGGGTCAGCTCGCCGATCGATTTACCGTAATAGACCTGCGCCGCCGCCTCGATACCGTAGGCTCGATGACCCAGGTAGATCTTGTTCACGTAGAGCTCGAGAATTTCGTTCTTGGTGAGCTCGCGCTCGATCTGCAGGGCCAGCAGAATTTCATTGATCTTGCGGGAAAAGCTGCGCTCGCTAGTCAGGAAGAAGTTCTTGGCGACCTGCATGGTGATAGTGCTGCCGCCGGTCTGAATGTGGCCGCTCTTCAATAATTGCGCGGCAGCGCGCAGCAGCCCGGTGACGTCGACGCCATAATGATTTGCGAAATTGTCGTCTTCGGCGGCCAGCAGCGCCTGGATGAAGTCGCTGGGAATCTCCTCGAAGCGAACAGGAGAACGACGCATTTCCCCGAACTCCGCAATGAGCTTGTCATCGGCGCTGTAGACCCGCAGCGGGATCTGCAGCTGGATGCTGCGTAGCGAATCCACGGACGGCAGGTTCGGACTCAGATAGAGAAAAGCACCGCTGAGGCTGAGCGCAAATGCGCAAAAAAGTGCAAGGCAAGACCAGAAGAGAAACTTCAGAAAGCGCATCGGGGTTCTTGAAATCCAGAATATAGGAGGGCGCCGCAGGCGATGCTGAAAGGGAAAAACCGGTCACATTATAAGCGGTTTTTTTGTCGGCTAGCCATTTGCGCTTCTGTCAAGGCTGTAATCTAATGTGGATAACCATAATTAATCCGTAAGTCGCGGATAAAATAGGAAATTGGTCGTGCTAGGGCTCTTCACGAAGAAAGCGAACACGCTACTTGGGATCGATATTAGTTCGACATCCGTCAAGCTCCTCGAATTGAGCCGCTCGGGTAATCGCTATCGGGTGGAGGCTTACGCCGTTGAGCCATTACCGCCGAATGCCGTCGTCGAGAAGAATATCGTCGAGCTCGAGGGTGTCGGTCAGGCGCTGCAGCGTGTTGTCGCCAGGGCCAAGGTAAGCGTCAAGCAGGCGGCGGTTGCCGTGTCTGGCTCGGCGGTCATTACCAAGAGCATCGAGATGGAGTCCGGCCTCTCGGACGATGAGTTGGAAAATCAGCTCAAGATCGAGGCGGATCAGTACATCCCTTACCCCCTTGAAGAGGTAGCCATCGACTTCGAGGTACAGGGTCCTGCCGCGCGTTCGCCCGGACGTGTAGAAGTGCTGTTGGCAGCCTGTCGCAAAGAAAACGTCGAGATCCGCGAGGCCGCCCTTGCGCTGGCGGGCCTAACTGCGAAGGTGGTGGATGTCGAGGCCTATGCGCTGGAGCGCTCCTACGGCCTGCTTGCTCCGATGTTGGCAGGTGCGCAGGGCGAGCTGACAGTGGCTGTCGTTGATATCGGTGCCACCATGACAACTCTAAGCGTGTTGCACAACGGACGCACCATCTATACGCGCGAGCAGCTATTCGGCGGCCGTCAGCTGACCGAAGAGATTCAGCGGCGTTATGGTTTGTCCGTTGAGGAAGCTGGTTTGGCCAAGAAACAGGGTGGTCTTCCAGATGACTACGACAGCGAGGTGTTGCAGCCGTTCAAGGAGGCGGTGGTGCAACAGGTCTCGCGTTCGCTGCAGTTCTTTTTCGCCGCCGGCCAATTCCATGATGTGGATTACATTTTGCTGGCCGGCGGTACGGCGTCGCTGCCAGGACTCGATCGTCTGATCCAGCAGAAGATCGGTACTCAGACTCTAGTCGCCAATCCCTTTGCCGATATGTCGCTGAGTAACAAGGTCAACGCAGGAGCGCTGGCCAGTGATGCACCGGCGCTGATGATTGCGTGTGGCTTGGCGATGAGGAGTTTCGACTGATGGCACGGATCAACCTGCTTCCCTGGCGCGAGCAGCTGCGCGAGGAGCGTAAGCAGCGCTTCCTGGCGACGTTGGCCGGTGTACTTCTGCTCGCGGGTGGACTTGTCTTCCTCGGTGATCGTTATTTTCAAGGTGCTATCGAGTATCAGAACGCGCGTAACGACTTCGTGCGCAAGGAGATTGCTGTGCTCGATGCGCGTATCAAGGAGATCCGAGAGCTGAAAGAGCGGCGCCAGCAGCTTCTGGAGCGCATGAAGATCATTCAGGATCTACAAGGCAATCGACCGGTTATCGGTCGTGTGTTCGATCAGTTGGTGCGCACCTTGCCCGATGGCGTCTATTTCACCGGCTTGAAGATGACCGGGAAGAACATCGCCATCGTCGGCGCCGCCGAATCGAATAATCGGGTTTCCAACCTGATGCGCAACCTCGATGGGTCAGATTGGCTTGATGCGCCGAACCTCACGGAGGTCAAGGCGGTCACCGCAGGCGCGGTGGATCAGGAAAACGTGTTCCAGCTTACGGTGCAACAGACGCAGCCTGGCGTCGCCATGGAAGGAGGCAAGCCATGAGTCTGGCCGATTCGCTGGAAAGTCTGCGCAAGGTCGATCTGGCAGAACTGGATCTCAACAACCTCGGCTCCTGGCCCGGGCCTGTTAAGGTCATTGCCTCGGTACTTCTGCTGTCGGTCGTACTTGCGTTGGGTTACTACTTTCATTTGAAGGACCTGCAGGCGAGTCTTGAGCAGCAGCAGGCTCAGGAGGAAACGCTGAAGCAGCAGTTCTCGACGAAGGCGTTCCAGGCGGCGAATCTGGAAGCCTACCGAGAGCAAATGGCTGAAATGGAAACTTCTTTTGGTGCACTGTTGCGTCAACTGCCTAGCGATACGGAAGTTCCCGGTTTACTTGAGGATATAACTCGCACCGGGTTGGGAAGTGGGCTGGAGTTCGAGGAGATAAAGCTACAGCCGGAAGTTGTTCAGCAATTCTATATAGAACTCCCCATACAAATAAAAGTGGTGGGTGGCTATCACGATTTGGCGACGTTTGTGAGCGGCGTTGCAAGCTTGCCACGTATCGTCACGTTGCATGATTTTGAGATCAAGACCGAAAAAGCGGATACCTCCAACAAGTTGCGCATGAGTATTTTGGCCAAGACTTATCGCTATAACGACAAGGGGCTGCAAAAATGAAAAAAGCCCGTTTCGCCGTATTGGGCTTGGGTCTGCTAGCGCTGACAGGTTGTGGCGACGGATCCGATTTTTCCGATTTGCAGCAGTATCTCGATGAGGTGCGAGCCCGACCGAAAGGCTCGATCGAGCCTCTTCCAGCATTTGTTCCATACGAGGCCTTCACCTATAGCGCAGCCGCCCTGCGTCATCCATTCCAGCCGCCGGTGAAAATAGACCTGGCGCAGCGAGAAAAGGGGTCCAAGGATATTCGTCCGGACGAGACCCGGATCAAGCAGTTCCTCGAAGGTTTCAATATTGAAAATTTCGTCATGGTTGGAACATTGGCTAACGGTGACGGCCGATTCGCCTTGGTCAAAGGGGGGGATGGCGTTCATCGCGTCAAGGTCGGTGATTACTTGGGACGAAACCACGGTCGCATCGTCGATATCACTGATGCGGAGATCGAGGTGCTGGAGATAGTTCCGGATGGCGAGGGTGGGTGGCTAGAGCGCCCGCGCAGTTTGAATTTGAAAGAGCGCACCTGAGCGCGGGGCAACAAGAATGGAAAACCTGTACCGGTCTGCACAACGGAAGAACTCTATGAATAGCACCGTCTCGCGTCTTGGTGTCGCATTGTTGGCGCTCCTGGCCGCCCCGGCTCTGCTGGCTGCCAACCTCAACGCGTTGGATGTTGCAGCGCTGCCCGGTGATCGTGTCGAACTCAAGCTGGCGTTCGACGAGCCGGTGAATAAGCCACATGGCTATACGCTCGAGCAGCCGGCGCGCATTGCGCTGGATTTGCCCGGCGTGTCCAACAAGCTGGGTGTGAAGAATCGTGAGTTGGGAGTAGGTAATGCTCGCAGCGTTACGGTTGTTGAGGCGCAAGGGCGTACCCGTCTGATCGTCAACCTGACGACCCTGGTGCCCTACTCGACGCGCATCGAGGGCAGCAACCTGTTCGTTGTGCTCGGCGAATCCTCGGCGCCGGTTGCCGTATCCAATTCCGCCGTGGCTGGCCCGGTAGCTACGCCAGCGCCTGCTAAGCCACTGCTAACGAGCAAGGCAATCAACAACATCGATTTTAGGCGCGGCGAAGATGGCGCCGGTAATGTAATCATCACGCTTTCCGATCCTTCGATCAGTTCGAATATCGAAGAGCAGAGCGGGAAGATCCACGTTTCGTTTGCCAAAACTCAGTTGCCTGAGGCTTTGCGGGTTCGTCTGGATGTGCAGGATTTCGCTACTCCAGTGAAGTTCGTCGATGCGACTACACAGGGTGGTGGTGCAGCTATCGCCATTGAACCTACAGGTCGCTACGACTATCTGGCCTATCAGACCGATGACAAGCTGACGATCAGCATCAAACCGCTGACCGAAGATGAGGCGCAGAAACGCAAGGCAGAGCGCTTTGCCTATTCGGGCGAGAAATTGTCGCTCAACTTCCAGGACATTGATGTCCGCTCGGTACTGCAGTTGATTGCAGACTTTACCGATCTCAATTTGGTCGCCAGCGATACGGTGCAGGGCAACATCACGCTACGGTTGCAGAATGTGCCGTGGGACCAGGCTCTTGATCTGGTCCTCAAAACCAAGGGGCTGGACAAGCGGCAGGTTGGCAATGTGCTGCTGGTCGCGCCGGCTGATGAGATTGCAGCGCGCGAGCGCCAAGAACTTGAGTCGCAGCGGCAGATCGCGGATCTCGCGCCGCTGCGCCGAGAAGTGGTCCAGGTTAATTACGCCAAGGCTGCCGATATCGCCCGACTGTTCCAGTCTGTAACTGACAAGGACGGCGCGAGCGAAGATCGCGGGTCCATCGCAGTCGATGATCGCACCAACAACATTATTGCCTACCAGACGCAGGAGCGACTCGACGAGCTGCGCCGCATCGTCGCGCAACTGGATATTCCGGTACGCCAGGTGATGATCGAGGCGCGTATCGTCGAAGCCAACGTCGACTATGACAAGAGCCTGGGTGTGCGTTGGGGGGGCAACCTCTGGGCGGGCGACAAGTGGAACGCCTGGGGCAAGAATGGGCAGCTGGGTGTAGCTGATGATCCGGATGCGAGCGGCAAGCCTGGCGATGATGGTTATGTGCCGTCCCGGCAGGTCGGGCGTTTCCCTGGTATCCCGGAAGTGCCAATGAACAGCCCGTTTGTTGATATGGGGGCTGTTGGCGCAACGTCGGGTATCGGCTTGGGGTTCATTACTGACAACGCGATTCTTGATCTGCAGTTGTCCGCTATGGAAAAGACTGGTAATGGTGAGGTCGTCTCGCAGCCGAAGGTTGTTACGGCAGACAAGGAAACGGCCAAGATCCTGAAAGGTTCAGAGGTTCCCTATCAGGAGGCCAGCTCCAGCGGCGCGACCAGCACGTCTTTCAAGGAAGCTGCGCTTTCACTGGAGGTGACGCCGCAGATCACTCCGGATAATCGCATCATCATGGAAGTCAAGGTAACCAAGGATGAGCCAGACTTCTCGCAAGCGGCGAGTACCGGCGGTATCCCAGCAATTCGCAAGAATGAAGTGAACGCCAAGGTGCTGGTCAGCGATGGTGAAACCATCGTGATTGGCGGCGTTTTCTCCAACACGCAGAGCAAGTCGGTAGACAAGGTTCCGTTCCTCGGTGATCTACCGTTCATTGGTCGAGTGTTCCGCCGCGATCTGGTTCAAGATCGGAAGTCCGAACTGCTGGTATTCATCACGCCACGGATCATGAATAATCAGGCGATCCAAGCCAGCCGCTAACCAGTGAATGCAGAATCTGATCCTCGTAGGCCCGATGGGAGCTGGCAAGAGCACCATCGGGCGTTTGCTTGCCAAAGAGTTGCGCTTGCCGTTCAAGGACTCGGACAAGGAGATCGAGCAGCGCACTGGCGCCAGTATCCCCCTGATTTTCGATGTGGAAGGTGAAGGCGGCTTCCGTGAGCGCGAGCACGCCGCCATTGCCGACCTTTGCATGTTGAACGGAGTAGTGCTGGCTACGGGTGGGGGCGCTGTGTTGCGGGAGGACAATCGTCGCGCATTGCGCTCCGGTGGACAGGTCGTTTATCTGTGCACGTCCGTGGAGCAGCAGCTGGAGCGAACTTCCAGGGATCGTAATCGTCCGCTCCTGCAGGCCGCAGATCCACGGGCTGTGTTGGAGACTCTCATGGCCGTTCGCGATCCGCTTTATCGAGAGATCGCTGACATCGTGGTGGAAACCGATGAGCGTCCGCCGCGACTGGTGGTGATGGAAATTCTCGATCGGCTTCACGCACTCCGGCACCGTGAAAGCCGTGGCGGAACTGCGCTATCCTAGCCTCCTTTTTTGGAGGCCTCATGCAGACACTTCAGGTCGATCTCGGCGAGCGCAGTTATCCGATAGAAATTGGCGAGCAACTACTGGACCGCGCCGATTTGCTATCCGCTCGAATCCGCGGCAAGCAGGTGGCGATCGTCACCAACGAGACCGTTGCGCCGCTGTATCTGGATCGACTGGCGCGTTCGTTGAGTGCTTTCTCGGTCACGCCGATCATTCTTCCTGATGGCGAAGCCCACAAGAATTGGCAGACGTTGCAGCTGATCTTCGATGGCCTGCTCGGCGCGCGACATGACCGCGGTACCACGATCGTCGCGCTGGGCGGCGGTGTGATCGGCGATATGGCCGGCTATGCTGCGGCCAGCTATCAGCGGGGCGTCGACTTCATCCAGGTGCCGACGACCTTGTTGTCGCAGGTTGACTCTTCGGTCGGCGGCAAGACCGGGATCAATCATCCGCTGGGCAAGAACATGATCGGTGCGTTCTACCAACCACGCGCGGTGATCATCGATACGACTACGCTAGGCACATTGCCGGCTCGTGAGCTATCAGCCGGACTCGCGGAAGTGATCAAGTATGGCCTGATCTGCGATGCGCCTTTCCTAGGGTGGTTGGAGGCTCATATCGAAGGCCTGCGCGCGCTGGACCCGCAGGTGTTGAGCGAGGCCATCTACCGTTCCTGTGCCGCCAAGGCGCGCGTAGTGGGGGCGGACGAGAGGGAGTCGGGAGTCCGTGCCATTCTGAATCTGGGGCATACCTTTGGACATGCCATCGAGACACATCAGGGCTATGGTGCCTGGCTGCATGGTGAGGCAGTGTCGGCAGGCACGGTGATGGCGCTGGAGATGTCGCGCCAGCTGGGCTGGATCGAAACTGCTGAGCGTGACCGTGCGATCCGCCTCTTGGTGCGCGCGGGTTTGCCGGTCGTACCGCCGCAGGATATGGAGACGTCGGACTTCCTGCGGCACATGGCGGTCGACAAGAAGGTTCTCGACGGCAAGTTGCGGCTAGTGCTGCTCAAGAAGCTCGGTGAGGCCGTCGTGACTGGCGATTTTCCCCGGAAGGCGCTGGAAGACACGTTGCGCGTCGACTATGGGGCGCTGACGCAACATTTAGGAGCGTAAGAAATTTCCATGACCAGTTTGTCTGCGGACGACTCGTTTCTGAATCATTACGGGTTCAGTCATGATCCTTTTGCCGCCCGTGTCCCGGGTTTCAAATTCTTTCCCGCTCAGCGCAAGCCTGTGCTGGGGCAGCTGCATCACCTGGCACGATACAGTCAGCTGCTATTGGTGGTGACCGGCCCGCAAGGGAGCGGCAAGACGCTGCTGCGCCAGGCGCTGGTCGCCAGCAGCAACAAGCAATCCGTGCAAAGCGTGGTGATTACGCCGCAGGAAACCGCAGATGCGGCCGCGATACTGCAGCAGGTGGCTCAGGCGCTGAACTTGCAGCGGAGCGATTTCGATGCGGTGATGGCGCAGATCGTCCAGTTGGCACTCACCGGCCAGGAGGTGTACCTGCTGGTCGATGATGCCGAGCGCCTCACCGGTGCGGCAATCGAGACACTGCTGCGCTTCGCGGCAGGCAGCCCGGAGGCACGGCCACACGTGTTTCTGTTTGGCGAGCCGGCGCTGGTTGGGCGGTTGGAGGCGCTCAGCGACGGACCGGGTGAGCGCTATCACGTCATCGCTCTGCAGCCTTACGAGGAGGACGAAACGCGTGAATACCTTGCTCAGCGTCTTGAGGGGGCGGGCAGTGGCCTGGAATGCCTGAGCGAGGAGCAAATCACGCGCGTTCATGAGCTGGCCGGCGGATGGCCTGGTGCAATTAACGAGGTTGCGCGAGAGGAACTGATCGAGGGTATGCAGGCGAACAAGAAGCGCTCGCGCGCTGGCGGTTTTTCCCTGCCTGTTCCGAGAAAACACCTGCTGGCAGTGCTTGCTGTGCTGGTCGTCGTTGGGCTGGCGTTGCTGTTTCGTGGCGCTGGGGAGCGGGATGCGGCGGCACCGAGCAGCACGGCGCTTCCGCTGGGCGGCGCACCGGCTGAATCACCAGCGACCGGTGAGGCCGCAATCGAGTTCGACGGTGCGGATCGGCCGGCGGCGCTGCCGCTGACAGGGGATGCCCAGCCGGTAATTCGTGAACCATTGGCCGCAGCAGCCGGAGGCGAGCAAGAGGATGGGGCGACCGACATGCAAAGCGATGTCGATTCACCCCGGCTGATGGATCCGGCGCCACTGCCACCGGCCGAGACGACACGCGAGCCTGTTATGGCACCGGCACCGGCACCGGCACCGGCACCGGCACCCGCACCCGCACCGATAGCGGCGCCTCCAGTTAGAACGCCCGTGCCGGCCCCGGCTCCTAAACCGGCGGCCCGGGCGAAGACGGCCACGAACGTGGCTGGAGGAAATTGGTACGCCAGCCAACCTAGCGGCAACTATCTGCTGCAGATTCTCGGAACGCGTAGCGAGCAGAGTGCGCAGGCGGTGATTGCCAAGCATGGTGCGAGCTACCGCTATTTCATCAAGCAGCACCAGGGTAAGCCGCTCTACGTAGTGACCTATGGCAGCTTCGCCAGCCGCACCGCAGCCACTGCGGCAATCAAGTCGCTACCGGCAGAACTGCAGTCGAGTAAACCGTGGGTTCGCAGCTTGGGTAGCGTCCAGCAGGAGATACGCAGGTAAGCAAAAATGCCCCAAAAAAGTGCGCAATGCACCGAATTGGGGCTTGCAAAAAAAAATTGTGTCGTTCCACGGTTGCTTTGTAAACTGCTCCCCCTTTCGCCCGCGTGAATGACGGGGCTCTCCTGTGCTCCGTCAGTAAGGGGTTGATTTACAACGCATTTAGCTGGTGGAGTGCCTATGAGAGCAGGTCTGTTTCGTCCTGAAGAGTTCAAGGATAACTGCGGCTTCGGTCTGATTGCCCACATGCAGGGCGAGGCAAGCCATCACCTGCTCAAAACCGCAATTGCGTCACTCACTTGCATGACTCACCGCGGCGGCATCAATGCCGACGGTAAGACCGGTGACGGCTGTGGCTTGCTGATGCAGAAGCCGGACGCTTTCCTCCGTGCCATGGCGCGCGAGCACTTTGCGACCGAGCTGCCGGATCAGTATGCGGTCGGCATGATCTTCCTCAGTCAGGACCCCAGCGAAGCCGACATCGCGCGCGCGCGCCTCAACGAAGAAGTTGCGGCACAAGGGCTGACGCTGGTCGGCTGGCGCGAAGTGCCGGTGGACACCAGCGTACTTGGCCGCCTCGCCCTCGAGCGTCTGCCGCGCATCGAGCAGATCTACGTGGCGGGCGCCGGCCTGTCCGAGCGTGATTTCGGTATCAAGCTGTTCTTCGCCCGCCGCCGGGCGGAGGTCGCGCTTGCCGACCGGGAGTTCTATGTCTGCAGCCTGTCGGACAAGGACATCATATATAAAGGCCTGATGATGCCGGCCGATCTGGCGCAGTTCTATCCCGATCTCGGCGACGAGCGCCTGGCGACCGCGATCTGCGTATTCCACCAGCGTTTCTCGACTAACACCCTGCCGCGCTGGCCGCTGGCCCAGCCGTTCCGCTATCTCGCGCACAACGGTGAAATCAACACCATCACCGGCAACCGCAACTGGGCGCAGGCGCGGCGACTCAAGTTCGCCAACGAACTGTTACCGGATCTGGAAAGCCTGGCGCCGCTGATCAACCGCACCGGCTCAGACTCCTCTAGCATGGACAACATGCTCGAGTTGCTGGTCACCGGCGGCATGGACCTGTTCCGCAGCCTGCGCATGATCATTCCGCCAGCGTGGCAGAACGTCGAAACGATGGACGCCGATCTGCGCGCGTTCTACGAATACAACTCCATGCACATGGAGCCGTGGGACGGCCCGGCCGGCGTGGTGCTGACCGACGGACGCCATGCGGTATGCCTGCTGGACCGAAACGGTCTGCGCCCGGCGCGCTGGGTGACGACGAAGAACGGTTATATCACTCTGGCTTCCGAGGTTGGTGTATGGGATTACCAGCCTGAGGATGTCATCGCCAAGGGCCGCGTCGGTCCGGGCCAGATTCTCGCCGTCGATACTCACACCGGTCAGATTCTGCACACCAGCGACATCGACAACCGCCTGAAAGCCCAGCATCCCTACAAGAAGTGGCTGCGCGGCACGGCGCTGCGCATCCAGTCGACCCTGGACGACAACGACCACGGCTCGGCAGTCTACGACGTCGACCAGCTCAAGCAGTACATGAAGATGTTCCAGGTCACCTTCGAGGAGCGTGATCAGGTGCTGCGTCCGCTGGCCGAGCAAGGTCAGGAAGCGGTCGGCTCGATGGGTGACGATACGCCGATGGCCGTGCTGTCGCACCGCGTGCGTTCGCCCTACGATTACTTCCGCCAGCAGTTCGCGCAGGTCACCAACCCACCGATCGACCCGCTGCGCGAAGCCATCGTCATGTCGCTGGAAACCTGCCTGGGGGCCGAGCGCAACGTCTTCGAGGAAACCGCCGATCACGCAAACCGCGCGATCCTGACCACGCCGGTGATCTCGCCGGCCAAGTGGCGGACCATCATGGAACTCGACCGCCCTGGTTTCGAGCGCCATTTCCTCGACCTGAACTACGATGAGAGCCTCGGCCTGGAGGCTGCGGTGCGCAACCTGGCCGAGCAGGCCGAGGAAGCGGTGCGTGCTGGCAAGGTTCTGCTGGTGCTCAGCGACCGCCACATCGCGCCGGGCAAGCTGCCGATGCACGCCTCGCTGGCGGTCGGTGCGGTGCACCATCGCCTGGTGGAAACCGGCCTGCGCTGCGATTGCAACATCCTGGTGGAAACCGCCACCGCGCGCGATCCGCACCATTTCGCGGTACTGATCGGCTTCGGTGCCACCGCCGTATATCCGTTCCTCGCCTACGAGGTGCTCAGCGACCTGATTCGCACCGGTGAGGTACTCGGCGATCTGTACGAGGTGTTCAAGCACTACCGCAAGGGCATCTCCAAGGGCCTGCTGAAGATCATCTCGAAGATGGGCATCTCCACCATCGCGTCCTATCGCGGGGCGCAGCTGTTCGAGGCGATCGGACTGGCGGAAGAAGTGGTTGAACTCAGCTTCCGCGGCGTCGCCAGCCGCATCCAGGGCGCGCGTTTCGTCGATCTCGAGGCCGAGCAGAAGGCACTCGCGGACGAGGCCTGGAATAACCGCAAGGCGATCCAGCAAGGTGGTCTGCTGAAATTCGTCCACGGTGGCGAATACCACGCCTACAACCCCGACGTGGTCGGCGCCCTGCAGGCGGCGGTGCAGTCGGGTGACTACGCCCGTTTCAAGGAATACAGCGCGCTGGTCGACAAGCGTCCGGTATCGATGTTGCGTGACCTGTTGGGCGTCAAGCTGGCGGAGCAGCCGCTGGCGCTGGAGGAAGTCGAGCCGCTGGATTCGATTCTCAAGCGTTTCGATTCCGCCGGCATCTCCTTGGGCGCCCTATCGCCCGAGGCGCACGAGGCGATCGCCGCGGCGATGAACCGCATCGGAGCGCGCTCCAACTCCGGCGAGGGTGGCGAGGATCCGGCACGCTACGGCACCGAGCGCAGCTCGAAGATCAAGCAGGTTGCCACCGGTCGCTTCGGCGTCACGCCGGAGTACCTGATCAACGCCGAGGTGCTGCAGATCAAGGTGGCCCAGGGCGCCAAGCCTGGCGAGGGCGGGCAACTGCCCGGGGGCAAGGTCAACGGCCTGATTGCCCGGCTGCGCTATGCCGTGCCAGGGGTGACGCTGATCTCGCCGCCGCCGCACCACGACATCTATTCCATCGAGGACTTGGCACAGCTGATCTTCGATCTCAAGCAGGTCAACCCTCGCGCGCTGGTGTCGGTCAAGCTGGTGGCCGAGCCGGGCGTCGGCACCATCGCCGCCGGCGTCGCCAAGGCCTACGCGGACCTGATCACCATCTCCGGTTATGACGGCGGTACCGGCGCCTCGCCGCTGACCTCGATCCGCTACGCCGGCTCGCCGTGGGAACTGGGTCTGGCTGAAACCCACCAGACCCTGCGCGGCAACGACCTGCGCGGGAAGGTGCGGGTGCAGACCGACGGCGGCCTCAAGACCGGCCTCGACGTGGTCAAGGCGGCGATCCTCGGCGCCGAGAGCTTCGGCTTCGGCACCGCGCCGATGATCGCGCTGGGCTGCAAGTACCTGCGCATCTGCCACCTGAACAACTGCGCCACCGGCATCGCCACGCAGAACGAGCAGCTGCGCAAGGATCACTTCATCGGCACCGTCGAGATGGTGGTCAACTTCTTCCAGTTCGTTGCCGAGGAAACTCGTGAGTGGCTGGCCAAGCTCGGCGTGCGCAGTCTCGGCGAGCTGATCGGGCGTACCGATCTGCTGGAAATCCTGCCCGGCGAAACCGCTAAGCAGGGCAACCTTGACCTGACTCCGCTGCTCGGCGGAAGCAATGTTCCGGCCGATAAACCGCAGTTCTGCGAGGTGGAGAAGAACCCGCCGTTCGATCAGGGCCTTCTGGCCGAGGAGATGGTGCGACTCGCCAAGGGTGCGATCGAAGCCAAGAGCGGCGGCGACTTCGAACTGGAAATCTGCAACTGCGATCGCTCGATTGGCGCGCGGGTATCCGGTGAAATTGCCCGCCTGCACGGCAACCAAGGCATGGCCACGGCGCCGATCACCTTCCGCTTCAAGGGCACGGCGGGGCAGAGCTTCGGCGTATGGAACGCCGGCGGCCTGAACCTCTATCTCGAAGGCGATGCCAACGACTACGTGGGCAAGGGCATGACCGGCGGCAAGCTGATCGTCACCCCGCCCAAGAACAGCGCCTATGCCTCGCAGGACTCCGCCATTATCGGCAACACCTGTCTGTATGGTGCCACCGGTGGCAAGCTGCTGGCGGCCGGTACGGCCGGTGAACGCTTCGCGGTGCGCAACTCCGGCGCGCATGCCGTGGTGGAAGGCACCGGCGATCACTGCTGCGAGTACATGACCGGTGGCTTCGTCTGCGTCCTGGGCAAGACCGGGCACAACTTCGGTTCCGGCATGACCGGCGGCTTCGCCTATGTGCTGGATATGGACAACAGCTTCATCGACCGGGTCAACAACGAGCTGGTGAACCTGCAACGCATCACCGGCGAAGCGATGGAGGCCTATCGCAGCCACCTGCACGGCGTGCTGCGCGAGTATGTCGCGGAAACCGCGAGCGAGTGGGGTGCCGAGCTGCTGGAGAATCTCGACGATTACCTGCGGCGCTTCTGGCTGGTGAAGCCGAAGGCGGCCAACCTGGCCTCGCTGCTGTCGAGCACTCGGGCCAACCCGCAATAACAAGCAGCTTCAGGCCGCGAGCCTCACGACCCGAGCGGCGTGAGGCGCGGCTCCGTGATCGTCATGCGGTTTGCAGCCTGAGGCTGGCCGCTGCTGTTGAGAGGTTTTGAAATGACTGAACGTCTGAATAACGACTTCCAGTTCATCGAGGTCGGGCGCAAGGATCCGAAGAAGAAACTGCTGCGCCAGCGCAAGAAGGAGTTCGTCGAGATCTACGAACCCTTCAAGCCGCAACAGGCCTGCGAGCAGGCGCACCGCTGCCTGGGCTGCGGCAATCCCTATTGCGAGTGGAAGTGCCCGGTCCACAACTACATTCCCAACTGGTTGAAGCTGGTGTCGGAGGGCAACATCCTCGCTGCCGCCGAGCTGGCGCATCAGACCAATACCCTGCCGGAAGTCTGCGGCCGCGTGTGCCCACAGGACCGCCTGTGCGAAGGCGCCTGCACCCTGAACGACGGGTTCGGCGCGGTCACCATCGGCTCGGTGGAGAAGTACATCGCCGATACCGCCTTCGCGATGGGCTGGCGGCCGGACCTGTCCAAGGTCAAGCCGACCGGCAAGCGCGTCGCCATCATCGGTGCCGGACCGGCCGGTTTGGGCTGCGCCGATGTGCTGGTACGCAACGGCGTGGCGCCGGTGGTGTTCGACCGTAATCCGGAAATCGGCGGCCTGCTGACGTTCGGCATCCCCGAGTTCAAGCTGGAGAAGACCGTGCTCAGTCGCCGCCGCGAGATCTTCAGCGGCATGGGCGTCGAGTTTCGCCTGAATACCGACGTGGGCAAGGACGTCAGCATCGAGCAGCTGCTCGACGAATACGATGCGGTGTTCATGGGCATGGGCACCTACACGTACATGAAGGGCGGTTTTCCCGGCGAGGATCTGCCCGGCGTGCACGACGCGCTGGATTTCCTCATCGCCAACGTCAACCGCAACCTCGGTTTCGAGAAGTCCGCCGACGACTTCATCGACATGAAGGGCAAGAAAGTGGTGGTGCTCGGCGGCGGCGACACCGCGATGGACTGCAACCGCACCTCTATTCGCCAGGGTGCCAAGAGCGTGACCTGTGCCTACCGCCGCGATGCGGCGAACATGCCGGGTTCGCGTCGTGAAGTGAAGAATGCCAAGGAGGAGGGCGTGAAGTTCCTCTTCAACCGCCAACCCATCGCCATCGTCGGCGAGGACCGGGTCGAAGGTGTCAAGGTGGTCGAGACCCGTCTCGGCGCGCCGGATGCCCGCGGTCGTCGCAGCCCGGAGCCGATCCCCGGTTCGGAGCAGGTGCTGCCGGCCGATGCGGTGGTCATCGCCTTCGGCTTTCGCCCGAGTCCGGCGCCGTGGTTCGAGGCGCAGGGTGTTCAGCTCGACAACCAGGGCCGCGTGGTGGCGCCGGCGCAGGGCGAATTCAAGCACCAGACCGCCAACCCGAAGATCTTCGCCGGTGGCGACATGGTGCGCGGTTCCGACCTGGTGGTGACGGCGATCTACGAAGGCCGGCAAGCCGCCGAAGGGATCATGGATTACCTCGGCGTCTGAGCCTGTGCCGGGCGCGCCGCGCCTGACATGAATCAAGCCCACGGAAAAGGCACGGCACTCGCCGTGCCTTTTGTTTTCCGCTTTGCGACAATGCACGGCACTTTTTTGCTGGGACCCCGCCATGACCACCTTGAAGAACGATCGCTTCCTTCGTGCCCTGCTCAAGCAGCCTGTCGACGTCACCCCGGTGTGGATGATGCGCCAGGCCGGCCGTTACCTGCCGGAATATCGCGCCAGTCGCGCCAAGGCCGGCGACTTCATGAGCTTGTGCATGAATCCGGAGCTGGCCTGCGAGGTGACCCTGCAGCCACTGGATCGCTATCCGCTGGATGCGGCCATCCTGTTCTCCGACATCCTCACCGTGCCGGATGCGATGGGCCTTGGGCTGTACTTCGAGGCCGGCGAAGGGCCGCGCTTCAAGAAGGTAGTCAGCAGCGCCGCCGACATCGACGCGCTGCCGATCCCCGATCCGGAAAAGGATCTGGGTTACGTGATGGACGCCGTGCGCACCATCCGCCGCGAACTCAACGGCCGCGTGCCGCTGATCGGCTTCTCCGGCAGCCCCTGGACCCTGGCGACCTACATGGTCGAGGGTGGCTCTTCGAAGGATTTCCGCAAATCGAAGGCGATGCTCTACAGCGATCCGGCAGCGATGCACGCACTGCTCGACAAGCTGGCGCAATCGGTCACGGCCTACCTCAACGGCCAAATCCTTGCCGGGGCGCAGGCCGTGCAGATCTTCGACTCCTGGGGCGGCAGCCTGTCGGCAGCGGCGTACCAGGAATTCTCCCTGGCCTACATGCAGAAGATCGTCGACGGACTGATCCGCGAGCACGACGGCCGCCGCGTGCCGGTGATCCTGTTCACCAAGGGCGGCGGACTGTGGCTGGAGTCGATGGCGGATGCTGGTGCTGAGGCGCTCGGCCTGGACTGGACCTGCGATATCGGCAGCGCGCGTGCGCGGGTTGGTGACAAGGTCGCGCTGCAGGGCAACATGGACCCCAGCGTGCTGTATGCCAAGCCGGAGGCGATTCGTGCCGAGGTTGGCCGCATCCTCGCCAGCTTCGGCCACGGCAACGGCCACGTCTTCAACCTCGGTCACGGCATCACCCCGGAAGTCGATCCGGCGCATGCCGGCGCGTTCATCGAGGCCGTGCACGAGCTGTCGGCGCAGTACCACCGCTAAGCGCGTCGCGCTGGACGAAACGCCCCGCTCATGCGGGGCGTTTTGCTATCCGCGTGCGCGGTTCTCCGGCGTGGCCGGCAGGTGTGCCAAATGCAGCGCCACCAGCAGCGAGACCAGCAGCAGGGCGGCGATGAACAGGCCTACGCCGGTCCAGCCGCCGGCATGCCAGAACAGCCCGCCCAGCGTTCCGGCGATGCTCGAGCCCAGGTAATAGCCGAACAGGTACAGCGACGACGCCTGGCCCCGCGCCTGAGTGGCGCGACGGCCGATCCAGCTGCTGGCCACCGAATGCGCGCCGAAGAAGCCGAAGGTGAACAGCAGCATGCCCGGCAGGATCGTTGCCAGCACATCGAACAGCGTCAGCCCCAGCCCGCCCAGCATCAGCACGATCATCGCCCAGAGCACCTTGCGCCGGCCGATCCGGTCGGCCAGCGCACCGGCCTGCGCCGAGCTGTAGATGCCCGACAGGTAGACCACCGCCAGCAGGCCGACCAGCGTTTGACTGAGTTCGAACGGCGCGGCGATCAACCGGTAGCCGATGTAGTTGAACAGCGTGACGAAACTGCCCATCAGCAGGAACGCCTGCAGGAACAGCCACGGCAGGCCAGCGTCGCGAAAGTGCATGGTGTAGCCCTGCACCAGCCCGCGCGGGCGCAACGGGCGCGCGCGGAAGTGCCGCGAGTCGGGCAGAAAGCGCCAGAACAGCAGCGCGGCCAGCAGCGCCAGCCCGCCCATCACCGCCAGCACGCTCTGCCACGGCAGGTAATCGACCAGCACGCCGCTGATCAGCCGGCCGCTCATGCCGCCGATCGCATTGCCGCCGATATACAGGCCCATCGCCAGGCCGAGGTGCCGTGGATCAATCTCCTCGCTCAGATAGGTCATCGCCACCGCCGCCAGCCCGCTCAGTGCCAGCCCGACGAGGGCACGCATCAACAGCACGCCGTGCCAGCCGGGCATCACGGCACTGAGCAGGGTGAACAGGGCGGCGGCCAGCAACGCGGTGACCATCACCGGTTTGCGGCCGATGGCATCGGAGATGGGCCCGGTGATCAGTAGGCCGATCGCCAGGGTGATGGTCGAGGATGACAGCACCAGGCTGCTTTGCGCCGCGTTGATGGCGAACGCCTGCGACAGCATGGGCATCAACGGTTGCACGCAGTAGAGCAGGGCGAAGGTCGCGAAGCCGCCAGCGAACAGCGCCAGCACGGTGCGGGTGAAGCGTGGCGTGCCCTTTTCGGTGAAGGCGTCGTGGGCCACGGCATCGGTGGAGGGCTGCGCGTGGGATTGAGCCGACTCGCCGGTCGCGCTCTGGAAACTGTTCATCGCCGATTCTCGCTGTCGTTCACCCGCTCGACATTCGGGCGTCGGGGTAGCAGGCTGATGAAGAGAACGATAGGGAGCTTTATTTAATGTTTCCAATATATTATTCGACCCAATCAATATGACTGGCGAATCAATGGGGTTGTCATGGAGCTACGCCACCTGCGGTATTTCGTCGCTGTGGCCGAGGAGCTGCACTTCGGCCGTGCAGCCGAGTTACTACGCATTTCCCAGCCGCCGCTGAGCCAGCAGATCCAGGCGCTGGAAGCCGAGCTGGGGGTGCGTCTGTTCGATCGCACCAACCGCCGGGTTTCGCTGACCGACGCCGGCCGGCTGTTCCTCGAGGAAACCCGCCGCACGCTGGCGCAGGTCGACAAGGCGGTGGATGTGGCGCGCCGCGCCAATCAGGGTGAGATCGGCGAGCTGCAGATCGGTTTCACCTCCTCGGCGCCGTTCACCTCGATTCTGCCGCGGGCGATTCTGGCCTTCCGCGAAGCCTTTCCGGCCGTGCACCTGGCGCTGCAGGAGATGACCAGCAAGCAGGTGGTGGACGCGGTGCAGGACGAGACGCTGCAGGTCGGTATGATCCGCCCGTTCGCGCTGCCGGCCGGCCTGCAGACCACGGAGCTGTTCAGCGAACCCCTGGTGGCGCTGATGCACGCCGGGCACCCGTTGGCGAGCGATAGAGAGGAGGGGATCTGGCTGGCCGAGTTGGCCGCCGAGCCTTTCGTGTTCTTTCCGCGCAGCTACGGCACCGGACTCTACGACCAGTTGCTCAACCTGGCGCGCCAAGCCGGCTTCAACCCGCGCATCGCCCAGGAGGCGAACGAGGCGCTGACCATCATCGGTCTGGTCGCTGCGGGGCTGGGGGTTTCGGTGCTGCCGGCGTCGTTCCAGCGTATCCGCATTGACGGTGTGGCATTTCGGACCGTGCTCGACAAGGAGGCGACCACCGCCGTCTGGCTGGTCAAGCGCCGTCAGGAGCAGTCACCGCTGACGCGCGCCTTCATCGACCTGGTCACGCGTGAGGCGCTTGCCGCCCGCTAGCGTGCGGTGAGAGTCCGTGCCGGCTGAGGGCCGGCACGGAGCGCACGGTCAGTTGTAGCGGTACTTCGCTTCGATCTTGCGCTTCTGCAGGGTGAACTGGGTCATGTCGATCTGGTTCTGTGCCAGCTGGTCTTCCAGCTTGTCCAGCTCGCCATTTTCCAACTTGCTGACGTGATGCTTGGTGGCGTGGTAGTTGATGGTTTCCGCGGCGCTGTGGCCACTGACCGGATCCCACAGAATGGAAAGCGGCCAGAACAGCAGGTTGACCACGCCAAGGCCGTACTCACGACCGTAGAACGAACCACCGCCGGGAAGCAGACCCAGCGCGGTACCCAGCGCAGGGCTCTTTTCCTCGACCGCCAGGCCGGCGGCTTCGAAGTGGCGCAGCTCGGATTCCTGATACGAATTCAGGCCGCTCGCGCAGCCGGTGGTAGCCAGGATCGCACCTGCAAGAAGGATAGGGGTGAGTTTCACGACAGCTCCTTGTTGTCTGTTATTCATACGCGCTCCGTGACGCGCGGCGCGGAAGCTATCATGCAGTGATATCAATTTGACATGACTTTGCGCAGGTATCTGCTCTTTTGGTGTGCGCCGACGAGGGGTGGATGCATGGCTGCAACCGCTTTAGCTTGAACCATTCAGCAGCGAAGGCCTTTGTGGCTTGACACCGATCGTCACTCTGCCAAAGCTACAACGTAGCCGGCGAGGGCGCCGGCCTTTCCCTCACGCACAAGAGAACGATCATGAAACGGATTCTGCTAGCGTCCCTTCTCCTCTCCGCTTCGGCCAGTGCCTTCGCTACCGCACCGGGTGGCCCAGGTTGCGGCTGGGGCAATATGCTGTTCGAAGGCCAGCGCGGCCTGCCATCCCACCTGGTAGCCTCGACCACCAACGGCACCTCCGGTAACGCCACCTTCGGCATGACCTCCGGCACCAACGGTTGCTCGACCGATGGCGCGCTGCAGTACAACGGCAAGTCCATGATCGTGCTGGGCAGCATCATGACCGAGCTGTCCGAAGACATGGCGATGGGCGAAGGTGAGGCTCTGACCACTTACGCCGTCGTGCTCGGCATCAAGCCCGAGGATCGCGCGCATTTCGCCAGCGTCACCCAGGCGCACTTCGACGAGATCTTCAGCTCCGCCGACGTGACCGCCGAGCAGGTGCATGCCGCCACTCTGGCGGTGCTCAAGCAGGACGCTCGCCTGGCCCAGTACGCCGAGCAGGCCTGAGTTTCACGTTCCTTCTCTCGTGCCCGCTCCGGCGGGCACTTTCGTATCTGCTTGCCATTGGCCGAATATGCTTCGACCCCTGCTACTGCTGGCGCTGTGTAGCGCGAGCCCCCTCGTGCTGGCTGCCCCACCTGACGATTCCACGCTGCGATCACTGGCCGACGAGCCCTACTGGCGCTCGCTCGGACATTACGAGCGCGGCAAGCTGGGCGGTTGGCGCAGTTATGTCGATGACGACGATTTCTTCCTGGCCGACGGTGGTGAACACGACCCGGCTGCCGAGCTGGCGGCAACCCTTGCCGCGCTCTACGCGCCGGCGAGCGCGGGCGACCGTCATGCCCAGTGTGTTTTCCCGGCGCGCACGCGTTGGTTGCGCGAGCGGCTGAGCCTCACCGATCTGCCGCCGGTCGAGTGCGACGAGTTCCGCACCTGGTTTGCCGAAGTCGCGCCGCACAGTACCGTGCTGGTCTTTCCGGCGGCCTATCTCAACAGTCCGTCGTCGATGTTCGGCCACACGCTGCTGCGCATCGATCAGGCCGATATCGATACCCAGGGCAGTCCGCTGCTGAGTTCGGCACTCAACTTCGGCGCCTACATCGAGGGGATGGACAACAGCGTCCTCTATGCGTGGAAGGGCCTGATGGGCGGTTATCCCGGGCTGTTCTCGCTCTTGCCCTACCGCGAGAAGATCGGCGAATACAGCCGCCTGGAGAATCGCGATCTGTGGGAGTACCGGCTGAATCTGACGCCGGACGAGACGGGCCGGATGCTCGAGCATGTCTGGGAGCTCAAGCAGATTCGCTTCGACTACTTCTTCTTCGACGAGAACTGTTCCTACCGTCTGCTTGAACTGCTGGAGGTTGCCCGGCCCGGCCTGAGATTGACTGCACAGTTCCCGCTGACCGCCATTCCGGCCGATACCGTGCGCGCGGTGATCGACGCCGGGCTGGTCGCCGACATCGACTATCGGCCGTCGCGCGAGCGTGAACTGCTGACCCGTACCGCACCGCTCGAGAGCGAGGAGCTGCGCTGGGTACGCCAGTTGGCCGACGATCCTCAGCAGCTCGAACGGGACGATTTCCAGGCGCTGCCGAGCGAGCGGCGGGCACTGATTCAGGACGGCGCCTATCGCCTGGTGCGCTACCGGGTGACTGGTGAGGAGCGCGATCCGGCGAATGCCGCGCACAGTTACCGTCTGCTGCAGGCGATCAATCGCAACCCGCCGCCGCGCCTGGACGTCGAGCGCCCGGTGCTGCCGGAAAACGGCCATGAATCGCGCACCCTGCAGTTCGGCGTCGGCAGCCGCGATGAGCGGGCCTTCGCCGAATACGGGCTGCGCATGGCCTATCACGACCTGATCGACAACCTGGAAGGCTTCCCGCTCGGCGCACAGATCGAGATCGCGCAGCTGCGTCTGCGTCAGTACGAGGGCAACCACTGGAAGCTGCAGCGGCTGGACCTGGCTGGAATCCGCTCGCTGACGCCACTCACGCCGCTGCTGCGGCCGTGGTCGTGGCAGATCGCGGCGGGGCTGGAGCGGATTGCCGAGGGCGACGGCGACGATCGGCTCGTCGGTCATCTTAATGGCGGCGGCGGCTTCACCTGGCAGCTGCGCGAGGATCTGCTCGGTTTCGCCCTGGCCACCGCGCGCCTGGAGCACCATCCGGAATTCGGCGCGGTGATCAGTCCGGCAGCGGGCTTCGACAGTGGGCTGCTCTGGCGCAACGGCGCCGGCAACTTGCTGCTGGAGGCGCGCGGCGACTACTTCCACAACGGCGAGGTGCGGCGGCGGATCAGCCTCGCTCAGCAGTTCGAGCTGCGTGACACCGCCGGCCTGCGGGTCGGCCTTGAGCGCAGCTTCAGTCACCGTGGCGAACCGGAAACGGAGTTTCAGGTTCAGCTGCGCTGGTATTTCTACTGAAGCGGCGGCAGGTGTATCAGGGCTGTTGATGGTGGCCCGGCGTGGTGCCCGGCGCGTGCTCGTGCACCAGCCGGGTCACGCGGATATCGGTGATGCCGAGAATCTCTGCCTGCCTGAGCAGCTCCTCGCCAGCGGCATCCGCTTCAGGCATCACCAGACCGTTTTCCGCATCGGCATGATGCAGGCGGATCAGGTGCGCAGCGGCCGTGGCGTTCGACAGGCTTTCGTCCTGCGACTCGATGACCTATGCGCGCGGATCGTTCTGGTAGATGTAGTTCACTTCAAACGTGCGGTTGGTATTGCCGAACATGAGGGCGTCTCCGGACAGATGGATCTGTGCGGTGGACCAAATCGCCGTCCTGATCGTTCAGGCGCTCCGGACCTGCGGTCAGATGCCGTGCTGGCGCAGCCAGGTCAGCAGCTGCGGCAATGGCAGTGCGCCGCTTTGGCGAGCCACCTCACGACCGTCGCGAAACAGCAGCAGGCTGGGAATCGAGCGGATACCCAGCTGCGTAGAAAGCTGCGGGTTGGCTTCGCTATCGAGCTTGGCCAGGCGGCAGCGGCCCTGCAGCTGGCGGGCGGCTTCGGCGAAGGTCGGGGCGAAGCTGCGACACGGGCCGCACCAGCTGGCCCAGACATCGACCAGTAAGGGCAAGTCGCCCTTGAGCTGGCTGGCGAACTGACTTTGCTGCAGGTCGAAGGGCTTGTCCGGCAGGACTTCGGCCTTGCAGCGGCCGCAATGCGGCGCGTCGTGCAGGCGGTTGGCGGGAATCCGGTTGAGACCGGCGCAGTGTGCGCAGGGAATGATCAGTGACTCGGTCATGGCGAGGCTCCACAGGCGGTATGCCGAATAATGTGGAGCCGCGCGGCGCGATATCAAGGATCGCGCCGCGGGCGGCGGTCAGGCCTGGGCGGCTTCGAGCGCCTGGCTGAGGTCGGCGAGAATGTCGTCGATATGCTCGATGCCGATCGACAGCCGGATCAGGTCCTGGGAGACGCCGGCGCGCGCCAGTTCCTCGGCGTTGAGCTGGCGGTGGGTGGTGCTTGCCGGGTGGCAGGCCAGCGACTTGGCGTCGCCGATGTTGACCAGGCGCAGGACCAGTTTCAGCGCGTCGATGAAGCGGGCGCCGGCTTCCATGCCGCCGACGATGCCGAAGCAGAGAATCGATGCCGGGCGACCGCCCATATAGCGGCGCGCCAGGCCGTGCTCGGGATGGTCCGCCAGCCCGGCGTACTTCACCCAGGCCACCTGTGGGTGGGCCTGCAGGAACTCGGCGACCTTCTGCGCATTCTCGCAGTGGCGCTCCATGCGCAGCGCCAGGGTTTCCAGACCCTGCAGGATCAGGAACGAATTGAACGGCGAGATCGCCGCGCCCATATTGCGCAGCGGCACCACACGGCAGCGGCCGATGAACGCCGCCGGGCCGAAGGCCTCGGTGTAGGTCACACCGTGGTAGGAGACATCCGGTGTGTTGAGCAGGGGAAATCGCGTCTTGTGCTGCGCCCACGGGAACTTGCCGGAGTCGACGACGATACCGCCGATGCTGGTGCCGTGGCCGCCCATGTACTTGGTCAGCGCGTGCACGACGATATCGGCACCGTGCTCGAAGGGGCGGCAGAGCACCGGCGTGGCGACGGTGTTGTCGACGATCAGCGGTACGCCGTGGCGATGCGCGGCGCCGGCCAGGGCCTGGATATCGATGATGTTGCCGGCCGGGTTGCCGATGGACTCGCAGAACACCGCTTTGGTGCGCTCATCGATCAGTGCTTCCAGCGCGGCGATGTCGTCGTGGGGGGCGAAGCGTACTTCGATGCCCTGGCGTGGCAGGGTATGGGCGAACAGGTTGTAGGTGCCGCCATAGAGCTTGGCCACCGAGACGATGTTGTCGCCGACTTCGGCGATGGTCTGGATGGCGTAGGTGATCGCCGCCATCCCCGACGCTACCGCCAGCGCGGCAACCCCGCCTTCCAGCGCCGCGACGCGCTGTTCGAGCACATCGGTGGTGGGGTTCATGATGCGCGTATAGATGTTGCCCGGCACCTTGAGGTCGAACAGGTCGGCGCCATGCTGGGTATTGTCGAAGGCGTAGGACGTGGTCTGGTAGATCGGTACGGCGACCGCCTTGGTGGTCGGGTCCGGGCTGTAGCCGGCGTGGATGGCCAAGGTTTCCAGTTTCATGTCGCGCTCCTGTTGTTGTTCGACGAAAAACCGGAGCTTGAAACGGAATGCGCGCCGGATCAATGACTCAGCGCAAGCGGCACGGGATTAAGGGCTCGGTGCTCAGGCCGTGTGCAACGGCCACACCAGCGGGATGACCACGATCGCGACCCCGACCATCAACAGATTCAACGGGATACCGATGCGCATGAAGTCGCTGAAGCGGTAGCCGCCGGCGTTGTAGACGAAGGTGTTGGTCTGGTAGCCGATGGGGGTGGCGAAGCTGACGCTGGCAGCGAACATCACGGCCACCACGAACGGCCGCGGATCGAGACCGAGACTCTGGGCGATGCCGATGGCCACCGGCGTGACCAGCACCGCCACGGCATTGTTGGACAGAATCTCGGTGAGGATGGTGGTCAGCAGGTAGACGAAACCGAGCATCAGCAGCGGGCTGGCGTCGGGCAGTGCGGTCATGGTCTTGGCCACCACCAGATCGACCAGACCGACCTTGTCCATCGCGATGCTGATCGCCAGCATGCCGAAGATCAGGCTCAGCACCTTCCAGTCGACCGCCTTGTAAGCATCTTCGACATCCAGGCAGCGAGTGGCCAGCACCACCGCGCCGGCGATGATCGCTAGGCCTTCGATGGGCATGAAGCGGAAGGCGGACAGAATCACCACCGCCAGCGTGGCGAGAATGGCGATCGGCGCCTTGTCGCGGCGGTAGGCGCGCTCCTGCACGGCGTTGAGACTGATCAGCTCGCCATTGTCGGCGAAGCGCTTGATCTGCGCCGGAGTGCCTTCGACCAGCATGACGTCGCCGAACTGCAGCTCGAAGTCGTCGAGGTTGCCGCTGACGTTGGCATCTTGGCGATGCACGGCCAGCACGTTGATACCGTAGCGTGCGCTGAGGTCGAGATCGCGCATCGGCCGGTGGCTGTAGCGCGAACCACGACCGACGATGGCCTCGGCCAGCACCAGGTCCTGGCTACTGACGGTCTCGAAGGCATCGCCGCGGTTGAAGCTGAGGTGGCCGCTTTCGCGCAGATCGACCACGTTGCGCACCTGGCCGTGCAGCACCAGTAGGTCGCCGGCCTGCAGGACGAAATCGTGCTCGGGACGGCTGATCTGCTGATCGTCACGGCTTACCTGCAGCACCTGCAGACCGCTACCGCCATTGAGATTGGCCTCGCTCAGCGTCCTGCCGATCATCGGCGACGTATACGGCACCCGCAGCTCGCTCATGAAGGTGCGGTCCAGATCCGGGCGCAACTGCTTGGACAGGGTTTCCCGATCCGGTAGCAGACGGCGGCTGAACAGCATCAGATAGACGAAACCCACCGCGCAGAAGGCCAGCGCCGCGGGGGTGATCTCGAACATGCCGAATGGCTCCAGGCCGGCCTTGCGTGCGACACCGTCGACGAGGATGTTGGTCGAGGTGCCGATCATTGTCAGCATGCCGCCGAGCACCGTGGCGTAGGACAGAGGGATCAGCAGCTTCGATGGCGAACTGCTGGCGCGCTTGGCCAGCGCAATCGCCACCGGCGTGAGGATGGCCACGACCGGGGTGTTGTTGAGAAAAGCGGACACCACCAGCGCGGTGATCATCAGCCCGGCCAGCACGCGCGTGGGGCTGTCACCGACCAGATCACCCAGCCAGTTGCCTAGCGCATCGATACAGCCAGTACGCTCCAGCGCGGCGGAGAGAATGAACATGCAGGCGATGGTCACCGGGGCGGAGTTGGACAGCACACTCAGTACCTCGCCTGGGCTGAGCAGCTGCGTCGCCAACAGCACGGCCACCGCGATCGCCACCACGATATCCGGGCTCCAGGTTTCGCGAACGAACGCGACCAGCACCCAAACCAGCAGAGCGCAGACGAACAGCAGCGGCAGCGATTCCGAAAGCATGGAGATCCTTAAAGCGTGGCGATGAGCAAAAGCGACAGGCCGCCCCGGCGACCCCGCGCGCACGATAGTGGCCACGGTTTAGAGAGTCCAGAAACCAATACTGCTGTTTATATTCGTTTTGGTTATTTGGCTGCTTTGGGCGAGGTCGACGACGTCGCGGCTGCATGTATGAGGTGCTGGCGATGAGGATGGATTACGGGCAGAAAACGAAAAAGCCGCGCAATGCGCGGCTTAAAGATGGTGGGCCCACACGGACTCGAACCGTGGACCAAAGGATTATGAGTCCTCTGCTCTAACCAACTGAGCTATAGGCCCCAGAAGGAGCGGCGGATTATACCGATGCCGTTGTCAATGTGCCACGCGCAACGGGAGCTGTCGGTGAGGCTGGTGCAGAAAATAAAACCCCCGGCGGGCCGGGGGTTCAGGTTCACTCGTCGAGGAAGGAGCGCAGATGCTCGCTTCTCGTCGGGTGGCGCAGCTTGCGCAGTGCTTTGGCCTCGATCTGGCGGATACGCTCGCGGGTGACGTCGAACTGCTTGCCGACTTCCTCGAGGGTGTGGTCGGTGTTCATGTCGATACCGAAGCGCATACGCAACACCTTGGCTTCGCGAGCGGTGAGGCCGGAGAGAACTTCGCGGGTGGCTTCCTTGAGGCTCTCCACGGTCGCCACGTCGATCGGCGATTGCATGGCGGAATCCTCGATGAAGTCGCCCAGATGCGAGTCTTCGTCGTCGCCGATAGGTGTTTCCATGGAGATCGGTTCCTTGGCGATCTTCAGGACCTTGCGGATCTTGTCCTCGGGCATCTCCATGCGTTCGCCCAGCTCTTCGGGCGTGGGCTCGCGGCCCATTTCCTGCAGCATCTGACGGGAAATGCGGTTGAGCTTGTTGATTGTCTCGATCATATGCACCGGGATGCGGATGGTGCGCGCCTGGTCGGCGATCGAGCGGGTGATCGCCTGGCGAATCCACCAGGTGGCGTAGGTCGAGAACTTGTAGCCGCGACGGTATTCGAACTTGTCCACCGCCTTCATTAGGCCGATGTTGCCTTCCTGAATCAGGTCGAGGAACTGCAGGCCGCGGTTGGTGTACTTCTTGGCGATGGAGATGACCAAGCGCAGGTTGGCCTCGACCATTTCCTTCTTCGCACGGCGGGCCTTGGCCTCGCCGATGGACATGCGACGGTTGATATCCTTGATGTCGGCAATCGCCAGCTCGCACTCCTGTTCCAGCTCGATCAGCTTCTGCTGGCAGCGCTGAATGTCTTCCTTGCGGGCACCGATCGCTTCTGCGTACTTGCTCTTGCCCGCGGCCAGTTCTTCGGCCCAGGCAAGATTGGTTTCATTGCTCGGGAATTGGCGCAGGAAGTCCGCGCGCGGCATGCGCGCATCACGCACACACAGCTGCATGACTGCACGTTCTTGAGCACGAATCTGGTTCAGTGCATCGCGAACGCGTTCGACCAGGGCGTCGTACTGTTTCGGTACGAGCTTGATCGGCATGAACAGGATGGCCAGCGCCTCGAGCTCGTCGATGGCCTGCTGACTGGCGCGTCCGTGCTTTTTCAGCGCTTTCTTGGCTTTTTCCAGCTGCTCGGCCACAGCACCGAAGCGTACGCGGGCGACTTCCGGGTCGGGGCCACCGTCGCCTTCTTCCTCTTCGCTGTCAGAGTCTTCTTCCTCGTCATCGTCCTTATCGTCGGCAACCGGCTTGGCTGCGACCTGTGGAGCGACGGGTTCGACTTCCTGAGGTGCACCGGCAGCGCCGTCGTCGTCAGGATCGATGTAGCCGCTGAGGATGTCCGAAAGGCGGCCGCCTTCGTTCGTCACGCGCTCGTAGTCGGCGAGGATGCCGTCAACAGTGCCGGGGAAATGAGCGATGGCGCTCATCACCTCGCGAATGCCTTCCTCGATACGCTTGGCGATTTCGATTTCGCCTTCGCGGGTCAGCAATTCGACGGTGCCCATCTCGCGCATGTACATGCGCACGGGATCGGTGGTGCGGCCGATATCGGTTTCCACTGCGGCAAGCGCAGCGGCAGCTTCTTCGGCGGCGGCTTCGTCGGTGTCGGCTTCGGCCAACAACAGGGCATCGGCATCCGGGGCAACCTCGAATACGTTGATGCCCATGTCGTTGATCATACGAATGATGTCTTCCACCTGTTCCGGATCGGAAATATCCTCCGGTAGGTGGTCGTTGACCTCTGCGTAAGTCAGGTAACCCTGCTCACGGCCACGCTGGATCAACTCTTTGAGGCGGGACTGCTGTTGCGCTTTTCCGGACATATAACCCTATCCACTGAAGGTTCTGGCGGGCTGAAAACAAGCTGAGCATTATAGCCGAGCTAAGACCTCACGCGCCAGTTGAGGTCGTTGTTGCGGGTGTGCTGTCGCGACTCAGGAGGTGACGCAGCTGGTCTTTTTCCTCGGTGCTGAGCGCGCCCTGGCGGGCCTTGCGCAACAGCAGTTCGAGGCTGCGTTCGCGCTGTCTGGCGGCAAGGGTGTTAATGGTGTCGAAAAATTGTTGTTCAAGGTTATCGGCCGATATCAGCCATTCTTTCTCGGCCAGTGCACGTAAAAGTCGCCCCTGATCGGTGCCGTGCCAGCGCGCGATCAGTTGCAGGCTGCGCAGCCGGGGATTTTTCTGCAGTGTGCCGAGCAGAGCTACCAGCAGCTGGGCGTATGTGTCGTCTTCGGCTGCGAAATGGCTGGCATCCTCGACCTTCTGTGCCAGTTCCGGGTGATGCAGCAGCGTGCGCAGGGTGGTCAGTGCTGGTGGCTCGACCGTGGTTGGCGTGCGCGGTCCGCGTGGCTTGAAGTCTGGCCGCTGCCCCGGTTTTTTCCAGTCCTTTTTCCATTCCTTCGTCGGCTTCTTGGGCGCGAGCGAGGACTGGCCAGAGTCCGGGGTAAAGTAATTGTCGTGGTCGCCCGTGCTGGTGTCGTAATAGAAGCTGTCGTCGTAGGGCGTGGCGGTGGCGTTTGCATCCGTCACCGGCACGGCCATGGTTTGCAGCGCCTCGCCGGTCAGTCCGGTCAGGTCCGCCAGGCGCTGGCGCATGAGGGTGCGCAGATTGGTGCCGGGTACTTTTTCGATAAGCGGCGCCGCCAGCGTGGCGAGATGGGCCTTGCCTTCGAGCGAGCGTGGGTCGGCCTCTTCGCTTAGTTGTTGGAAAAAGTAGTCCGCCAGCGGCTGGGCGTGTTGGTTGATTCGCGCGCGAAAGGCGTCGGTGCCTTCGGCGCGTACAAGACTGTCCGGGTCCTCGCCTTCGGGCAGGAACAGGAAGCGTGCGCGACGTCCGTCCTGCAGGCTCGGCAGAGTCGCCTCCAGGGCACGCCAGGCCGCCTTGCGTCCGGCGGAGTCGCCATCGAAGCAGAACAGCACGCTGGGTACGAGGCGGAACAGCCGCTTGAGGTGCTCCTCGCTGGTGGCGGTGCCAAGGGTCGCCACAGCGTTGCGCAGGCCTTGCTGGGCAAGCGCGATCACGTCCATGTAACCCTCGACCACGATGATTTCGTCGAGGTTGCGATTGCTCTGCCGTGCCTCGAACAGGCCGTAGAGCTCCTGCCCCTTGTGGAAGACCGGAGTTTCCGGCGAGTTCAGATACTTGGGCTTATCGTCGCCCAAGACCCGGCCGCCGAAGGCGATCACACGGCCGCGACTGTCGCGGATGGGAAACATCACGCGGTCGCGAAAGCGATCGTAGCGCTTGCCGTTTTCGGCGTTCTCGATCAGTAGGCCTGCATCGATCATGGCCTTCTGCTGCAGCGCATCGCCGCCCAGGTGCTTGAGCAGGTTGTCCCAGCCTGGCGGGGCGAAACCCAAACCAAAATCGCGGGCGATCACGCCGGACAGGCCGCGGCCCTTGAGATACTCCACAGCCGCTTTGCGTGCGGGATGGCTTTTCAGGGCCTGGCGATAGTAGTCGGATGCGGCAGCAAGAAGCGGGTAGAGTGGCGAGTCGACCGGTTGGCGCGGCTTGTGGCTGCGTCCGCTGTCCTCATGCGGGACTTCCAGGCCGGCGCGGCGGGCCAGGTCCTCGACCGCCTGGGGAAAGTCCAGGTGATCGTGGTCCATGACGAAGCCCAGCGCGTTGCCACCGGCGCCGCAGCCGAAGCAATAGTAGAACTGCTTATCCGGGCTGACGCTGAAGGACGGCGTCTTCTCGTTATGGAATGGACAGCGTGCGGTGTAATTTTTGCCGGCTTTCTTCAGCTGGATGCGCGAGCCGATCACTTCGACGATGTCGGAGCGATTGAGCAGGTCATCGATGAAGGATTGCGGAATCAGACCGGCCATAACAGTCTCGGGGTGCGCTCGTGATGTTCGACCCGGAAATGACAAAAACTCCGATCATTCGCCGACCGGCGAAGCGGAGTCTTGTTCAATGCAAAGCCCGGCCTAAGCCGGGCTTTATGCTGCGTCAGCTGTACCGGATCAGTACAGGCGGACGCTGCGGCGCTGCTCGCGCTGCACTTTCTTGGCGTGACGCTTGACTGCAGCGGCAGCCTTGCGCTTGCGCTCGGCAGTCGGCTTCTCGTAGAACTCGCGCGAACGGACTTCGGCCAGCACGCCGGCTTTTTCGCAGGAGCGCTTGAAGCGACGCAGGGCTACGTCGAAGGGTTCATTCTCTTTAACTTTGACAGCGGGCATCCAGGACGTACCTTCACTTGATTACCGGTGGCAACGCGCTTCGGCAAATGACTCGCAAGCACGCTGGTTTTAAGGGTTGCGGATGTTAACCCCTGAACGCCGGGAATGCAAAGCCTGCGAGCGAAAAGCGCTGGTCGGTCGCCGGCCGTGGCGATTAATATGCACGGCTTCATTCGCCTCCGTGGAAGGTTGAACCCATGCTGGTGCTGGGGCTGGAAACATCCTGCGACGAGACCGGGGTCGCGCTTTACGATAGCGAGCAGGGCCTGCTGGCCGATGCGTTGTTCAGCCAGATCGATTTGCACCGCGTGTACGGCGGGGTGGTGCCGGAGCTGGCCTCGCGTGATCACGTCAAGCGTATGCTGCCATTGATCCGCCAAGTGCTTGCCGAGGCGGGCCGCGAGGCTGCGCAGATCGATGCGGTGGCCTATACCGCCGGGCCGGGGCTGGTCGGTGCGCTGCTGGTCGGCGCGTCCTGCGCCCAGGCGCTGGCGTTGGCCTGGGGCGTACCTGCCGTGGGCGTGCATCATATGGAAGGCCATCTGCTGGCGCCAATGCTGGAGGAGCAGGCTCCGGCGTTTCCGTTCGTCGCGTTGCTGGTATCCGGCGGGCACACTCAGCTGGTACGGGTCGATGGCATCGGTCGCTACGAGCTACTCGGTGAGTCGGTAGACGATGCGGCCGGCGAGGCCTTCGACAAGACGGCCAAGCTGATGGGGCTGCGCTACCCGGGCGGACCGGAAATCGCGCGCCTGGCCGAGCAGGGCACGCCGGGGCGTTTCGTCTTCCCGCGGCCTATGACCGATCGTCCCGGACTGGATTTCAGCTTCAGTGGCCTCAAGACGTTCACCCTCAACACCTGGCAGCAGTGCCGGGGCGCTGGCGACGAGTCGGAGCAGACCCGTTGTGACATCGCGCTGGCATTCCAACAGGCGGTCGTCGAAACGCTGACGATCAAGTGCCGGCGCGCGCTGAAGCAGACCGGGCTGAAATCGCTGGTGATCGCCGGCGGCGTCAGCGCTAATCGTGCGCTGCGCCAGGCGCTGGAAACGATGCTCGGCGAGCTGAGCGGACAGGTGTTCTACGCACGCCCGCGTTTTTGTACCGACAATGGCGCCATGATCGCCTACGCCGGCTGTCAGCGGCTGCTGGCCGGGCAGCACGACGGCCCGGCGATTGGCGTGCAGGCGCGCTGGCCAATGGAGTCGCTGCCGGCGATCTGACGGGAGCGTCGGGCGTAGTCGCCATCTAATCTATAGTCAGTCGAATTATTAGAAATGACGTTCCTGGCCGGCGCGCAGCGCACGCAGGTTGCTGCGATGGCGCCAGACGATCAGCACCGCCAGCAGGCTCATCGGCAAGAGCGCGCCGGGTTGCTGCCAGGCCAGCAGCGGCAGGCAGAGCGGCAGGGCGATCAATGCAGCGAGCGAGCTGGTGCGGGTGAGGCGGAATACGGTGAGCCAGGCGACGACGGCCAGCAGTGCGGCGGGCAGATACAGCCCGAGCAGCGCACCGGCTGCGGTGGCAACACCCTTGCCGCCGCGGAAGCGGAAATACAGCGGATACAGGTGACCGATCACAGCGGCGAGGCCGATCCAGCCCTGCTGTTGCACGCTCAAGTCCAGGCGGGCGGCGAGCAGTACCGGCAGCAGCCCCTTGAGCAGATCGCCGAACAAGGTGGCGATGGCCAGGCGTCGGCCAGCCAGGCGTAGCATGTTGGTCGCACCGGGATTGCCTGAGCCGCTGGCACGCGGGTCCGGCAGACCGGTCAGGCGGCTGAGCAGAATGGCGAATGACAGCGAACCGATCAGGTAGGCGAGCAGTGTCAGCAGCCAGAACATGGAATACATCCGGGGCAGGAGGCTCCTGAGTCTAACGATGCGGCCGGTGCTTGTCGTGTCGCAGGAGAATGCTACGTGGATACAGTTTTCATCGAGGGTCTGGAAGTCGACACCGTGATCGGTGCCTACGACTGGGAGCGCGGCATTCGCCAATGCCTGCGCCTGGACCTGACCCTGGGGTGGGACATCCGTCCGGCAGCCGCCGAGGATGAGCTGGACAAGGCGTTGGATTACGCCAAGGTCGCCGCGATGATCGATCGGTTTGCCGCGGCAGCGCGTTTCGAACTGGTGGAAACCTTCGCCGAGCGGCTGGCGGCGAGCCTGATGCAGGAGTTCGGCATCGTCTGGCTGCGGTTGCGCGTGACCAAACCCGGGGTCAACCCGCGGGCCCGGGGACTGGGCGTGGAGATCGAACGCGGATGCCGCTGACTCCGGTACTGCTCGGGCTCGGCAGCAACGTCGAGCGCGAGAATCACCTGTGTGCCGGCCTTGATGCGCTGGCCGAATTGCTGACCGACATGCGTTGCTCGCCGGTATTCGAGAGCCTGGCGGTGGGCTACAAGGGCGACAATTTCTACAACCTAGTGGTGGCCGGACAAACCGCGCTGCCGCTCAATGAGCTGGATCGCCGGCTCAAGTTCATCGAAGCGGACAACGGTCGCTATGCGCCGGAGCGCAAGGGCCTGCCGCTGGATATCGATGTGCTGCTTTACGACACGCTGGTCGGCGACTTCGACGGGCTGCGCCTGCCGCGCGCGGAGATCCTGAAGAACGCCTTCGTGCTCCGGCCACTGGCGTGGCTGGTGCCCGAGCAGCGGCATCCCGCTGTCGGCCGCAGCTTCGCCGAACTCTGGCGCGAGGCGCGGATCGACCAGCAGCTGTGGCCGGTGAGTTTTCACTGGCGAGGCGTCGAGCTGACGCCGCTGGAGCTGCTGCAGGAGCCGCGATCAGGCATCCCGGCCTGATGCTGCGCACTCGGTCCGAGCGCGGGTGAAGCGGGCGACGGCCTCCAGCCGCGTGCGCTTGAGCGCTTCGCCCAGTTCGGCGCCCTGATATCCCTGTTCGATCAGCGGTTGCACCGTCACCGCGCGGACGGCTTGCGCCGCGCCACGCAGGTAGTCGGCTTGAGGAAAGGCTGCGCCGCGACCGCGAGCGAGCAGGACGCAGGCCTGCAGGAACAGCTCGAAGCGCTCGGGGCGCCGCTGGATGTCGAAGTGCTGCAACAGCTCGAACAGCTCGGCAGACGTCAGTTCGGCCGCGCGGCTGGCGTCATCGTGGAAGTGACCAACCAGCAAGGCCAGCTCCTGGCAGTCCCGCGGTGCCTTGCTGCGTGCATTCAACCCCTCGATGGCCGTGTCGTCCAGCATGGCCAGCAGGCAGGCCCAGCGTACCGGCAGTGGCTGCTGGTCGAGCGCGCATTCGCGCAGGGTCAGAAGCAGCTGCTGCGCCGCGCTGGCCGAGCGTGCGAGCTGCGCATTCAGTTCAGGAAACAGTTCGCCGAGCGCGCCGCAATCACGCAGCACCTGAATGAACACGTCGGGGCGCGGCTCCATCAGTGCGCGGGAGATTTCCTTCCAGCTGCGCTCGGGGGTGAGTGCCTGCAGCTCGCCGGACGCGGCCAGATCGGCCATCAGTGCGCGGGTTTCCTCGGCGACGCGAAAGCCCAGCGGCGCATAGCGGGCAGCGAAGCGCGCCACCCGCAACACACGCAGCGGATCTTCGGCGAAGGCCGGGGATACGTGTCGCAGCAGTCGCGCGTCAAGATCGCGCTGGCCGCCGTAAGGATCGTAGAGCCGGCCTTCGGCGTCCTCGGCCATCGCATTGATGGTGAGATCGCGGCGAATCAGGTCCTGCTCGAGCGTGACATCCGGGCTGGCATGGAAGACGAACCCCCCGTAACCGCGACCGTTTTTGCGTTCGGTACGGGCGAGTGCATATTCCTCGCCCGTCGTGGGATGCAGGAACACCGGGAAGTCGGCGCCGACCGGGCGGAAGCCGTGCGCCTGCATGGCCTCGGCCGTGGCGCCAACCACCACCCAGTCCACCTCGGTCACTTCGCGGCCCAACAGGCGATCGCGCACGGCGCCGCCTACCTTGTAAATCTGCATGTTCACCTCCGTTGGCGCGGAGGATAAAGGATTAGCGCGCCCCCGCCATCTCGCGGGGGCGGCGCGGGTGCCGTCGTCAGGCGAAATTCATTCCCGGGAAGCGGCTTTCGGCCTCCGGTTCGGGCTGCGGCGGCATGTGATGGGCGTTGACTACCTGTTCGCCCTGCATCGATTGCAGGTGCACGTCGAATCCCCACAACCGGTGCAGGTGCTTGAGCACCTCGTCCGTGGACCTGCCCAGCGGTTTGCGGTCGTGCTGCTGATGGCGCAGCGTCAGCGAGCGATCGCCGCGGCGGTCGACGCTCCAGACCTGCACGTTGGGCTCGCGGTTGCCGAGGTTGTACTGCGCGGCGAGCAGTTCGCGGATAACGTGGTAGCCGTTTTCGTCGTGGATCGCCGGCACCAGCAGGTCGTCCTTGCGGTCGTCGTCGAGGATGCTGAACAGCTTGAGGTCGCGGATGACCTTGGGCGAGAGGAACTGCAGGATGAAACTCTCGTCCTTGAAGTTCTGCATGGCGAATTTCAGCGTGGTCAGCCAGTCGCTACCGGCAATGTCGGGGAACCAGCGGCGGTCCTCCTCGGTGGGCTGTTCGCAGATGCGGCGGATATCGCTGTAGATGGCGAAACCCAGGGTGTAGGGGTTGATACCGCTGTAGTACGGGCTGTCGAAGCCGGGCTGGTAGATCACGCTGGTGTGAGCCTGGAGAAATTCCATCATGAAACCGTCGGTGACCAGGTCTTCATCGTAGAGGTCGTTCATCAGCGTGTAGTGCCAGAACGTGGCCCAGCCCTCGTTCATCACCTGGGTCTGGCGCTGCGGATAGAAGTACTGCGCGATCTTGCGCACGATGCGCACCACTTCGCGCTGCCACGGCTCGAGCAGCGGCGCGTGCTTCTCGATGAAGTAGAGGATGTTCTCCTGCGGTTCGGCCGGGAAGCGCTTGCCGTCGTCGGCCTCGTCACCCTTGCCGGCGCTCTTGGGAATGGTGCGCCAGAGGTCGTTGATCTGCCGCTGCAGGTGCTCCTCGCGTTCCTTCTGCCGGCGCCGTTCCTCCTCGGCGGAAATCGGGTAGGGGCGTTTGTAGCGGTCCACACCGTAGTTCATCAGCGCATGGCAGGAGTCGAGCAGGTCCTCCACCGCATCGATGCCGTGGCGCTCCTCGCACTGGGTGATGTACTGCTTGGCGAACACCAGGTAATCGATGATCGAGCTGGCGTCGGTCCAGGTGCGGAACAGGTAGTTACCCTTGAAGAAGCTGTTGTGGCCGTAGCAGGCGTGGGCGATGACCAGCGCCTGCATGCAGATGGTGTTTTCTTCCATCAGGTAGGCGATGCAGGGATCGGAGTTGATCACGATCTCGTAGGCCAGGCCCATTTGCCCACGTTTGTAGCCCTTCTCGGTGCTGAGGAAGTGCTTGCCGTAGGACCAGTGGTGGTAGCCGATGGGCATGCCGACGGAGGCGTAGGCGTCCATCATCTGCTCGGCAGTAATCACCTCGATCTGGTTCGGGTAGGTATCCAGCGCGTAGCGTTCGGCGAGGCGGCCGATCTCGCGGTCGTAGGCGCGGATCAGCTCGAAGGTCCATTCCGAGCCGGTGGAGATGGGCTGTCGTTTCATGGCATCTCCTCAGGCGTTGATGCGCCGCTGGAACAGCTCGCGAAACACCGGATAGATGTCGGCGGCGCTGACCAGCTGCTGCTGGGCGAAGGAGTCGGCGAAGGCCTCGGCGACCTGGTTGTACTCGTACCAGAGCGCCTGGTGTTCGCGCGGGGTGATTTCGACGTAGGTGAAGTACTGCACGAACGGCATGATCTGGTTGATCAGGATGTCGCGGCACAACGGCGAGTCGTCGTTCCAGTTGTCGCCGTCCGAAGCCTGCGCGGCATAGATGTTCCATTCGTTGGCCGGATAACGCTCGGCCATGATCTCCTGCATCATTTTCAGCGCGCTGGAGACGATGGTGCCGCCGGTCTCGCGCGAGTAGAAGAACTCTTCCTCGTCGACTTCCTTGGCGCTGGTGTGGTGGCGGATGAACACCACATCGATCTTGTCGTAGTTCCGCTTGAGGAACAGGTACAGCAGGATGAAGAAGCGCTTCGCGATGTCCTTGGTCGCCTGGGTCATCGAGCCGGACACGTCCATCACGCAGAACATCACCGCTTTCGAACTGGGGTTCGGCTGTTTGACCAGCAGGTTGTATTTGAGGTCGAAGGTGTCGAGGAACGGCACGCGGTTGATCCGTGCGCTGAGGCGTTCGATCTCGGCCTCGGTGGCCTTGATGTCGTTGAAGTTGTCCGGTTCCTCCAGCAGCAGGCGGGTCAGCTCGGCTTTCATCTCGCGCAGCTTGGTGCGGCTGCTGCCCGACAGCGCGATGCGCCGTGCATGGGCCGAACGCAGGGTGCGCACGATGTTGATGCGCGACGGATTGCCTTCGTTGCTGATGCCGGCGCGCACGGTCTTGAAGGTTTCGGTGCCGGCCAGGTGGCGCTTGACCAGGTTGGGCAGCTCCAGGTCCTCGAACATGAAATCGAGGAATTCCTCCTGGGTGATCTGGAACACGAAGTCGTCCATGCCTTCGCCGGTGTTGCTGGCCTGACCGCTGCCGCCACCTCCACCGCCGCCCTGCGGCCGCGGGATGCGTTCGCCGGCGATGAATTCCTTGTTGCCCGGATGGACGATGGTCTGGCGGCCGCCGTGGCCGTGGTGCAGCACTGGTTCGTCGATGTCGCGACCCGGAATGCTGATCTGTTCGCCGTGTTCCATGTCGGTGATGGAACGCCGGCTGACGGCTTCCTCCACCGCCTTCTTGATATGCCCACGGTAACGCTGCAGGAAGCGCTGGCGGTTTACCGTGCTCTTGTTCTTGCCGTTCAGACGACGGTCGATGACGTAGCTCATAAGGGCCCTCCGGCCAACTGCAGGCTTCTCAGGCTGCAGACCGCAAGCCTGCGCGGCCGGTCAGGTGCACCGTCCGCGCGGGCTGGCGAGCTGGGGCCGTGTTACTGCGATTTACGCACCCGCAGATACCATTCCGACAACAGGCGAACCTGCTTCTCGGTATAGCCACGCTCCACCATGCGCACCACGAAATCGTTGTGCTTTTTCTGGTCTTCCTTGCTGGCCTTGGCGTTGAAGCTGATGACCGGCAGCAGGTCCTCGGTGTTGGAGAACATCTTCTTCTCGATCACCACGCGCAGCTTCTCGTAGCTGAGCCAGGATGGATTCTTGCCGTTGTTGTTGGCCCGGGCGCGCAGCACGAAGTTGACGATCTCGTTGCGGAAATCCTTCGGGTTGCTGATGCCGGCCGGTTTCTCGATCTTCTCCAGCTCCTCGTTGAGTGCGCCGCGGTTGAGAATCTCGCCGGTTTCCGGGTCGCGGTATTCCTGATCCTGAATCCAGAAATCGGCGTACAGCACGTAGCGATCGAAGATGTTCTGCCCGTATTCGCTGTACGACTCGAGGTAGGCGGTCTGGATCTCCTTGCCGATGAACTCGATGTAGCGCGGCGCCAGGTATTCCTTGATGTAGCGCAGGTAGCGCTCGCGCACCTCGGCGGGGAACTGCTCCTGCTCGATCTGCTGTTCGAGCACGTAGAGCAGATGCACGGGGTTGGCCGCGATCTCGTGCGGGTCGAAGTTGAATACCTTGGAGAGGATCTTGAAGGCGAAACGGGTCGACAGGCCGTTCATGCCCTCGTCGACGCCGGCGGCATCGCGGTACTCCTGGATCGACTTGGCCTTGGGGTCGGTGTCCTTGAGGTTTTCGCCGTCGTAGACGCGCATCTTCGAGTAGATGTTGGAGTTTTCTGGCTCTTTCAGGCGGCTCAGTACGCTGAACTGCGCGAGCATCTTCAGGGTGTCCGGCGCGCAATGGGCCTGGGCCAGCGAGCTGTTGATCAGCAGTTTGTCGTAGATCTTCACCTCATCGGTCACGCGCAGGCAGTACGGCACTTTGACGATGTAGATGCGGTCGATGAAGGCCTCGTTGTTCTTGTTGTTGCGGAAGGTGTGCCATTCCGATTCGTTGGAGTGGGCCAGCAGGATGCCGTTGAACGGGATCGCGCCCAGCCCCTCGGTGCTGTTGTAGTTGCCTTCCTGGGTGGCCGTCAGCAGCGGGTGCAACACCTTGATCGGCGCCTTGAACATTTCGACGAATTCCATCAGGCCCTGGTTGGCGCGGCACAGCGCACCCGAGTAGCTGTAGGCGTCGGCGTCGTTCTGCGGGAATTCCTCGAGCTTGCGGATATCCACCTTGCCGACCAGTGCGGAGATGTCCTGGTTGTTTTCGTCGCCCGGCTCGGTCTTGGCCACGGCGATCTGGTTGAGAATCGACGGGTACAGCTTGACCACGCGGAACTGGCTGATGTCGCCGCCGAACTCCTGCAGGCGCTTGGTCGCCCACGGCGACATTATCGAGTTCAGATAGCGCCGCGGGATGCCGTAATCCTCTTCGAGAATCTGCGCATCCTCAGTGGGGTTGAACAGCCCCAGCGGCGACTCGAACACCGGCGAACCCTTGATCGCGTAGAACGGTACGCGCTCCATGAGCTGCTTGAGTTTCTCGGCCAGCGAGGACTTGCCGCCGCCCACCGGGCCAAGGAGGTAGAGAATCTGCTTCTTCTCTTCCAGGCCCTGCGCGGCGTGGCGGAAGTAGGAAACGATCTGGTCGATGCAGTCTTCCATGCCGTGGAAGTCCTCGAACGAGGGGTAACGGCGGATGACCTTGTTGGAGAAGATCCGCGACAGCCGCGGGTCGGTGGAGGTATCGACCAGCTCGGGCTCGCCGATGGCCATCAGCAGCCGCTCGGCGGCAGTGGCATAGGTCCTCGGGTCCTGCTTGCACAGATCGAGATATTCCTGCAGCGAGTATTCTTCCTGGCGGGTCGCTTCGAATCGTTGTTGGAAGTGACTGAAAATGCTCATGACTTCACCTCGGTCGATGCACGGAGCCGGCGTTGTCATCAGGCATCCTGGAGCCCGGCCGAAAAGTGCGGCCAGTGGAGTTCCCCCGAACACCTAATGGTCGAAACCTGATTCTGGAAGCCGCGTAAGGCTTCAGTTCTTGGATGGCCTGAACTCAAGGATAGTTCGGATTCGGCGCAGCGAAGGGCGAGGGCGGCATTTTCCCGGTACGCGATGCCGCCGGGACGCTCGGAGGCCGCGACTGGCGCGGCGTGAAGGCTGGGATTTATTTACGCGGGTTCGTCGCCGCGCTCGACGTCCAGTGGGAACGTGGCACGCCAGAGTTCAAAGCCACCGTCCAGGCTGTAGACGTCGGAGAATCCCTGGTTGGCCAGATAGGCCGCGGCGCTCTGGCTCGAATGGCCGTGGTAGCAGGTGACGATCAGCGGATGGTCGAAGTCGGCGGCGGCGATAAAGTCCGGCAGCGAATGATTGTCCAGATGTGTCGAGCCGCTGATGTGGCCGCTGGCGTAGCTGTGTGGGTCGCGGATATCGACCACCACGGCGCCGGCGGCGCGCATCTGCTGGGCGGTGTCGGGGGAAATGCGCTTGAAGTCGGTCATGCTGCGGTTCCATGGTCGCAATCGCAGCGCAGGAGTTCTTCGCTGTCGAGGTTCATGAGGGTCATGGCGTTGCCCCAGACGCAGCCGGTGTCCAGGGCGAATACGTTGGGTTCGTCGCAGTTGCCTTCCAGCGCCGCCCAGTGGCCGAAGATCAGCTTGACGTTGCGGGTCTTGCGCTGCGGGTGGCTGAACCAGGGCGCGAAGCCTTTCGGTGCGCTGTCCAGGCCTTCCTTGCTTTCCAGCTCCAGCGTGCCGTCGGCTTTGCAGAAACGCATGCGGGTGAAGTAGTTGGTGATCAGGCGTAACCGCGGTACGCCGTGCAGGTCCTTGCTCCACTTGGCGGGCAGGTTGCCGTACATGCCGTCGAGAAAGGGCAGCAGCATCGCGTCGTCCTGCAGCGCCAGCTCGACTTCAGCCGCACGCTTGAGGGCTTTCTCCAGCGTCCACTGCGGCGGAATGCCAGCGTGCACCATCGCGGTGTGGCGCTCGGCGTCGTAGTGCAGCAGCTTCTGTCGGCGCAGCCAGTCGATCAGGTCGGCGCGGTCCGGGGCGTCGAGGATCGGTCTGAGCGTGTCGGATTTGCGCAGGCGCTCGATGTCATGTGCGATCGCCAGCAGGTGCAGGTCATGATTGCCCAGCACGGTGATGGCTGAGCCGTCCAGATCACGTACGAAACGCAGGGCTTCGAGCGATTGCGGGCCGCGGTTGACCAGATCGCCAGCCAGCCACAGGCAGTCGCGCGAGGGGCTGAAGTCGACCTGCTCGAGTAGGCATTTGAGGGGTTCGAGGCAACCTTGCAGGTCGCCGACAGCATAGGTGGTCAATGCAGTGCTCCGGGTGCGGCGAGGCGGAACGGCGCGATGGGGGCCGTGAAAGCGTGGCCATCCTCGGCGCGCATCTCGTAGCTGCCCTGCATGCTGCCGACCGGCGTCGCCAGCAGGGTGCCGCTGGTGTAGACGTGCCGCTCGCCCGGAGCAATCAGTGGCTGCTCGCCGATGACGCCGGCACCACGGACTTCCTGCACCTTGCCGTCGCCATCGGTGATGATCCAGTGTCGCGCCAGCAGCTGCGCCGCCACCTCGCCAGTGTTTTCGATCGTTACCGTGTAGGCAAAGGCATAGCGGTTTTGTTCCGGCTCGGACTGCGCAGTCAGATAGCGGGGCGTGACGCTGACGTCGATGCGGTAGCGGCGGTCTTCGGTCATGGCGGACTCGACTCGGTAGGCGCGCCGCTAGCTGCGTAGCGCGAGTTGATCGGAGAGACGGACGAATGCGGCGAGGTCGAGCTGTTCGGGGCGCAGGCCACCGTCGACCTGCGCGGCCTCGATGGCCTCGGCGTCGAGCAGACCCTTGAGCGTATTGCGTAGCGTCTTGCGGCGCTGGTTGAAGGCTTCGCGTACCACCCGCTCGAGCTGACGGTGGTCGCGTGCCGGATGCGGCAGCGTCTCGTGCGGCACCAGACGGACGATGGCCGAATCGACCTTGGGCGCAGGATTGAACGCGCCCGGACCGACGTTGAACAGATGCTCCACGCGACAGTGGTATTGCACCATGATCGACAGCCGGCCCCAGTCACCGCCACCCGGTTCGGCGGCCAGGCGCTCGACTACTTCCTTCTGCAGCATGAAGTGCATGTCACGGATCAGCCCGGCGTGCTCGAGCAGATGAAAGATCAGCGGGGTGGAGATGTTGTAGGGCAGGTTGCCGACGATACGCAGGCTGGCCGGTTCCTGGCTCAGGCGGGCAAAGTCGAACTTCAGTGCATCGCCCTGGTGCAGAGTGAAATTCTCGCGCCCGGCGAATTTGCTCTGCAGGATGGGTATCAGGTCGAGGTCCAGCTCGACCACGTCCAGGTGCGCGCCGCTGTCGAGCAGGCCTTCGGTGAGTGCGCCCTGGCCGGGGCCGATCTCCACCAGCCGTTCACCCGCCTTGGGATGGATGGCGCGCAGGATGCGATGGATGACGCCGGCATCGTGCAGGAAATTCTGGCCGAAGCGCTTGCGTGCGCGGTGTTGGTAGTCGGACATAGCGGCAGCTCCAAGCCTCAAGCTGCAAGCGTCAAGCAGGAGCCGAGAGCGGTAAGGCAAAGGCGGGCAGTTTAACAGTGAAAGGCGGTGCCGCTGTAGGCGGTCCGCCCGCTCCGCACGGAATCAGGTGCGCTAGGCGTGACATCCACCTGCAGCGCGCAAGCCTTGGCTCAGCTCGGGCTGACCATCTGGTAGGCCGTTTCCAGGGCCACTTGCAGACTGCCGGTATCGATCCGCCCGGTGCCGGCCAGGTCCAGTGCGGTGCCGTGGTCGACCGAGGTGCGCACGATCGGCAGGCCGAGGGTGACATTGACTGCGGCGCCGAAGCCCTTGTACTTGAGCACCGGCAGGCCCTGGTCGTGATACATCGCCAGTACCGCGTCGCATTGATCGAGGTGCTTCGGGGTGAACAGCGTATCGGCCGGCAGCGGACCGATCAGGTTCAGCCCTTCGCCGCGCAAGCGTTGCAGCGTCGGTTCGATGATCTCGATTTCCTCGCGGCCCAGGTGCCCGCCCTCGCCAGCGTGCGGGTTGAGCCCGCAGACCAGAATGCGCGGCCGGGTAATGCCGAACTTGCCGACCAGATCGGCATGCAGGATGCGCGCGACGCGGGTCAGCCGCTCGGCCGTGATCGCCGCGGCGACCTCCTTGAGCGGCAGGTGGGTAGTGACCAAAGCCACGCGCAGGCCGCGCGTGGCGAGCATCATGACGACCTGTTCGGTATGGGTCAGCTCGGCGAGAAATTCGGTATGGCCGGAGAAGGCGATACCCGCCTCGTTGATTACGCCCTTGTGCACGGGGGCGGTGATCATCCCGGCGAAGTGACCGTCGAGGCAGCCCCGCCCGGCGCGGGAAAGGGTTTCCAGCACATAGAGGCCATTCCGGGCGTCCAGATGGCCGGCCGTCACCGGCGCGGCGAGTGGAGTATCCCAGACATACAGACTGCCGGCCGGCGCCGGAGCGCTCGGCCAGGCGCCGGGGCCGACATCGAGCAGCGCGATGTCCAGTCCCAATTGCCCCGCGCGTTCGGCCAGCAAGGTGCGGCTGGCGATGGCGATAAGTGCTTGTGGCTGGGCCCGACGCGCCAGCAGCAGGCACAGGTCGGGGCCGATGCCGGCAGGTTCTCCGGGGGTCAGGGCGAAGGGACGCGAAGGGGACATGGGGGCCTCGAAAAAAAACAGTGGCGCAAAAAAAAGGGTGACGCACCGGTCGGTCCATCACCCTGGGTACTTCCGGCTATCAGCTTAGAGCTTGATTTCCACGTACGCCTCGTCACGGATCTGGCGCAGCCAGGCCTGTAGCTCGTCGTCGTATTTACGGTTGCGCAGCAGATTAAGGGCCTGCTGCTCGCGGAACTCTTCGCTGGTGTCGGTGGCGCGACGCCCCAGAACTTCCAGGATGTGCCAGCCGAAGGGCGACTGGAACACCGGAGACAGCTGGCCGCTGGCGGTATTGGCCATCACTTCACGGAATTCCGGCACCAGAGCGGCCGGATCGATCCAGTTGAGGTCGCCGCCGTTGAGCGCCGAGCCCGGATCCTCCGAGAAATTCTTCGCCAGTTCGGCGAAGTCTTCGCCAGCGACGATGCGCTCGCGCAGACGTTGTACCAACAGGCGCGCCTCGTCGTTGCTGCGGATGGCGCTCGGCTTGATCAGAATGTGGCGAACATGCACCTCGTCGCGCACCTGGGTATCGCCGCCGCGTTTTTCCAGCAGTTTGAGGATGATGAAACCCGGTGGTGTGCGTACCGGACGGGTGAATTCACCCACCGCCAGTTCGCGCACGTCGCTGTCGAACGGCGGTGGCAGCTGGGCGGCCTTGCGCCAGCCCATCTCGCCGCCTTCCAGGGCGTTTTCGCTGGCCGAGCGGGCAACCGCCAGCTGGGCAAAGTTGGCGCCTTGCTGAAGCTGCTCGTAGGTTTCGTTGGCGCGTCGCTCCGCCGCCTGGATGGTGGCCGAATCGGCACCCTCGGGCACCGCGATGAGGATGTTGGCCAGCCGGTACTCTTCGGACAGTTGGAGCTTGCCCAGGTCCGAAGCTAGGAAGTTGCGTACTTCCTGGTCGGAAACCTGTACACGCTCGGCGATCCGCCGTTGCCGCACACGGCTGATGATCATCTCGCGACGTATCTGCTCGCGCGCCGTTTCCAGGCTCAGGCCATCGTTGGCCAAGGCGTTGCGGAACTGCTCGAGGGTCATGTTGTTGCGCTGGGCGATGGTGCCCATCGCCTGGTTGAGCTCTTCGTCGGAGATACGGATGCCCGAGCGCTCGCCGATCTGCAGCTGCAGGTTCTCGGTGATCAGGCGCTCGAGCACCTGCTGACGCAGGACGTCCATCGGCGGCGCATCGGCACCGCGCTTGTCGATGGTCTGCTGGACCTCGCGGATGCGCTGTTCCAGCTGGCTCTGCATGATGACGTCGTTGTCGACGATGGCGACCACGCGATCCAGCGGCTGTACCTCGGCGCTTGCGAGAGGAATCAGTGCAGCGTTGCCCAGCAGCAGGGCGCCCGCCACGAGCGGGCGCAGGTAATCAGAAAGCTTGGTCTTCACGTTCACGGTAGCCTTGAATGCCTTCGTCGAGGAATGTTTCGGTCGCATTGCCGACCACGCCACCCAGTCCCTTGAGCACGATCTGCAGGAAGATACCGGTGTCCGGCTCGTCGTTGAGATCGGGGTTGAGGCTGGTTTCGTCGTAGTCGATCCAGTAGCGGTTGATCAGCCGCAGCTTCCAGCAGCAGCTGTCGTACTCGAAGCCGCCAAAGGCTTCCAGTGTGCGGCTGCGGCTGTAGTCGTGCTGCCAGCGCCCGATGACGCTCCACTGCGGGACCACCGGCCAGATGAACGAGAAGTCATGCTGGTTGATCTTGTAGTAGTCCTTGATGTAGTTCGGCTGGCCGGGTCGTCCATAGTCCCCGCCATAGGTCCATTCGCCGGTCGCCTGATCGAAACGCATGGTGTCGTTGCGATAGCGATAGCCGATATTGACGATCTTGTTCGGGTTGTCCGCCGGCTGGTAGTGCCACATGGCGCTGCCCGAGCGGGTACGCCCCTCGTCCGGATCCCAATTGAACGTCGAAGTGAAGTTCCAGTCGCGGTTATAGCGATACATGTATTCCAGCGCGTATGGCGAAACCGACGACGTTGCGCTGGCGCGCGTGCGGTAATCAATGCCGCGCAACTGGACCTTGCGATCTTCGAAGTAGAACGCCTGGCCGATGCTGAAGCGCTGCCGCTCGAAGCCGTTGGATTCGATCCAGCGGTTGGTCACGCCCAGCGATACCTGATTGGCGTCGCCGATACGGTCACGGCCAGAAAAGCGGTTCTCGCGCCAGAGCGAGGAGTAGCTGAAGCTGCTCTCGCCCGTGTCGAAGATGGGAATATCTGTCTGATCCTCTTCCGGCACATAGAGGTAGAACAGCCGCGGCTCCATTGCCTGCCGGTAGTCCTTGCCGAACCACTGCGTATCGCGATCGAAATACAGGCCGCTGTCGACGCTGAAGATCGGCACGCCGCGATTCTGGTTGCGATCGAATGATTCGTAGGCGCCCAGAGTGCGCTGCCCGGTCGCGTCGAGATCCAGATCGTACTGGGTGTACGCGTATTTCAGCGATGGCTTGACGAAGCCCCAGCTCCAGTCCAGCGGCAGGCTGACGCCCGGTTCCAGATGGATACGTTCGCCTTCGGCACGCGTCAGACCGCGCAAACGATCGTCGTACCAGCGTTCCGGATTGCCGTCTTCGTTGATGAAATTGCCGTCACGCAGGTTGCGCTGGAAGCTGACGAACTCGGTCTTGTAGGCGAAGTTCAGGCCGCCCGGCTGGAACGGCAGGCGTCCATCGAGGGTCAGCTGCGGCAGGCGCTCATAGGGCGTGATGTCGGCCACCGTGGCACGCTCGTAACCGTGGACATTGAGCCTCGCGGTATAGCTGTCGCCGCGCCAGGTCAGGGTACCGCGCTGATCGAGGTGGTCGGGCTGGTTGATGCCTAGATTCGTGTCCAGGTCCTGGAAATAGTACGGATCGCTGAGGTCGGTGTAGTCCACCTCGGCGAGCAGGCGTGAATCCAGGCCGCTGCGGTTCTGCCAGCTGTACATCCAGCGCTGGTCTTCGTACTCCGACTGCAGTTTGCGGTCGTCGTTGCTGTCGTCCAGGTAGGCGGCACCGATCTGGCCCTCGCTACTGCGGGTCAGGTAGCGGAATTCGCCTTCCATCAGCAGGCCGCGATCGGTCATCAGGTGCGGGTAGAGCGTGGCGTCGAAGTTCGGCGCCAGGTTGAAGTAGTAGGGTGTCTGCAGCGACAGGCCGGTGTCGCTAGAGGAGCCGATGCTCGGCGCGAGGAAGCCGGACTGGCGGCGATCGTCGATCGGGAAATAGATGTACGGGGTGTAGAACACCGGAACGTCCTTGACCCGCAACGTCACGTTGGTGGCCGAGCCGAAGCCGGTGGCCGGGTTCAGCGTGACGTTGTTGCCCTTCAGGTGCCAGCTGTTCTCGCCCGGCTCGCAGCGGGTATAGGTACCATCCTTGAGGCGGATGATCGCGTTCTCTTCGCGTTTGGCGTACAGCGCGCTGCCGCGCACCTTGCCCGAGTGCACGACGTACTCGGCGTTCTCGACCTTGGCTTCACCGTTATCGAGGAAGATCTCCGCGCGGTCGCCGACCATCAGGGCGTTGCGATCACGCAGGCGAACGTTGCCGTTGAGTTCGCCGCGGTTCTCCAGCTGATAGAGACTGGCTTCGTCAGCTTCGGCCTGCATGCTGCCCTGGCGCAATACGACATCGCCGGCCAGGGTGGCGACTTCCTGTTCCTGCTCGTAGCGGGTCGCCTTCGCGGAAACGTAGGTGGGCGCCTCGCTCATCGGCGTGTCGTCGAGCTTGCCCGGACGGTCGGGTTCGACGTAGGTGCCGGCGCAGTAGGGGCCGGTTTCGGCGAGCTGGGCGGCCGTCAGCTGATCGCGCGGCACCCAATCCAGATGGCTGTAGTCGGCACTGCGCGAGGCCAGGGCACGGCCCTTGCTCTCCGTCACCAGTTTGGCGCTGGTGTCTGCCTTGCCATCGCTGGCAGCGATCGCCTCGGCGCTATCGGTGGCGGCCTGATTCGGCCGGGGCGGCAGTTTGGCGGTCGGAGTGCTGGTGGCGCATGACCAGCCACCACCGGCGCCGGGTTGGCAGGCAAACTGCTCGGCAGCCAGCAGCATCGGAGCGGTCATCGGCTGCATCGCCAACAGGCCGCCAGTCATCAGAAGAGGGAATTTTCTACGAAACGCGGGATATTTGACTGCCATCTTGTTCTGGGGTCCGTGCTTGCGGCGAGCCATCGTCCGGCTGAGCCGCACGCCTCTCGATGGGCTGAGAAAGATGCCGGATAATAAAGCATGACCCGCCTATCGGCTAGCGCCGTGGAGACCGCCCGATGCCTCACCAAGATCACCGCCTGCAGCACGTCCGCACCTGGCTGGAGCAAGAACTGCCTGCCCTGTTTGCCGCCAACGGCTGGGGTGACGTGCCAGCCGCGCAGCTGACCGCAGCCAGCAGCGATGCAAGCTTTCGCCGCTATTTCCGCTGGGAGGGCAATGGCCGCAGCCTGATCGTCATGGACGCGCCACCGCCGCAGGAAGACTGTCGCCCGTTCGTCAAAATCGCCGGCCTGTTGGCGGCAGCCGGCGTGCATGTACCGCAGGTGCTGGCGGCGGATCTGGAGCGCGGCTTCCTGCTGCTGAGCGATCTCGGCCGGCAGACCTACCTGGACGTGATCGATGCGGATAACGCCGATCGGCTGTTCGCCGACGCCATCGACGCACTGCTGACCTTTCAGCGACAGCCGCTGCAGGTGCCGATGCCGCTGTACGACGAGGCGCTGCTGCGGCGCGAGCTGCAGCTGTTCCCCGAGTGGTACGTGCAGCGTCATCTCGGTTGCACCTTCGACGATGGCCAGCAGCAAGCCTGGGAGCGCGTCTGTGGTGTGCTGATCGACTCGGCACTGGCACAGCCACGGGTGCTGGTGCATCGCGATTACATGCCGCGCAACCTCATGCTCAGCGAGCCGAATCCAGGCGTGCTGGATTTCCAGGACGCGGTGCTCGGCCCGGTGACCTACGACATCACCTCGCTGTTCAAGGATGCCTTCGTCAGCTGGCCAGAAGCACGCGTGCAGGGCTGGCTGCGAGACTACTGGCAGAAGGCGCGCGACGCCGGAATCGCCGTGCCCGACAGCTTCGAGGAACTGCAGCGTGCCAGCGACCTGATGGGCGTGCAGCGTCATCTCAAGGTGATCGGCATCTTCGCGCGCATCTGTCATCGTGACGGCAAGCCGCGTTACCTGGCCGACGTGCCGCGCTTCTTCGCCTACATCGAGACGGTGCTGGCGCGGCGCCCGGAGCTGGCCGAGCTGGCCACACTGCTGCGTAGCCTGCCGGCGGAGCCGCGCCCATGAAGGCGATGATCCTCGCCGCCGGCAAGGGCGAGCGCCTGCGGCCGCTGACACTGCATACGCCCAAACCGCTAGTGCGAGCCGCCGGTGTGCCGTTGATCGAATACCACGTGCGTGCGCTGGCGCAGGCGGGATTCGCTGAGCTGGTGGTCAACCATGCCTGGCTCGGCCAGCAGATCGAGGATTACCTGGCTGATGGCGCGCGTTTCGGTGTGCGCATTCGCTATTCCGCCGAAGGCGAGCCGCTGGAGACGGGCGGCGGTATCCAGCGTGCGCTGCCGTTGCTTGGCGAGCAGCCGTTCGTGGTGGTCAACGGCGATATCTGGACCGACTTCGATTTCACCGCGCTGCGCCAGCCGCTCAGCGGTCTTGCCCATCTGGTGCTCGTGGACAATCCGGCGCATCACCCGCAGGGCGATTTCTGTCTGCTCGATGGTCGGGTGAGCGAGGGCGGTGCAGCCTCGAAGCTGACCTACAGCGGTATGGCCGTGTTGCATCCGGCACTGTTTCGCGAGTGCACGGCCGGCGCCTTCAAGCTGGCCCCGTTGCTGCGCCAGGCGATGGCGAGCGGACTGGTGACGGGCGAGCATTACCGCGGGCGCTGGGTGGATGTCGGCACCCATGAGCGGCTGGCCGAAGTTGAGCACCTGCTCGGGGCGCGCTGCTGATGGTCTGGCCGCTCACGGCGCTGGGAGCGCTGATCGGTTGGCTGCTGGCGAGCATTCCCGGCGCGCTGCTCGGCGGATTGCTCGGCCAGATGCTGGATCGCCGCTTCGGCTGGACGTCGTGGGCGGGGCTGCGCGAACGGCTGGCGAGCCGCGACGAGATGCGCGGCAACGAGCTGCTGTTCTTCTTGCTCGGGCGTCTGGCCAAGAGCGGCGGGCGTGTCAGCGAGGCGCACATACAGGCGGCACGGACGGAGATGCGTCGTCTGCGTCTGGACGGTGCGGCCCAGCGCGCGGCGATCGAGGCGTTCTATCGCGGCAAGGCCAGCGACGTGGCCTTGCGTGCTCCGCTCGCCCGCCTGCGCCAGCGACGCGAGGAGGCGGCACGCTTGCTGGAAGCCTGCTGGCGCATGGCGCGGGCCAACGGACAGATGGGCACGCGCGAGCACGAGCTGATCCTCCTCTGGGGCAAGTGGATGGGCTGGGACGGCGCCGCCGTAGCGGCACTCGATCACGCTGCGGCACGCGGTCAGGAAGCGCCGATGAGCCGGGCGGGTGCTTATGAACAGGCGCTGCGTCTGCTCGGCGTGCGCCACGATGCCGATCCGGCGACGATCAAGCGCGCCTATCGGCGCCTGCTCAGCAAGCATCATCCGGACAAACAGGCTGGCGCTGGCGCCAGTCCGGCCGCCGTGCGCGAGGCCACCGAGCGCACGCGCGAATTGCATAGCGCCTACACGCTGATCCGCGAGCGTCGCGGTTTCCGCTGATTGCCCCTCAGCGCGGCGGCTGACGATCCAGCCAGCCGCGTACGCGGCGCACCAGTTGTTCTTGCGCGCCGTAGCGATCGGCCGCCAGCGCCGGCAGGGCGACCTGACGATAGTCCGGATGGTCGGCGCGCCGCGCCGCGTTGCGTCGTTGCAGCGCCGCCGATCGTTCATCGGTATGGAAGTCGCCCACCGCGGTCGGTAGCGCCGACAACAGGTCTTCCAGCGACTGCTCGGCCGATGCCGGTCGTTGCGGGTCGATCACGATCAGCTGGCGGATGTCTTTGGGTTGATCCTGCGCCAGGTACCGGCTCGCCCAGTAGGCCCCGGTGCCGTGACCGACGAGCACGATCTCCGCCGGCTTCGCGGACCGTGCATGCTCGACCGCGGCGGCGAGGCGCGCCTGCATGTGCTCGACGTGGCTCGCAGGCACGGCGTCCTCTTCCGGCGGCGTCGGCGCCGCGGACGGCTCGTCATCGGCGGGGGCGGTCTGCTCGGGCAGATAGCCGGCGCTGGCGGGCTGCGCCGCGGCTTGCTCGGCATCCGCATCCGCATCCGCATCGGCATCGGCATCCGCGTCGTCCCCGGCCGCATCGGCTTCTGCCGCGTCCTCGGCTGGTGCTGGGGTGGAGGCTTGCGCGGGCGTCGTCAGGCGCGCCAGCGGATCCGCCATTGCATCGGTGGGCGTAAGGCTCAGAGTATGCCAGCCATGCTCGGGGAGCGTTCGGCGCAGCGGCGCGACGACACGTGGCCAGTCCGCAGTTTCGCCTTCGCTCGGCACGATGATCAGCACCCCGCGCGGCTTGGGCGTATTCGCTGGTTGCCAGAGCGCGAGAAAGACGTCTTCGCTGCCGAGCTGCAGTTGCGCGGCTTGGTCGAGCTGTCGGCGCAAGCCTTCGGCCTGAGCGGCGCTGCGCGGCTGCACGGCTGATCGTGGCGTGGCCGGGGCTTCGTCCGCCGGTTTCTGCTGTGGCGGCTGCGGCTCTTGCGCAGGGCTGATCCGTGGCGCAACGCCACCAATGGCAAGGCCGAGCACCAGCGCGAAAGCAGGCACGCGACGCATGGAGTGTCTCCCGTATCGAGGCCGGAGCCATGCTGGCGCCGGCAGGGTTTATGCATTACAACAGCGTGTCGGCACGCCCATCGATTGCGTGAATATATGCTTGCTTCCACCCTGCGCCGCCTCGTTCTGTTCGTGCTGCTTTTGCCCTTCGCCGCGCATGCCGCGCCGCAGGACGAGGGCGCGCGAGCCTGGCTGGATGGTCAGCGCGAGTGGCGCGTCGGGGTGGTGATGGGCGCGCCCTATGCGGAGTATGACCAGCGTCAACGGCGCCTGTCAGGCTTCCATGTGCAGCTGATGGAGCAGATCGCCGCACAGTTGGGGGTGCGGTTGCATTGGCGCCGCTTCGACGATGAGGCCGCGCTCGAGACCGCCGCCCGTGACGGACTGATCGACGTGGCGCCCGGTCTGCGGCAGACACCGGCCGGCCTGCGGCTGTGGCGCTACAGCGACCCGTTTCTGCGCATTGCACGCCTGCTCGTCGGCGACCGCGACGGCCCGCGCGCCATCGACCTCGAGCTGCTGCACCCCAGCGAGCTGATCGCCGCCGAGGGGCCGGGCTCGGTCACCGAATTTCTTGCCGCCAACTACCCCAACATCACCGTGCTGACTGCGGCCAGCCAGGCCGATGCGCTGCGTCAGGTGCTGGAAGCCAAGGCCAGCTACGCGGTCGTTGACGAGCCGCTGTTCGGCCGCCTGTCGCAGCAGATCGAGTACGCCCCGCTGGTGGTGGTCGGCGATCTGGGCAGCCCGCAGCTGCTGCGCATCGCCTCGCGGCGCGACAGTCCCGAGCTTGCGGCGCTGCTCGACAGCGCCATACGCGAGTTCCCGGCGCGGGAGTTCGCGCAGCTGCAGGAACAGTGGCTCAAGCCGCGCAGCATCGATCTTGGTCGAGAAGTCGGCTACTGGCGCAGCCTCAGCTTGCTGCTGGGCGTGCTGCTGCTGATCTGCCTGCTGATGTTCGGCTGGCAGCGCCATCAGCATGGCCTGCTGGAAACCCGGCTGAAGGCCGCGCGGCGCGACATCGAGCTGCGCGAGGCCGCCGAGGAGTCGCAGCGGCTCACGCAGTTCTGCCTGGATCACAGCACCGTCGGCATCCTCTGGCTGAACTGGGACAGCCGCGTGCGCTACGCCAACCAGGCGGCCGAATCGCTGCTTGGCTATGCCAGCGGCGAACTGCTGGATTGCCCGCTGGATACGCTCGATCCGACGCTGCGAATGGAAGCCTGGCTCGAGCGCTGGCGCGCCGCGCGCACCGGCGAGAACGACCGCCAAGTGCATGAATGCGAGTGGCAACGCGCCGATGGTCAACGCTTTCCCGCGGCGATCACTTACAGCTTCCTGCGCTTCGGCAGCCGCGAGTATCTGGTGGTGTTTCTCGCCGACGTCACCGAGCGCCGTCGCGCCAGTGCGCAGCTGCAGGAAAGCGAGGCGCGGCTCAAGGCCATGGCTGGCAACGTGCCGGGGCTGGTGTTCCGCCTCGAGCGCGAGGCCCCGCAGGGCGCGGTGCGCATTGCCTATATCAGTGAGGCCAGCCAGCGTCTGGTGGGTTATTCCGCCGAGCGCCTGCTGGAGCCGGAGCGGGGTATTCGCAGTCTGGTGCATGCTGACGACGAGGCCGACTATTGGGCCAGCCAGCAGCTGGCGCTGGAACAGGGTAAGGACTGGCGCTGGCAGGGACGCATCCTCAACCGCGACGGCGAGGTGCGCTGGGCCGATATCCGCGCCTCCGTGCGCGGCCCGGCCGATGGCCGCCAGGTGTGGGACGGCATCGTCTGGGACATCACCGAGAACAAGCGCATCGAGCTGGAGCTGGATGCCTCGCGCGCGCAATTGCGTCAGCTGGCCGCGCACCTGGAGACGGTGCGCGAGGAAGAGAAGGCGCACATCGCCCGCGAGGTGCACGACGAGCTGGGTCAGGTGCTGACCGTGCTGAAGCTGGAAACCTCGATGTGCGAGCTGGGCTTCGCCGAGCTCGATCCGGCGCTGGCGCAACGCCTGGACAGCATGAAGCGGCTGATCGCCCAGCTGTTCCAGCGGGTGCGCGATGTCGCCACGGCGCTGCGTCCGCCGATCCTCGACGCCGGCCTCGCCTCGGCGGTGGAATGGCAGGGGCGGCGTTTCGAGGAGCGCAGCGGCGTGGCCTGTCTGGTTGAGGTGCCGGAATGTCCGCTGCCGCTGGGCAATGCCAAGGCCATCGGCCTGTTTCGCATTCTGCAGGAGGCGCTGACGAATGTGATGCGCCATGCCCAGGCGCAGACGGTCAGCGTGCAGCTGACGGTCGAGGACGACATGCTCTGCCTGCGCGTCGGTGACGACGGCTGCGGTTTCGCCGAGACGGCGCGCGGACCGGGCAGCTCGTTCGGCCTGGTCGGCATGCGCGAGCGGGTGCAGATGCTCGGCGGGCAGCTCAGCATCGACAGCCAGCCCGGCCGGGGCACCACCATCACCGCGCGGGTGCCACTGGACTCCGCGCCGCTTTCATCAGCCGCCAGCACGGGAGCACTGTCGTCATGATCAGGGTCATGGTCGCCGAGGATCACACCATCGTCCGCGAGGGCATCAAGCAGCTGATCGGCATGGCCCACGACATGCAGGTGGTCGGCGAGGCCGCCAATGGCCAGCAGTTGCTCGACCAGCTGCGGCAGGTCAGTTGCGACGTGGTGCTGCTGGACATCTCCATGCCCGGCGTCAACGGCCTCGAAGCGATCCCGCGGATTCGCGCGCTGAACCAGCCCCCGGCGGTGCTGGTGCTGTCGATGCACGACGAAGCGCAGATGGCCGCGCGCGCGCTGAAGATAGGCGCGGCCGGCTACGCGACCAAGGACAGCGAGCCGGCGCTGCTGCTCACCGCGTTGCGCAAGGTCGCCGGTGGCGGGCGCTACATCGATCCGGCGCTGGCCGACCGCATGGTCTTCGAGGTCGGTCTGACCGATTCGCGACCGCCCCATGCGCTGCTGTCCGAGCGCGAGTACTCGGTGTTCGAACGCCTGGTACAGGGCGATTCGGTGAACGACATCGCCGGCAAGCTGGCGCTGAGCAGCAAGACCATCAGCACCCACAAGGCCCGCCTGATGCAGAAGCTGGCCGCGCACTCGGTGGCCGACCTGGTGCGCTACGCCCTGGAGCACAAGCTGGTCTGAGCGCCGCCCGCCGACCCGTCTGTAGGGCGTTCCCTACACGCGACTCTCCCCAACGCCTAGGCCAATCGCTCCGCTGCGCCGATTTTGCCGTGCCCGTCGCCCTTCTACGCTGTGGCCACGGTTCAACGGTTAGGCAGGTGCAGCAGCATGGTCGAGTCAACGGCGAACGATATCCTGGTGAGCTTTCGCGGCGTCCAGAAGAGCTATGACGGCGAGTCGCTGATTGTCCGGGATCTCAACCTGGACATCCGCCGCGGCGAATTCCTCACCCTGCTCGGGCCGTCCGGCTCGGGCAAGACCACCAGCCTGATGATGCTGGCCGGCTTCGAGACGCCCACCGCCGGAGAAATCCTCCTCGACGGCCGGGCGATCAACAACGTGCCGCCGCACAAGCGCGACATGGGCATGGTGTTTCAGAACTACGCGCTGTTCCCGCACATGACCGTGTCGGAAAACCTGGCGTTCCCCCTCAGCGTGCGCGGCATGGCCAAGCCGGACATCAAGGAGCGGGTCAAGCGGGCGCTGGCGATGGTGCAGCTGGAGGGCTTCCGCAACCGCTACCCGGCGCAGCTCTCCGGCGGCCAGCAGCAGCGCGTGGCGCTGGCGCGGGCGCTGGTGTTCGAGCCGCAACTGGTGCTGATGGACGAACCCCTGGGCGCGCTGGACAAGCAACTGCGCGAGCAGATGCAGATGGAGATCAAGCACCTGCACCAGCGCCTCGGCGTCACCGTGGTGTACGTCACCCACGATCAGGGTGAGGCGCTGACCATGTCCGATCGCGTCGCGGTGTTCCATCAGGGACAGATCCAGCAGATCGAAGACCCGTGCACGCTCTACGAAAAGCCGCTGAACACCTTCGTCGCCAACTTCCTTGGCGAGAACAATCGGCTGCCGGCGCACCTGCTGGAACAACGCGGCGACAGCTGCACGGTCAAGCTGGAGCGCGGCGAAACCGTCCAGGCGCTGGCGGTCAACGTCGGCGCCACGGGCAGTCCGGTCAACCTGTCGATTCGCCCGGAGCGCGTGCTGCTCAACGGCGCCAGCGCCAGTTGTCCGAACCGCTTCACCGGTCGTGTTGCCGAGTTCATATACCTCGGCGACCACATCCGCATCCGCCTGGAGGTCTGCGGGGTCAGCGACTTCTTCGTCAAGCAGCCAATTGCCGAGTTCGACCATGCCCTGCGCGTGGGCGATGTGGTGCCGATCGGCTGGCATGTCGAGCACGTCCGTGCGCTGGACCCGCTGCAGGCGGCCTGAGGCATTACAAGAACCCTAACAACCGCATCATGGAGCGAACTGGTATGAGCAACTACCTGAAACTGTCCGCGCTGGCGCTCGGACTCGTCTGTGCCGGCCAGGCCGCCGCCGATAGCCTGACCGCGGTGAGCTTCGGCGGTGCCAACAAGCAGGCGCAGACCAAGGCCTTCTACGAGCCCTGGGAAGCGGCCGGCAACGGTCGCCTGATCGCCGGTGAGTACAACGGCGAGATGGCCAAGGTCAAGGCGATGGTCGACACCAACAGCGTGTCGTGGAACCTGGTCGAGGTGGAATCGCCGGAGCTGGCGCGCGGTTGCGACGAGGGGCTGTTCGAGGAGCTCGACCCGGGCATCGTCGGCAATCCGGACGACTTCGTCGAAGGCGCGATCCAGCCCTGCGGCGTTGGTTTCTTCGTCTGGTCGACGGTGCTGGCCTACAACGCCGACAAGCTGAAGAGCGCGCCGTCCGGCTGGGCGGATTTCTGGGATACCGAGAAATTTCCCGGCAAGCGCGGCCTGCGCAAGGGCGCCAAGTACACCCTCGAATTCGCGCTGATGGCCGACGGCGTGCCGGCCAAGGAGGTCTACAAGGTGCTGGCCACCAAGGACGGCCAGAACCGTGCCTTCAGGAAGCTCGATCAGCTCAAGCCGCATATCCAGTGGTGGGAAGCCGGCGCACAGCCGCCGCAGTTTCTCGCCTCCGGCGACGTGGTGATGAGCAGCGCCTACAACGGCCGCATCGCTGCCGTGCAGAACGAGAGCAACCTGCAGATCGTCTGGAACGGCGGCATCTACGACTTCGATTCCTGGGCCATCCCCAAGGGCGCCAAGAGTCAGGAGCAGGCACGCAAGTTCATCGCCTTCACCGTCGAGCCGCAGCAGCAGAAGGCCTATGCCGAGCACATCGCCTACGGTCCGGCGAACACCCAGGCCGTGTCGTTGCTGGATGAAAAACGCCTGGCGCAGATGCCCACCGCGCCGCAGAACATCGCCGATCAGGTGGCGATGGACGTGACCTTCTGGGCCGACTACGGCGAACAGCTCGAACAGCGTTTCAACGCCTGGGCAGCACGCTGACCCCGGAGCCCCGCCGCACTGGCGGGGCCGGTCCCAGCCATCGGAACGAATCGCGGAGTCATCATGGCCACAGCTATATCCCTGCCGGCGAACCAGATCGCCGAGCCCAATCTGAAGCAGCGGCTGGCGCGCGCCGAACGGGTGAACAAGCTCAAGTCGCAGGCACTGATCGTGCCGCTGCTGCTGTTCGTGCTGCTGACCTTCCTGGTACCCATCGCCTCGCTGCTCTGGCGCAGCGTCGAGAATCCGGAGGTGGTGAACACGCTGCCTCGCACACTGGCGGCGCTGGCCGAATGGGATGGCCGTGGGCTGCCGGCGGAGCCGGCCTATCAGGCGCTGGCCGAGGACCTCTATCAGGCGCGTCGCGAGCAAACCCTGGGCGATCTGTCCAAGCGGCTGAACATGGAGCTGGCCGGCTACCGCAGCTTGCTGACCAAGACTGCGCGAGCGCTGCCGTTTCGCGAGGCGCCCGCGTCGTATCAGGAGGCGCTGGAGTCGCTCGACGAGCGCTGGGGCGATCCGGCGTTCTGGCAGGTGATCCAGCGTAACGACAGCGCGGTGACCGGCTACTACCTGCTGGCAGCGCTCGATCACCGCATCGACGAGCTGGGCGAGCTGGCCAAGGTCTCGCCGGATCAGGCGGTGTACCTGGACATCTTCGCCCGCACGTTCTGGATGGGTCTGGTGATCACGGTGATCTGCCTGCTGCTGGCCTATCCGCTGGCCTATCTGCTGGCCAACCTGCCGGCGCGGCAGAGCAACCTGCTGATGATCCTGGTGCTGCTGCCGTTCTGGACCTCGATCCTGGTGCGCGTGGCGGCGTGGATCGTGCTGCTGCAGTCGGGCGGGCTGATCAACGGTGCGCTGCTCAAGATGGGCCTGATCGACGAGCCGCTGCAGCTGGTGTTCAACCGCACCGGTGTGTACATCGCCATGGTGCACATTCTGCTGCCGTTCATGATCCTGCCGATCTACAGCGTGATGAAGAACATCTCGCCGAGCTACATGCGTGCGGCGGTCTCGCTGGGCTGTCATCCGTTCGCCAGCTTCTGGCGGGTGTACTTCCCGCAGACGCTGGCCGGGGTCGGCGCCGGCAGCCTGCTGGTGTTCATCATCGCCATCGGCTACTACATCACCCCGGCGCTGCTCGGCAGCCCGAACGACCAGATGGTCAGCTACTTCGTCGCCTTCTACACCAACACCACTATCAACTGGGGCATGGCCACGGCGTTGGGCGGGCTGCTGCTGCTCGCCACGCTGTTGCTGTACGTGATTTACAGCTGGCTGGTCGGCGCCAGCCGCCTGCGGCTGGGTTGAGATGAGACACGTCGCGGCGCGGCCGCCTTTTCAGAGTCTTCATGCCGGGCAGGAGAACCGTTCATGCTGAGCCCCTACATGTCGCCCGTCGAACGGGCCTGGTACTACGCGCTGCGCATCCTCTGCGCGCTGGTGCTGCTGTTCCTGATCGTGCCGGTGCTGGTCATCGTGCCGCTGTCGTTCAACTCCGGCTCGTTCCTGGTCTATCCGCTGCAGGGGTTCTCGTTGCGCTGGTACGAGGCGCTGTTCACCTCGGCGGACTGGATGCGCTCGCTGAAGAACAGTCTGCTCATCGCCCCGGCTGCGACCTTGCTCGCCGTGGTCCTTGGCACGCTGGCGGCGGTCGGCCTGACCCGCGCGGAGTTCCGCGGCAAGGCGCTGCTGATGACGGTGCTGATCTCGCCGATGGTGGTGCCGGTGGTGATCATCGGTGTCGCCAGCTACCTGTTCTTCGCCCCGCTGGGCATGGGCAACAGCTACCTGTCGCTGATCCTGGTGCACGCGGTGCTCGGCGTGCCCTTCGTGATCATCACGGTGTCGGCGACGCTGCAAGGCTTCAACTACAACCTGGTGCGCGCCGCGGCCAGCCTTGGCGCCTCGCCGCTGACCGCGTTCTTCCGAGTGACCCTGCCGCTGATCGCGCCGGGGGTGATTTCCGGCGCGCTGTTCGCCTTCGCCACCTCGTTCGATGAAGTGGTGGTGACGCTGTTCCTCGCCGGCCCCGAGCAGATCACCCTGCCACGGCAGATGTTCAGCGGCATCCGCGAGAACCTCAGCCCGACCATCGCCGCCGCGGCGACGTTGCTGATCGGCTTCTCCATCGCTCTGCTGCTGACCCTGGAGTGGCTGCGAGGCCGCGCCGAGAAGCTGCGCACCCAACAACCTGCCTGACGGAATACGCACATGACTCTGCAACTTGGGCAACCCGATCTGTTGCGCCAAACGGCCTATCTCAACGGTGAATGGTGCGAGGCCGACAGTGGCGCGCGCACCGAGATCTTCAACCCGGCCACCGGCGAGCTGATCGGCGCCGTGCCGAACATGGGCCGCGGTGAAACCCGCCGCTCCATCGAAGCCGCGCAGGCAGCCCAGCCGGCCTGGCGCGCGCTGACTGCGAAGGAGCGTGCCGCGCGCCTGCGGCGCTGGTACGAACTGATGCTGGAGAATCAGGAAGACCTGGCGCGGATCATGACCGCCGAACAGGGCAAGCCGCTGGCCGAGGCACGCGGCGAAGTGGCCTACGCCGCATCCTTCCTCGAATGGTTCGCCGAGGAAGGCAAGCGCCTGTACGGCGACGTGATCCCTGCCCACGCGGGCGACAAGCGCATCCTGGTGCAGAAGGAGCCGGTCGGTGTCACCGCGGCGATCACGCCGTGGAATTTCCCCAGCGCGATGATCACCCGCAAGGCCGGCCCGGCGCTCGCCGCGGGCTGTGCCATGGTGCTCAAGCCGGCACCGCAGACACCATTCTCGGCGCTGGCACTGGCCGCACTGGCCGAGCGTGCGGGCATCCCGGCGGGGCTGTTCAGCGTGATCACCGCCGATGCCGCCACGTCCCGCGACGTGGGCGCCGAACTCTGTGAAAACCCGGTGGTGCGCAAGCTCTCGTTCACCGGCTCGACGGCGGTGGGCATCAAGCTGATGCAGCAGTGCGCGCCGACGCTCAAGAAGCTCTCGCTGGAGCTGGGCGGCAACGCACCCTTTATCGTCTTCGATGATGCCGACCTGGACGCGGCGGTCGAGGGCGCGATGATCTCCAAGTACCGCAACGCCGGGCAGACCTGCGTATGTGCCAACCGCATCTACGTGCAGGACGGCATCTACGACGCCTTCGTCGACAAATTCTCCGCGGCGGTCGCGCGGCTGAAGGTCGGCAACGGAGCGGAGGAGGGCGTGACCACCGGTCCGCTGATCGACGCCGCAGCCGTGGCCAAGGTGCAGCGCCATCTGCAGGACGCGCTGGACAAGGGCGCCACCCTGCTGGCCGGTGGCAAACCCCATGCCTTGGGTGGCAACTTCTTCGAGCCGACGCTGGTGGGCGGCGTCACTGCCGAGATGGCCGTGGCGCGCGAGGAAACCTTCGGCCCGCTGGCGCCGCTGTTCCGCTTCCGCGATGAAGCCGAGGTGATCCGCCAGGCCAACGACACCGAATTCGGCCTTGCCGCCTATTTCTACGCCCGCGACCTGAGCCGCGTGTTCCGCGTCGCCGAGGCGCTGGAGTACGGCATGGTGGGCATCAACACCGGGGTGATCTCCACCGAGGTGGCGCCGTTCGGCGGGATGAAGGCATCGGGCCTCGGCCGTGAAGGCTCGAAGTACGGCCTGGATGAATACGTGGAAATCAAATACCTGTGCCTGGGCGGCATCTGACCAAACGGCTCAAATCAGGCGTGCAAAATAATGCACGGAGTTTTACTGTAATCCGAACGCTCTGGATGGTGCGGCAGTCGATCATCGTATGCTGCCGCGCCCGCTTCCTGGCGTTCTTTCCGACCCGTGCCGACGATGAGCGGCTACCGAGGAGCTTATGAGCAAGACCAACGAATCCCTGATGCAACGCCGTGTCGCCGCTGTTCCCCGTGGCGTCGGCCAGATCCACCCGATCTTTGCCGACCACGCGAAGAACAGCAGCGTGGTGGATGTGGAGGGCCGCGAGTTCATCGATTTCGCCGGCGGCATCGCCGTGCTGAATACCGGCCACCTGCACCCGAAGATCGTCAAGGCGGTGGAAGACCAACTGCACAAGCTCACCCACACCTGCTTCCAGGTGCTGGCCTACGAGCCGTACGTCGAGCTGTGCGAGAAGATCAACGCGCGGGTGCCGGGTGATTTCGCCAAGAAGACCCTGCTGGTCACCACCGGCTCCGAGGCCGTGGAAAACGCGGTGAAGATCGCCCGCGCCGCCACCGGCCGTGCCGGTGTGATTGCCTTCACCGGCGCCTATCACGGCCGCACCATGATGACCCTCGGCCTGACCGGCAAGGTCGCCCCGTACTCCGCCGGCATGGGCCTGATGCCGGGCGGGATCTTCCGTGCGCTGTACCCCTGCGCGATCCATGGCGTCAGCGTCGATGACTCGATCGCGAGCATCGAGCGCATCTTCAAGAACGATGCCGAGCCGCGCGACATCGCCGCGATCATCGTCGAACCGGTGCAGGGCGAGGGCGGCTTCAATGTCGCGCCGAAGGATTTCATGGCCCGCCTGCGCGCGCTGTGCGACGAGCACGGCATCCTGCTGATCGCCGACGAGGTGCAGACCGGCGCCGGGCGCACCGGCACCTTCTTCGCCATGGAGCAGATGGGCGTGGTCGCCGACCTGACCACCTTCGCCAAGTCGATCGCCGGCGGCTTCCCGCTGGCCGGGGTATGCGGCAAGGCCGAAATCATGGATGCCATCGCGCCCGGCGGGCTGGGCGGCACCTACGCCGGCAACCCGCTGTCCTGCGCGGCGGCGCTGGCGGTGCTGGAGGTCTTCGAGGAGGAGCATCTGCTCGACCGCTGCAAGGCCGTGGCGGAGCGGCTGACCACCGGCCTCAAGGCGATCCAGGCCAAGCACAAGGAGATCGGCGAGGTGCGCGGTTTGGGCGCGATGATCGCCATCGAGCTGTTCGAGGATGGCGACCTGGCGCGCCCGGCGGCGGCGCTGACTTCGCAGATCGTCGCGCGGGCGCGGGACAAGGGGCTGATCCTGCTGTCCTGCGGTACCTACTACAACGTGCTGCGCGTGCTGGTGCCGCTGACTGCCGAGGACGAGCTGCTCGACCGTGGCCTGGCGATCATCGGCGAGTGCTTCGACGAACTGACCTGACCGTGCGGCGGCGCGCCGGCATCCGCCAACGGATGTCAGGCGCGCCGCAATCCTGACCCCTCGGGTACAATGCGCGGCATCTTGCCGTGCAACCCGAGGTCGTCATGCAGTCGTTCGCCATCGCCCCTTCGATTCTTTCCGCCAATTTCGCCCGCCTGGGTGAGGAAGTGGACAACGTGCTGGCCGCCGGCGCCGACATCGTCCATTTCGATGTGATGGACAACCACTACGTACCCAACCTGACCATCGGCCCGATGGTCTGCTCAGCGCTGCGCAAGCATGGCGTGACCGCGCCCATCGACGTGCATCTTATGGTCAAGCCGGTGGATCGCATGATCGGCGACTTCCTCGAGGCCGGCGCCACTTACATCACCTTCCATCCAGAGGCTTCCGAGCACATCGACCGTTCGCTGCAGCTGATCAAGGATGGCGGCGCGAAGGCCGGTCTGGTGTTCAATCCGGCCACGCCGCTGGATGTTCTCAAGTACGTCATGGACAAGATCGACATGGTCCTGCTGATGAGCGTCAACCCTGGCTTCGGCGGGCAGAAGTTCATTCCCGGCACGCTGGACAAGCTGCGCGAGGCGCGCGCCCTGATCGATGCCAGCGGCCGCGAGATTCGCCTGGAGATCGACGGCGGTGTGAATCCGAAGAACATCCGCGAAATCGCTGCGGCGGGCGCCGATACGTTCGTCGCCGGCTCGGCGATCTTCAATCAGCCGGACTACAAGGCGGTGATCGACCAGATGCGCGCCGAGCTGGCGCTTGCCCGGCCATGACTCGCCTGGAGCAACTGCTCGACGGCCGGCTGCCGCGGCTGGTGATGTTCGACCTGGACGGCACCCTGATGGACTCGGTGCCGGATCTGGCCGCGGCGGTGGACAGCATGCTCGCCCAGCTCGGCCGCGCTCCGGCTGGCATTGAGCGCGTGCGCGACTGGGTCGGCAACGGCTCGCGCGTGCTGGTGCGTCGTGCGCTGGCCGGCAGTTATGAGCATGCCGGCATCGACGAAGACGAAACCGACGCGGCGCTGGCGCTGTTCATGCAGGCTTACGCCGGCAGCCACGCGCTGACCAGCGTTTACCCGGGCGTGCGCGAATGTCTGGACTGGCTCGCCGCGCGGGACGTGGCGCTGGCGGTGATCACCAACAAGCCGGCCCAGTTCGTCGCGCCGCTGCTGGAAGAGAAGGGCCTGGGCGGCTACTTCGGCTGGCTGGTCGGTGGCGATACGCTGCCGCAGCAGAAGCCCGATCCGGCAGCGCTGTTCTGGGTGATGGAGAAGGCGGGCGCAACGCCGGCCGAGTCGCTGTTCGTCGGCGATTCGCGCAACGACGTACGTGCCGCCGATGCCGCCGGCGTGCGCTGCGTCGGGCTGACCTACGGCTACAACCACGGCCGGCCGATTGCCGAGGAGCGCCCCGCGCTGGTGCTGGATGACCTGCGCCTGCTGGTTGCTTCGGTTTCCGGGCTGCGCTAGTGTGGCCCGATTCCCGCTAACCCCGCCGAAGAGATCAGATCGTGGTGGTTACCCGCAAACAGTGGATGAAGGTCATCAAGGCCCTGGCCCGTTGGCGCTGGCGCGCCTGATCAGTCCCGACCGGCTTCGCGCCGGTGCGTTTGCGAACCTCTCTGTACGCCCCTCAACCACGAGGCTGATATGACCCGCGAAGAATTCCTGCGCCTGGCCGCCGAAGGCCACAACCGCATTCCGCTCTCGTTCGAGACGCTGGCCGATTTCGATACCCCGCTGTCGCTGTACCTCAAGCTCGCCGACGCGCCCAACTCCTACCTGCTCGAGTCGGTGCAGGGCGGGGAAAAGTGGGGGCGCTATTCGATCATCGGTCTGCCCTGTCGTACCGTGCTGCGCGTGCATGATCACCATGTTCGCGTGACGGTCGAAGGCACCGAGACGGAAGCGCTGGACGTCGAGGACCCGCTGGCCTTCGTCGAATCCTTCCAGCAGCGCTACCGCGTGGCGCCAGTCGCCGGCCTGCCGCGTTTCAACGGCGGTCTGGTCGGCTATTTCGGTTACGACAGCGTGCGCTACGTCGAGCGCAAGCTGGCGCAGTGCCCGCATTCCGATCCGCTGGGTACGCCGGACATCCTGCTGATGGTTTCCGACGCGGTGGTGGTGTTCGACAATCTGGCCGGAAAGCTGCACTGCATCGTGCTGGTCGATCCGGCCGTCGACGGCGCCTATGAGCAAGGGCTGGCGCATCTGGCGAAGCTGCGCGAGAAACTGCGTCAGCCGATCGCGCCGCGCCTCGGGCTGGATTTCGAGGCGTCCGCCGGACGGGAGCCGAGCTTCCGCTCGAGCTTCAGCCGCGGAGATTTCGAGCAGGCCGTGCGCCGCATCAAGGACTACATCCTTGCCGGCGACTGCATGCAGGTGGTCATCTCGCAGCGCATGTCGATCCCGTTCAAGGCGGCGCCGATCGATCTGTATCGCGCGCTGCGCTGCTTCAACCCGACGCCGTACATGTATTTCTTCAACTTCGGCGACTTTCATGTGGTCGGTTCCTCGCCCGAGGTATTGGTGCGGGTCGAGGACGGCCTGGTCACCGTGCGACCGATTGCCGGCACCCGCCCGCGCGGTGCCAGCGAGGAAGCCGATCTGGCGCTCGAGCAGGACCTGCTGTCGGATAGCAAAGAGTTGGCCGAGCACCTGATGCTGATCGATCTGGGACGCAACGATGTCGGCCGGGTGGCCGAGACCGGTTCGGTGAAGGTCACCGAGAAGATGGTCATCGAGCGTTATTCCAACGTCATGCACATCGTGTCCAACGTCACCGGCCAGCTCAAGGCGCGCCTGTCGGCGATGGATGCACTGCGCGCGATCCTGCCCGCGGGCACGCTGTCCGGGGCGCCGAAGATCCGTGCGATGGAGATCATCGACGAACTGGAACCGGTCAAGCGCGGTGTCTATGGCGGCGCCGTCGGCTATCTCGCCTGGAACGGCAACATGGATACGGCGATCGCCATCCGCACCGCGGTGATCAAGGACGGCGAGCTGCATGTGCAGGCCGGTGCCGGCATCGTCGCCGATTCGCAACCGGCGCTGGAGTGGGAAGAGACGCTGAACAAGCGCCGCGCCATGTTCCGCGCGGTGGCCCTCGCCGAACGCGACCAGCAGGAGAACTGATCATGCTGCTGATGCTGGATAACTACGATTCCTTTACCTACAACGTCGTGCAGTATCTCGGCGAGCTGGGCGCGGACGTCAAGGTGGTGCGCAACGACGAGTTGAGCGTGGCCGAAATCGAGGCGCTGCAGCCCGAGCGCATCGTGGTCTCCCCCGGTCCCTGCACGCCGAACGAAGCCGGTGTGTCGTTGGAGCTGATCCGCCATTTCGCCGGCAAGCTGCCGATTCTCGGTGTCTGCCTCGGCCACCAGAGCATCGGCCAGGCGTTCGGTGGCGACGTGGTGCGCGCGCGCCAGGCCATGCACGGCAAGACCAGCCCGGTGTTCCATCGCGATCAGGGCGTGTTTGCCGGGCTGAACAATCCGCTCACGGTCACCCGCTATCACTCGCTGGTGGTCAAGCGCGAGACACTGCCCGAGTGCCTGGAAATCAGCGCCTGGACCCAGCTGGAAGACGGCTCGGTCGACGAGATCATGGGCCTGCGGCACAAGACGCTGAATATCGAAGGGGTGCAGTTCCATCCCGAATCGATCCTGACCGAACAGGGGCACGAGCTGTTCGCCAACTTTCTGAAGCAGACCGGAGGCGTGCGCTGATGGATATCAAGGAAGCCCTCAACCGCATCGCCGGGCAGCTCGACCTCTCCACCGAGGAAATGAAGGCGGTGATGCGCCAGATCATGACCGGCCAGTGCACCGACGCGCAGATCGGTGCCTTCCTGATGGGCATGCGCATGAAGAGCGAGACCATCGACGAGATCGTCGGCGCCGTGCAGGTCATGCGCGAGCTGGCCGAGCCGGTGAGGTTCGAGGTCGACCGGCTGGTCGACACCTGCGGTACCGGTGGCGACGGCATGAACATCTTCAACGTCTCCACGGCCGCCGCCTTCGTCGTCGCCGCGGCTGGCGGCAAGGTGGCCAAGCATGGCAATCGCGCGGTGTCGGGCAAGAGCGGCAGCGCCGATCTGCTGGAAGCGGCTGGCGTCTACCTCGACCTCACCCCCGAGCAGGTGGCGCGCAGCGTCGATACTGTGGGTGTCGGTTTCATGTTCGCGCCCGCCCATCACGGTGCGATGAAGTTCGCCGCCGGGCCGCGACGTGAACTGGGGCTGCGCACGCTGTTCAACATCCTTGGGCCGATGGCCAATCCGGCCGGCGTCCGTCATCAGGTTCTCGGTGTGTTCAGCAAGGCGCTGTGCCGGCCGATGGCCGAGGTGTTGCAGCGTCTGGGCAGTAAGCATGTGCTGGTGGTGCATGCGCAGGATGGCCTGGACGAGATCAGCCTGGCCGCGCCGACCCACATCGCCGAGCTGAAGGATGGCGAAATCCGCGAGTACGCCGTGCAGCCGGAGGACTTCGGCATCAAGAGCCAGAGTCTGATCGGTCTGAATGTCGAAGATGCGCAGGGCTCGCTGGCGCTGATCCGCGATGCGCTCGGGCGGCGCAAGACCGAGAACGGGCAGAAGGCCGCCGACATGATCGTGCTCAACGCCGGTGCAGCGCTGTACGCCGCCGATCAGGCCTGGACCCTGAAGCAGGGTGTCGAGCTGGCCCACGATGCGCTGAGCACCGGCATCGCCCGGGACAAGTTCGAAGAGCTGGTGTCCTTCACCGCCGTATTCAAGCAGGAGAACCAGAAATGAGCGTGCCGACCGTGCTGGAGAAAATCATCGCGCGCAAGTACGAGGAAGTCGCCGAGCGACGTTCGCGGACCAGTCTGGACGAACTCGAGCGCCTGGCTGCGGCGGCTGACCTGGTACGCGGTTTCGCCGCGGCCGTGCAGCGGCGGGTCAAGGCCAAGGAAGCGGCGGTGATCGCGGAGGTGAAGAAGGCATCGCCGAGCAAGGGCGTACTGCGCGAAAACTTCGACCCCGCCGAAATCGCGCGCAGCTACGAAGCGGGCGGCGCTGCCTGCCTGTCGGTACTGACCGACGTGGATTTCTTTCAGGGCGCCGATGCCTATCTGCAGCAGGCACGCGCGGCCTGCAGCCTGCCGGTGATCCGCAAGGACTTCATGGTCGATCCCTACCAGGTGGTCGAGGCCCGCGCGCTTGGCGCCGACTGCATCCTGCTGATCGTCGCCGCGCTGGAGGATGCGCGCATGGCCGAGCTGGCTGCCGTGGCCGCGCAGCATGGACTGGATGTGCTGGTGGAAGTGCACGACGGCGATGAACTCGAGCGTGCGCTGAAACTGGAAACGCCGCTGCTGGGGATCAACAATCGCAACCTGCACACGTTCGAGGTCAGCCTCGAGACGACGCTGGATCTGCTCCCACGCGTGCCACAGGACCGTGTGGTAGTGACCGAGAGCGGCATCCTCAACCGCGCCGACGTCGAGCTGATGGAGATCAATCAGGTCTACGCGTTTCTGGTGGGCGAGGCGTTCATGCGTGCCGAGCAGCCGGGCGCCGAGCTACAACGGTTGTTCTTCCCCGGTCGCCGCGCCCGGATCGCGGAGTGATGCGCCGCTGAAAAATAAAGGCCGGGGCATCGGTGATGCCTCGGCCTTCGTTCTTCAGGTGCCGCTGCAGGTTCAGCGTGTTCCGAAAACCACCATCGTCTTGCCTTTGACGTAGACCAGCCCCTGCGATTCGAGGCTTTTCAGCACGCGGCCGACCATCTCGCGCGAGCAACCGACGATGCGGCCGATTTCCTGGCGGGTGATCTTGATCTGCATGCCGTCGGGATGGGTCATCGCGTCGGGCTGCTTGCACAGATCTAGCAGCGTGCGGGCGACGCGGCCGGTAACGTCGAGAAATGCCAGGTCGCCGACCTTGCGGGTGGTGTTGCGCAGGCGATCGGCCATCTGGCTGCCCAGCGCGTAGAGAATTTCGGGGTCCTGCTGCGTCAGTTCGCGGAACTTGGCGTAGCTGAGTTCGGCGACTTCGCACTCGGTCTTGGCGCGGACCCAGGCGCTGCGTTCTTTCTCGCTGCCTTCCTTTTCGAACAGACCCATCTCGCCGAAGAAGTCGCCGGCGTTGAGGTAGGCAATGATCATCTCGCGGCCGTCATCGTCCTCGATCAGAATGGTCACCGAACCCTTGACGATAAAGAAAAGCGATTCGCAGCGATCACCGGCGTAAATGATGGTGCTTTTGGCGGTATATCGACGTCGGTGACAGTGGGCCAGCAGTTTGTCGATGTTCTTGATCTTTGGCGTAAGTGTGATAGCTACCATGCTCTAGGTCCCGGAAAATACTTGGAATGAGGCTGGTTCTTGTTATGTGTGACGAACAGTCGTTGATAAGCAGAGGCCAGCTTATCAGACGAAATTTAACCAACCGAAGTTGCGACAGAGTTACGCAGTCGGTCAACGCGCCTTTGGTCGGGGGTGCAGTCCTCAGCACTCGAACCGTGCATGTTAAGCTATCTGGCAATTTTTTCTGGGAGTTAGTGAATGAAAGCGCGCATTCAATGGGCGGGCGAGGCCATGTTTCTCGGCGAATCCGGCAGCGGCCACGTGGTCGTGATGGACGGCCCACCGGAGAGCGGCGGACGCAACCTCGGAGTGCGTCCGATGGAGATGCTGCTGCTGGGATTGGGCGGCTGCAGCAACTTCGATGTCGTCAGCATTCTGCGGAAGTCGCGGCAGGCGGTGGAAAGCTGCGAGGCCTTTCTCGAGGCCGAGCGCGCAACTGAAGATCCCAAGGTATTCACCAAGATTCATCTGCATTTCGTGGTCAAGGGCCGCGGCCTGAAAGAGGCGCAGGTCAAGCGGGCGGTCGAACTTTCCGCGGAGAAGTACTGCTCGGCATCAATCATGCTGGGCCGGGCGGGCGTCGAGATCAGCCATGACTATGAGGTCGTCGAACTGGGCTGAGTCTCCCCGCGTATACGCCGAGTCGAGAGACTTGGTTAAATAAGAAAAGGACGCTCCAGGCGTCCTTTTCTGTTTGCGGAATCCGGCGGGCTAGATGCGGTAGGTGGTCTTCGTCATCACCTTGGCCATCATGCTCATGCCGAACTTGATCGGTGCGGGAAAGCGCAGGCCGCCGGCGGCAATCGCGTTGGTGGAGTGCTCGGCTTCGTCGACGCGCATCTGCTCGAGGATGGCGCGGGATTTCTCGTCTTCGGCCGGAAGCTGTTCGAGATGATCGTCCAAGTGTTTGCATACCTGGTCTTCAGTGGCGGCGACGAAGCCGAGGCTGATCCGGTCGCTGATCAGCCCGGCCGAGGCACCTATGCCGAAGGAGAGGCCATAGAACAGCGGATTGAGCACGCTGGTGTGGCTGCCCAGTTGACGAATGCGTTGCTCGCACCAGGCCAGATGGTCGATTTCCTCGTCGGCCGCGCGTTCCATCGCCGCGCGCACCTGCGGCAATCGCGCGGTGAGCGCCTGCCCTTGGTACAGCGCCTGTGCGCACACCTCTCCGGTATGGTTGATGCGCATCAGCCCGGCGACGTGGCGCGAGTCGCGTTCGTCCAGTTCGGCGTCCGGCTTGACCACGGCGGGGGACGGCCGGCCGGGTTGGCCGCTGAAGGGCAGCAGTGTGCGCAGCGCGGCGTCGGCCTGCATCAGCAGGCGATCGGCGGGGGAGTAGTGGCGATGGGTTGTCATGATGCCTCCGGATTGAAACGACGCGCGGATGGATTTGGTGAGCGCAGGGCGCCAATCAGCCCGGCGGCCAGTGCATCTGGCGCTGTCCCAGCACGTGCATGTGAATGTGATAGACCGTCTGTCCGCCCAGGTCGTTGCAGTTCATCACCACACGAAACCCCTCGGCACAACCACGTTGCTCGGCCAGGCGTTGGGCGGTGAACAGAATGTGGCCGGCCAGGGCTTTGTCATCCTTCTCGCTGAGGTCATGCAGGGTCGGAATGTGCTTCTTCGGGATGACCAGGAAATGCACCGGCGCCTGCGGAGCAATATCTTCGAATGCTATGACTTGGTCGTCTTCATAGAGCTTGCGTGCCGGGATATCCCCAGCCACGATCTTGCAGAACAGGCAATCCATGGCATTCCTCCAGGCGTTGAGCGGTTGGACAGTGTAACAGGCCGCTTCGAGGCTGATGAATCCCACCATAAGGAGATGGGGTGAAGAACGATATTCATGATCTGGGGCTGGTGCTCGACTCACGCGTTCGGCTGATCGTGATCGAGTCGTGGGACGAGCTGCGCGTGCTGGAAACGCTAACGGGCCTAGCCGTGCGGCGGAGCCTGAGTCTTTACGTGTGGTCGGTAACCGAGGGGGTTCGCCGTCTCGGTTTTGGCGGCGAACCGCAGGGCGAAGACAGCAACGCGCCGGAAACCGCGCTCCGACTGGTCAAGCATGATCCCCAGCCGAATCTGTACGTGTTCTGCGATCTGCACCCCTTTCTCGACGAGCCGCGTGTGGTGCGCCTGCTCAAGGAGATTGCGATGGGGGCGACACCAACGCTGGTGCTGGTGTCGCATGCGTTGAAGCTGCCGGCGGAGCTGCAGCGCTTGGCCGCTCGCTTCAGCCTCACATTGCCGAGCGAGGAAGAATTGCTGGCGATCGTCCGCGAGGAAGCCGCGCGCTGGAGCGAGCGAAATCGCGGTGCGCGGGTACGCACCGACAACCGGACCCTGCAGCAGGTGGTGAAGAATCTGCGTGGCATGAGCCATGCGGAGGCGCGCAGCCTGGCGCGCAATCTGATCTGTGACGATGGCGCCATCACCCAGGAAGATCTGCCGGAACTCAATCGCGGCAAGTTCCAGTTGCTCGACCTGGATGGTGTGCTGAGCTTCGAGCGCGAGACGGCGCGCTTCGCCGAGGTGGGTGGCCTGCGGCATTTCCGCCGCTGGCTGGGCGAGCGCCAGAGCGCGTTCCTCGCCGGCGCGGCGGCGGATATGCCGCGCGGGGTGATGCTCGTGGGCGTGCAGGGCGGCGGCAAGAGCCTGGCGGCGAAAGCGGTGGCCGGACTCTGGGGGTTGCCGTTGCTGCGTCTGGACTTCGCCTGCCTGTACAACAAGTACTTCGGCGAGACCGAACGCAACCTGCGCGAGGCGCTGCGTCTGGCTGAGCAGATGGCGCCCTGCGTGCTGTGGATGGATGAAATCGAGAAGGGCCTGGCGACCGGCGAGATGGACGGTGGCGTCAGTCAGCGAGTGTTAGGCACGCTGCTGACCTGGATGGCTGAGCGCGCGGCACCGGTATTCATGGTCGCAACCGCCAATGCGATCGATCGATTGCCGCCGGAGCTGCTGCGCAAGGGGCGCTTCGACGAGCTGTTCTTCGTCGATCTGCCGGATCGCGAGACGCGCGCGGATATCTTCCGTATCCACCTGACGCGCCGCGAGCTGGCCGAGGCGGATTTCGATCTGAACGTACTGGCCGATGCCAGCGCGGGCTTTTCCGGTGCCGAGATCGAGCAGGTGGTGGTCAGCGCCGTGTATGCTGCGCAGGCGCGGCAACGGGCGGTCGACCTGCCGCTGCTGGTGGAGAGCATCCAGGCCACGTCACCGCTCTCGGTGGTAATGGCCGAGGATCTGGCGGCGCTGCGCGCCTGGGCGGACGGTCGCGCCGTACAGGCTGACTGAGCCGGCGCGTCAGCCGGCGCGGTGCAGATACTGCGTGGCGGCAGGCACGGTGATCGCGACCAATACACCGCCGATCACCAGCAGCAGCCACAGCGCCGCCAGCACCTTTACCGCCAGGCTGTTGGCTGGCTGCGGCGGGCCGTAGCGATTCGGCCCGCGCTTGCCGGGAATAACGATCATCAGTAGCGGCACGAAGACACCTATCACCGGCACCAGATTGAGCAGCAAAAGCCAGCCGGACACGCCGATGTCGTGCAGTCGCTGGACCCCGACCTGCACGTTGATCACCAGGGCGGCGATCGCCAGCAATGCCATGACAAATACCCCGGCAGGTTTCGAGATCGCTGCCACGATGCCGGCGATGCCGAAAAGACCGGCGACGGCCATCATTATTACCAGGGACCAAGCCAGGTAGCGCAGCCGGCCGATGCGGCCCTGCACGGAGAACACGCGCAGCTCGCCGTGGCTCGCCAGTGGCATCTCGAGCGTTGCCTGCGGCGGGGCGTACGGCGATTGGCTGCCTGCGATGGCGGGTGGCGAAAGCTCCTTTGCCTGCTGCGCCTGCCGGGAAAGAAATTTCGCGATGACGATTCCGCACGCCGAGCATTGTTCGTGCTGCGGTTGCGTATGCCCGCACTTGGGGCAGTTCATCTGCGCCTGATCTGCGGTGGGATTGTCGGTCAGTTCCTGCAGTTGAAGCTGGAGCTGCTCAGGCTCCTTGTGCGCGTGGGCGCCGGCGCGATGGAGTGCGGCCAGATAACGGTCGGCCTCGTCGCTGCGCAGCTGGCGCTTGAGTGCGACTTCGCTCGCGCCGAAAAGCCGTTCGATTCGCGCGCGGTCGGTCTTGAAAAGCTGCGCCAGATTGTTTTTCACGGCGTCGGCGCTGGCGCCGGGTATCAGCTCACCGCGGAAGAGGATCTTGTAATGGGCTTCGTTCATGTGGCATCCGTGTCACTGGAAAACAGATCTCGCCTTCGGCGAGGCCTACGCATCGCCAACCGTGGCGCGTTAGAAGGGCTTTATCACCGCCAGGATGACGATCGCCAGCAGGAACAGCACCGGCACTTCGTTGAACCAGCGGTAGAACACATGCCCGCGAACATTCTCATCGCGGGCGAAACGCTTGAGCTGGGCGCCGCACATGTGGTGGTAACCGATCAGCAAGAGGACCAGGGCGAGCTTCACATGCAGCCAGCCACCGCCGGTGAACAGCGTTGGATTGAGCGCCGCCATCGCGATGCCGAACGCCAGCGTCGCCACCATCGAGGGCAGCATGATGCCGCGGTAGAGCTTGCGTTCCATGATCTTGAAGCGTTCGCGGCTGGGCGCGTCGTCGCTCATGGCGTGGTAGACGAACAGGCGTGGGAGGTAGAAAAGGCCGGCGAACCAGCACACGATGGAAATGAGGTGGAAGGCTTTGAGCCAGAGATAGAGCATTCGCGGGCGTCTCCGAATTCCGATGGGAGCCGATAGTATTGATTGTTGGACGATCCGTCACCCTGATGGTTGGCCGGCAATCAAAGCAGCTTTATCATCCTTTACTTTTATGGCGTTCATTGCGAGGCAGACATGATCAAGGTCGGTATCGTCGGCGGCACGGGCTACACCGGGGTGGAATTGCTGCGCCTGCTGGCCCAGCACCCGCAGGCCGAGGTGGTGGTGATCACCTCGCGCTCGGAAGACGGCGTCAAGGTTACCGACCTGTATCCCAATCTGCGCGGCCACTACGACGGCCTCGCATTCAGCGTGCCGGATGTGGCCAAGCTGGGCGCCTGCGATGTGGTCTTCTTCGCGACACCGCACGGCGTGGCGCATGCCCTGGCTGGGGAGCTGCTCGAAGCCGGAACACGGGTAATCGACCTGTCGGCCGATTTTCGCCTGCAAGATGCCGAAGAGTGGTCCAGATGGTACGGCCAGCCGCATGGCGCAGCGCATCTGCTGGGCGAAGCAGTCTATGGCCTGCCTGAGGTCAATCGCGAGCAGATTCGCGGCGCGCGGCTGATCGCCGTGCCGGGTTGTTATCCCACTGCCACTCAGCTCGGCTTTCTACCGCTCTTGGAGAATAGTCTGGTCGACAACGGTCGGCTGATTGCCGATTGCAAGTCCGGCGTCAGCGGTGCGGGGCGTGCGGCGAAGATTAGCTCACTGTTCACCGAGGCCGGCGAAAGCATGATGGCCTATGCAGTCAAGGGGCATCGACATCTGCCGGAAATTAGTCAGGGGCTGCGCCGCGCGGCGGGCGGCGAGGTGGGGCTGACTTTCGTTCCCCATCTGACTCCGATGATTCGCGGCATTCATGCCACGCTCTATGCAAGCTTGATCGATACCTCGGTAGACGTGCAGGCACTGTATGAAAAGCGCTACGCCGACGAGCCCTTCGTCGATGTAATGCCGGCGGGCAGCCATCCGGAGACACGCAGCGTGCGTGGTGCGAACATGTGCCGTATCGCGGTGCATCGCCCGCAGGGTGGTGATCTGGTGGTGGTACTTTCGGTTATCGATAATCTGGTGAAGGGCGCATCGGGTCAGGCGATCCAGAACATGAACATCGTTTTCGGTATGGATGAGCGTCTAGGGCTGAACAACGTCGCCTTGCTGCCTTGAGTCCGAAAAACCGAGCTGCTTTCCTTGATCGACCAATAGTTGACCAATTTGGTAGGGTAAGCGGATAATGCTTCGCCATAGCAGTAGGCGTTCTAGCGCCGGGAGAACTCAATGAGTGTCGAATCCTTCACACCCACCGCGATCCAGTTCAGCCAGGCTGCCGCGAGCAAGGTGAAGACCTTGGTCGAAGAAGAGGGCAACCCGCGGCTAAAGCTGCGCGTATTCGTCACGGGGGGTGGTTGCTCGGGCTTTCAGTATGGTTTCACGTTCGATGAGGACGTGGCGGACGACGACACGATCATCGAGCGCGAAGGGGTCAGTCTGGTCGTGGACCCGATGAGCTATCAGTATCTGGCCGGAGCGGAAGTCGATTACCAAGAGGGGCTCGAAGGGTCTCGCTTCGTGATCACCAACCCGAATGCCACGACGACTTGTGGCTGCGGTCAATCGTTTTCCATCTGAGATAACTGTGCTTGCGATAACGCCGCGCTTTGCGCGGCGTTATCGTTTATGGACGCTGCTGCTTAGGCCGGATAGATCGCGCCGAGAATTCGCGGGCCTCTTGCGCCGGTCACGCTGGGGCGGTTGGCCGGAATGTTTTCCAGGCAGCAGTGCGCCAGCCACGCGAAAGCCGTGGCTTCCACCCAGTCGGGGGCGATGCCGAACGCTTCGGTGCTGCAGACGTGACGATTGGGCTGCAGAGCCTGTAGTCGCCGCATCAGCGCGGTGTTGTGGGCGCCGCCGCCGCAAACGAGCAGCTCCTGAGTATCGGGCTGCCCGCGCTCCAGTGCCTCGCTGATGCTGCGCGCCGTCAGTTCCAGCAGCGTCGCCTGAACATCCTCCGCCAGCAACGTTCTGCCGGACAGGTGCTGTTCCAGCCAAGGCAGGTTAAACAGTTCACGACCGGTACTTTTCGGGCCTTGTCGAGAAAAAAACTCGTCATCCAGCATTGCCCGCAACAGGCTGGCGTCGAGGTTACCGCTTGCTGCCCAGGCGCCGTCTCGGTCGAATGGCTGGCCACGCTGCACCTGGATCCAGGTATCCAGCAAGACATTGCCCGGCCCGCAATCGAAGCCGCGAACGGGCTGGCCCGGACTGAGCAGACTGAGATTGCTGAAGCCGCCGACGTTGAGAACCGCCCGCACCCTGTCGTCCGCCTGGAACGCTGCTTCGTGAAATGCCGGCACTAATGGGGCGCCTTGTCCGCCAGCCGCGACATCACGACGACGAAAGTCGCCGACAACGGTGATGCCGCTGAGCTCGGCGAGCAGGGCCGGATTGCCGATTTGAATGCTGAAGCCTCGCTGCGGCTCGTGGCGCACGGTTTGTCCGTGGCTACCAATCGCGCGGATTGCCGCCGGCTTGAGTTGGGTTTGCTCGAGCAGTTCACGGATGACCGACGCGGTTAGCGTCACCCACTGCTGCTCGATCAGCGCCGCGCGAGCCAGCTCATCGGGTCCGGAAGAGCAGAGCGCCAGAATCTCATGGCGTAGATCATCGGGTAACGGGCGAAAGCGGCTGGCCAGAAGTCTGGTCTGATTGGTCTGCTCGACGAGAACGACGTCCAGTCCGTCCAGACTGGTGCCGGACATGACGCCGAGATACAGTGCCATGCTTATTGCTTGTTGAGTGCCAGCATGGTTGCGCGCTCGTCATCCATGCGAGCCATGAGCGGCTGACTGAGCGCCATGAAACGCTGCTTCTCGTTCTTTGCAATCGGATCGGCCATCGGCAACTTCAGCCCTAGCGGGTCGACATGCGCGCCGTCTACTTGGAACTCGTAATGCAGGTGAGGTCCGGTAGACAGTCCGGTCGTTCCGATATAGCCGATGATCTGACCCTGCTTGACCGTGGAGCCGTTCTTCACACCTTTGGCAAAACCTTGCATATGCGCATAAAGCGTCCGATAACGCTGCCCGTGCTGGATGATTACGGTATTGCCGTAACCGCCCTTGCGCCCGGCGAGCAGCACTTTGCCGTCGCCTGCACTCTTGATCGGCGTGCCATGCGGAGCGGCATAGTCGACGCCTTTATGCGCACGAATCTTGTTCAGAATCGGATGCTTGCGACCGTTTGAGAAGCGAGAGCTGATGCGGGCGAAGTCTACCGGGGTGCGAATGAACGCCTTACGCATGCTGTTGCCGTCGGCGTTGTAATAGCTGGTCGTGCCGTTCTTGCTGGTGTAGCGCACGGCAGTGTAGGTCTTGCCGCGGTTGATGAACCGTGCAGCCAGAATGTTCCCCGTGCCAACGCGCTTGCCATCGACGATTTTCTCTTCGTAGATCAGATCGAAGGAATCACCCTTGTGGATGTCCAGCGCGAAGTCGATGTCATAACCGAATACGTTTGCCAAATCCATCGTCAGGTTGTGGCTCAGGCCAGCCTGGCGTGCAGCAACGAACAGGCTGCTGTTGATCTCACCGTGAGCGTATACGGCTTTTAGCTCCGGCTTGATCTCTTCTTTCTTAAACGTATAGCCGCTGTCTGTTCTTTCGAGGTGCAGGGTCTCGAGCGCGCTAATCCTGCTCTGCAGACTGGCGAGCTCACCCTGCTCGGTCAGCTGGAACTCGAATACCTGTCCTACCTTCAATCGGCTCAGCTGTTTAGCGTCTTTGCTGCTGGCCAGCACGCTGTGGACGGTATTAGATGGAAGGCCGGCTTTGGCGAAGAGCGTGGAAAGGGTGTCGCCGTTGGTCGCCACCAGCTTCTTGCTGCGCGGGTCCTCTTGCGGGGGCGCCAGTTGCTCAGCTACTTCGTTGGAGCTCTGTTCGATGGAGGCAAAAGGCGAATCGGATTCGGGGGCGGTGACGTCGTCGGAGACTTCCGGTACCACTGCCTGCTCGGCAGCATAATCCAGGCGAAGATCAATCAGGCTTTTCTTTGCTTCTACTTCGCGAGAAGGAAAGACAAGCAGTGCCAGGCTGAGCAGCGCGGCTACACCGCTGGCCGCCAACAGGTGGCTCTTCGGGTAGAGGGGGGCTTTTTGATTAGTCATCAGGTGTCTGGCATGTTTTTGCACAGGAAATAACTGTCTAAAATATAAGCAAAGCCTGCGTGAGGCAACCCTTGAATGCTCCCCGCTCGTCGAGCGGTGACGTGTTTCGCGCTTGTATTTTTCACATGATCTTGTAAGGCTTGCGCCCCTTAATTTCTGGATGCGGAGCCTGTCATGAGGTCAGTTGAGGAGCAGTTGACGGTCATCAAGCGGGGCGCTGACGAAGTGCTCGTCGAGTCAGAGCTGGTCGCCAAGCTGCAGCGCGGGCAGCCCCTGCGCGTCAAGGCGGGATTCGATCCGACTGCTCCTGATCTGCATCTGGGGCACACCGTGCTGATCAACAAGATGCGCCAGTTGCAGGACTTGGGGCACCAGGTGATTTTCCTCATCGGCGACTTCACTGGAATGATCGGCGACCCGAGCGGCAAGAGTGCGACAAGGCCGCCTCTGACCCGTGAGCAGGTGTTGGAGAACGCCGAGACTTACAAGGCGCAGGTATTCAAGATTCTGGATCCGGCAAAGACTGAGGTTGCCTTCAATTCGTTCTGGATGGATCAGCTGAAGCCGTCGGACATGATTAGGCTTGCCTCGCAATACACGGTGGCCCGCATGCTGGAGCGCGATGATTTCAGCAAGCGCTACGCCGCGAATCAGCCCATAGCCATTCATGAGTTCCTTTATCCGCTCGTTCAGGGCTACGACTCCGTCGCCTTGAGGGCCGATATCGAGCTAGGTGGGACCGATCAGAAGTTCAATCTGCTTATGGGGCGCGAGTTGCAGCGAGCCTATGGGCAGGAATCCCAATGCGTGGTCACGATGCCCTTGCTTGAGGGGCTGGATGGCATCAAGAAGATGTCCAAGTCGCTCGGTAACTACGTCGGAATTCAGGAGCCGCCGGGAGTGATGTACAGCAAGTTGGTATCGATTCCTGACGCGCTGATGTGGCGTTATTTCGAATTGCTGAGTTTTCGTACCGTTGAGGAAATTGGTGCATTTCGCGCCGATGTCGCGCGCGGGGCGAATCCGCGGGATATCAAGATCAAACTCGCGGAGGAGATCGTGGCGCGCTTCCATGGCGAGGATGCGGCGGCGACGGCTCATCGTTCAGCGGGTAATAGAATGAAAGAGGGTGAGCTGCCCGAAGATATTCCAGAGATCGAGTTGACTTTTGATCAGGATGTGCCGATCGCGTCTGTGCTTAATAAGGCGGGGCTGGTGAAGAATGCGGCGGTCGCGCGCGACCTTTTGGGGGCGGGCGGGGTGCGAGTTGATGGTCAGGTTGTGGACCGGAGCTTCCTGTTTCGTGCTGGCGCTACCCATGTCTGTCAGGCAGGTAAGAAGGCTTTCGCGCGTATTTCGGTGAAATTGGAATAAGGCCTTGACGCACACTTTCAGCCCCCTATAATGCGCACCACTTCTGGCGCGGTCCTCTGCTAAAAGTTCTTGTAAATCAACAAGTTGCTTTGAGATTAAGGGTTGCGTTGGTGGCGGATTCGAGTAGAATGCGCCGGGCTGGCAGGGTGGTGGTTGAGTCCTGTTGGTGGCTTCGGTCGGATTGATCGGAATCGGTGAAAGAGGTGGTTGACAGCGGTTTTGAACGCTGTATGATTCGCCTCCCGCTGACGAGAGATGAAGATTGATCGGAGCGGCAAGCGGTTGAGTAGAAAAGAGATTTTCGAAAAACAGCTTGACAGCGAGAAAGGCTGCTGTAAAATGCGCGGCCTCGGTTGAGACGAAAGGCTTGATCGAAACGCTCTTTAACAACTGAATCAAGCAATTCGTGTGGGTGCTTGTGAATGTAAGACTGATAGTCGCATGATTATCAGCATCACAAAGCAACACTCGTTAATTCGAGAGTTACTCTTTACTTGTAAAGAGATTTGCGATTGCTGAGCCAAGTTTAGGGTTTTCTCAAAACCCAAGCAGTATTGAACTGAAGAGTTTGATCATGGCTCAGATTGAACGCTGGCGGCAGGCCTAACACATGCAAGTCGAGCGGATGAGTGGAGCTTGCTCCATGATTCAGCGGCGGACGGGTGAGTAATGCCTAGGAATCTGCCTGGTAGTGGGGGACAACGTTTCGAAAGGAACGCTAATACCGCATACGTCCTACGGGAGAAAGTGGGGGATCTTCGGACCTCACGCTATCAGATGAGCCTAGGTCGGATTAGCTAGTTGGCGAGGTAAAGGCTCACCAAGGCGACGATCCGTAACTGGTCTGAGAGGATGATCAGTCACACTGGAACTGAGACACGGTCCAGACTCCTACGGGAGGCAGCAGTGGGGAATATTGGACAATGGGCGAAAGCCTGATCCAGCCATGCCGCGTGTGTGAAGAAGGTCTTCGGATTGTAAAGCACTTTAAGTTGGGAGGAAGGGCAGTAAGTTAATACCTTGCTGTTTTGACGTTACCGACAGAATAAGCACCGGCTAACTTCGTGCCAGCAGCCGCGGTAATACGAAGGGTGCAAGCGTTAATCGGAATTACTGGGCGTAAAGCGCGCGTAGGTGGTTCGTTAAGTTGGATGTGAAAGCCCCGGGCTCAACCTGGGAACTGCATCCAAAACTGGCGAGCTAGAGTATGGCAGAGGGTGGTGGAATTTCCTGTGTAGCGGTGAAATGCGTAGATATAGGAAGGAACACCAGTGGCGAAGGCGACCACCTGGGCTAATACTGACACTGAGGTGCGAAAGCGTGGGGAGCAAACAGGATTAGATACCCTGGTAGTCCACGCCGTAAACGATGTCGACTAGCCGTTGGGATCCTTGAGATCTTAGTGGCGCAGCTAACGCATTAAGTCGACCGCCTGGGGAGTACGGCCGCAAGGTTAAAACTCAAATGAATTGACGGGGGCCCGCACAAGCGGTGGAGCATGTGGTTTAATTCGAAGCAACGCGAAGAACCTTACCAGGCCTTGACATGCTGAGAACCTGCCAGAGATGGCGGGGTGCCTTCGGGAACTCAGACACAGGTGCTGCATGGCTGTCGTCAGCTCGTGTCGTGAGATGTTGGGTTAAGTCCCGTAACGAGCGCAACCCTTGTCCTTAGTTACCAGCACGTTATGGTGGGCACTCTAAGGAGACTGCCGGTGACAAACCGGAGGAAGGTGGGGATGACGTCAAGTCATCATGGCCCTTACGGCCTGGGCTACACACGTGCTACAATGGTCGGTACAAAGGGTTGCCAAGCCGCGAGGTGGAGCTAATCCCATAAAACCGATCGTAGTCCGGATCGCAGTCTGCAACTCGACTGCGTGAAGTCGGAATCGCTAGTAATCGTGAATCAGAATGTCACGGTGAATACGTTCCCGGGCCTTGTACACACCGCCCGTCACACCATGGGAGTGGGTTGCTCCAGAAGTAGCTAGTCTAACCTTCGGGGGGACGGTTACCACGGAGTGATTCATGACTGGGGTGAAGTCGTAACAAGGTAGCCGTAGGGGAACCTGCGGCTGGATCACCTCCTTAATCGAAGACATCAGCTTCTTCATAAGCTCCCACACGAATTGCTTGATTCATTGCGAAGACGATTGGGTCTGTAGCTCAGTTGGTTAGAGCGCACCCCTGATAAGGGTGAGGTCGGCAGTTCGAATCTGCCCAGACCCACCAATGTTATGGGGCGCAGGCTTCAAGACATTGGGGCCATAGCTCAGCTGGGAGAGCGCCTGCTTTGCACGCAGGAGGTCAGGAGTTCGATCCTCCTTGGCTCCACCACCACTCGTTAGAGTTCAGAAATGAACATTTGCAGGTTTTCTGTGGAATGTTGATTTCTGGTCTTTACCAGAATCGTTCTTTAAAAATTTGGGTATGTGATAGAAGTGACTGTTCGATCATTTTCACTGATGATCGGATAGCTCAAGGTAAAATTTGCGAATTCAAGCGCGAATTTTCGGCGAATGTCGTCTTCACGTTATAGACAGTAACCAGATTGCTTGGGGTTATATGGTCAAGTGAAGAAGCGCATACGGTGGATGCCTTGGCAGTCAGAGGCGATGAAAGACGTGGTAGCCTGCGAAAAGCTTCGGGGAGTCGGCAAACAGACTGTGATCCGGAGATGTCTGAATGGGGAAACCCACTGAGCACAAGCTCAGTATCTTGCACTGAATACATAGGTGTAAGAGGCGAACCAGGGGAACTGAAACATCTAAGTACCCTGAGGAAAAGAAATCAACCGAGATTCCCTTAGTAGTGGCGAGCGAACGGGGATTAGCCCTTAAGTTGATTTGAGATTAGCGGAACGCTCTGGAAAGTGCGGCCATAGTGGGTGATAGCCCTGTACGCGAAAGTCTCTTTTCAATGAAATCGAGTAGGACGGAGCACGAGAAACTTTGTCTGAATATGGGGGGACCATCCTCCAAGGCTAAATACTACTGACTGACCGATAGTGAACCAGTACCGTGAGGGAAAGGCGAAAAGAACCCCGGAGAGGGGAGTGAAATAGAACCTGAAACCGTATGCGTACAAGCAGTGGGAGCCTACTTTGTTAGGTGACTGCGTACCTTTTGTATAATGGGTCAGCGACTTATATTCAGTGGCGAGCTTAACCGAATAGGGGAGGCGTAGCGAAAGCGAGTCTTAATAGGGCGTTTAGTCGCTGGGTATAGACCCGAAACCGGGCGATCTATCCATGGGCAGGTTGAAGGTTAGGTAACACTGACTGGAGGACCGAACCGACTACCGTTGAAAAGTTAGCGGATGACCTGTGGATCGGAGTGAAAGGCTAATCAAGCTCGGAGATAGCTGGTTCTCCTCGAAAGCTATTTAGGTAGCGCCTCGTGTATCACTGCTGGGGGTAGAGCACTGTTTCGGCTAGGGGGTCATCCCGACTTACCAAACCGATGCAAACTCCGAATACCGGCAAGTGTCAGCACGGGAGACACACGGCGGGTGCTAACGTCCGTCGTGAAAAGGGAAACAACCCAGACCGTCAGCTAAGGTCCCAAAGTCATGGTTAAGTGGGAAACGATGTGGGAAGGCTTAGACAGCTAGGAGGTTGGCTTAGAAGCAGCCATCCTTTAAAGAAAGCGTAATAGCTCACTAGTCGAGTCGGCCTGCGCGGAAGATGTAACGGGGCTCAAACCATGCACCGAAGCTACGGGTTCAACGCAAGTTGAGCGGTAGAGGAGCGTTCTGTAAGCCTGTGAAGGTGAGTTGAGAAGCTTGCTGGAGGTATCAGAAGTGCGAATGCTGACATGAGTAACGACAATGCGAGTGAAAAACTCGCACGCCGAAAGACCAAGGGTTCCTGCGCAACGTTAATCGACGCAGGGTGAGTCGGTCCCTAAGGCGAGGCTGAAGAGCGTAGTCGATGGGAAACGGGTTAATATTCCCGTACTTCTAGTTACTGCGATGGGGGGACGGAGAAGGCTAGGCCAGCAAGGCGTTGGTTGTCCTTGTTTAAGGTGGTAGGCAGAGATCTTAGGTAAATCCGGGGTCTTAATGCCGAGAGCTGATGACGAGCTTTCTTTTAGAAAGCGAAGTGGTTGATGCCATGCTTCCAGGAAAAGCCTCTAAGCTTCAGGTAACTAGGAACCGTACCCCAAACCGACACAGGTGGTTGGGTAGAGAATACCAAGGCGCTTGAGAGAACTCGGGTGAAGGAACTAGGCAAAATGGCACCGTAACTTCGGGAGAAGGTGCGCCGGTGAGGGTGAATGATTTACTCAGTAAGCCCATGCCGGTCGAAGATACCAGGCCGCTGCGACTGTTTATTAAAAACACAGCACTCTGCAAACACGAAAGTGGACGTATAGGGTGTGACGCCTGCCCGGTGCCGGAAGGTTAATTGATGGGGTTAGCGCAAGCGAAGCTCTTGATCGAAGCCCCGGTAAACGGCGGCCGTAACTATAACGGTCCTAAGGTAGCGAAATTCCTTGTCGGGTAAGTTCCGACCTGCACGAATGGCGTAACGATGGCGGCGCTGTCTCCACCCGAGACTCAGTGAAATTGAAATCGCTGTGAAGATGCAGTGTATCCGCGGCTAGACGGAAAGACCCCGTGAACCTTTACTATAGCTTTGCACTGGACTTTGAATTTGCTTGTGTAGGATAGGTGGGAGGCTTTGAAGCGTGGACGCCAGTTCGCGTGGAGCCATCCTTGAAATACCACCCTGGCAACTTTGAGGTTCTAACTCTGGTCCGTTATCCGGATCGAGGACAGTGTATGGTGGGTAGTTTGACTGGGGCGGTCTCCTCCTAAAGAGTAACGGAGGAGTACGAAGGTGCGCTCAGACCGGTCGGAAATCGGTCGCAGAGTATAAAGGCAAAAGCGCGCTTGACTGCGAGACAGACACGTCGAGCAGGTACGAAAGTAGGTCTTAGTGATCCGGTGGTTCTGTATGGAAGGGCCATCGCTCAACGGATAAAAGGTACTCCGGGGATAACAGGCTGATACCGCCCAAGAGTTCATATCGACGGCGGTGTTTGGCACCTCGATGTCGGCTCATCACATCCTGGGGCTGAAGCCGGTCCCAAGGGTATGGCTGTTCGCCATTTAAAGTGGTACGCGAGCTGGGTTTAGAACGTCGTGAGACAGTTCGGTCCCTATCTGCCGTGGACGTTTGAGATTTGAGAGGGGCTGCTCCTAGTACGAGAGGACCGGAGTGGACGAACCTCTGGTGTTCCGGTTGTCACGCCAGTGGCACTGCCGGGTAGCTATGTTCGGAAGAGATAACCGCTGAAAGCATCTAAGCGGGAAACTCGCCTCAAGATGAGATCTCACTGGAGCCTTGAGCTCCCTGAAGGGCCGTCGAAGACTACGACGTTGATAGGCTGGGTGTGTAAGCGTTGTGAGGCGTTGAGCTAACCAGTACTAATTGCCCGTGAGGCTTGACCATATAACACCCAAACAATTTGGCTGTTAGACGGTAAGTCGACAAACAAACCGAAAATTTGCAAGAATTCGCGTTACCAGCATCACATACCCAATTCGCTGCAGCGGCTAAACCGAGGCAGCAACCGAATTGCTTGACGACCATAGAGCGTTGGAACCACCTGATCCCATCCCGAACTCAGTAGTGAAACGACGCATCGCCGATGGTAGTGTGGGGTCTCCCCATGTGAGAGTAGGTCATCGTCAAGCTTCTATCCCAAACCCCCGATCCGCTTGCGCGGTTCGGGGGTTTGTCTTTGCAGCTCGAAAAGCACGTTAGGCGATTGAGTGTTCTCTGGATATGATGCCGCTCTGTTGTGAGGGCTGGAAATGAATAAACTGCTGCAGTTGCTGGGGGACGGTCGTTTCCATTCGGGGCAAGAGCTAGGAGATGTATTGGGCGTCAGTCGAGGCTCTGTTTGGAAAAATATAGGGCGGATCGAGGAGGAATACGGTATCGATCTGTACCGCGTGCGGGGGCGCGGCTATCGTTTAGCTGAACCGCTGTCCTTGTTAGATGGCTCTGCGTTGCAGGGGCATTTGCTGTCACCGAAGTGGCCGCTATTTCTATATCCCAGTGTGGATTCAACAAACGCTGAAGCCTTGCGTTTGTTATCTGCCGGCGCGCAGCCGCCATTTGTCGTTCTGGCGGAAACTCAGAGGGCTGGGCGCGGGCGGCGTGGCCGAAAGTGGATTAGTCCAGTCGCCCAGAATCTTTATTACAGCTTGGCCTACAGAATTACGGGTGGCTTTCAGCAGCTCTCAGGGTTGAGTCTAGTTGCGGGGTTGGCAGTTATGGTTTCGTTGCGCAATCTCGGGGTGCGGCAAACTGGACTCAAATGGCCGAATGATGTTTATGCCGGGGGGAAGAAGCTGGCAGGCGTTTTGCTCGAATTGTCTGGAGATCCGGCAGATGTGTGCCACGTGGTTGTCGGCATTGGCATCAATGTGAATATGGTTTCTACCAAAGAGCAGATCGATCAGCCATGGACCTCGATTCGCGCGGAGCTTGGCCATTTGATTGATCGGAATTTGGTTGTGACCTGCCTGAGCGACATCTTACATAGGTATTTGCAGCGCCATACTGATTACGGCTTTGCTTCTATTCGGGAGGAATGGGAGCGCGAGCATATCTGGCAGGGGCGCGACTGTGTGTTAAGTACAGCCTCCCAGCAGGTGTATGGTCGGGTTGTTGGGATAGATGACATGGGGGGCTTGCGGTTGGAAGTGGAGGGGGTTGAAAAAAGCTTCAACAGCGGTGAGCTGAGCTTGAGGCTCGTCCCATGATTCTTGAGCTCGATTGTGGTAACAGTTTTATTAAGTGGCGCGTCCTAGACGCTGAAACTAACGATTCTCTGTCGGGGGGCGTCGCTGTTTCAGTTTCTGAATTGCTGCAGAGCGTTTCTGCATGTTCAAAACCGCTCGCCAGAGGACGCATGGTGAGTGTGCGAAGTGATGCGGAAACCAAACGGCTGTGCAGCAGTCTCGAGGGAGCATTGGGGGTACGGATCTCCTGTGCGCGGCCATCCAGAGAGCTAGGTGGCGTGGTTAATGGATATGACGATTATGCGCGCCTTGGATTGGATCGCTGGCTAGCAATTGTGGCGGCTTACAACATGGACGCTCGCGCCGCTCTAGTCCTTGATCTAGGAACAGCAGTGACGGCGGACCTTATAAGCGGTAGTGGCATCCATCTTGGTGGGTACATTGCTCCAGGTATGCCGCTGTTACGTCATCAGCTACAGACGCATACTCAGCGCGTTCGGTACGATCTCATAGAGGCGGTAAGCGCCGCGCAAGAGCTTGTCCCCGGACGCTCAACTGCTGAGGCGGTCGAGAGGGGGTGTCTATTGATGCTTCGGTCTTTTGTGAAGACTCAAATCGAGTGTGCCAGATCGACTTTTAGGGATGATGTCACTGTATTTGCGACTGGCGGGGACGCGGCCCTTATCATAGATATTCCAGCCGTGCGGCATATTCCAGATTTGGTGTTTCGTGGCTTAGCTATTGCTTGTCCCTAATCGCGAGGTGCGGATGCGCTGGTTGTTTTTGTTGCTGTTCACTTTGAATATTCTCTACTACGCATTTCAGCTTCAGCAGTCGCCCCTGCAGGCCAAGCAGGTTGCTCCCTCGTTGTCGTATGGTAGTGAGGTCGGCTCCAAAATAGCGTTGTTGAGCGAGTCGGCTCGGCTTCCCAACAAGCAGCCACAAATACTTCCAGAAAAAGATGTTACCTGCCTTTTTTTAGGGGGCTTTGATGATGAGGACACCGTTCGGGCGCTCGAGCAGCGCTTGCTGAGCCTAGATGTCCGGTCGAGCCTCCAGGTGATGGAGACAACCGTTGGCGTCGATTATTGGGTTTATTTGCCGCCGCTGGCTTCTCGCCAGGCATCGCTAAGGCAGTTGCGAGAATTGCAGTCGCGCAATATTGATGCCTATATCATTAGCGTCGGCGACCTCAGTAATGGCATATCGCTAGGTATTTTTTCTCGCCAGGATTCGGCGGAGGGGGTAGTGAGTCGCCTGGGGGCTGCTGGCTATGCGGCGCTTGTGCGCGAATTGCCTAGAGCGCACCGAACCCAATGGCTTCGTGTGGAGCCCGAGAGTCGTGAACTGTTGAGTGAGGCCTTGCTTGGGAGTCTGGTAGAGCAGATGCCTGCGATGAAGCACCAGCAGAAGTCTTGTGCAGGCGTTGCAAGCTCCGCGCTGTTTGAATAGAATGGCGCGCGCTTCGGGGGTGCTGAGTCGCAGCACTTTTGCAAGCGGACTGTCAGAAAGCTAACCTCAAGATTTATATGAGAAATCGCTTGACAGTAGGGTGGCAAGAAATGAAAATGCCGCCTCACTTTGGAGGGGTTCCCGAGCGGCCAAAGGGATCAGACTGTAAATCTGACGTCATAGACTTCGAAGGTTCGAATCCTTCCCCCTCCACCAGATTCAAGCGTAAGCCTCGGCTTAAGCGGGTATAGTTTAGTGGTAGAACCTCAGCCTTCCAAGCTGATGATGCGGGTTCGATTCCCGCTACCCGCTCCAGGTTTGAAGTTTGCGCAGTGCTTTGCTCATGTAGCTCAGCTGGTAGAGCACACCCTTGGTAAGGGTGAGGTCAGCGGTTCAAATCCGCTCATGAGCTCCAAATCGACAAAGGCAGATATGAGAATATCTGCCTTTGTTTTAATGGTGGCGTGACTAGCTCAATTCAACGATGGGAGACGGTCTCGATGGCTAAAGAGAAGTTCGAACGTAATAAACCGCACGTCAACGTCGGCACCATTGGTCACGTTGACCATGGCAAGACCACTCTGACTGCTGCGCTGACCCGTGTGTGCTCCGAAGTGTTCGGTTCCGCTCGTGTCGACTTCGACAAGATCGACAGCGCGCCGGAAGAGAAGGCTCGTGGTATCACCATCAACACCTCTCACGTGGAGTATGACTCCAACGTTCGTCACTACGCGCACGTTGACTGCCCGGGTCACGCCGACTACGTGAAGAACATGATCACCGGTGCTGCCCAGATGGACGGCGCGATCCTGGTTTGCTCCGCTGCTGACGGCCCCATGCCGCAGACTCGCGAGCACATCCTGCTGTCCCGTCAGGTTGGCGTTCCTTACATCGTCGTGTTCCTGAATAAGGCTGACATGGTCGATGACGCGGAGCTGCTGGAACTGGTCGAGATGGAAGTTCGCGACCTGCTGTCGACTTACGACTTCCCGGGTGACGACACTCCGATCATCGTTGGTTCGGCGCTGATGGCGCTGAATGGCGAAGACGAAAACGGGCTGGGCACCACCGCGGTCAAGAAGCTGGTCGAGACTCTGGATAGCTACATTCCGGAGCCGGTTCGTGCTATCGATAAGCCGTTCCTGATGCCGATCGAAGACGTGTTCTCGATCTCCGGTCGCGGTACCGTGGTGACCGGTCGTGTCGAGCGCGGCATCGTCAAGGTTCAGGAGGAAATCGAAGTGGTCGGTCTGCGTCCGACGCTGAAGACCACCTGCACCGGTGTGGAAATGTTCCGCAAGCTGCTGGACGAAGGTCGTGCTGGTGAGAACTGCGGCGTGCTGCTGCGTGGCACCAAGCGTGATGAGGTCGAGCGTGGCCAGGTTCTGGCCAAGCCGGGCACCATCAAGCCGCACACCAAGTTCGAAGCCGAAGTGTACGTGCTGTCCAAGGAAGAAGGTGGTCGTCACACTCCGTTCTTCAAGGGCTACCGTCCGCAGTTCTACTTCCGTACCACCGACGTGACCGGTTCGTGCGAGCTGCCGGAAGGTGTTGAGATGGTGATGCCGGGCGACAACGTGAAGATGGTTGTTACCCTGATCAAGCCGATCGCCATGGAAGACGGCCTGCGCTTCGCGATTCGCGAAGGTGGTCGTACCGTTGGCGCTGGCGTGGTTGCCAAGATCGTCGAATAAACGATTGATCTGTCTGTAGCAGGTCGGCATAATAGTCGGCCTGACTCTTTCTAGGCCAGTAGCTCAATTGGCAGAGCGGCGGTCTCCAAAACCGCAGGTTGGGGGTTCGATTCCCTCCTGGCCTGCCAAATTCGACGTCGGATTTGGCAATCTTTTGCAAGGTTCTAGCAGATGAATATCAAAGCTGAAGCCAAAGACACGCGCTTCGATCTGGTGAAGTGGCTTGTTGTGGCTGCTTTGGTGGTCGTTGCCGTCGTTGGTAATCAATATTACTCCGCTGAGCCGATTCTTTACCGGGTGTTGGCATTGCTGGTCGTTGCCGCGGTTGCAGGCTTGGTCGCTTTGCAGACAGTCAAGGGGCAGGCCTTCTTCGTTTTGCTGAAGGAGGCTCGTGTCGAAATTCGGAAAGTTGTTTGGCCGACTCGCCAGGAAACTACCCAGACCACCTTGATCGTGGTTGCGGTGGTTCTGGTTATGGCGTTGCTGTTGTGGGGTTTGGATTCCTTGCTCGGCTGGCTGGTTTCCATGATCGTAGGTTAAAGGATTTCTCGTGGCTAAGCGTTGGTATGTTGTGCATGCTTACTCGGGTTACGAGAAGCATGTGATGCGCTCCCTGATTGAGCGTGTGAAGCTTGCTGGCATGGAAGAGGACTTTGGCGAGATCCTGGTTCCGACCGAGGAAGTGGTCGAAATGCGAAACGGCCAGAAGCGTAAGAGTGAGCGCAAATTCTTCCCGGGTTATGTGCTGGTTCAGATGGAAATGAACGAAGGTACATGGCACTTGGTCAAGGATACTCCTCGTGTCATGGGCTTTATCGGTGGTACCGCTGATAAGCCTGCACCCATCACCGACAAGGAGGCTGAGGCTATTCTGCGTCGGGTCGCCGATAGTGGTGACAAGCCGAAGCCGAAAACGCTGTTCGAGCCGGGCGAGGTCGTGCGTGTTGCGGATGGTCCTTTCGCTGACTTTAATGGCGTAGTGGAAGAGGTTAATTACGAAAAGAGCCGCATTCAGGTTGCTGTGCTCATTTTCGGTCGCTCTACTCCCGTAGAGCTGGAGTTCAGCCAGGTCGAGAAGGTCTAGCTGAAAGAATCCCATACCCCGCAGCTGTTGGCTGCGGGGTTTTGTCGTCACTGGGATAAACAAGTCGCATGGGGGAGCCGCAAGGCGCTATCACCCGTAACGGAGTATTTATGGCTAAGAAAATTCAAGCTTATATCAAGCTTCAGGTAAAGGCCGGTCAGGCCAATCCGTCGCCGCCGGTAGGCCCTGCGCTGGGTCAGCATGGCGTGAACATTATGGAGTTCTGCAAGGCGTTCAACGCCCGTACCCAGGGCCAAGAGCCTGGACTGCCGACTCCGGTGATCATCACTGTATACAGTGATCGCAGCTTTACGTTCGAAACCAAGAGCACTCCGGCTGCTGTTCTGCTGAAGAAGGCCGCCGGCGTGGCCAGCGGTTCTGCGCGTCCCAACACCCAGAAAGTCGGTACCGTGACTCGTGCACAGCTGGAAGAGATCGCGAAAACCAAGAACGCCGATCTGACCGCTGCTGATCTTGAAGCCGCTGTGCGTACCATCGCTGGCTCTGCCCGCAGCATGGGCCTGAACGTGGAGGGTATGTAATGGCTAAGTTGACCAAGCGCCAGAAGGCCATCGCCGAGAAGGTCGAGGCCGGCAAGCAGTACGCTTTTGAAGATGCTGCCAAGCTGTTGTCCGAGCTGTCCGCGGTGAAATTCACCGAATCCTTCGATATTGCCATCAACCTTGGCGTTGATCCGCGCAAATCCGATCAGGTCGTACGCGGTGCTACTGTCCTGCCGAACGGCACCGGCAAGACTGTTCGCGTGGCTGTATTCACCCAGGGTCCCGGCGCTGAAGCTGCTCTGGCCGCCGGGGCTGATCGCGTCGGTATGGACGAGCTTGCCGCCGAAATGAAAGGCGGCGATCTGAACTATGACGTCGTCATCGCTTCGCCCGATGCCATGCGTGTCGTTGGTCAGTTGGGTCAGGTGCTCGGTCCGCGTGGCCTGATGCCGAACCCGAAAGTCGGCACCGTTACTGCTGATGTCGCCACTGCGGTCAAAAATGCCAAGGCTGGTCAGGTGCGCTTCCGTACCGACAAGAACGGCATTATCCATACCTCCGTTGGCAAGGTTGGGTTTGAAGCTGGCCAGCTGAAGCAGAACGTCGAGGCGTTGCTCTCCGACCTGAAGCGTCTGAAGCCCTCTACTTCCAAAGGTATCTACGTCAAGCGCGTGACCCTGAGCACCACCATGGGTCCGGGCCTGGTCATCGATCAGGCTTCCCTCGAGGCGTGAGGCAATACGACCCCGCTGCGGCAGGGTCGGCAAGATTGGGGTCCCTGCCTGGCGGGGGCTATCCAAGACCGTAGGCGGCGTAAGCCTTAAACCGAAGGAGTGATCCTTCAGCCTACGCAGAGGTGCTCCCGATTCGTACCGAATCAGACACCAAAACCCGTCCGGTTTCGACCGGATGAACCGGTAACATCCAGGAGTAAACCCGTGGCAATCAAACTCGAAGACAAGAAGGCCATCGTCGCTGAAGTCAACGAGGCTGCCAATGCTGCCCTGTCCGCTGTCGTGGCTGATGCCCGTGGCGTGACCGTGGGGGCCATGACCGGACTCCGTAAAGAGGCCCGCGAAGCTGGCGTTTACGTGCGTGTCGTACGTAATACCCTGCTCAAGCGCGCCGTTGAAGGCACTCAGTTTGACGTGCTCAACGACGTGTTCAAAGGCCCGACCCTGATTGCATTCTCCAACGAACATCCGGGCGCTGCCGCTCGTATCTTCAAGGAGTTTGCCAAGGGTCAGGACAAGTTCGAGATCAAGGCCGCTGCGTTCGAGGGTCAGTTCCTCGCAGCCAATCAGATCGATGTACTGGCAACCCTGCCGACCTACGACGAAGCCATTTCGCAGCTGATGAGCGTGATTCAAGGCGCTACCAGCAAGCTGGCTCGTACTTTGGCGGCCATTCGCGACCAGAAGGAAGCCGCTGCTGCCTAAGGCAAGCTGCGCTTTCGACTTCTTAATGAATTAGATGGCCGCAGGCCGTCACCTCAATACAGGAATTAGAGTCATGGCTCTGACCAACGAAGACATCATCAACGCCGTTTCCGAAATGTCCGTGATGCAGGTTGTTGAACTGATCAAGGCAATGGAAGAAAAGTTCGGTGTTACCGCTGCCGCCGCTACCGTCGCTGCTGCTGGCCCGGCGGCTGCCGCTGTCGAAGAGCAGACCGAGTTCACCATCGTTCTGGCCGAAGCTGGCGACAAGAAAGTGAACGTTATCAAGGCTGTTCGCGAGCTGACCGGCCTGGGCCTGAAAGAAGCCAAGGCTGTCGTTGACGGCGCCCCGGGCGTGGTCAAGGAAGGCGTTTCCAAAGAGGAAGCCGAAGCTGCCAAGAAGGCTCTGGAAGAAGCTGGCGCCAAAGTCGAGCTTAAGTAAGCGACGACCTTGCGTCTACAGCCGAAGCGCTCCGCGCAAGGCTGACGGCTGGTGGCTCTTGCCACCGGCCTTTTTCCGTTCTGAAAGACTGGCGATGAGCTGTCTTTCGCGGAAAGAGCCACCCCGCCGGGTGGAGCGAATCAAGGGTTCGCAAGATTTTCTGGCAGCTCCCGTCGGGAGAGGCCACAAGCAGGTGACCAAGCTGGGGAACGCTGATGGCTTACTCATACACTGAGAAAAAACGTATCCGCAAGGACTTTAGCAAGTTACCGCACGTGATGGACGTGCCGTATCTTTTGGCCATCCAGCTGGATTCGTATCGCGAATTCCTGCAGGCGGGAGCGACCAAAGATCAGTTCCGCGACATTGGCTTGCATGCAGCCTTCAAATCCGTTTTCCCGATTATCAGCTACTCCGGCAATGCAGCGCTGGAGTATGTCGGCTACCGTCTCGGCGAGCCGGCTTTCGACGTCAAGGAATGCGTGTTGCGCGGTGTGACCTTCGCGGTTCCGCTGCGGGTCAAGGTGCGCCTGATCATTTTCGACAAGGAGTCGTCGAACAAGGCCATCAAGGACATCAAGGAGCAGGAAGTCTACATGGGGGAGATCCCCCTGATGACCGAGAACGGTACCTTCATCATCAACGGTACCGAGCGCGTTATCGTTTCCCAGCTGCACCGCTCGCCGGGTGTGTTCTTCGATCACGACCGTGGCAAGACCCACAGCTCCGGCAAGCTGCTGTACTCCGCGCGGATCATTCCCTACCGCGGTTCCTGGTTGGACTTCGAGTTCGATCCGAAGGACGCCGTGTTCGTGCGTATCGACCGTCGCCGCAAGCTGCCGGCCTCCGTACTGCTGCGTGCATTGAACTACAGCACCGAGGAAATCCTCGATGCGTTCTATGACACCAACGTCTTCCATGTGAAGGGCGAGACCCTTGCGCTCGAACTGGTCCCGCAGCGTCTGCGCGGCGAGATCGCTTCCTTCGATATCAAGGATGAAAGCGGTAAGGTCATCGTCGAGCAGGGTCGTCGCATTACTGCGCGTCACATCAATCAGCTCGACAAGTCCGGCATCAAGGAACTTGAGATGCCGATGGACTATGTGCTGGGCCGTACGGTAGCCAAGGCAGTTGTGCATCCGGCCACCGGCGAGATCATCGCCGAGTGCAATACCGAGCTGACCGTCGATGTCATGGCGAAGATCGTCAAGGCCCAGGTGGTGCGTTTCGAAACGCTGTACACCAACGATATCGACTGTGGCCCGTTCATTTCCGACACGCTGAAGATCGACTCGACCACCAATCAGCTGGAAGCGCTGGTCGAGATCTACCGCATGATGCGTCCTGGCGAGCCGCCAACCAAGGATGCCGCCGAGACCCTGTTCAACAACCTGTTCTTCGCGTCCGAACGCTACGACCTGTCTGCCGTCGGTCGGATGAAGTTCAACCGTCGTATCGGTCGTACCGAGATCGAAGGCTCCGGTGTACTCAGCCGCGAAGATATCGTCGCGGTGCTCAAGACCCTGGTCGATATCCGTAACGGCAAGGGTATCGTCGATGACATCGACCACCTGGGTAACCGTCGTGTGCGTTGCGTCGGCGAGATGGCCGAGAACCAGTTCCGCGTCGGTTTGGTGCGCGTCGAGCGTGCGGTCAAAGAACGTCTGTCGATGGCCGAAAGCGAAGGCCTGATGCCGCAGGATCTGATCAACGCCAAGCCGGTCGCGGCGGCGGTGAAGGAATTCTTCGGTTCCAGCCAGCTGTCGCAGTTCATGGACCAGAACAACCCGCTCTCGGAGATCACCCACAAGCGCCGCGTCTCCGCGCTCGGCCCAGGCGGTCTGACCCGTGAGCGTGCCGGCTTCGAAGTGCGTGACGTGCACCCGACTCACTACGGTCGCGTTTGCCCGATCGAAACCCCTGAAGGTCCGAACATCGGTCTGATCAACTCGCTGGCCGCCTACGCCCGCACCAACCAGTACGGTTTCCTGGAAAGCCCGTACCGTGTGGTCAAGGAGGGCGAAGTCACCGACGAGATCGTGTTCCTCTCGGCCATCGAAGAGGCTGACCACGTGATCGCCCAGGCCAGCGCCAAGCTGGATGGCCGCAAGCTGGTCGACGAACTGGTTGCCGTGCGTCATCTGAACGAATTCACCGTCAAGGCGCCGGAAGACGTCACGCTGATGGACGTATCGCCGAAGCAGGTGGTTTCCGTCGCCGCATCGCTGATCCCGTTCCTTGAGCACGACGACGCCAACCGCGCCCTCATGGGCTCCAACATGCAGCGTCAGGCCGTACCGACTCTGCGTTCGGACAAGCCGCTGGTGGGTACCGGGATGGAGCGCAACGTGGCGCGCGACTCCGGCGTCTGCGTGGTCGCCCGTCGGGGTGGCGTGATCGATTCGGTCGACGCCAGCCGTATCGTCGTGCGTGTGCATGACGCAGAAGTCGAGACGGGCGAAGCCGGTGTCGACATCTACAACCTGACCAAATACACCCGCTCCAACCAGAACACCTGCATCAACCAGCGCCCGCTGGTCAGCAAGGGTGATGTGGTCGAGCGTGGCGACATCATGGCTGACGGTCCGTCCACCGACATGGGCGAGCTGGCTCTGGGGCAGAACATGCGCGTCGCGTTCATGCCCTGGAACGGCTACAACTTCGAGGACTCCATCCTCCTGTCGGAGCGTGTGGTTCAGGAAGACCGTTTCACCACCATCCACATTCAGGAACTCACCTGCGTATCGCGTGATACCAAACTCGGCCCAGAGGAGATCACAGCGGACATCCCCAACGTGGGCGAGGCTGCGCTGAACAAGCTGGATGAGGCGGGCATCGTCTATGTCGGTGCCGAAGTCGGCCCGGGTGACATTCTGGTGGGCAAGGTCACGCCGAAAGGCGAGACCCAACTGACCCCGGAAGAGAAACTGCTGCGCGCGATCTTCGGTGAGAAGGCCAGCGACGTTAAGGACACCTCCCTGCGCGTGCCGACCGGCACCAAGGGCACTGTCATCGACGTGCAAGTGTTCATCCGTGACGGCGTGGAGCGCGACTCCCGTGCCCTGGCTATCGAGAAGATGCAGCTCGACGAGATCCGCAAGGACCTCAACGAGGAGTTCCGTATCGTCGAAGGTGCTACCTTCGAGCGCCTGCGCTCGGCTCTGGTGGGCGCGACTGCTGAAGGCGGCGCTGGCCTGAAGAAAGGTGCTGTCATCACTGACGAGATCCTTGATGGGCTGGAGCATGGGCAGTGGTTCAAGCTGCGTATGGCTGAAGATGCGCTGAACGAGCAGTTGGAGAAGGCTCAGGCCTATCTGTCCGATCGTCGTCAGCTGCTCGACGACAAGTTTGAAGACAAGAAGCGCAAGCTGCAGCAAGGCGATGACCTGGCGCCGGGCGTGCTGAAGATCGTCAAGGTCTACCTGGCGATCAAGCGCCGTATCCAGCCGGGCGACAAGATGGCCGGTCGTCACGGTAACAAGGGTGTGGTCTCGGTGATCATGCCGGTCGAAGACATGCCGCATGACGCCAACGGCACGCCGGTCGACATCGTGCTCAACCCGCTGGGTGTGCCGTCGCGTATGAACGTCGGTCAGATCCTCGAAACCCACCTGGGCCTCGCGGCCAAGGGACTGGGTGAGAAGATCAACCTGATGCTGGAAGAACAGCGCAAGGTTGCCGAGCTGCGCAAGTTCCTGCACGAGATCTACAACGAGATCGGCGGGCGTCAGGAAAGCCTGGACGAGCTGAGCGATCAGGAAGTGCTGGATCTGGCTAACAACCTGCGCAAGGGCGTGCCGATGGCCACGCCGGTGTTCGACGGTGCCAAGGAGCGCGAGATCAAGGCCATGCTGAAGCTGGCCGATCTGCCGGAAAGTGGTCAGATGCAGCTGTTCGATGGTCGTACCGGCAACAAGTTCGAGCGCACCACCACGGTCGGCTACATGTACATGCTCAAGCTGAACCACCTGGTCGACGACAAGATGCACGCGCGTTCCACCGGTTCCTACAGCCTGGTTACCCAGCAGCCGCTGGGTGGTAAGGCGCAGTTCGGTGGTCAGCGCTTCGGGGAAATGGAGGTCTGGGCGCTGGAAGCCTACGGCGCCGCGTATACCCTGCAGGAAATGCTCACGGTCAAGTCGGACGACGTGAACGGGCGGACCAAGATGTACAAGAACATCGTGGACGGCGATCACCGCATGGAGGCCGGCATGCCGGAATCCTTCAACGTGCTGATCAAAGAAATCCGCTCGCTCGGTATCGATATCGATCTGGAAACCGAATAACCACGCACCGCCTACGCGGCGCCGGCGAGAGCCGGCTGCCGCAGGTCCGTGAGGAGGAAAGGCCTTGAAAGACTTGCTGAATCTGTTGAAAAACCAGGGTCAAATCGAAGAGTTCGATGCCATCAAGATTGCCCTGGCTTCGCCCGAGATGATCCGTTCCTGGTCCTTCGGTGAAGTGAAGAAGCCGGAGACCATTAACTACCGCACCTTCAAGCCGGAGCGCGATGGCCTGTTCTGCGCCAAGATCTTCGGGCCGGTGAAGGACTACGAGTGCCTGTGCGGCAAGTACAAGCGCCTCAAGCATCGTGGTGTAATCTGCGAGAAGTGCGGCGTGGAAGTCGCGCTGGCCAAGGTGCGCCGCGAGCGCATGGCGCACATCGAGCTGGCTTCGCCGGTTGCCCACATCTGGTTCCTGAAGTCGCTGCCGTCCCGTATCGGTCTGCTGCTGGACATGACCCTGCGTGATATCGAGCGCGTGCTCTATTTCGAGAGCTACGTGGTCATCGATCCGGGCATGACCACGCTGGAAAAGGGCCAGCTGCTGAACGATGAGCAGTACTTCGAGGCGCTGGAAGAGTTCGGCGATGATTTCGATGCCCGCATGGGTGCCGAGGCCGTGCGCGAACTGCTCAACCAGATCGACCTGGAACACGAAATTGGTCGCCTGCGCGAAGAGATCCCGCAAACCAACTCGGAAACCAAGATCAAGAAGCTGTCCAAGCGCCTCAAACTGATGGAAGCTTTCCATGGCTCGGGCAACCTGCCTGAGTGGATGGTGCTGACCGTGCTGCCGGTACTGCCGCCGGACCTGCGTCCGCTGGTTCCGCTGGATGGTGGCCGTTTCGCGACCTCGGATCTGAACGATCTGTATCGCCGTGTCATCAACCGTAACAACCGTCTCAAGCGCCTGCTCGATCTGTCCGCGCCGGACATCATCGTGCGCAACGAAAAGCGCATGCTGCAGGAAGCGGTCGACGCGCTGCTGGACAACGGCCGTCGCGGTCGGGCCATCACTGGTTCCAACAAGCGCCCGCTCAAGTCCCTGGCCGACATGATCAAGGGCAAACAGGGGCGTTTCCGTCAGAACCTGCTGGGCAAGCGCGTGGACTACTCCGGTCGTTCGGTGATCACCGTCGGCCCGACCCTGCGTCTGCATCAGTGCGGTCTGCCGAAGAAGATGGCGCTGGAGCTGTTCAAGCCGTTCATTTTCGGCAAGCTGGAAATGCGCGGCATGGCGACCACCATCAAGGCCGCCAAGAAGATGGTCGAGCGCGAGCTTCCCGAGGTTTGGGACGTGCTCGCCGAAGTCATCCGCGAACATCCCGTGCTGCTCAACCGTGCGCCGACGCTGCACCGTCTGGGTATCCAGGCGTTCGAGCCGGTGCTGATCGAGGGCAAGGCGATCCAGCTGCACCCGCTGGTTTGTGCGGCGTACAACGCCGACTTCGACGGTGACCAGATGGCCGTGCACGTGCCGCTGACGCTGGAAGCTCAGCTGGAAGCGCGCGCGCTGATGATGTCGACCAACAACATCCTTTCGCCGGCCAACGGTGAACCGATCATCGTGCCGTCGCAGGACGTGGTTCTGGGTCTGTACTACATGACCCGCGAAGCCATCAATGCCAAGGGCGAAGGTCGCGTGTTCGCTGACCTGCAGGAAGTCGACCGCGTATTCCGTGCCGGTGAAGCCTCGCTGCACGCGCGGATCAAGGTGCGTATCCACGAGACCGTCAAGGAGCGCGATGGTAGCGTTGCCAACAATGTGCGCATTGTCGATACCACCGTGGGGCGTGCACTGCTGTTCCAGATCGTGCCGGCCGGCCTGTCGTTCGACGTGGTCAACCAGCCGATGAAGAAGAAGGCGATCTCGAAGCTGATCAACCTGTGCTATCGCACGGTGGGGCTGAAGGACACCGTTATCTTCGCCGACCAGCTGATGTACACCGGTTTCGCCTACTCGACGATTTCCGGCGTTTCCATCGGCGTGAACGACTTCGTCATCCCGGACGAGAAGGCGCGCATCATCGACGCCGCTACCGAGGAGGTGAAGGAGATCGAGAGCCAGTACGCTTCCGGCCTGGTCACCCAGGGCGAGAAGTACAACAAGGTGATCGACCTCTGGTCCAAGGCTAACGACGAAGTGTCCAAGGCGATGATGGCCAACCTCTCGCGCGAGAAGGTCATCGACCGCGAGGGCAAGGAAGTCGAGCAGGATTCCTTCAATTCGATGTACATGATGGCCGACTCCGGTGCGCGGGGCTCCGCGGCACAGATTCGCCAGCTCGCCGGTATGCGCGGCCTGATGGCCAAGCCGGACGGTTCCATCATTGAGACGCCGATCACTGCGAACTTCCGTGAAGGTTTGAACGTACTGCAGTACTTCATCTCGACCCACGGTGCGCGCAAGGGTCTGGCGGATACTGCGCTGAAGACTGCGAACTCCGGTTACCTGACTCGTCGTCTGGTCGACGTCGCGCAGGATCTGGTGGTGACCGAGATCGACTGCGGTACCGAGCAAGGCCTGCACATGACGCCGCACATTGAGGGTGGTGACGTAGTCGAGCCGCTGGGCGAGCGTGTGCTCGGTCGGGTGATTGCGCGTGACGTGCTCAAACCGGGTACTGAAGAGGTTCTGGTACCGGCCGGTACCCTGATCGACGAGCAGTGGGTGGATTTCATCGAACTGAACAGCATCGACGAAGTGATCGTGCGCTCGCCGATCAGTTGCGAGACGCGTTATGGCATCTGCGCCAAGTGCTATGGTCGCGATCTGGCCCGCGGGCATCAGGTCAACATCGGTGAGGCAGTAGGGGTTATCGCTGCGCAGTCCATCGGTGAGCCGGGTACTCAGCTGACCATGCGTACGTTCCACATCGGTGGTGCGGCGAGCCGGACTTCTGCCGTCGACAACGTGCTGGTGAAGAACGGCGGTACCATCCGCCTGCACAACCTGAAGTACGTCGAGCGTACCGACGGTGCGCTGGTGGCGGTTTCCCGCTCCGGCGAACTGGCAGTGGCCGACGACTTCGGTCGCGAGCGCGAGCGCTATAAGCTGCCGTACGGCGCGGTTATCTCCATTAAGGAAGGTGACAAGGTCGATGCGGGCTCGGTAGTCGCTAAGTGGGATCCGCACACCCACCCGATCGTGACCGAAATGAAGGGTATCGTGACCTTCGTCGGCATGGAGGAGAACATCACCATCAAGCGTCAGACCGACGAACTCACCGGTCTGACCAACATTGAGGTGATGGATCCCAAGGACCGTCCGGCCGCTGGCAAGGATATCCGTCCGGCAGTCAAGCTGGTCGACGCGAATGGCAAGGATCTGCTGCTGCCGGGTACCGACGTTCCCGCGCAGTACTTCCTGCCGGCCAACGCCTTGGTCGGTGTGGCCGACGGCGCGGAAGTGAGTGTGGGCGACGTCATCGCACGTATCCCGCAGGAGACCTCCAAGACCCGTGACATCACCGGTGGTCTGCCGCGTGTGGCTGACCTGTTTGAGGCGCGTCGTCCGAAGGAGCCTTCGATCCTGGCGGAAATCAGCGGCACCATCAGCTTCGGCAAGGAGACCAAGGGCAAGCGCCGTCTGGTCATCACGCCGACCGATGGCAGCGATCCGTACGAGGAGCTGATTCCGAAGTGGCGTCACCTCAACGTCTTCGAAGGCGAGCAGGTGAACAAGGGGGAAGTGATCTCCGACGGTCCGAGCAACCCGCACGATATCCTGCGTCTGCTGGGCGTCAGCGCGCTGGCCAAGTACATCGTCAACGAGATCCAGGACGTCTACCGCCTGCAGGGTGTGAAGATCAACGACAAGCACATCGAGACCATCCTGCGGCAGATGCTGCGCAAGGTCGAGATCACCGAGTCGGGTGATTCCAGTTTCATCAAGGGTGACCAGATGGAACTGACTCAGGTGCTGGAAGAGAACGAGCGTCTGAGTGAAGAGGACAAGTTCGTCGCCAAGTACGTGCGCGTCCTGCTGGGTATCACCAAGGCCTCGCTGTCGACCGAATCGTTCATCTCCGCGGCCTCGTTCCAGGAGACTACGCGGGTACTGACCGAGGCAGCCGTCACCGGCAAGCGCGATTATCTGCGCGGCCTGAAGGAAAACGTGGTCGTGGGTCGTCTGATCCCGGCCGGTACCGGTCTGGCCTATCACAGCGAGCGCAAGCGCAAGCGTGATGCCGACAAACCGGTCCGCGTGAGTGCCGATGAGGTCGAAGCGGCGCTGACCGAAGCGCTGAATTCCAGCGGCAACTGAGTGCCAGGCCCCGGTGCGAGTCGGGGTCTGCCTTGACGGTGTGCGAGAAGCTCTTTAGACTCTCGTACCCCTAATTTGGCGGGGCTTTGCGCCCTGCCATTTTTCGTTTGTGTCGAAAGACAACAGTGGAGCTAGTAGATGGCAACTATCAACCAGCTGGTACGTCAGCCGCGCAAGCGCGTCGTCGAAAAGAGCGACGTCCCTGCGCTGCAAAACTGCCCGCAACGCCGTGGCGTGTGCACTCGTGTGTACACCACCACGCCGAAGAAACCGAACTCCGCACTGCGTAAAGTGTGCCGTGTTCGTCTGACCAATGGCTTCGAAGTCGCCTCGTACATCGGCGGTGAAGGCCATAACCTGCAAGAGCACAGCGTTGTGCTGATCCGTGGCGGTCGCGTCAAGGACCTTCCGGGTGTGCGTTACCACACCGTGCGCGGTTCGCTGGATACCTCGGGTGTCAAAGACCGTAAGCAGGGTCGTTCCAAGTACGGCGCCAAGCGTCCGAAGTAAGCATATTTTCTATTTATTTGAGTCGATAAGAGTAAGGTCGGGCGTGCTCTGTCACCGTCCCGAGCTAACCTGAAGACCGTTTTGAGGGCTTATCAATGCCAAGACGTCGTGTAGCGGCCAAGCGCGAGATTCTGGACGATCCGAAGTACGGAAGTCTGATCCTGGCCAAGTTCATGAACCACGTGATGGAGAGCGGCAAAAAAGCTGTTGCCGAGCGTATCGTTTATGGTGCTCTGGACAAGGTTAAAGAGCGCAAGAATGGCGACCCCCTGGAAATCTTCGAAAAAGCACTCGACGCCATCGCTCCGCTGGTCGAAGTGAAGTCCCGCCGCGTAGGTGGTGCGACTTACCAGGTTCCGGTCGAGGTTCGTCCGTCCCGTCGCAATGCGCTGGCCATGCGCTGGCTGGTAGATGCCGCCCGCAAGCGTGGCGAAAAATCCATGGCGCTGCGTCTCGCTGGTGAATTGCTGGATGCGTTCGAAGGCAAAGGCGCTGCCGTGAAGAAGCGTGAAGACGTGCACCGTATGGCTGAGGCTAACAAGGCCTTCTCGCACTACCGCTTCTAATTTCAGCGAAAACAACTTTGCGAGGGCTTTATGGCTCGTACAACACCGATCAATCTCTACCGTAACATCGGTATTTGTGCGCACGTGGATGCGGGTAAAACCACTACCACCGAGCGCGTGCTGTTCTATACCGGTGTCAACCACAAAATGGGTGAGACCCATGACGGCGCCTCGACCACCGACTGGATGGTTCAGGAGCAGGAGCGTGGTATTACCATTACCTCGGCAGCCGTTACTGCGTTTTGGCAGGGCTCCGAGAAGCAGTACAAGAGCCATCGCGTAAACGTTATCGACACCCCCGGTCACGTGGACTTCACCATTGAAGTGGAGCGTTCGCTGCGCGTGCTCGACGGCGCCGTCGTGGTGTTCTGTGGTACTTCCGGTGTGGAGCCGCAGTCCGAAACCGTATGGCGTCAGGCCAACAAGTACGGTGTGCCGCGTATCGTCTACGTGAACAAGATGGACCGCCAGGGCGCAAACTTCATTCGTGTCGTCGAGCAGATCAAGAAGCGTCTGGGGCATACCCCGGTACCGCTGCAGCTGCAGATCGGTTTCGAGGAGAACTTCGTCGGGCAGGTCGACCTGCTCAAGATGAAGGCTATCTACTGGAACGAAGACGACAAGGGCATGACCTTCCGTGAGGAAGAGATCCCTGCGGAACTGCAGGCTCAGGCTGAAGAATATCGCTCCAACCTGGTCGAGGCGGCTGCCGAGGCTAACGAAGAGCTGATGAACAAGTATCTGGAAGAGGGTGATCTGTCCCTCGAAGAGATCAAGGCTGGTCTGCGTCAGCGTACCATCGCCTGCGAGATCGTTCCGGCTGTTCTGGGTTCCTCGTTCAAGAACAAGGGCGTCCCCCTGGTTCTGGATGCGGTGATCGACTTCCTGCCGGCACCGACCGACATTCCGCCGATTCAGGGTGTCAGCCCGGATGACGAGGAGAAGACCGACGAGCGTGAGGCTTCCGATGAAGCTCCGTTCTCGGCGCTTGCATTCAAGATCGCGACCGACCCGTTCGTCGGTACCCTGACGTTTGCTCGGGTGTATTCGGGCGTGCTGAGTTCCGGTGACTCCGTCATCAACTCGGTGAAGGGTAAGAAAGAGCGCGTGGGTCGCATGGTGCAGATGCACGCCAACCAGCGCGAAGAGATCAAGGAAGTGCGTGCCGGTGATATCGCGGCGCTGATTGGCATGAAGGACGTCACCACGGGTGACACCCTGTGTGACATCGACAAGCCGATTATCCTCGAGCGTATGGACTTCCCGGAGCCGGTGATTCACGTTGCCGTCGAGCCGAAGACCAAGGCCGACCAGGAAAAGATGGGTGTTGCGCTGGGTCGTCTGGCTCAGGAAGATCCGTCCTTCCGTGTGCGGACTGATGAGGAAACCGGTCAGACCATCATCGGTGGTATGGGTGAATTGCACCTGGACATCATCGTTGACCGTATGCGTCGCGAGTTCAACGTCGAGGCCAACATCGGTAAGCCGCAAGTTGCCTATCGCGAGATGATTCGCAACAAGTGCGAGATCGAAGGCAAATTCGTTCGTCAGTCCGGCGGTCGTGGTCAGTTCGGTCATTGCTGGATCCGCTTTGAACCCTCCGACGAAGGTCAGGAAGGTCTGGAGTTCAAGAACGAAGTCGTTGGTGGTGTGGTTCCGAAGGAATACATTCCGGCGATCCAGAAGGGCATCGAAGAGCAGATGAAGAACGGTGTTCTCGCCGGCTATCCGCTGCTCGGCCTGAAGGCGACCGTGTTCGATGGTTCCTACCACGACGTCGACTCCAACGAAATGGCGTTCAAGATCGCCGCTTCCATGGCGACCAAGCAGCTCTCTCAGAAGGGTGGCGCGGTACTGCTTGAGCCGATCATGAAGGTCGAGGTAGTGACTCCTGAAGACTACATGGGCGATGTGATGGGTGACCTGAACCGTCGTCGCGGTCTGATCCAGGGTATGGAAGATTCCGTATCGGGCAAGGTTATTCGCGCGGAAGTGCCGCTGGGCGAGATGTTCGGCTATGCAACTGACGTGCGTTCCATGTCCCAGGGGCGCGCGAGCTACTCCATGGAATTCTCCAAGTACGCCGAGGCTCCGTCGAACATCGTCGAAGCTATTGTCAAAAAACAAGGTTGATTCAGCCCTTTAAGTAAGAGGTTTACTGTCGTGGCTAAGGAAAAATTCGAACGTAACAAACCGCACGTCAACGTCGGCACCATCGGTCACGTTGACCATGGCAAGACCACTCTGACTGCTGCGCTGACCCGTGTGTGCTCCGAAGTATTCGGTTCCGCTCGTGTCGACTTCGACAAGATCGACAGCGCGCCGGAAGAGAAGGCTCGTGGTATCACCATCAACACCTCTCACGTGGAGTATGACTCCAACGTTCGTCACTATGCGCACGTTGACTGCCCGGGTCACGCCGACTACGTGAAGAACATGATCACTGGTGCTGCCCAGATGGACGGCGCGATCTTGGTTTGCTCCGCTGCTGACGGCCCCATGCCGCAGACTCGCGAGCACATCCTGCTGTCCCGTCAGGTTGGCGTTCCTTACATCGTCGTGTTCCTGAATAAGGCTGACATGGTCGATGACGCGGAGCTGCTGGAACTGGTCGAGATGGAAGTTCGCGACCTGCTGTCGACTTACGACTTCCCGGGTGACGACACTCCGATCATCGTTGGTTCGGCGCTGATGGCGCTGAATGGCGAAGACGAAAACGGGCTGGGCACCACCGCGGTCAAGAAGCTGGTCGAGACTCTGGATAGCTACATTCCGGAGCCGGTTCGTGCTATCGATAAGCCGTTCCTGATGCCGATCGAAGACGTGTTCTCGATCTCCGGTCGCGGTACCGTGGTGACCGGTCGTGTCGAGCGCGGCATCGTCAAGGTTCAGGAGGAAATCGAAGTGGTCGGTCTGCGTCCGACGCTGAAGACCACCTGCACCGGTGTGGAAATGTTCCGCAAGCTGCTGGACGAAGGTCGTGCTGGTGAGAACTGCGGCGTGCTGCTGCGTGGCACCAAGCGTGATGAGGTCGAGCGTGGCCAGGTTCTGGCCAAGCCGGGCACCATCAAGCCGCACACCAAGTTCGAAGCCGAAGTGTACGTGCTGTCCAAGGAAGAAGGTGGTCGTCACACTCCGTTCTTCAAGGGCTACCGTCCGCAGTTCTACTTCCGTACCACCGACGTGACTGGTTCGTGCGAGCTGCCAGAAGGCGTTGAGATGGTAATGCCGGGCGACAACGTGAAGATGGTTGTCACCCTGATCAAGCCGATCGCCATGGAAGACGGCCTGCGCTTCGCGATTCGCGAAGGTGGTCGTACCGTTGGTGCTGGCGTGGTTGCCAAGATCGTCGAGTAATATGTGACGATGATGAAAAGGGCCCCTTCGGGGGCCTTTTTCTATTATTGAGCATTTATTGACACCCTCAGGGTGCATCCGTACAATTGCGCCTCCTTTTACCGGGGGTATTGCGCCTGGTAGGGTGGCTACTTGGAGTCTGAGGTCAAAATGCAAAACCAACAAATCCGTATTCGGTTAAAGGCTTTTGACCATCGCCTGATCGATCAATCAACCCAGGAAATCGTGGAGACCGCGAAACGTACTGGTGCTCAGGTGCGTGGTCCGATTCCGCTGCCAACCCGCAAAGAGCGGTTCACTGTGCTGGTTTCTCCGCACGTCAACAAAGACGCGCGCGATCAGTATGAAATTCGAACCCACAAGCGCGTGCTGGACATTGTTCAGCCGACCGACAAGACCGTCGATGCGCTGATGAAGCTCGATCTTGCGGCTGGTGTGGAAGTGCAGATCAGCCTCGGCTAAAACCTGAGAGTTTTAGTCGTGTAACGCTCTGAAATGGGCGGCCATAGCGGGTGAAAGCCCCGTACACTCAAGAGGTTTCAAAATGACTATTGGTGTAGTCGGTCGTAAATGCGGCATGACCCGCGTTTTCACCGAGGATGGTGTCTCTATTCCGGTTACGGTCATCGAGATCGAACCGAATCGCGTCACTCAGTTCAAGAATGAAGAGAGCGATGGCTATCGTGCAGTGCAGGTCACTGTCGGTGAGCGTCGCGCGTCCCGCGTCACCAAGGCTCAGGCCGGTCACTTCGCGAAGGCGAGCGTGGCGGCTGGGCGCACTGTCCTGGAATTCCGTCTCGAAGACGGCGAATACCAGGCGGGTGACGAGATCAAGGCGGAAATTTTCCAGGCAGGTCAGCTGGTGGATGTCACCGGTCAGTCCAAGGGTAAAGGCTTTGCCGGTACCATCAAGCGCTGGAACTTCCGTGGTCAGGACAATACCCACGGTAACTCCGTATCCCACCGCGTCCCGGGCTCTATTGGTCAGTGCCAGACTCCAGGTCGTGTATTCAAGGGCAAGAAGATGTCCGGGCACATGGGCGCCGAGCGCGTAACCGTGCAGTCCCTGGAAATCGTGCGTGTCGACGCCGAGCGTAATCTGCTGTTGGTCAAGGGTGCAGTGCCCGGCGCTACTGGCGGTGACGTGGTTGTGCGTCCGGCTGCCAAGGCTCGCGGTTAAGGGGGAGTTCACATGCAATTGAATGTAAATGGCGCACAGGCCATCGAAGTCTCCGATCGCACCTTTGGTGGCGAGTTCAACGAGACGCTGGTGCACCAGGCGGTCGTCGCCTACATGGCTGGCGGTCGTCAGGGTAGCAAGCAGCAAAAGACCCGCTCCGACGTGTCCGGTGGTGGCAAGCGTCCGTGGCGCCAGAAGGGCACTGGTCGCGCGCGCGCCGGTACCACTCGTGGTCCGATCTGGCGTGGCGGTGGCGTGACCTTCGCTGCTCGTCCGCAAAACCACGATCAGAAGCTGAACAAGAAGATGTACCGCGCAGCTCTGCGCTCCATTCTTGCTGAGCTCGTTCGTTCCGACCGTCTGGTCGTTGTCGAGGATTTCGCCGTCGACGCGCCGAAGACCAAAGTGCTTGCCAGCAAGCTCAATGGCATGGGTCTGAATGATGTGCTGATCGTTTCCGAAGCTGTCGATCAGAACCTGTACCTGGCTGCGCGCAACCTGCCGCACGTCGACGTGCGCGATGTTCAGGGTTCGGATCCGGTCAGCCTGATCGCCTATGACAAGGTGCTGATCACCGTGTCGGCCGTGAAGAAATTCGAGGAGCTGCTGGGATGAACCAGGAACGCGTATTCAAAGTCCTGCTTGGTCCGCACGTCTCCGAGAAGGCAACCGTGCTGGCTGACAGCAAGAGCCAATTCGTTTTCAAGGTTGCTACCGATGCAACCAAGCTGGAAATCAAGAAGGCCGTCGAAAGCCTGTTCAACGTGAAGGTCGCTACCGTCAACACCCTGAATGTACAGGGCAAGACCAAGCGTACCGCTCGCGGTCTGGGCAAGCGCAACGACTGGAAGAAGGCGTACATCGCACTTCAGCCGGGCCAGGATCTCGATTTCTCCGGCAGTGCTGAGTAAGGAAGGGGTGCATCATGGCAATCGTTAAATGCAAACCGACTTCCGCGGGCCGCCGCTTTGTGGTCAAGGTGGTGGGTCAGGAGCTGCACAAAGGCGCTCCTTATGCTCCGCTGCTCGAGAAGAAGTCGAAGTCCGGTGGTCGTAACAACAACGGCCGCATCACCACTCGCCACATTGGCGGTGGTCACAAGCAGCATTACCGTCTGGTCGATTTTCGTCGCAACAAGGATGGCATTCCTGCCATCGTCGAGCGCGTCGAATACGATCCGAACCGTACCGCGCATATCGCGCTGCTGAAGTATGCCGACGGCGAGCGTCGCTACATCATTGCGCCGAAGGGTGTGAGTGCTGGCGATCAACTGCTCTCGGGTGTGAACGCGCCGATCAAGGCTGGCAACAGCCTGCCGCTGCGCAACATTCCGCTGGGTTCCACCGTCCACGGTGTTGAGCTGAAGCCGGGCAAGGGTGCCCAGATTGCGCGTTCGGCTGGTGCTTCGGCTCAGCTGGTGGCGCGTGAAGGTGCCTATGTGACCCTGCGTCTGCGCTCCGGCGAGATGCGCAAGGTGCTGGCCGAGTGCCGTGCCACTCTGGGTGAGGTCTCGAACTCCGAGCACAGCCTGCGTTCGCTGGGCAAGGCTGGAGCCAAGCGCTGGAAGGGCATTCGTCCGACCGTGCGCGGCGTGGCCATGAACCCGGTCGATCACCCGCATGGTGGTGGTGAAGGTCGTACCTCCGGTGGTCGTCATCCGGTGTCGCCGTGGGGCTTCCCGACCAAGGGCGCGAAGACTCGCTCTAACAAGCGCACCGATAACATGATCGTCCGTCGTCGCAAGTAACTAGAGGGATACGACAGTGCCGCGTTCTCTGAAAAAAGGTCCTTTTATCGATCTTCACCTACTGAAGAAGGTCGAAGCGGCGTTGGAGAAGAACGATCGCAAGCCGGTGAAAACCTGGTCGCGTCGCTCGATGATCCTGCCGCAAATGGTCGGTTTGACCATCGCTGTGCATAACGGTCGCCAGCATGTTCCGGTCCTCGTGAACGAAGACATGGTCGGCCACAAACTGGGCGAATTTGCCGGAACCCGTACCTATCGTGGTCACGTGGCCGACAAGAAAGGCAAGCGTTAAGGGGTTTGGAAATGGAAGTAGCCGCTAAGTTGTCGGGCGCTCGCATCTCCGCCCAGAAAGCTCGCCTGGTCGCCGACCAGATCCGCGGGAAGAAGGTGGGCGAAGCGCTCAACCTGCTGGCTTTCAGCAGCAAGAAAGCCGCCGAGATCATGAAGAAAGTGCTGGAGTCGGCCGTTGCCAACGCCGAGCACAACGAAGGCGCTGACGTGGACGACCTGAAGGTCTCTACGGTCTTCGTCAACGAAGGGCGTTCGCTTAAGCGCATCATGCCGCGTGCCAAAGGCCGCGCTGATCGCATCGTCAAGCGGTCTTGCCATATCACTGTCAAGGTTGCGGACAAGTAACGGAGTCGATCAGATGGGTCAGAAAGTACATCCCACTGGCATTCGCCTGGGAATCGTCAAGGAGCACACCTCCGTCTGGTACGCAGACGGCCGTACGTATGCAGACTATCTGCTTGCAGATCTGAACGTGCGCGAGTACCTCCAAGACAAACTAAAAAGCGCGTCCGTGAGCCGTATTGATATTCATCGTCCGGCACAAACCGCACGCATCACCATCCACACCGCTCGTCCCGGCATCGTGATCGGCAAGAAGGGTGAGGATGTTGAGAAGCTGCGTCAGGACCTGACCAAGCAAATGGGTGTGCCGGTGCACATCAATATCGAAGAGATCCGCAAGCCGGAGCTCGACGCAATGCTGGTTGCACAGAGCGTAGCTCAGCAGCTGGAGCGTCGCGTGATGTTCCGTCGCGCCATGAAGCGCGCCGTACAGAACGCCATGCGCATTGGTGCCAAGGGCATCAAGATCCAGGTCAGTGGTCGTCTGGGTGGGGCTGAAATCGCCCGTACCGAGTGGTATCGCGAAGGTCGTGTGCCGCTGCACACCCTGCGTGCCGATATCGATTACAACACTTACGAAGCGCACACCACCTACGGTGTGATCGGCGTCAAGGTATGGATCTTCAAGGGCGAGGTCATCGGTGGCCGCCATGAAGAGCTAAAGCCGCAAGCGCCCGCGCCTCGTAAAAAAGCTGCTAAGTAAGGGGTACGCCAAATGTTGCAACCCAAGCGTACAAAATTCCGCAAGCAGATGACCGGCCACAACCGTGGTCTGGCTCAGCGCGGTAGCAAGGTCAGCTTCGGCGAGTTCGCGCTGAAGTCTGTTTCCCGTGGTCGCCTGACTGCGCGCCAGATCGAAGCGGCGCGCCGCGCGCTGACTCGTCACGTGAAGCGTGGCGGCAAGATCTGGATCCGCGTGTTCCCCGACAAGCCAGTTACCAAGAAGCCTCTCGAAGTTCGTATGGGTAAAGGTAAGGGTAGCGTCGAGTACTGGGTAGCCCAGATTCAGCCGGGCAAGGTGCTTTACGAGATCGAGGGTGTTTCCGAAGAGCTGGCGCGTGAGGCTTTCGCCCTGGCTGCTGCAAAGCTGCCTCTCGCCACCTCCTTTGTTAAGCGGACGGTGATGTGATGAAAGCGAATGAACTTCGTGAAAAATCCGCTCAGCAGCTGAACGAGCAACTGCTCGAGCTGCTGCGCGACCAGTTCAATCTGCGCATGCAGAAGGCAACTGGCCAGTTGGGGCAGTCTCACCTGCTCTCGCAAGTCAAGCGCGATATCGCTCGCGTCAAGACTGTGCTCAACCAGCAGGCAGGTAAGTGATCATGGCTGAAGTTGAAAAGACTGTCCGCACGCTGACTGGCCGCGTCGTCAGCGACAAGATGGACAAAACCATCACCGTTCTGATCGAGCGTCGCGTCAAGCACCCGATCTACGGCAAATACGTTAAGCGTTCGACCAAGCTGCACGCTCACGACGAAACTAACCAGTGTCGTATCGGCGACAAGGTCACCATCCGCGAGACTCGTCCGCTGGCCAAGACCAAGACCTGGACATTGGTTGACGTCGTTGAACGCGCCGTCGAAGTCTAAGGGCTAAGGGTCGGAGAAATTATATGATTCAGACTCAATCGATGCTCGATGTGGCGGATAACAGTGGCGCGCGTCGCGTCATGTGTATCAAGGTGCTCGGCGGTTCTCACCGCCGTTACGCCGGCATCGGCGACATTATCAAGGTCACCGTCAAGGAAGCGATTCCGCGTGGCAAGGTCAAGAAAGGCCAGGTGATGACTGCTGTTGTAGTCCGCACCCGTCACGGCGTTCGTCGTCCCGACGGTTCCATTATCCGTTTCGATGGCAATGCTGCTGTTCTGCTGAACAACAAGCAGGAGCCGATCGGCACCCGCATCTTTGGGCCAGTGACCCGTGAACTCCGTTCCGAGAAGTTCATGAAGATCGTCTCGCTTGCCCCAGAAGTGCTGTAAGGAGTAGCCGCATGCAAAAGATTCGTCGCGACGACGAGATCGTCGTCATTGCCGGCAAAGACAAGGGCAAGCGCGGTAAGGTGCTCAAGGTTCTCGCTGACGGCCGTGTGCTCGTTGGTGGGGTCAACCTGGTCAAGCGTCATACCAAGCCAAACCCGATGTCCGGCGTTCAGGGCGGTATCGTCGAGAAAGAGGCGCCTCTGCACGTCTCCAACGTCGCCATCTTCAATGGTGAAACCAACAAGGCAGACCGCGTTGGCTTCAAGATCGAAGACGGCAAAAAAATTCGTGTCTTCAAGTCCACCCAAAAGCCGGTTGGCGCTTGAGAATCATAGGTAAAACACCATGGCACGACTGAAAGAGATTTACCGGAAAGAAATCGCGCCGAAGCTGAAGGAAGAGCTTCAGCTGGCGAACGTGATGGAAGTTCCGCGCATTACCAAAATCACCCTCAACATGGGTATTGGCGAAGCGATCGGTGACAAGAAGATCATCGACAACGCGGTTGCCGATCTGGAGAAGATCACCGGCCAGAAGGTCGTCGTGACTCACGCTCGCAAGTCCATTGCTGGTTTCAAGGTCCGTGAGGGCTGGCCGATCGGCGTCAAGGTGACTCTGCGTCGCGAGCGCATGTACGAATTCCTGGATCGTCTGCTTTCCATCTCCCTGCCGCGCGTGCGTGACTTCCGCGGCCTGAATGCCAAGTCCTTCGACGGCCGCGGCAACTACAGCATGGGCGTGAAGGAACAGATCATCTTCCCGGAAATCGATTACGACAAGATCGATGCTCTGCGTGGCCTGGACATCACCCTGACCACCACTGCCCGGACGGATGATGAAGGTCGCGCACTGCTGCGTGCCTTCAACTTCCCGTTCCGCAACTGATTGGAGTAGGACATGGCTAAACAAAGCATGAAGAACCGCGAGCTGAAGCGTCAGCAGACGGTTGCTAAGTATGCGCAGAAGCGTGCGGCGCTGAAGGCTATCATCGTCAGCCCGAACTCCACTCCGGAGCAGCGTTGGGAAGCCCAGGTCGCCCTGCAGAAGCAGCCGCGTGATGCTAGCGCCTCGCGCCTGCGCAACCGTTGCCGTCTGACCGGTCGTCCGCATGGCGTCTACCGTAAGTTTGGTTTGGCGCGCAACATGCTGCGTCAGGCTGCAATGCGCGGTGATGTGCCGGGTCTGGTCAAGGCCAGCTGGTAAAGAAGCACTCAGGACCTTCGGGTCCTGTTTGTTTTCTGATCAAGCCCCGATTGGGGCTTGATTCGTTTCTGGCAACTCTCTAGAATGCCCGGCTCGCCTGAGCCTCGCATTTTTTGTAGGGCTTCGACCGTTGGCGACACGAGCCGTTGAAGGCTTATTTTTTTGTATTAGGAGCTAAGAGCCCATGAGTATGCAGGACCCGTTAGCGGACATGCTAACTCGTATCCGTAATGCCCAGATGGCCGAAAAGTCCGTCGTAAGCATGCCGTCTTCCACGCTGAAGGTGGCTGTAGCCAATGTTCTTCAGGGCGAAGGCTATATCGCGGGATACCAGGTCAGCAGCGACGCCAAGCCGCAGCTGTCCATCGAGCTGAAGTACTTCGAAGGCCGTCCGGTCATCGAGGAACTCAAGCGCGTAAGTCGTCCTGGCCTGCGCCAGTACAAGTCCGTCGATCAGTTGCCGAAAGTGCGCGGCGGTCTGGGTGTGTCGATCGTCTCCACCAACAAGGGTGTGATGACTGATCGTGCTGCTCGCGCTGCCGGTGTTGGCGGCGAAGTGCTTTGCACTGTGTTCTAAGGGGGGATAAGCATGTCTCGCGTTGCTAAGAACCCCGTCAAGCTGCCCGCTGGCGTCGAGGTAAAGATGGCCGGTCAGCAGCTTTCGGTGAAGGGCGCTAAGGGCGCTCTCGATCTGAATGTGCACCCGTCCGTGGAAGTAATCCAGGAGGCTGGTGAGTTGCGTTTTGCTGCACGCAATGGCGATCAGCAGAATCGCGCCATGGCCGGTACCACTCGTGCGCTGGTCAACAACATGGTTATCGGCGTCAGCCAAGGCTTCGAGCGCAAGCTCCAGCTGGTCGGCGTTGGTTACAAGGCGCAAGCCAAAGGCCAAGTGCTGTCCCTGGCTCTCGGCTTCTCGCACCCGGTGGAGTATGAGCTGCCGCAAGGCGTCACCGCTGAAACCCCCAGCCAGACCGACATCCTGATCAAGGGCGTTGACAAGCAGCTGGTCGGTCAGGTGGCCGCTGAAATCCGTGATTTCCGTCGTCCTGAGCCTTACAAAGGCAAGGGCGTGCGTTATTCGGATGAAGTGGTCCGTCGCAAAGAAGCTAAGAAGAAGTAGGGCATAGCAAATGAGCGTAAAGAAAGAAACTCGTCTGCGTCGCGCTCGCAAGGCACGCCTGAAGATGCGCGAGCTGGAGGTCGTACGCCTTTGTGTGTACCGCTCTTCCCAGCACATCTACGCCCAGGTCCTTTCGGCCGACGGCGGCAAGGTCTTGGCCAGCGCCTCGACTCTGGACAAAGAACTGCGCGATGGGGCCACCGGCAACGTCGACGCTGCCAAGAAAGTCGGTCAGCTGGTCGCTGAGCGCGCGAAAGCCGCAGGCGTCACTCAGGTGGCGTTCGACCGTTCTGGCTTCAAGTACCACGGTCGTGTGAAGGCACTGGCTGATGCTGCTCGTGAAGGCGGGCTGGAGTTCTAAGTTATGGCAAATAACGAGCAAAAGCGCGACGAAGGCTACATCGAGAAGCTGGTTCAAGTTAACCGCGTCGCAAAAACCGTAAAGGGCGGCCGCATCTTTACCTTCACCGCGCTGACTGTGGTGGGTGACGGCAAGGGTCGTGTAGGCTTCGGTCGTGGCAAGTCCCGTGAAGTGCCGGCAGCCATCCAGAAGGCCATGGAAGCGGCTCGCCGCAACATGATCCAGGTGGATCTGAACGGCACCACGCTGCAGTACCCGACTAAGGCCGCCCACGGCGCTTCCAAGGTTTACATGCAGCCTGCGTCCGAAGGTACCGGTGTGATCGCCGGTGGTGCCATGCGCGCCATCCTGGAAGTCGCTGGCGTGCAAAACGTTCTGGCTAAGTGCTACGGCTCGACCAACCCAGTGAACGTGGTGCATGCCACCTTCAAGGGGCTGAAGGCCATGCAGTCGCCGGAATCGGTTGCTGCCAAGCGGGGCAAGAGCGTCGAGGAGATTCTCTAACCATGGCTAACGCTACTGTCAAAGTCACGCTGGTAAAAAGCGTGAATGGCCGTCTGGCTAATCACAAGGCTTGCGTCAAGGGTCTCGGCCTTCGTCGTATCGGTCACACCGTCGAAGTTCAGGATACTCCTGAGAATCGCGGCATGATCAACAAGGCCTATTACCTTCTCCGTGTGGAGGGTTGATTCATGCAACTGAACGATCTGCGTTCCGCGCCGGGTGCCCGTCGCGAGAAGCTTCGCCCGGGCCGTGGTATCGGCAGCGGTCTCGGCAAGACCGGTGGTCGTGGCCACAAGGGTCAGACTTCCCGCTCCGGCGGTACGATTGCTCCGGGCTTCGAGGGTGGCCAGCAGCCGCTGCATCGTCGCCTGCCGAAGTTCGGCTTCGTTTCCCTGAAGGCCATGGACCGCGCTGAAGTGCGTACGTCCGAGCTGGCCAAGGTGGAAGGGGATGTCGTCTCCGTACAGAGCCTTAAGGATGCCAACATCATCAACCAGAACGTACAGCGGGTGAAAGTCATGCTGTCCGGTGAGGTTGGTCGCGCGGTCACTCTCAAGGGCATCGCAGCCACCAAGGGTGCGCGTGCGGCTATCGAAGCAGCTGGCGGCAAGTTCGAGGAATAAATGGCTAAGCAAGGTGCTCTCTCCGCGCTGAGTAATGGTGGGCTGTCCGAACTCTGGGCTCGTCTGCGCTTTCTGTTCATGGCGATCGTCGTCTACCGGATTGGCGCACACATCCCGGTGCCTGGGATCAATCCCGACCGGCTGGCCGAGCTGTTTCGTCAGAACGAGGGGACCATCCTTAGTCTGTTCAACATGTTTTCCGGCGGCGCGCTGGAGCGTATGAGCATCTTTGCGCTGGGGATCATGCCGTACATTTCGGCGTCGATCATCATGCAGCTCATGACCGCGGTCAGTCCGCAGCTGGAGCAGTTGAAGAAAGAGGGCGAGGCCGGGCGCCGCAAGATCAGCCAGTACACGCGTTACGGTACGCTGGTGTTGGCTGTCGTGCAGGCTGTCGGCATGTCGGTGGGGTTGGCTGGCCAGGGCGTTGCGTTCAGCAGCGACTTCGGCTTTTACTTCGTGGCCGTTACCACCTTCGTGGCAGGTGCGATGTTTATGATGTGGCTTGGCGAGCAGATCACCGAGCGGGGTATTGGTAATGGGATCTCCATGCTGATCTTCGCCGGTATCGTCGCCGGGCTACCTGGTGCTCTCGGTCAATCCTTTGAGTCGGCGCGTCAGGGTGACATCAATATCATCGCGTTGCTGGCTGTCGGCTTGCTGGCTGTTGCAATCATCGGTTTCGTGGTGTTCATCGAGCGTGGTCAGCGGCGTATTGCCGTTCATTACGCCAAGCGTCAGCAGGGCCGCAAGGTGTTTGCTGCGCAGACTAGTCACCTGCCGTTGAAGGTAAACATGGCGGGGGTCATCCCGGCTATCTTTGCCAGCAGCATTCTGCTGTTCCCCGCTTCGCTGGGGCAGTGGTTCGGCCAGTCCGAGAGCATGAGCTGGCTGGCGGATTTGTCCCAGGCTATCGCTCCCGGTCAACCTCTGAATATCCTGCTGTTCAGTGCCGGTATCATCTTTTTCTGCTTCTTCTACACGGCCTTGATGTTCAATCCCAAGGACGTTGCCGAGAATCTGAAGAAGTCCGGTGCGTTTATCCCGGGGATTCGGCCTGGTGAGCAGTCGGCGCGCTATATCGATGGTGTGCTGACTCGTCTGACCATGTTCGGCGCTCTGTACATGACGGCGGTCTGCTTGCTTCCGCAGTTTCTTGTGGTTGCGGCAAATGTTCCGTTCTACCTTGGTGGGACTTCGTTGCTGATCGTGGTGGTGGTTGTCATGGACTTCATGTCCCAGGTGCAGTCCCACCTCATGTCGCACCAGTACGATTCCCTGATGAAGAAAGCCAACCTGAAGAGCTACGGAAGCGGCATGCTTCGCTGAAGTGGTTCGTAAGGTTCGAGGAGTTGGTGATGAAAGTTCGTGCATCGGTGAAAAGGCTGTGCCGCAACTGCAAGATTATCCGTCGCGACGGTGTCGTGCGCGTGATCTGCAGCGCGGAGCCGCGTCACAAGCAGCGCCAAGGCTGATTGTGTAGAAGTGTGATAACCCGGCAGCTAGTGCGCTGCCGGGTTGAATATTTGTTTTTACAGCGTTAATATCTCGCGCCCTTTTCTTGGCTTCCGGGGCGTAGGTAGCTGTCAATTGGAGTTTCACTGAATGGCCCGTATTGCAGGCGTCAACATTCCGGATAACAAGCACACTGTTATCTCGCTGACCTACATCTACGGTGTTGGTCGCACCCGTGCACAGGAAATCTGTGCCGCTACCGGCGTGAATCCGGCAGCAAAGATCAAGGATCTCTCCGACGAGCAGGTCGAACTGCTGCGCGGCGAAGTCGGCAAGTTCATCGTTGAGGGCGACCTGCGTCGCGAAGTCAACATGAAAATCAAGCGCTTGATGGACCTGGGTTGCTACCGCGGCCTGCGTCATCGTCGTGGTCTGCCGGTTCGCGGTCAGCGTACCAAGACCAACGCGCGTACCCGTAAGGGCCCGCGTAAGCCGATCCGCAAGTAATCGCGTAGGAATTTAGTCATGGCAAAACCTGCTGCTCGTCCTCGTAAGAAAGTCAAAAAGACAGTGGTTGATGGCATCGCCCACATCCACGCGTCTTTTAACAACACCATCGTGACCATCACCGACCGCCAGGGCAACGCTTTGTCTTGGGCTACTTCGGGTGGTTCCGGTTTCCGCGGCTCACGCAAGAGCACTCCGTTCGCTGCCCAGATCGCTGCCGAGCGTGCTGGTCAGGCTGCCCTGGAGTACGGTCTGAAGAACCTCGACGTCAACGTCAAGGGCCCAGGTCCGGGTCGCGAGTCCGCCGTGCGTGCTTTGAACGCATGTGGCTATAAAATCGCCAGCATCACCGACGTGACGCCGATCCCGCACAACGGGTGCCGTCCGCCGAAGAAGCGCCGCGTGTAATCAGGAGACAGTGAAGAATGGCTCGTTATATTGGTCCCAAGTGCAAACTGTCTCGTCGTGAAGGCACCGATCTCTTCCTGAAGAGTGGTGCGCGCGCGCTCGAATCCAAGTGCAACATCGAAACTCCGCCTGGCGTTCATGGTCAGCGTCGTGGTCGTCTTTCCGACTACGGTACTCAGCTGCGCGAGAAGCAGAAGGTTCGTCGTATCTACGGTGTGCTGGAGCGTCAGTTCAGCGGTTACTACAAGGAAGCAGCCAGCCGTAAGGGCGCTACCGGCGAGAATCTGCTGCAGCTGCTCGAGTGCCGCCTGGACAACGTCGTGTATCGCATGGGCTTCGGCTCTACTCGTGCCGAATCGCGTCAACTGGTTTCGCACAAGTCGATCAGCGTCAATGGTCAGACCGTGAACATTCCGTCCTATCAAGTGAAGGCCGGTGATGTAGTTGCCGTTCGCGAGAAGTGCCGTAACCAGCTGCGTATCGCCCAAGCCCTCGAACTGTGCGCTCAGCGCGGTCGCGTTGAATGGGTCGAGGTAGATGCCGACAAGAAATCCGGTATTTTCAAGAGTGTTCCGGCTCGCAGCGATCTGTCCGCCGACATCAACGAAAACCTGATTGTCGAGCTCTACTCCAAGTAAGGGCTAGAAAATAGGTGTATCCATGCAGAGTTCGGTAAATGAGTTCCTGACCCCCCGCCACATCGATGTGCAGGTGGTCAGTCCGACCCGTGCCAAGATTACGCTCGAGCCGCTCGAGCGTGGTTTTGGCCACACCCTGGGCAACGCGCTGCGTCGTATCCTGTTGTCCTCTATGCCCGGCTGCGCTGTGGTCGAGGCAGAGATCGACGGTGTGCTCCACGAGTACAGCGCCATCGAGGGCGTGCAGGAAGATGTCATCGAAATCCTGCTCAACCTCAAAGGTATCGCCATCAAGCTGCACGGCCGTGATGAAGTGACCTTGAGCCTGGTGAAGAAGGGCGCGGGCGCTGTGACCGCTGCCGATATCCAGCTGGATCACGATGTCGAAATCGTCAATGGCGATCACCTGATCGCCAATCTGGCGGCCAACGGCTCGATCAACATGAAGCTCAAGGTCGCTCGCGGCCGTGGTTACGAGCCGGCTGATGCGCGTCAGAGCGATGAAGACGAAAGCCGTAGCATCGGTCGTCTGCAGCTCGACGCCACCTTCAGCCCGGTACGTCGCGTGGCTTATGTGGTCGAGAACGCGCGCGTCGAGCAGCGCACCAACCTGGACAAGCTGGTCATTGACCTGGAAACCAACGGTACGCTGGATCCCGAAGAGGCGATCCGTCGTGCAGCGACCATCCTGCAGCAGCAGCTGGCTGCGTTCGTCGACCTGAAGGGCGACAGCGAGCCAGTGGTTGTCGAGCAGGAAGACGAGATCGATCCGATCCTGTTGCGTCCGGTTGATGACCTGGAACTGACTGTACGTTCGGCCAACTGCCTGAAGGCGGAGAACATCTACTACATCGGTGACCTGATTCAGCGCACCGAAGTAGAGCTGTTGAAAACGCCGAATCTGGGCAAGAAGTCCCTGACCGAGATCAAGGACGTTCTGGCTTCGCGTGGTTTGTCCCTCGGTATGCGCCTGGACAACTGGCCGCCGGCAAGTCTCAAGAAGGACGATAAGGCCACTGCCTGATCGTCCCCAGTAACCGAACTGAACGTTTGGTAAGGAATTTCAATCATGCGTCATCGTAAAAGTGGCCGTCACCTGAGCCGCACCAGCGCCCACCGCAAGGCCATGTTCCAGAACATGGCGGTGTCGCTGTTCGAGCACGAACTGATCAAGACCACCCTGCCGAAAGCCAAGGAACTGCGTCGCGTTGCTGAGCCGCTGATCACCCTGGCCAAGGAAGACAGCGTCGCCAACCGTCGCCTTGCTTTCGACCGCACTCGTTCGAAGGCTGCCGTAGGCAAGCTGTTCAACGATCTGGGCAAGCGCTACGCCACCCGTCAGGGCGGCTATCTGCGTATTCTCAAGTGCGGTTTCCGCGCTGGCGACAACGCCCCGATGGCTTACGTCGAACTGGTTGACCGTCCGGTTGCCGGTGAGGTTGAAGCCGCCGAGTAACGCTTCGGCGTTTCAGAAAACCGAGTCCTTGGACTCGGTTTTTTTATGCCTGAAAGATTTGCGCTATCGAGCGCGTTGACCTTCATCATTAGTCGAGGTTTCGCTGGCTCCCTATGATGGATTTCAACCAGCCGGTGCCATACCGCCTCTGGACGTTTGAAATCCGCCAAGGAGATGCAGCCATGACCGATAAACCCAAATTGACGACCGTTGCCGGTGCCCCGGTGTGGGATAACCAGAATTCGCTTACCGCCGGGCGCCGTGGGCCAATGCTCCTGCAGGACGTCTGGTTCCTGGAGAAGCTCGCTCACTTCGATCGCGAAGTGATTCCCGAGCGGCGAATGCACGCCAAGGGCTCGGGTGCCTTCGGCGAGTTCGTGGTCACGCATGACATCACCCGCTACACCAAGGCAGCCCTCTTCTCGGAGATCGGCAAACGCACGCCGCTGTTCGCCCGGTTCTCCACCGTGGCCGGCGAGCGGGGCGCCGCTGATGCCGAGCGGGACATCCGTGGTTACGCGCTGAAGTTCTACACGGAGCAGGGCAACTGGGACATGGTCGGCAACAACACCCCGGTGTTTTTCTTCCGTGATCCGCTGAAATTCCCCGACCTCAACCATGCGGTCAAGCGTGACCCGCGGACCAATATGCGCAGTGCGAACAATAACTGGGACTTCTGGACGGGTCTGCCCGAGGCGCTGCATCAGATCACCTACGTCATGGGTGACCGCGGTATTCCGGCGTCCTACCGGCACATGCACGGCTTCGGTTCGCACACCTACAGTTTCATCAGCGCCGACAATCAGCGCTACTGGGTAAAGTTCCACTTCAAGACCCAGCAGGGTATCAAGAATCTGACCGACGCCGAGGCTGCTGCGATCGTCGCCAATGATCGCGAAAGCTCGCAGCGTGATTTGTTCGAAGCGATCGAGCGAGGCGAATACCCACGCTGGACCATGTACGTGCAGATCATGCCGGAAGCCGAGGCGGCGTCTTATCGGTTCCATCCGTTCGACCTGACTAAGGTCTGGTCGAAGAAGGACTATCCGTTGATCGAGGTGGGCTACTACGAGCTCAACCGCAATCCGGACAACTATTTCCAGGACGTCGAGCAGGCAGCATTCACGCCGGCCAACGTGGTGCCCGGCATCGGTTTCTCGCCGGATCGCATGCTGCAGGGCCGCCTGTTCTCCTACGGTGATGCGCAGCGTTACCGACTGGGCGTCAACCATCACCAGATCCCGGTCAATGCGCCGCGCTGCGCGGTGCATAGCTATCATCGCGATGGCGCGATGCGAGTGGATGGCAACCACGGTGGCCGGCTGCATTACGAGCCCAACACCTATGGCGAATGGCAGCAGCAACCGGACTTCAGCGAGCCGCCACTTATGCTCGACGGTGCTGCCGATCGCTACGACTACCGGGCGGACGACGCCGATTACTTTACGCAGCCGGGCGATCTGTTCCGGCTGATGAAGGCCGACGAGCAGCAGCGCCTGTTCGAGAACACCGCTCGGGCGATGCAGGGCGTGGAGCGGCACATCAAGCTGCGCCACATCAAGCATTGCTACCTGGCCGATCCGGCTTATGGTGCGGGTATCGCCAAGGCGGTCGACCTGCCGCTGGCGGAGGCGCTGGCCTGAGACGATGGTGAACAAAAAAAGCCCGCAGCGTGCTGCGGGCTTTTTTATGCACGGAGCGGCGTTATCGGGTGCGTGCCCGATCGCGCTCCAGCAGCGGTTTGAGGAAGTGTCCGGTATGCGACTGCGCCGTCGCCGCGACATCCTCCGGTGTGCCGCTGGCGATGATCTGCCCCCCCTTGGAACCGCCTTCGGGGCCGAGGTCGACCAGCCAGTCCGCCGTCTTAATCACGTCCAGGTTGTGCTCGATCACGACCACGGTATTGCCATGATCGCGCAGACGGTGCAGCACATCGAGCAGTTGCTGGATGTCGGCGAAATGCAGGCCGGTAGTTGGCTCGTCGAGAATGTAGAGGGTCTTGCCGGTATCGCGCTTGGACAGCTCGCGTGACAGCTTGACCCGCTGTGCCTCGCCGCCGGACAGCGTGGTCGCGCTCTGGCCCAGCTTGATGTACGACAGGCCGACATCGATCAGCGTCTGCAGCTTGCGCGCGACCGCCGGCACCGGGTCGAAGAATCCCCGCGCCTCCTCGATGGTCATGTCGAGCACCTCGGTGATGCTCTTGCCCTTGTACTTCACCTCCAGGGTTTCGCGGTTGTAGCGTTTGCCCTTGCAGACGTCGCAGGGCACGTAGATGTCCGGCAGAAAGTGCATCTCCACCTTGAGCACGCCGTCGCCCTGGCAGGCTTCGCAGCGCCCGCCCTTGACGTTGAAGGAGAAGCGCCCCGGCCCGTAGCCGCGCGAGCGCGCTTCCGGCACGCCGGCGAACAACTCGCGAATCGGCGTGAACAGTCCGGTGTAGGTGGCTGGGTTGGAGCGCGGGGTGCGCCCGATCGGGCTCTGGTCAATGTCGACTACCTTGTCCAGATGCTGCAGGCCGTCAAACGAGTCATGCGGTGCGACCTCCAGTGTCGTCGCCCCGTTGAGCGCGGTGGCAGTAATCGGAAACAGCGTGTTGTTGATCAGCGTCGACTTGCCCGAGCCGGATACGCCGGTGATGCAGGTGAGCAGGCCCACCGGGATCTCCAGATCGACGTTGCGCAGGTTGTTGCCGCGCGCGCCCTTGAGCTTGAGCAGTTTCTTCGGATCGCGCGGGGTGCGCTGCGGCGGGTACTCGATCTGCACTCTGCCGGATAGGTATTTGCCGGTCAGCGAATCGGGATGCGCCATGACCTCGTCCGGTGTGCCTTCGGCGACGATGCGCCCGCCATGCACGCCAGCGCCGGGGCCGATGTCCACCACATAGTCGGCGAGGCGGATGGCATCCTCGTCGTGCTCCACTACGATCACTGTGTTGCCGATGTCGCGCAGGTGGCGCAGGGTGCCGAGCAGGCGTTCGTTGTCGCGCTGGTGCAGGCCGATCGACGGCTCGTCCAGGATGTACATCACTCCGACCAGGCCTGCGCCGATCTGGCTGGCCAGGCGGATGCGCTGGGCCTCGCCGCCGGACAGGGTGTCGGCGCTGCGGTCCAGGGTCAGGTAGTCGAGGCCGACGTTGACCAGGAACTGCAGGCGCTCGCGAATCTCCTTGAGGATCTTGTCGGCGATCTCGCCGCGCCGGCCGGGCAGCGAAAGGACGCCGAAGTAGTCGGCGGCGTCGCCGATCGGCAGCGCGGTGACTGCCGGCAGGGTCTTGTCGCCGACCCACACATGGCGGGCCTCGCGACGCAGGCGCGTGCCCAGGCACTCGGGGCAGTGCTGGGTGCTCAGGTACTTGGCCAGCTCCTCGCGCACGGAGTTGGATTCGGTCTCGCGGTAGCGCCGCTCAAGGTTGGGGACGATGCCCTCGAACGGGTGCGAGCGCGTGACGATGTCGCCGCGATCATTGAGGTAGCGGAATTCGACGTTCTGCCTGCCGCTGCCGTACAGAATCACCTTCTGCTGGTCGGTCGGCAGGGCGGCGAACGGCTCGTCGAGGCTGAAACCGTAATGGGCGGCCAGCGAACTGAGCATCTGGAAGTAGTAAACGTTGCGGCGGTCCCAGCCGCGGATGGCGCCTTCGGCCAGGGTTAGCTCGCCGTTGACCAGCCGCTTGGCATCGAAGAACTGTTTAACACCCAGGCCGTCGCAGGTCGGGCAGGCGCCGGCCGGATTGTTGAAGGAGAACAGCTTGGGCTCGAGTTCGCTGATCGAGTGACCGCAGATCGGGCAGGCGAAGCGCGCGGAAAAGATCAGGTCCTCGGCGCCGTCTTCTTCCATCGAGGCGATCAGCGCGATGCCGTCGGCCAGCTTCAGGGCCGTCTCGAAGGATTCGGCGAGGCGCTGTTGCAGATCGGCGCGTACCTTGAAGCGGTCGACTACCACCTCGATGGTGTGCTTCTTCTGCTTGTCCAGCTTCGGCAACTCATCCAGTTCGTACAGCCGCCCGTTGACCCGAGCGCGCACGAAGCCCTGAGCGCGCAGTTCGTCGAACACTGCCAGGTGCTCGCCCTTGCGCTCGCGGATCACCGGAGCCAGCAGCATCAGCTTGCGCCCTTCGGGCTGTGCCAGCACCTGATCGACCATCTGGCTGACGGTCTGCGCCTCCAGCGGGGTGTCATGATCGGGACACCGCGGCGTACCGACCCGTGCGTACAGCAGGCGCAGGTAGTCGTAGATTTCGGTGATGGTGCCGACAGTCGAGCGCGGGTTGTGCGACGTGGACTTCTGCTCGATGGAGATCGCCGGCGACAGGCCTTCGATAGTGTCGACGTCGGGCTTCTCCATCATCGACAGGAACTGCCGGGCATAGGCCGAGAGCGACTCGACGTAGCGGCGCTGGCCTTCGGCATAGAGCGTATCGAAGGCCAATGAGGATTTGCCGGAGCCGGACAAGCCGGTGATCACGATCAGCTTGTCGCGCGGCAATGTGAGGTCGATGTTTTTCAGGTTGTGGGTGCGGGCCCCACGAATCAGAATCTTGTCCAAAGCAGCCTCGCGTGGCGGGCGGAAACACGGAAGTATAAGGCCGGCCGGATTGCGGCAACAGCGCGCGCCCGTGCCCGGCAAGAAGATGGCTGCTAGAATCGCCGCCCGGTTCATTCAAGCGAGACCCTTCATGCAGGATCCCTACAGCGAGCGCATGAGCGCCAGCGAAACCCGTGCTGCAACCGGACTGTCCCTGGTTTTCGCGTTTCGTATGCTTGGTATGTTCATGGTGCTGCCGGTGCTCGCGACCTACGGCATGGACCTGGAAGGCGCGACCCCGGCGCTGATCGGGCTGGCCATCGGTGCCTATGGTTTGACCCAGGCGGTGCTGCAAATTCCCTTCGGCATGCTGTCCGATCGCTTCGGCCGATTGCCGGTGATCTATGTCGGGCTGGTGCTGTTTGCAGCCGGCGCGGCACTGGCGGCGACCGCCGACTCCATCGGCGGCGTGATTGCCGGACGCATATTGCAGGGCGCCGGGGCGATCTCCGCCGCGGTGATGGCGCTGCTGTCGGACCTGACCCGCGAGCAGCACCGCACCAAGGCCATGGCGATGATCGGCATGAGCATCGGCTTGTCGTTCGCCGTGGCGATGGTGGTCGGCCCGCTGCTGACGCGGGCCTTCGGGCTTTCCGGGTTGTTCTGGGTCACCGCCGGCATGGCATTGCTCGGTGCGCTGATCATCGCCACCCTGCCGCGTGCGCAGGGGCATCTGCGGCACCGCGAATCCGGTGTGGCTCGCCAGGCGCTCGGCCTGACGCTGCGTCATGCCGAACTGCTGCGCCTGGACTTCGGCATTCTGGTCCTGCACGCGATCCTCATGGCCAGCTTCGTCGCCTTGCCATTGGCGCTGGTGGAGCAGGGCGCGCTGCCCAAGGACGAGCACTGGTGGGTCTACCTCACCGCGTTGCTGGTCGGGTTCGTCGGCATGATTCCGTTCATCATCTATGGCGAGAAGAAGCGGCAGATGCGGCGCGTATTGCTCGGCGCGGTGAGCGCATTGCTGGCCTGCGAGTTGTATTTCTGGTTGTTCGGTAGCGGGCTGTGGCTGCTGGTGATCGGCATGGTGGCGTTCTTCACTGCGTTCAACCTGCTGGAGGCGTCGCTGCCATCGTTGATCAGCAAGGTCGCGCCCGCGGGTGGCAAGGGCACCGCGATGGGGGTCTACTCGACCAGCCAGTTCCTTGGTGCCGGCGTCGGTGGGATCGTCGGTGGCTGGCTGTATCAGCACGGCGGCCTGGCGATGGTGTTCATCGGCTGTGCCGTGCTCTGTGCGCTGTGGTTGTGGGTGGCCTTCGGCATGCGCGAGCCACCTTATGTCACCAGCCTGCGCCTGCCGCTGTCGGCTCGCGCGCTGGCAGATAGTGAACTGTCCGCCCGTCTGCTCGGCGTGCCGGGTGTGACCGATGCCCTGATCGTCGCCGATGAGGCCGCTGCGTACGTCAAGGTGGATACGCAGGCTCTGGATCGGGCGGCGCTCGACCGGTTGCTCGCATAGCCAGCCGACAGCCTGTGCGGCAGCCGTGCTTTTTGCCGGTGCAGCGGCTGGAGCTGCTCGCGCCGGTTGGCCCCCCAGGGGCGGTAAGGTAAGATTCGCGGTCATTGGCCTGCTCCTCGCGGCAGGAGCGTTTACAGCGCGCCCATCAAATCAACGTTCCAGAAAGGAGTTACCCATGGCCAGAGGGGTGAATAAAGTCATCTTGATCGGCAATGTCGGCGGTGATCCGGAAACCCGCTACCTGCCCAACGGCAATGCGGTAACCAACATTACCCTGGCCACCACCGACAGCTGGAAGGACAAGCAGACCGGTCAGTTGCAGGAGCGTACCGAGTGGCATCGCGTCGTGCTGTTCGGCAAGGTCGCCGAGATTGCCGGTGAGTACCTGCGCAAGGGCTCGCAATGCTACATCGAGGGCCGCTTGCAGACCCGCGAGTGGGAGAAGGATGGCGTCAAGCGCTACACCACCGAGGTTGTAGTGGACATGAACGGCAGCATGCAGCTGCTCGGCGGTCGTGGCGGCAGCTCCGATGATGCCCCGCGCCAGCCGCGTCCGCAGCGTGAGCCCCAGCAGCAGGCACCGCGCGCCCAGGCTCAGCCGCAGCAGCCGCGTCCGGCCACGCAACAGCCGGCACCGGACTACGACAGCTTCGACGACGATATCCCGTTCTAGAGATCACTGAATGCGAATGCGCCTGATGCTGTTGGGCGGCGGCAATGCCCTGGGTCAGGCACTCATCCGCCTGGGTGCCGAGGAAGACATCGGCTTCTTCGCACCCTGTCCTCCCGCCCAGGGCTGGGATGCCGCCAGCCTCACCCAGTTGCTCGACGACAACCGTCCGGATGTTGTCATCAACCTGGCCTACTACTTCGATTGGTTCCAGAGCAGTCAGGTCGACGAACAGGTGCTGGTCCGCCAGGGGCGCGCGGTGGAGCGACTGGCCGAGCTCTGCCAGCACCATGACTTTATTCTTCTGCAGCCCTCGAGCTATCGCGTATTCGATGGTGCGCGAACCACTGCCTACAGCGAAAAGGACGAGCTTGCGCCGCTCGATTCACGCAGCCGGGCGCTCAGCGAGTTCGAGCAGAGCGTGCGCGCGCTGTGCCCACGGCACGTGTTGCTGCGTTTTGGCTGGCTGCTCGACGAGAGCGCCGATGGAATCCTCGGACGTTTTCTGCGTCGGCTGGAGGAGGGCGTATCGATTGAGCTCGCCGATGATCGGCGTGGTAATCCCACGCCAGTGGACGACGCTGCGCGGGTGATGCTGGCGGTCATCAAGCAGCTCGACTGTCAGGCGCCGCTGTGGGGCGTCTATCACTACGGTGGCCACGAAGCCTCGACGCCACTGCTGGTCGGCCAGGCGATTCTCGCCGAGGCGGGAAGATACCGGCCGCTCGAAGGTGAAATCCTGGTGCCAACCGCACATGCTGACTGTTCCGATGCCGAGGACGAGCCTCAGCACGGCGTGCTGGCCTGCAAGAAGATATTCAATACCTTCGGAATCAAGCCGCGCGCGTGGCGTGCTGGCTTGGCACCGCTGCTGGAGCGCTATTACCGTCATGGCTGAACGTCCTGTTCTGATTACCGGCGGGGCCGGTTTCATCGGTTCCAATCTGGTCGACGCCTTGCTTGCGCGCGGTTATGCGGTGCGGGTGCTGGATAATCTGTCGACCGGGAAACGCAGCAATCTGCCGGATGACTCCCGGTTGGAGCTGATTGTCGGCGACGTGGCAGATGCCGCCTGCGTGCGCCAGGCGCTGCAGGGGTGCTGTGCGGTGGTGCATCTGGCAGCAGTGGCGTCGGTCCAGGCGTCGGTAGACGATCCATTGGGCACGCACCAGAGCAACCTGATCGGCACGCTGAATGTCTGCGAGGCGATGCGCGCCGAGGGTGTGCGCAGAGTGCTGTTCGCTTCCAGTGCGGCGGTATACGGCAACAACGGCGAGGGCGAGGCCATTGACGAAGACACGCCGAAGGCGCCGCTGACGCCCTATGCCGCGGATAAGCTGGCCAGCGAGCACTATCTGGACTTCTACCGCCGCCAGCATGGCCTGGAGCCGGTGGTGTTCCGCTTCTTCAACATTTTCGGGCCGCGCCAGGATCCGTCTTCGCCATACTCCGGGGTCATCAGCATTTTCACCGAGCGTGCGCAGAAGGGCTTGCCGATTGTTGTATTCGGCGATGGCGAGCAGACGCGCGACTTCGTCTATGTTGGCGATCTGGTCGAGGTGCTGGTGCAGGCGCTGGAGTCACCCGAGGCAGTGGAAGGTGCGGTGAACGTCGGGCTGAGCCGCGCGACTTCGCTGAACCAACTGCTCGACGCGATTGGTGACGTGCTCGGCGGGCTGCCGACGGTCAACTACCAGGCGCCGCGCGCGGGGGATATCCGCCATTCCCGGGCGAACAATACCCGGCTGCTGCAGCGCTATCGCCTGCCGGAGCCGCCGACGGGGATGCGCGAAGGGCTAGTCCGGTTGCTGGGGCTGTAAGTTCAGGAAAACGAAGAAGGCGCCGATCGGCGCCTTCTTCTTGTCTGCGATACGGCGATGCCGGTTTCGTCAGAACTTGTAGCCGAGGCCGACCATGTAGACGAAGGGGTCTACGTCTACGTCGACCTTGATTTTTGCGCTTGCGGCTTCCGAATAGGTCGTGCCAGTCGTGTCGATATCGATGTAACGCAGTTGGGCGTTGAGCATGACGTTCTCGGTCAGCATGTAGTCCATGCCGATCTGCGCGGCCAGGCCCCAGGAGTCCTTCATATCGAGACCGCGAAGTTGCAGTGCCGAATTTTCAGCTTCGCTGGTCAGCTTGTCATCGAAGAACCAGGTGTAGTTGATGCCGGCGCCGACATAGGGCTGGAACGCCGAAGTCTTGTCGAGCGGGTAGTAGACGACACTCAGAGTCGGCGGCAGGTGCTTGATTTCACCCAGCTTCAGGCCGCCCAAGCCTTTGGTGCCTACATCATGGCTGAACGGAGATGCAGCCAGAAGCTCGATGCCGACCTTGTCGGTCAGCATATAGGCGAAGTTAAGGCCGAGCTGGGTGTCGCTGTCCAGGGTTGCACCAGTGCCGGGAAGTGCTGCGCCGCCAGCTTTCACATTGCCGCTATCTTCATGCGGATCAACCGTAATCGCACCTGCGCGAACGATGATGTCCCCGGCCTCGAAGGCCTGGGCGAAGGGTGCGGCCAGCGCCAGGGCCAGCGCGGAAGCGGTGAACAGGGTCTTGCGCATAGTGCTTGCTCCATCTTGTGTTAGCTGCGATGGGGCCATGTTATTGAGTAGCTTGCTGTCGAATTTGACTCAGCTCAATGAAACGCGCGGCCCGGCCTGCGACGTATTGCCCGGGTTGCGCTGCGTCAATGGGAAGATGATAATGTTTCTCTTTTGAGTTAGTCCTCCTGCAAGGATCCCCCATGTCTTCGTTCATCCCCCGCCTGCTGGCGGTTGCCGTGTTGCCGTGCTGTCTAGGCGCGGCGCCGCTGATGGCTGCCTCCCTGGATGCCGCGCTGACCGAGAGCGAGCGGCTGTCAGCCGAGGCCGCGGCTTCGCAGCAACGTATCGAGCAGCTTGATGACGCTACCCGGCAGATGCTCACTGAGTACCGCAGCGCGCTGCAGCAGACCGAGGCACTGAAGGCCTACAACAAGCAGCTGGTCGAGCTCACCGCCGCGCAGCGCAAGGAGCTGGAGGGCTTCCAGCGCCAGCTGGAAGGCATCGAGCGCACCCAGGAAGCGGTGACGCCGCAGATGGGCCGGATGGTCGCAGTGCTTGGCGAGTTCATCGCTGCCGACCTGCCCTTCCTCCCGGAGGAGCGCGCCGATCGCCTGGCCGGTCTGCAGGATCTGTTGCCGCGTGCCGATGTGAGTCTGGCCGAGAAGTACCGACGCATTCTCGAGGCCTACCAGATCGAGAGCGATTACGGGCGCACGCTGGAGGCCTGGCGTGGCGAGCTGCCGGTTGAGGGCGGCGCGCGCAGCGTCGAATTCCTGCGCTTGGGGCGGGTCATGCTCTATTACCAGACGCTGGATGCCCACGAGAGCGGCTGGTGGAATCCGCAGACGCGCAGTTGGGAAGTGCTCGACGGCGCCGCGCGCCGCCCGATCACCCAGGCCATCGCCGTGGCCCGGCAACAGCAGGCGCCGGCCTATCTGGAATTGCCCGTCAAGACCCTGGCCAAGGAGGCCGCGCAATGAGCCGTCTGTCGTACCTTCTAGCCCTCGTGCTGCTGCCGGTGCTGTCGCATGCCGCCGAGCCGCTGAATCCGGATCAATTGCTGCAGCGCATCCGCAGTGAGCGCGCGGCCGAGGTCAGCGCCATGCAGGCGCGCGAGCAGGCGTTCGTCAGCGATCGCAGCGAGCAGGCGCAGCTGCTGGCGCGCGCCAAGGCCGAGCTTGACCGCGAGAAGGCCGAGGCCGAGCGCCTGAAGGCCGAGTTCGATCGTCAGGAGGCCGAGCTGGCCGAGCAGGAGAAATTGCTGGCGCAGCGCGTCGGCCACCTCGGCGAGCTGTTCGGCGTGGTGCGCCAGAGTGCTGGCGATATCGCCGCACAGTGGCAGGACAGCCTGCTCAATGTGCAATACCCGGAGCGTCTGCAGCGCCTGCACAACCTTGCCGAGAGCCGAGCATTGCCATCCGCCGAAGACCTCGACGGTTTCTGGATGGCGCTGCTGGAAGACCTCGCTGCCAGCGGTCGGGTCGAGCAGCTGACGCTGCCGGTCGTCGCCGCCGACGGTCAGCGCAGCGAGCAGCCGGTGTTGCGCGTCGGCAGCTTCTCCGCGTACGGCCAGAATGCCTTCCTGCGTTACGACGCCGACTCGGGCCAACTGCTGGCGCCGGCACGGCAACCGTCCGGCATGGGGCTGGTGAACGACTATCTGGACAGCGATGCGGCACTGTCCCCGTTGCCGGTCGATCCGAGTCGCGGCACGCTGCTGGCGCAGCTGCAGCTCGAGCCGGATTTCTGGGCGCGTCTGCAGCAGGGCGGCCTGGTGGGCTGGGTGATCGTCGCGCTGGGGCTGTTCGGTCTCTGCCTGGCGGCTTGGCGGATGGTCTATCTCGCCGGTGTCAGCCGCAAGGTGAGCGGGCAAATGCGTGATCTGAACAATCCGCGCGCCGACAATCCGCTGGGACGCATTATCGGCGTGCTTGGCCCCAAGCCGCAGCTCGCCGATCTGGAAACCCTCGAACTCAAGCTCGACGAAGCCATCCTGCAGGAAACCCCACCGCTGGAGCGCGGCCAGCCGCTGCTCAAGCTGCTGACAGCGGTGGCACCGCTGCTCGGCCTGCTGGGCACGGTGACCGGGATGATCGTCACCTTCCAGGCCATCACCCAGACCGGTGGCGGCGACTCGCGGCTGATGGCCGACGGTATTTCGCAGGCGCTGGTGACCACCGTGCAGGGCCTGGTGGTGGCGATTCCGCTGCTGTTCCTGCATGCGCTGCTGGCCAGTCGCAGCAAGGCGCTGATCCAGATTCTGGAGCAACAGAGCGCCGGGCTGATCGCCCTGCACCTGTCCGGAGCGCCGCGTCGTGACTGACATGCACGGCCTGTGGCTGCGCCTGGTCGATAGCGGGCATCTGCTGCTCGACTTCATGGGCGCCGGCGGCATGGTCATGTGGGCGCTGGCGCTGCTCTGCGTGCTGTACTGGACGCTGGTTTTCGAACGCGTCTGGTACATGCGCCGGGTGTTTCCACACTGGGCCGACGACCGCCGCCGGGCCTGGGAGCATCTGGTCGATCAGCCTGGCGTCTGGCAGCGCGCTGTGCGCACCGCCTGGCTTGCTCAGGCGCAGCAGCAGCTGGCAGGACCGCTGCGCCTGAGCAAGGCATTGGTTGCGCTGTGCCCGCTGCTCGGCCTGCTCGGCACGGTCAGCGGCATGATCGCGGTATTCGACGTGCTGGCGCTCAACGGCACCGGCAATCCGCGCGGCATGGCCGCCGGCGTCTGGCAGGCGACCCTGCCGACCATGGCCGGCATGGTGCTGGCCATCACTGGATTATTCAGCCTGGCGCGCCTCGAGCGTATTGCCCGGCTGTCGCTCGACCGGCTGGCCGACCAGCTGCGTCACGATTGAGGATTTCTGGATGCGCATGCGTCGCCATCATTACCAGCAGGACGAAGACACCGGCATCGACCTCACGCCGATGCTCGACGTGGTGTTCATCATGTTGATTTTCTTCATCGTCACCAGCTCCTTCATCAAGGAGTCCGGCGTCGAGGTGCAGCGCCCGCAGGCGAGCACCGCCAGCGCGCAGGACAAGGGCAACATCTTCATCGCGGTGACCGCCGACGGTCAGGTCTGGATCGACAAGCAGGCCGTCGATGTACGCAGCGTGCGCGCGCATGTCGAGCGCATGCGTGTCGATCAGCCGGATGGCGCCGTGGTGGTGCAGGCCGATCAGGATGCGCGCACCGGGCTGGTGGTCCAGGTGATGGACCAGGCGCGCCAGGCCGGCGTGCACGATGTGGCCCTCGCTGCCAGCACGGGCGCGCAGTGATGGCGGCGCTGGCGCGCGTGGCGCTGTCCTTCGTCGCGGCCTGCGTGGTGGCGCTGTTGCTGTTCGCGTTGATGCTGAGCATGGTCACCCCGCCGCGTAGCAAGGTGGAGCGCGAGCCGGTGGCGATCGCCAACTTCGTGCGCATGGACGGGCGCAACGAGAGCAGCGCCAGCCGCTCGCGCCAGCAGGCGCCACAGCCGCCGCAGCCGAAAACGCCGCAACCGCCCACACCGCCGACGCCGAACATGGCCAGTCCGGATGCCAGCCTGCCGAAGCTCGATCTCGACCTGCCGAACATCGACTCGGGCATCTCGGTGGCGGCCGCGCCGGCACCGAGCCTGTCCGGGCTCAGCGCCGCGGCGGCCAGCGCAGCCGCGGCTACGGCGGGGCCGGCAGCCTCCGCCGCGGTGGCCGGCGGCCAGTCCGGCGGACCCGAACACGAGGTGATGCCGCTCAATGATGTGCGTCCCGAATATCCCTATCGTGCGCGTCAGCAGGGGATCGAAGGGCATATCAAGCTGGCCTTCACCATCAACCCGCAGGGGCGGGTGGAGAACATCCGTGTACTCGAAGCCTCGCCGCGCAATGTCTTCGACCGCGAGGCGCGTCGCGCCGCGGCGCGCTGGCGCTTCGCCCCGCGTACCGAGAACGGCGTGGCGGTATCGCGCGAAGCGGTGAAAACCCTGCACTTCCGTCTGAAAGGAGAACGCTGAGATGCCTCGTCTGCTGGTCCTGCTGCTGTTCTGCTTCAGCTGCGCAGCGCACGCCGCGCAGAGTATCGATCCGGCGATCTTCGCCGCACTCGAGCGCGCACAATCGGCACAGGCCAAGGGCGATTACCCGGCGGCGCGCAAGGCGTTGAGCGGTGTCGAGGCGCAGGCCGGCAGCGCGGAGGAGGCGCTGCTCTGGCGCAGTCGCGGTTACCTGGCCTGGGCCGAGGGCAACAATCGGCAGGCGCTGGAGTGGCTGGACAAGGCTGTCGCCAGCGGCAAGCTGGACGAGGCGCTGCTGGCCGGCGAACGGCTCAATCTGGCGCGACTCAATCTGGTCGAAGGGCGCTTCGCCAAGGTCGTCAGCCTGCTGGCGAAGGCCGACCAGGCCGACGAAGGCGTGCTGCAGATGCTGGTGCAGGCCTACCAGGGCCTTGGGCAGCATGCCAAGGCCCTGCCGCTGGCCGAGCGCTATGTACAGGCCAATCCGCGCGCCGACGACATCTGGCTGCAGTTCCTGGTCGCCGGCAACGCCGAACTCAAGCACTACTCCGCGGCCGAGCGCTGGCAGCGCCAGTTGCTGCTGCGGCATCCCGAGCAGGTGAAGGTCTGGCGCCAGCTGGCCGGGCTGCAGCAGCTCGCCGGTGCCGAGGACAAGGCACTGGCGACGCTGCGCACTGCGCACGCCAAGGGCTTGCGCTTCAGTGACGCCGAGCTGGACAACCTGGTACTGCTGGCCAGCGCCGCCAACCAGCCGTGGCAAGGCGCCAAGCTGTTGCAAGGCATGCTCGACGCCGGCCTGTTGGCCAGTAACGGCACCCGCCGCGAGCGGCTGGCCATGCTGTGGTGGCAAGCGCGCGAGCGCGGCGCGGCGGCGAAAATCTACCGCGAGCTGGCCAACCAGTCGGGCGCCGCCAAGTTCTGGATGAATGTCGCCCAGCTCGAGCTGGAGCAGGCGCACTGGCAGGCGGGGCTGGACGCGCTGAAACAGGCCGAGCGTGCCGGCGCCGAACGTCGCAGGGTGCGTGCCTGGCGGCAATGGGCCGAGGACGAGCTGAGCTTCGAGCGCGAGCGTCAGGTTGCCCGCGCGGGCTGAGCGTCTTCAGTCCAGCTCGTACAGCTCGATCGTCTGCGCGACCATCCGATAACCCGCCTCGGCCAGCTCGCTGCTGGCCGGCTCCACCTTCAGCGGCCCCTCGATCCAGTACGGCTGATACAGCTCATCGACCCTGACCCCCAGCTCGCTGGTGGCGTGCACGATCTGGTTCGACGGCGGTGGCGGCACATGGATGCAGGCGCCGAAGTAGGGCACCAGCAGGAACTCGATCACCCGACCTTCGCCATCCATCTCCAGCGGCACGATGTAGCCGGGCAACCGGGCGACGATGCCGTCCAGCGCCTCGACCACCGGCGCGGCCGGTGACTGCTGGCGTGCGGCTGGGCCGCTCTCCGCCGCCAGCGCGTCGGCCAGCTGCGACAGATCGTGCAGCGGCGTCGGCGGTGGCGGTGGTGGCGCACCCTCGGGAATCAGTTCCGACCACTGCAGCAGGCGCGCCTCGCCCGCGAAGGCGGCAGGCAGGATCAGCAGCAGGACGAGCAGCAAACGCGACATGGGTGCACTCACAATCTGATCGACAGGCCGTCGGCGAGCGACTGCCGATAGGCGCGCCAGGCGGGCACCGCTCCCATCAGCACGGCCGCCAGCAGGATCGCACCGAGCAGGCGCCATTCATAGCCGCTCGGCCAGCCGAACGGCAGATACAGGCCATAAAACTGCTGCAGCGGCGCCTGCGCCACGGCGATGCTGACATACAGCAGCGTCACTCCGAGCGCCGCGCCGGCCAGCGCCAGGGCGAACGCCTCGATCACCAGCAGACCGGCGATATGCCAGGGTCGCGCGCCCACCGAGCGCAGGATCGCCATCTCCCGCCGGCGCTCGTTGAGGCTGGTGAGAATCGCGGTGAGCATGCCGATCAGCCCAGTCAGCACGACAAACAGCGAGACCACGAACAGCGCCTGTTCGGCGGTGCCCATCAGGCTCCAGAGCTCCTGCAGCGCCACGCCGGGCAGCACCGCCAGCAGCGGCTCGCCGCGATACTGGTTGATCTCGCGTTGCAGGGCGAAAGTGGCGATCCTGCTGTTCAGGCCGAGCAGCACGGCGGTGATCTGCTGTGGCTGCAGGTCGAGCGTGCGCGCCTGCTCGGCGCTCACCCGCCCGGCGCCGCGGGCGGGTACACCGCCGCGCCAGTCGACATGCAACGCCTCCATCCCGGCGAGGTTGATGTGCAGCGTGCGGTCTACCGGCGTACCGGTGCGCCGCAGGATGCCGACCACGCGGAACGGCTTGTCGTCGTGCTGCACCAGGCTGACCTTGGCCACGCCGTGTGCCAGCACGATCTGCGCGTCCAGCCGGTAGCCGAGGCTCTGCGCGACTTCGGCACCGAGCACCACCTCGAACGGATCGTCGGCAAACGCGCGACCCTCGGCCAGTTGCAGCGGCTGCTGACGACCGTAGCGGTAATGCTCGAAATACGCCGGACTGGTGCCCAGTACGCGATAGCCGCGGTGCGAGTCGCCCAGCGAGAGCGGAATCGCCCATTTGACTTGCGGGTGGCCGGCCAGCTGCTGATAGCTGTCCCAGCGGATGTTGTTGGTGGCGTTGCCGATGCGGAACACCGAGTACAGCAGCAGATTCACCGAGCCGGAGCGGGCGCCGACGATCAGGTCGGTGCCGCTGATGGTGCTGGCGAAACTGGCGCGCGTCTCGGTGCGGATCCGCTCGACGGCGAGCAGCAGGCACACCGACAGCGCGATGGCGAATACCGTGAGCACGGCGGTGAAGCGGCGGTTGTTCAGGCTCGCCAGCGCCAGGCGCAACAGGTACATCCTCAGACCTCCGCGCCGCGCGCGGCGCGGTTGAGTTCGGCCAGCGTCAGGCTGCGGTCGAAGCGCGGCGCCAGGCTCTGGTCGTGGCTGACGAACAGCAGGCTCGCCCCCGCGGCCCGGCATTCGCCGAACAGCAGATCGAGGAAGGCTTCGCGGCTGTCGGCGTCCAGTGCCGACGTCGGTTCGTCAGCGATCACCAGCTCGGGCTGGCCGATCAGCGCACGCGCGGCGGCGACCCGTTGCTGCTGACCTATGGACAGCGTATCGGCGCGTCGTGCCAGCAGTGTCGCCGGCAGACCCAGCTGTTCGAGCAGGGCTGCCGCTGCCTGGCGCAGGCTGCCGTGGCGCTGGATCGCCCGGCCCGCACGTAACCGCGAGAAGCGGCAGGGCAAGCAGACGTTCTCGTGCACCGGCAGGAACGGCAGCAGGTTGAACTGCTGGAAGATGTAGCCGGTGTGATCGACACGAAAACGGTCACGCGCACCAGCGGACAGGCGGCCGAGGTCTTCACCGAGCAGGCGCACGCTGCCGCGGCCGGCGCGTTGCACACCGCCGATCAGCCCGAGCAGGGTGGTCTTGCCGCTACCGGACGGCCCCTTGAGAAACAGGCTTTCGCCGCGCGCCAGGCGAAAGCGCGGAATGTCCAACAGTTCGGCCTGACCGGGCCAGGCGAAGCCGAGGTCGTCGAGTTCGAGCAGGTCGGAGGCTGACATCAGAACGTCAGCTGCGCATGGTCCGGCGTCAGCTCGGCGCCTTGCTGGCCGCGCGGGCCGATCAGCTGGACCTGAATCCGCTCGGTAGCCGGAAAGCGCTCGAAGAGCGTGCGCAGATCGAGTGCCTGTATCGCCTCAGGATGGCGGCAGTCGAGCCGGTAGTGCGCTTCGATGTCGCTGTGCCCATCCGCGCGGGCGGCGGCGGGCTCGCTGGGCGCGGCGTCGCCATCGCGGCGCTGATAGCCGGCGTGTGCGCCGCCTAGCAAGTCGCCATGCAGTTCCTGTTCGCTGACGTCGCAACCGGCGGCTTCCGGCAGGCCGAACAGCACCCGCGGCTGCTCCAATTGCAGACGCGTGTGCGCTATCTGCGCTTCGTCCGCCGCGCTGGCTGGGGCGTGCTCGAAACCCAGCAGATTCGCCGCCGGGCTGCGCAGCGCCAGCTCCAGAACAGTGCCGTCCAGCGCCGCATCGAGGTGAGCGGTGCCGTGCTCGTGGGCGCCCAGACTGGCGGTGGCATCGTGTTCGTGGTGGTGGTGATCGTCCTGTGCTTGGCTGTAACTGAAAGGCAGCAGAACGAATGGCAGGGCGAGCAGCAGCGGGCGCATGGTCGGTTCCGGGAACTGATGGGGGTTACGTTATAACGCCTTTTTGCGTCGACTGGCCAGCCCGTCGCGGTCATGGGAGCATGCGCCGCGCTACCGAAGGAGAGCAGCATGATTCGTATCCGTGGGCATATCGGCGAATGGCCGGTCGATCTGAACATCGAGCTGGACGAGCAGGACTGGGCGCAGCTGGCGCGCAATCTGCCGCTGGCACCCAGCGCGCGCGCCGCCGATATCGCGCCGTCCGCCGACGACAGTCTGTGGCACACCGCGCGCGAGCGCCTGCGCCGCGCAGGCCGGCTGGATGGCCCCGAGCTGTTTGCCGAGCTGGAGGCGCTGACCGGCAGTGCGTCGATGGCCAAGCGCCTGCTGGTGCGACTGCGCCACTGCGATCAGGTGCGGGTCGAGAACGGCGCGGATACCGCGAGCTATCACTGGATCGGTGAGGGCTGCCCGGCGTCCTGACCGCTCAGTAGATCGCCTGGTACAGCTTGCGACGGTACAGCGTAACCAGCGGATGGTCGCCGCCGAGCAGATCGAAGACCTGCAGCAGCGTCTTGTGCGGCAAGCCTTCGGCATAGCCGCGGTTGCGCACGAACAGCTTGAGCAACCCGTCGAGCGCCGCTTCGTATTGCTGACGAGCCAACTGCTGGATGGCCAGCTGATAGGCGGCCTCGTCGTCCTCGCTGTTCTGCGCCAGGCGGCTTTTCAGCGTGGCGACTTCCGGCAGGTCGTTGGCCTGGCGCAGGAAGGTCAGCTGGGCGCGCGCGCCGGCCAGTGCCTGCCTGTGCTCGTCGCCCTTGACGGCATTGAGCACGGTTTCCGCTTCGCCCAGCTCGCCGCGCTCGGCCAGGCAGCGGGCGTACAGGATCAGGCCCGCCGCGTTCTCGTTGTCCTCGCCAAGCAGTTGCTGCAGCTGCGCTTCGGCCTCGGCGTAACGACCTTCGGCAAACAGCGCCTGCGCGCTTTCCAGTAAATCGCCTTGCGGCGTGGTCGGTGCCTGCACGTGCGGCTCGAGCATGGCGCGAATGGCCGACTCTGGCTGCGCACCGGCGAAGCCGTCCACCGGCTGGCCGTCCTTGAACAGCACGACCGTCGGCAGGCTGCGGATACCGAAGCGGGCGACGATGTCCTGCTCGATATCGCAGTTGACCTTGGCCAGCAGCAGCTCGCCCTGGTACTCCTCGGCGATCTTCGCCAGCAGCGGCATCAGCGCCTTGCATGGCGCACACCACTCGGCCCAGAAGTCGACCAGCACCGGTTTGTGGAAGGAATTTTCGAGCACCAGCTGTTCGAAGCTGGCGGTGGTGACATCGAAGATGTAGGGCGTCTGGCTCATCGGGATTCTCGGGCGGCGAAAGACGTGAAAGCTCGGCATGTTAAGTGGGGACGCCGGGTGCGGGAAGCAAGGGCGGGCGATGCGACGCGACGAAACGCGTAGTGGCCCCTATACTTGCGTCCCCTTTTCTTGGTGCGGCGATTGCAGTCGCGCAAAAGGAGTCATCGATGTCCGTTCTGTCCGACTTCCGGGAGCGCTATCTCGTGCGCTTCTGGTCGCCTTTGCCCGCGCTCGTCGCGCTGGGCGTCGCCTCCGCCTACTACTTCGCCATCACCGGAACCTTCTGGGCCGTCACCGGCGAATTCACCCGCTGGGGTGGCCACGTCCTGTCCTGGTTCGGCTACACGCCTGCCGAGTGGAGCTACTTCAAACTAATCGGTCTGGCCGGCACGCCGCTCGATCGCGTCGATGGCGTGATGATCATCGGCATGCTGCTCGGCGCGCTATGCGCGGCGCTGTGGGCGAACAACGTCAGCCTGCGCTGGCCGACCAGCAAGCGGCGCCTGGTGCAGGGGCTGATCGGCGGCGTCATCGCCGGCTTCGGCGCGCGGCTGGCGATGGGCTGCAACCTGGCGGCGTTCTTCACCGGCATCCCGATGTTCTCGCTGCACGCCTGGGCGTTCATGCTGGCGACCGTCGGTGGCGCCTGGATCGGTGTGAAGATCTGTCTGCTGCCCTGGCTGCGCACGCCGTTGAAAGTGGGCAGCCAGGCCAGTTCGCTGTTTGGCGACGTCGAAGGCACGCGGCGCCGTGCCGCGCTGCAGGCGCGCCTCGGCGTGGCGGTTGCCGTGCTGGCGATCGGCTTCGCCGCCTGGCGCTTCGATACCTCGCTGGTGCTCGGCATGGCGGTGCTGTTCGGCCTGCTGTTCGGTGGGCTGATCGAGCGCGCGCAGATCTGCTTCACCAGCGCCGCGCGTGATCTGTGGACCACCGGCCGCACCCGCGCCGCCTACGGCATCCTGCTGGGCATGGCGGTGGCCTGCGTCGGCACCTTCGGCGCGATCGCCCTGGGCGCCAGTCCGAAGATCTTCTGGATGGGGCCGAACGCGATCATCGGCGGCCTGCTGTTCGGCATCGGCATCGTCGTGGCGGGCGGCTGCGAGACCGGCTGGATGTACCGTGCGATGGAAGGCCAGGTGCACTTCTGGGTGGTCGGCATCGGTAACGTCATCGGCGGCACCCTGGTGGCGGTGTACTGGGATGAACTCGGCACGTCGCTGGCGCTGCCTTATCCGAAGGTCAACCTGCTGGAAAGCTTCGGTGCGACCAGTGGCCTGATGCTGACCTTCGCCGGGCTGGCCGTGGCCATGCTGCTGGTGCATCTGAACGCCAAACGTTTCCAAACCAAGAGGAGTCCTGCCCGTGAGCCAGGCCAAACCGAATCTCTCGCTTGATCTGCGCGGCGAGCATTGCCCGTACAACGCCATCGCCACGCTGGAAACCCTGGCGACCATGCAGCCGGGGCAGTTGCTGGAAGTGGTCACCGACTGCTCGCAGTCGGTCAACGGCATCCCGGAAGACACCCGCGCCAAGGGCTATAACTGCCTGAGCGTGGAACAGCACGGCTCGCTGTTCCGCTTCCTGATCGAAATTCCCGCCTGATCTCAGTCCGGGACGGCCGTCACGGTCGTCCCGGATGCCCGCAGCGGCCAGCTGCCCAGCTCGCGATAGCGCGCGCCCTGCGCGGTAGTTTCCGAGACGAACAACACGAAGCGATCCACTGTCCAGCCGAATGCCGGGCTGTGGCCGTGCACGCGCTCGTGACCATGGCGCGTCAGCGTCAGGTGCGGCAGAAAGGGCCGGCTGTCGAGCACCAGGCCGAGTGTGGCCAGTTGCGCGCGCAGCGCCGCCGCCAGGTAGTCCAGCGCCGGCGGCGGTGCGCTCGGCTGCAGGCAGATGAAACCCTTGCCGAGGGTGATCAGGCGATCCAGGGTCAGCTCGAATGCCGGGCAGTCGAGATCGGCCGCCAGCCGCTGCAGGCCGGCGAGGCAATCGGCCGGTTGCGCACCGAGAAACGCCAGGGTCAGGTGCAGGTTCTGTGGCGGAACCGGTCGGCCTTGCAGCGCCTGCTCGTCGCGCCAGCGACAGATGGCCGCCGCCTGCTCGCGCGGGCAGGGCAGCGCGAAGAACAGACGCAGGGTTGACTCGCTCACGTCACTCTCCCGGCAGCTATCGCGCCGCGTGATAGAGGCTGACCTGGCGGAATTCGGCCGGCTCGGCGAGATCCGGCCAGGTGCAGGCGTCCAGCACATCCAGGCGCCGATACAGCGGATGGGCGAAGTCGCGTACCCGCGAGTCGGCCACCAGCGCTTCGCGACCGCGACTGAGGAAGTGATCCAGCAGCGGCAGGTTGGTGCGGTCGTAGAGCACGTCGGCGACGATGACCAGATCGTAGCGGTCCGCCTCACCGAAGAAGTCTTGCGAATAGCGTAGCTCGACGTCGTTCAGCGCAGCGTTTGCCCGGCAGGCGGCGAGTGCCAGCGGGTCCAGGTCGCAGGCCACCACCTCGGCGGCTCCTGCCTTAGCCGCGGCGATGGCGGCTACGCCGGAACCCGCGCCGAAATCCAGCACGCGCTTGCCCCGCACCCAGTCCGGGCGCTCGGCCAGCCAGCGGGCCAGGACCAGCCCGCTGGCCCAGCAGAAACACCAATATGGTGGCTCGTCGAGAATCCGCCGGGTTTCCTCCGGGCTGAAGGCGCGATCCATGTTGGCCGCATCGATCAGCCACAGACGCAGATCGGTGCCCGGCAGCGGCTCGGCGACCAGCCGGGCGTCGCCGAGCAGTGCGTTCAGCGCTGCCTGCAACGGCGCCGGTGCCGTCATGGTGCGGGCACCAGCTGCAGCGGGCCGAGCGCCTGGCTGTTGGCTTTGTGGATCTGCAGCGCCGGCAGACGCATGATCAACTGGCCGGCGCGCGTCACCCGCCCGCGCAGCTCGACGCGCTGGCCGGCGGGAAAGGCGTCCGGGTTGAACTGCAGGATGAACGGCAGCTCCGAGCCGCGTCCCTTGAGCTGCACGTTGCTCAGCAGGCGATCCGGCTGGTCGCGGCGGTCGACCTCCAGCAGCGCCAGTTCGACATCGCTGCCGGCCGGCGCGCCGATCAGGCTGCCGCTCAGTTCGTTGTGCAATTTCGAGTGCGGCGCGCTGCTCAGTTCGACCGGCGCAGGTGGTGCGGGCGGCTGGCTGCCGCAGCCGGCCAGCAGGATCAGCAGCAGGGGCACGAAGGCGGTACGCAAGGGCACGGAAAGCTCCAGAACTACGGCGAATCGGGCTTGTATAGCAGCAAAGCCGCTGCCTTGTCTTGCCGGTCGGATGCGCTACCATGGCCGCCCCGACGTTCGACCGAATCCCGCCCATGCATTGTCCCTTCTGCAGTGCCCATGACACCAAGGTCATCGATTCCCGCCTGGTTGCCGAGGGTGATCAGGTGCGCCGCCGCCGCGAATGCCTGGCTTGCGGCGAGCGCTTCACCACCTTCGAAACCGCCGAGCTGGTGATGCCGCGACTGATCAAATCCGATGGCAGCCGCCAGCCGTTCGACGAGCAGAAGCTGCGTGCCGGCATGCAGCGTGCGTTAGAGAAGCGTCCGGTCAGTGTCGAGCGTCTGGAAGCGGCCATCGCCCACATCAAGCATCAGCTGCGTGCCACCGGCGAGCGCGAGATCAAGTCGCGGGTGCTCGGCGAGCTGGTGATGGCCGAGCTGCAGAAGCTCGACGAGGTCGCCTATATCCGCTTCGCCTCGGTCTACCGCCGCTTCCAGGACCTCAACGAGTTCCGCGAGGAGATCGAACGGCTGTCCCGCGAGCCGGCGAAATCCGAATGAGCGCCAGCGACCACGCCTGGATGGCCCGCGCGCTGCAGTTGGCGCGCAAGGGGCTGTATTCGACCCATCCGAACCCGCGGGTCGGCTGCGTCATCGTCGCCGATGGCGAGCTGGTAGGCGAAGGCTGGCACGTACGCGCCGGCGAGCCGCATGCCGAGGTTCACGCGCTGCGCCAGGCCGGTGAGCGGGCGCGTGGCGCCACTGCCTACGTCACCCTCGAACCCTGCAGCCACCACGGGCGCACGCCGCCCTGTGCCGAAGCGCTGGTCAAGGCCGGCGTCGGCCGCGTGGTGGCGGCCATGCAGGACCCGAACCCGCAGGTCGCCGGGCGCGGCCTGCAATTTCTGCGCAGCGCCGGCATCGAAGTTGCCAGCGGCGTGCTGGAAGCCGAGGCGCGGGAACTCAATGCGGGCTTCATCAAGCGCATGGAAAGCGGTCTGCCATACGTGCGCGCCAAGCTGGCGATGAGCCTGGACGGACGCACGGCGATGGCCAGCGGCGAGAGCCAGTGGATCACCGGCCCGGCGGCGCGTGCGGAGGTGCAGCGCCTGCGCGCCCGCTCCAGCGTGGTGCTGACCGGCGCCGACACCGTGCTGATGGATGCCGCGCGGCTGACCGTGCGCGCCGAACTGGGGCTGGACGCGGAAACCACCGCGCTGGTGCTTGCGCGCCCGCCGTTGCGGGTGCTGGTCGATGGTCGGCTGCGCGTGCCGCTGGATGCGCCGTTCTTCCAGGCTGGTCCGGCGCTGGTCGTCACGGCGGTTGCGGGGTGCGAGGAAACCTATCGTTGCGCCGGCCACGAGGCGCTGGTGCTGGGGCAGGAGCGGGTCGACCTGACCGCGCTGCTGCGCGAGCTGGCTGCCCGTGGTGCCAACGAGGTGCTGGTCGAGGCCGGACCGCGGCTGGTCGGTGCGTTCGCCCGTCTCGGCCTGATCGACGAATACCAGGTGTTCATGGCCGCCAAGTTCCTCGGTTCCTCGGCGCGGCCGCTGCTGGAGCTGCCGCTGGAGCGCATGAGCGAGGCGCGCGAACTGAAGATCGTCGACATCCGCGCGGTGGGCGACGACTGGAGGATCGTCGCGATTCCCGCCCGCTGAACGCGGCATCCGGTGACTGAAATCACCGGCCGCCGATAGCGCCAGGCTTTCGTCGCCATAATCGCTGCGAACGCACAAGCTGGCTGCCGTTTGCGGCTATTTGTGTTAAAAACGCTGCCGGGCCGCGTCTGGCCCAACGTTCTCAGGGCGGGGTGCGATTCCCCACCGGCGGTAATGGCTTCGGCCTAGCCCGCGAGCGCTTGCTTCGGCAAGGTCAGCAGACCCGGTGTGATTCCGGGGCCGACGGTATAGTCCGGATGAGAGAGAGCGGGATATTCCGATGGGCGCCGTTCGCGTGCCCGTCATGCATCCCTATCGATCCGTAGCGCCCTGTTTTTCTAAACAGGAGTTCGTCGTATGCAGCGTTTCATCAGCCTTCCGCGGGAGGCCACATGTTCACCGGAATAATCGAAGCCATCGGCACCATCCGTGCGCTCACCCCCAAAGGTGGCGACGTTCGCGTGCTGGTCGAGACCGGCAAGCTCGATCTGGGCGACGTCAAGCTGGGCGACAGCATCGCCGTCAACGGCGTCTGCCTGACCGCGGTAGAGCTGCCGGGCAACGGCTTTTGGGCCGACGTCAGCCGCGAAACCCTGGCGCGCACCGCCTTCATCGATCTCAAGGCCGGCAGCCGGGTCAACCTGGAAAAGGCCCTGACGCCCACCAGCCGCCTCGGCGGCCATCTGGTCAGCGGCCATGTCGATGGTGTCGGCGAAGTGGTGGCGCGGGAAGATAACGCCCGCGCGGTGCAGTTCCGCATCCGCGCGCCGCGCGAGCTGGCCAAGTACATCGCGCTGAAGGGCTCGATCACCGTGGATGGCACCAGCCTCACGGTCAATGCGGTCAATGGCGCCGAATTCGAGCTGACCATCGTGCCGCATACCCTCGGCGAAACCATCATGGCCGACTACCGGCCCGGGCGGCAGGTGAACCTGGAGGTCGACCTGCTGGCGCGTTACCTGGAGCGCCTGATGATGGGCGACAAGGCCGCCGAACCCAAGGCCTCGGCGCTCACCGAAGGTTTTCTCGCCGAGCACGGCTATCTGAAGAATTGAGGAGACGCCCGATGGCGCTCAATACCGCTGAAGAACTGATCGAAGACATCCGCGCCGGCAAGATGGTCATTCTCATGGATGACGAGGACCGCGAGAACGAGGGCGACATCATCATCGCCTCCGAATGCGTCACCGCCGAGCACATCAACTTCATGGCGCGCTTCGCCCGCGGGCTGATCTGCATGCCGATGACCCGCGAGCGCTGCGAACTGCTCAAGCTGCCGCTGATGGCGCCGCGCAACGGTTCCGGTTTCGGCACCAAGTTCACCGTTTCCATCGAGGCCGCCGAAGGCGTGACCACCGGCATTTCCGCCGCCGACCGCGCGCGCACCGTGCAGGCCGCGGTGGCGAAGAACGCCGTGGCCGAAGACATCGTCAGCCCCGGGCACATCTTCCCGCTGATGGCACAACCGGGCGGCGTGCTGGCGCGTGCCGGCCACACCGAGGCCGCGTGCGATCTGGCGCGCATGGCCGGCTTCGAGCCGTCCGGCGTGATCTGCGAGATCATGAACGATGACGGCACCATGGCGCGCCGCCCGGAGCTGGAAGTGTTCGCCGAGCAGCACGGGCTGAAGATCGGCACCATCGCCGACCTGATCCACTACCGGATGATCCACGAGCGCACCGTCGAGCGGGTTTCCGAGCAGCCGCTGGACACCGAGCTGGGCCAGTTCAACCTGGTCACCTACCGCGACGGCGTCGAGGACACCGTGCACATGGCACTGACCCGCGGCGAGATTTCCCCCGAGGAGCCGACGCTGGTGCGCGTGCACAACATGGAGCCGCTGCGTGATCTGCTGCTGGTCACCGTGCCGGGCCGCTGGAGCCTGCGCGCGGCGATGAGCGAGGTGGCCAAGGCCGGCAAGGGCGTGGTGCTGCTGCTCGGCAATCCGCTGACCGGCCCACAGTTGCTGGCGCAGCTGACCCGTCAGCAGCCGCCGACCCCGGCGACCTACAGTACCGTCGGCGCCGGTTCGCAGATTCTGCGTGACCTGGGCGTGCGCAAGATGCGCCTGATGAGCGCGCCGATGAAGTTCAACGCGATATCCGGCTTCGATCTGGAAGTTGTAGAATACCTTCCGGCCGAATAAATCAGAGGCGCCGCGCAGTCCGCGGCGCCTTCGTTCTTTAAAGAGATGAGAAAGCACCCATGCCCCTGAAGACCATCGAAGGAACCTTCATCGCCCCGCAGGGCAAGTACGCCCTGGTCGTAGGCCGCTTCAACAGCTTCGTCGTCGAGAGCCTGGTCAGCGGCGCGGTCGACGCGCTGGTTCGCCACGGCGTCAGCGAGAACGACATCACCATCATCCGTGCACCGGGTGCCTTCGAGATTCCGCTGGTCGCGCAGAAAGTCGCCCAACAGGGCGAATACGACGCCATCGTCGCCCTCGGCGCGGTCATTCGTGGCGGCACGCCGCACTTCGAATACGTTGCCGGCGAATGCACCAAGGGTCTGGCTCAGGTCTCCATGGAGTTCGGCGTACCGGTCGCCTTCGGCGTGCTGACCGTCGACTCCATCGAACAGGCTATCGAGCGCTCCGGCACCAAGGCCGGCAACAAGGGCGCCGAAGCCGCACTTTCCGCACTGGAAATGGTGAGCCTGCTGTCGCAGCTGGAGGCGAAGTGAGCCTGAATCACGACGATAGCCAGGACGCTCCGCAGCCCAAGGCCAAGGGCAAGATCGCTACCCGCCGGGTGGCGCGGAGCCTGGCGATGCAGGCGCTGTACCAGTGGCACATGGCCGGTCAGAGCCTCAACGAAATCGAAGCGCAGTTCCGCGTCGACAACGATTTCAGCGGTGTCGACGGTGCCTACTTCCACGAACTGCTCAACGGCGTCGCGCGCAAGAAGACCGAAGTCGATCAGGCCATCGAGCCGAACCTCGATCGTCCACTGGACGAGCTGGACCCGGTCGAGCTGGCGATCCTGCGCCTGTCCACCTACGAGCTGATGCAGCGCGTCGACGTGCCGTACCGCGTGGTCATCAACGAAGGCATCGAGCTGGCCAAGGTCTATGGCGCCACCGACGGGCACAAGTTCGTCAACGGCGTGCTGGACAAGCTGGCGCCTACTCTGCGCAGCGCCGAAGTGCGCAACCACAAGCGCTGAGGGCTGCTCGCCTTGCTGGGTGAGTTCGAGCTGATCCGTCACTACTTCGCCGCCGCCGCTTGCGCCAGGGCCGGCGGCGAAGTCGTGCTGGGCATCGGTGACGATTGCGCCCTGCTGGACATTCCCACCGGCGAACAGCTGGCCGTGTCCACCGATACCCTGGTCGCCGGGGTGCATTTCCCCGATTCCTGCGATCCGTTCCTGCTCGGCCAGCGCGCACTGGCAGTTGCCGCCAGCGATCTTGCGGGCATGGGCGCGACGCCCATCGGCTTCACCCTGGCCCTGACGCTGCCTGCCGCCGACGCGCTCTGGCTGGCCGAATTCGCCCGCGGGCTGGATGCGATGGCGCTCGACTGCAGCCTGCGTCTGATCGGCGGCGATACCACCCGCGGGCCGTTGTGCCTGACCGTCACCGTGTTCGGCCGGGTGCCGGCCGGGCAGGCGCTGGTTCGATCCGGCGCGCAGGTCGGCGATCTGCTCTGCGTCGGCGGCGTGCTCGGAGAGGCCGCCGGCGCCTTGCCGCTGGTGCTGGGGCAGGCCGAGGCCGATGCGGACGTCGCCGAGCATCTGCTGGCGCGCTACTGGTCGCCACAGCCGCAGCTGGCGCTGGGCGAGGCGCTGCGCGGGCGGGCCACGGCGGCGCTGGATATCTCCGACGGGCTACTCGCCGACTGCGGGCATATCGCCAAGGCGTCGAGCGTCGCGCTGCGGATCGAGCGCGAGCGGGTGCCGCTGTCCGCGCCGCTGCAGCGCCTCGCCGGTACCGCCGAGGCGCTGCGCTGCGCGCTCGCCGGTGGTGACGACTACGTGCTGACCTTCACCCTGCCGCCCGCCGAGCTGGCGGCGCTGCAGGACGCCCAATGGCCGGTGCATGTCATCGGCTGCGTCACGGTCGGGCAGGGCGTGCAGCTGGTCGATGCGGCGGGCAACGAACTACCCGTGTCCTCGCGTGGTTACAACCATTTCCATGCATAGCGTCGTTGCGCCAGTGCGCTCAGAAAAGGAACGCCGTCTTGACTGACTCCTCGCCGCTCGCGGCCAAGCCGCAAGTCCTGGTCTGGTCCAATCCCTGGCACAACCTGGCGTTCGGCTTCGGCTCCGGTCTGATGCCAAAGGCGCCTGGCACCTGGGGCTCGCTGGTGGCGCTGCCGTTCGTGCCGCTGTGGCAGCTGCTGCCGGGCTGGGGCTATGGCGTGCTGCTGGTGCTGAGCATGCTGTTCGGTATCTGGCTGTGCGGCAAGGTGGCGCGCGAGCTGGGCGTGCACGACCACGAGGGCATCGTCTGGGACGAGTTCGTCGGCATCTGGATGACCTTCTGGCTGGCACCGCAAGGCTGGCACTGGCTGCTGCTCGGCTTCGTGGTGTTCCGCGCGATGGACATCGCCAAGCCCTGGCCGATCAGTTGGGTCGACCGCCATGTGCACGGCGGCATCGGCATCATGCTCGACGACATTCTCGCCGGCGCCGCTGCCTGGGCGGCGATGCAGGGGCTGGTGGCACTGCTGGCGTGATCAAGTGTGCGGCGGCTCGCTGAATCCTCCGCGCGGCTGGCGGAAGATTGCCCGGCCTGTCCAATGCCTACTTTCAAGGACTCCCATGCGTCGCTTTGAACTTCTTCTCGCTGGCTTGCTGCTGTTGCCGTCGCTGGCGGTGTCCGCACCGATGGTGCAGGTGGTCGGGCTGTTTCCCGGCGCCGCGGTGCTGAACGTCGATGGCCAGCGCAAGTTGGTCAAGGTCGGCCAGGCCGGTCCCGGCGGCGTCGAAGTGGTGAGTGCCGATTCACGCGGTGCGGTGCTGCGCGTCGGCGGCGTCGAGCGCAGCTACGGCCTGAGTCGCGAGTACAGCGGCGCCGGCTATGCCGCACCGGAAAAGACTCAGCTCAGCGTGGCCAAAGGCGTGGGCGGACATTACTGGATCGCCGGATCGATCAATGGCCAGCCGGTGCAGTTCCTTGTCGATACCGGAGCGACCTCGGTCGCCATCAACGAAAACCAGGCGCGGCGGCTGGGCATCGATTACCGGGCCGCCGGCCAGCCGCTGCTGGTCAACACCGCCAGCGGTACGGCCAAGGCCTGGCGCGTGCGCCTGAACAGCGTCAAGGTCGGCAGCATCGACGTGCTGGGCGTCGAAGCGGTCGTGCTCGAGGGCGAATCGCCCAGCGAGGCCCTGCTGGGCATGAGCTTCCTTGGCCGGGTCAGCTGGCGCGAGGATCAGGGTGTGCTCCGGCTGGAGTCGAAAATCTAGCGCGGGCGATCCGTCACCGGCGGATGAGCGTTGTGCAGTCCGGTCGGAGGGCGTCGGGGCATCGATTCGGATTACATTTGGCCGATTACGCTCGCCCTTTGCGCCGTCCAGTTAGTGTTACAATATCCGCCTTTTTCCTCTCTGGGACTTCCGCCCGTGTCTGTCGTGTTCGTCGCCGCTTCCAAACTGCCGACGCCGTTCGGTGTGTTCACCATGCATGGATTTCTCGACCAGGACACCGGCAAGGAACATGTCGCGCTGACCCTGGGCGACGTGGCTGATGGCAAGCCGGTGCTGGGGCGGCTGCACTCCGAATGTCTGACCGGCGACGCGCTGTTCAGCCTGCGCTGCGATTGCGGCTTCCAGCTCGAGGCGGCCATGCGTGCCATCGCCGAGGAGGGCCGTGGCGTGCTGCTCTACCTGCGCCAGGAAGGTCGTGGCATTGGCCTGCTGAACAAGATTCGCGCCTATGAACTGCAGGACGGCGGCGCCGACACCGTCGAGGCCAACGAGCGTCTGGGATTCGCGCCGGACATGCGCGACTACGGCATCTGCCTGCCGATGCTCGAGCACCTGGGTATCGTCGAGGTCAAGCTGATGACCAACAACCCGCGCAAGGTCAAGGCGCTGCAGGGCTTCGGCATCCGCGTGGCCGAGCGCAAGCCGCTGCAGATCGCGCACAATCCGCACAACCGCAAATACCTCGCGACCAAGGCCGGCAAGCTCGGCCACATGCTCGGCGAGATTCATCAGGGCGAAGCCGAGCAGTCGTGAATCGCGCTGCTGTCCGCCGCCAGCTCGCCCGCGAGGGCTGGCTGCATGCTGCGCTGATGGTGCTGCCGGCGCTGCTGCTTGGTCGCACCGGGCTGCAGCTGGGCAACGGGGGGCTGGTGTTGTTCGCCGCCGGCCTCGCTTCGCTGTTCTTCAGCCTGCCGGCGTTCACCCGCTTCAAACATGCGCTGATCGCCACGGAGCAGGCGCTGGGTGACACCGCCGAGCCGGCGGCCTGGGCGCAGCTGCGGCGTATTCGCCGACGCGCGCTGCTGATCGCGTCATTGCCGGCCTGGCTGGCGGCGGTCGGCGCGCTGCTCGGCATGGAACCGGTGGCGCGCCTGCTGCTGGTGCTCGGCAGCCTTAGCTTGCTCATCCTCTATCGCATTCCGCGGCAGCTGCGCTGATGCGCCTGTTGTGGTTCGTCGCGCTGCTGCTGGTGCCGCTTTCGGCGAGCGCGGCACAGCGGGTGGTGAGCCTGGCGCCCTCGCTCAGCGAAATCATGCTCGAACTCGATGCCGGCGATCGGCTGGTCGGCGTGCTCGATGGCGGCGAGCGTCCGCCGGCGCTGGCCGGCGTGCAATCGGTCGGTCGCTACGGCCAGGTGGAGCTGGAAACGCTGCTCAGCCTGCGTCCCGATCTGGTGCTGCTCTGGCCCGACAGCATTGCGCGCGGCCAGCGTCAGCAGTTGCAGCAGCTTGGCATCCCGCTGCTGGTGGTCGAGCCGTCGCGGCTCGAACAACTGGCCGAACAGTTCGCGCTGATCGGACGCGCCGTCGACCGCGTCGAGCAGGGCGTCCAGCTGGCCGAGCGCTTTCGCCACGGCCTGGCGCAGCTGCGTCAGCAATACGCGCGCACGCCGCCGCTGCGGGTCTTCTATCAGGTCTGGCATCGCCCGCTGTATACGCTCGGCGGCCCGCAGATCATCAGCGAGGCGATCGAGGTATGTGGTGGGGTGAACGTGTTCGCCGACCTTCAGCTGCCGGCGCCGCAGGTGAGCGTCGAAGCCGTGCTGGCACGCGATCCCGAGGTGATCCTCGGCGGCAGCGGCGCCGAACTGGAGAGCTGGAAAGCCTGGCCGCAGCTCAGTGCGGTGCGTAGCGGGCGCTTGCTCGCCGTGCCGGACAAGGGGCTGGAGCGGCCGAGCTTCCAGATGCTGGGCGCGATCGGGAAGCTCTGCGAAGCGATGGCGCGGGCGGCGCCGTGAGGGCGCGCCCGCATTCCGCTTAGAGCGAAGGGGTCCAGGTCATGGCGAACAGGACGGTGCGTCCGGCTTCGCGATAACCGTAGTTCAGCACCGGATCGGTCCAGCCTGGGCCGGTGGGGCGGTCGTAGGTTGCCAGCGTATATTCGCGGTCGAACAGGTTGTTGACCTTGGCCTCCCAGAGCAGCTCGGGGTGGCTCTGCCAGCCCGCGCGCAGATCGAAGACGCCGTAGCCGGCCAGCTCGCGGGTATTGGCCGCATTGTCCTGGCGTGCGCTGGCGACGTGCCAGCCGGCGCCGGCCGACAGGCTGCCGAATTCGCGATCGAGGTCGATACTCAGCGTGCGCTTGGCACGGCGGGGCAGGGCATGACCGCTGTCGCGATCACGCGGATCAATGACGCTCACGCCCAGACTGGCCTGCCAGCCCAGCAGTTCGCGAGCCACGCTGGCCTCGAAGCCGTTGATCCGTGCCTGGCTGATGTTCTCCGGGCGTCTGGCGGCACTGTCCCAGGCAATCATGTCTTCCACATCGGTGCGGTAGACCGAGGCTTCCAGCTGAGTGCCTTCTACGTCGGCGCGCCATTGCAGCTCGTAGGTCTTCGACGTTTCGGGGCTCAGGCCGGCATTGCCCATTCCGGGGTAATAGAGATCGGAGAAGGTCGGCGCACGGAAGCCTTCGCCGTAGCTGAGGATCCAGCGCTGCGACTCGCCCACCGGCAGGCTGAAGGCGGCGTTCCAGCTGTTGTGGCTGCCGAACTGTTCGTTGTCGTCGTGGCGCAGGCCGAGTTCGGTACCGAAACGGTCGCCCTGGAAGCTGTGCTGGGCGAAGAAGGCCAGGTTGTCGCGGCTGTCTTCCTGATAGGCGGTGGATGCGTCGAGACGGTCTTCGTACCAGTCGCTGCCCAGACTCAACTGCTGGCGTTCGCTCAGTTGCAGCCGGTTTATCCAGGCCGCCGAATGCCGTGTGGTTTCCAGAAAGCCGTTGTTCCAGGGACTGCTGGCGCCGACCACCTTGTTGCGGTCGAAGCTGCGGCCCAGTTCCAGACGGCTGTTCCAGACGTCGGTCAGCTGACCGTTCAGGTAACCGCTGTAGCTGCTGACACGAAACTCGTCCTGCGGTGTGCCCGGGGCGAAGTCGTAGGCATCGTCGTATTCGTTCTCGCCGCGTTGATCGTTGAGGCTGAGGCCCGCCTGCCAGTCGGCATTGAGCTGGTGATCCAGCTTCAGGTGCAGTGCCTGCGCACGCTGGCCGTCGTCGTCGCTGTCGGCACCGCGGTTGTCGCGGCTGATATCGAAACCGTCACGCTCGTCGAGACTCGCGCCGAGATGGACGCGGGTCTGCTCGGTGCCAGCCGCCAGGCTCAGGCTGCGCTGGAAGGTCTGGTCGCTGCCGGCCGCGAGGCGGATTTCCGGCTTCACTCCGGGCTTGCCGCTGCGCGTGAAGATCTGGATGACGCCGCCGATCGCATCGGCACCATAGAGTGACGAGCGCGGGCCGCGGATCACTTCGACGCGCTCGATATTGTCGATCGCCAGGTAATCGAGACGGGCGAAGCCGCTGGTGGCCGAGGAAATGCGCTGACCATCGAGCAGCACCAGCGTCTGCGCGGTGCCGGTGCCGCGCAGCGACAGCGACGGCAGGCCGCCGGCGCTGCCGACGGTCACGCCCGGCACCCGGCGCAGCAATTCCGGCACGCTGCGCGCCTGCAGGCGCTGGATATCGGCGCGGGTGAACACGGTGTTGGCGGCGGTGGCGGTGGCGCGAGGCTCGGCCTGGCGCGCGGAAGTCACCAGCATGTTGGGCAGCTGGTAGCTGTTGGCGTCGGTAGTGTCGGCAAACACCTGCGTGCCAGGCAGCAGCGCCACGGCCAGGGCAAGTCGGGACAGTTTCATTCTTGGAATTCCTCAAAAGATCACAGCTTTCGAGGAGGGCAGGAACAAGCGGGGGCGAAAGGCAGACGGCCGCGCTTGACGGTGCTGCCCTCCGCAACACCCGTCGAATCCACCAGGCCGGTCTCCGGGCTTTCGACGCTCATCGCGCTCGCCTTCCCATGTCGGAACACAGTGGCTGTCGAGCGGACGGCGATCCGGCTGGATCGCGGTCGATTACCGTTGCGGGGGCAGCGCCGGCCTTGCTCTCGCGAGCGCACCGGCTTCCCGTTTAATGCGGACCTTGCGGTCGTGCACACCTGGGCGGATAAGAAATCGCGCGAACCATACGGCCGCATGCGGCTAAACACAAGCTGATCGAACGAGGTACGCGGCCGCAGATGCGCCACGGAGACAAGGCGCAGCCTGTTAGAATCCGCGCTTTTTCACCCGCCGAATCGGCGCTGCGAGCCTGCCATGACCTTCGCCTCCCTGGGCCTGATCGATCCGCTGCTGCGAACCCTGGAAACCCTCGACTACCGCAAGCCGACGCCGGTGCAGGCCGAAGCCATTCCCGCCGTGCTCAAGGGCCGCGACCTGATGGCGGCGGCGCAGACCGGCACCGGCAAGACCGCCGGTTTCGCCCTGCCGTTGCTGCAGCGGTTGACCATGGAAGGCGCCAAGGTGGCGAGCAATTCGGTGCGCGCGCTGGTACTGGTGCCGACCCGCGAGCTGGCCGAGCAGGTGCACGAAAGCTTTCGTGTCTACGGGCAGAACCTGCCGCTGCGCACCTACGCGGTGTACGGCGGGGTCAGCATCAACCCGCAGATGATGGCGCTGCGCAAGGGCATCGACGTGCTGGTGGCGACCCCCGGCCGATTGCTCGATCTGTACCGGCAGAACGCCGTGGGTTTCAGCCAGCTGCAGGCGCTGGTGCTCGACGAGGCCGACCGCATGCTCGACCTCGGTTTCGCCGACGAGCTGGATCAGCTGTTCTGCGCCTTGCCGAAGAGGCGCCAGACCCTGCTGTTCTCCGCGACCTTTTCCGAGGCGATCCGCCAGCTGGCCCGCGAGCTGCTGCGCGATCCGCTGTCGATCGAGGTCAGCCCGCGCAACGCGGCGGCGAAGACGGTCAAGCAGTGGCTGGTGCCGGTGGACAAGAAGCGCAAGAGCGAGCTGTTCCTGCATCTGCTCGCGGACAAGCGCTGGGGCCAGGTGCTGGTATTCGTGAAGACGCGCAAGGGCGTCGATCAGCTGGTGGACGAGCTGCAGGCGCAGGGCATTTCCAGCGATGCGATCCACGGCGACAAGCCGCAGGCGTCGCGTCTGCGCGCGCTGGAGCGCTTCAAGGCCGGCGAGGTGCAGATTCTCGTCGCCACCGACGTCGCCGCCCGTGGGCTGGACATCCATGACCTGCCGCAGGTGGTCAACTTCGACCTGCCGACCGTCGCCGAGGACTACGTGCACCGCATCGGCCGTACCGGCCGCGCCGGCGCCTCGGGCGAGGCGATCTCGCTGGTCAGCGCCGATGAAGTCGATCAGCTGGCGGCCATCGAAACGCTGATCAACCAGGTACTGCCGCGCCACGACGAGCTGGGCTTCGTGCCGGACCATCGCGTGCCGACCACCACCCTCGGCGGGCAGATCATCAAGAAGCCGAAGAAACCGAAGAAGCCCAAGGACGCCGCCGGCAAGGGCAAGATCCACCTCGGCAACTGGTTCGACGAGAACGAAAAGCCCAACGCCAGGCCGATTCGCAAGGTGCCGAGTCTGGGCGGCGGCAAGCCGGCGAAGAAGCGCTGATAGGCCTGGCGCGCGGAAACGGCGCAGCCTTGTCCACGGCACGGGTCGCGCGCGGGCCGTGCAAGGGCGATTTGTTGAGCGTGCCTGCGACGGTTTGCGTCATCACGCGGTTGGCGATTGAGGTCTAGGCTTGGTCCGGCCTGCCAACGCAGGCCCGTACGTCCTGTCTCAAGGAGTCAACCGATGACCCAGACCATGAAAGCCGCGGTGGTACATGCCTTCGGCGAGCCGCTGCGCCTCGAGGAAGTCAAGGTGCCGCTGCCCGGCCCCGGCCAGATTCTGGTAAAGATCGCCGCCTCCGGTGTGTGTCACACCGACCTGCATGCGGCCGAAGGCGACTGGCCGGTCAAGCCGGCGTTGCCGTTCATTCCAGGCCACGAAGGCGTCGGCCATGTGGCTGCAGTCGGTGCCGGCGTGACGCGGGTGAAGGAAGGCGACCGGGTCGGCGTGCCCTGGCTGTACACCGCCTGCGGTTGCTGCGAGCACTGCCTGACCGGCTGGGAAACCCTCTGCGAAAGTCAGCAGAACACCGGTTACTCGGTCAACGGCGGCTATGCCGAATACGTGCTGGCGGACCCGAACTACGTGGGCATCCTGCCGAAGAACGTCGAGTTCGACGAGATCGCGCCGATCCTCTGCGCCGGCGTTACCGTCTACAAGGGCTTGAAGGTGACCGGCGCGCGGCCCGGGCAGTGGGTGGCGATTTCCGGTATCGGCGGCCTCGGCCATGTCGCGGTGCAGTACGCCAAGGCGATGGGGCTGCACGTGGTGGCGGTGGATGTCGACGATGCCAAGCTGGAACTGGCCAAGCGCCTGGGGGCCAACCTGACCATCAATGCACGCACGGAAAATCCGGTGGAAGTGGTGCAGCGCGACATCGGCGGCACCCATGGCGTGCTGGTCACGGCGGTGTCCAACAGCGCCTTCGGTCAGGCCATCGGCATGGCGCGCCGGCGCGGCACCGTGGCGCTGGTCGGCCTGCCGCCGGGGAATTTTCCGACGCCGATCTTCGACGTGGTGCTCAAGGCGATCAGCATCACCGGCTCCATCGTCGGCACCCGCGCCGACCTGCAGGAGGCGCTGGATTTCGCCGGCGAAGGGCTGGTCAAGGCGACCATCCACACCGACAGCCTCGACAACATCAACCGGATCCTCGACGACATGCGCGCCGGTCGTATCGAAGGCCGCATCGTGATGAAGATGTAGGCACCGAACGGCGGCCTTCGGGCCGCCACCGCACCTCAGCCGCGCATGAACGATAGGTGGATGTCGCTGCCGTAGCGTCGGATGATCTCGCCCTTGGCCGCATGGAATGCCGCGACATCGCCGGCCTGTCCCGACTTGCCGAGCTTCCAGCGCGCCAGCTCCTCGGCGATCACGTCCATGAACAGCTCGGCCAGCAGCAGGCGGGCAGAGTCGCGGAAGTTGCCGTGGCCGTCGACGTACAGCTGCACGGTGGGCGCGGCGGTGTTGATCAGGATCTTGCGCTCCGCCGCGCTGTACACGGCGCGGTCCATGTCCTCGCCCAGATAGCGGAACTCGTAGCCGGTGAACATGACTTCGCCGTGATCGCGGGCGGGGCGGTGTTTCCCGATCGGCGGGTGTGGCGTTTTGTGGTGATGGATATGCGCCGCTGCGTGTTCGGCGATGACGATCTCGCACCAGGCCAGATAGCTGCCGGCACGCACGACGATCTCGCCACGCTCGGCGCTGGACTGGCCGCTGACCGTCCATTGCAGATACGGCGCTTCGCCGAGGCTCCGCAGTTCGACCGCGGCCGGTGGCGGATCGATACGCAGGCCTTCGCTGAGCGAGGCCTCGATCTGCAGGATGGTGTCGTCGGGCAATTGCTGCCGATCGAACAGCAGGCGTACATGGAACGGATGCTCCGGCGAACGGTAATAGAACGGCGTGCTGAAGCGCAGCGCCGCGACAGGCTCGCCAGCGCCGGCCGACGCGCTCACCGCGGCAATTGCCGGCGGGACGATGCCGAAATCGTGGATCGCCGCCTGGTTCATGCGTTGCAGCAGGTGGTCGATCATGTGTGCGGTGCGCCCGGAGGTGGTGGCGCGTTCCAGGTGTCGGAGCTTTTCCTGCTCGGCCATCACGAAGGGTGCGATCAGCTGGCTGACCGCCCGCGCGAAGGCGGCCACCAGCGGTGTCTTCGGATTCAGGCCGGCGCGTTCGTCGCTGATCACCGCCACGCCCTGGCCGAGCTGCTCGATCAACGCCGGACAGCGCACCGTGCCGAACAGGTATTCGGTGCCGACTGGTTCTCGTAGTCGAACAGCTGGCAATCCAGCACCGCGGTGCCCGACAGCACCAGCAGGCCGCTGGTGCGCTCGTCGCCGCGCGGCACCAGTTGCGCGTCCAGCGCACGTTTGAGCGTCAGGCTGAAGGGGAAGGTCTGCCCGTCGCAGTGGAACTCGCCCGGCTGGTCGGGGCCGAGCAGCAGCAGCGACGGCGGCTCCTCGAAACGGATCCGCCCGCTGCGCTCGATCTCCACGCCATCGCGCAGATGCGCGAGCTCGACATTTCGGCGCTCCAACACATCGCGCAGGTAGATGTTGTTGGCCAGCGAATCGACCAGCGCGCCGTACTGGGAAATGCTCACCTGGCTGCTTTCGATGACGATCGCCACGCGGGTGCCGTTGCCGGCGATGCCGAGGCGTGCACGGTCGCGCTCGGTCACGGGACGGTCCTGGCCGCCGTCGTCGTAGAGGTAGCCGCCATTCTCGGCGCGGAACAGCTCGATGCGCGACAGCCGCCCTTCATGGATGGTTTCCAGCCAACCGTAACCGAGGCCGAAGACCGCCTGCTTGAGGCCGCGGCCGAAGTAGCCGCGACCGCCGCCGATGCCCTGGGCCAGCGGGCTGTGCGCGCCGCCGTAGCTGAGAATGAAGCAGGCGGTGGCGAAGGGCATGCCCTGTGCCTGATCGGTGACCGTCAGCAGCGCGCCGCGGCGGTGGCGTTCGTACTGGATGAGCAACTGCCCGGACACCTCGACGCCGGCCGCTTCCAGCCGGGCATAGCTGTCGTCGCTGTTGGTGAGCAGCTCGACCAGCGCCTTCTCGATCGAGGCGAAGCGTCGGGAGTCGATGTCGATGACGCGTTGATCCACCGGAATTGCGTTGACGGCCATGGCAGCCTCCTCGCGCGCTTGCCCGTACAGCTGAAGCTAGCAGCGCAACGGCGAGCAGGCGAGGTGGCTAGTGGTCGCGCAGCCAGCACAGCATGCCAGCGGCGGCTGCCCGGCCGCTGGCGAAACAGGCGGTTAGCAGATAGCCGCCGGTGGGGGCTTCCCAGTCGAGCATCTCGCCGGCGCAGAACACCCCGGGCAGCCGCCTGAGCATCAGCTGCGCATCCAGCTCCTCGAAGGGCACGCCGCCGGCGCTACTGATCGCCTCGTCCAGCGGCCGCGTGCGGATCAGGCGGAGCGGCAGCGCCTTGATGGCCGCCGCCAGCGCCGCCGGGTCCTGAAAGGTTGCGGCGTCGGTCAGCTCGCGCAACAGCGCGGCCTTGACGCCGTCGAGCTTGAGCTGGCGATGCAGGTGCTTGGCCAGCGACTGCGAGCCGTGCGGCTTGGCCAGTGCATTGGCGATCTGCGCCTGGCTGCGATCGGGCAGCAGATCGAGCAGCACGGTGGCGGCGCCGTCGCGCTCGATCGCCGCGCGGATCGGCGCCGAGAGTGCGTAGACCAGGCTGCCCTCAATGCCGCTGGCGGTGAGCACGAACTCGCCTTTGCGCGGGACTTCGCCAGGCAGCGCGAGGCTGACGGTCTTCAGCGGCGCGCCGGCGAATTTCTGCTGCAGGTGCTCGCTCCAGGCTTGCACCTCGAAACCGCAATTGGCCGGGCGCAGCGGCGCAACGGTGACTCCGCGCGCCTGCAACAGCGGCACCCAGGCGCCGTCGGAGCCCAGCCGCGCCCAGCTGCCACCGCCGAGGGCGAGCAGGGTGGCGTCGGCGTCGAGCAGGCGCTCGCCATCCGGGCCGGCGATGCGCAGCTGGCCGCTTTCGTTCCAGCCCAGCCAGCGATGCCGCGTATGGATGTGCACACCGCTGTCGCGCAGACGCCTGAGCCAGGCGCGCAGCAGCGGCGCGGCCTTCATGTCGGTGGGAAACACGCGGCCGGAACTGCCGACGAAGGTATCGATACCCAGGCCGTGAATCCATTGGCGCAACGCATCCGGGCCGAAGGCCTCCAGCAGCGGACGCAGCGCATCGGCGCGTTCGCGATAGCGGCCGACGAACGTGGCGAAGTCCTCGGCATGGGTGATGTTCATGCCGCCGACGCCGGCCAGCAGGAACTTGCGGCCCACCGACGGCATGGCGTCATACAGCTCGACCGCGACGCCGGCCTGGCTCAGCGCCTCGGCCGCCATCAGGCCGGCGGGGCCGCCGCCGATGATGGCGACACGGGACGGGCGGGCGGAACGGGTCATGGCGCAAGCCTGGCGAAAAATGAGGGCGGGCATTGTAGCGACTCGTCGTGGCGCTGGCAGCGCGGCACCGGTGAACTTGACCGCTGCCGGTTCTGCGTCGATGCTTGCGCGCGTGATGCATATCCCGTCGGAGAGAACCCATGAAAGGCCAGGCACCGGTAGTCGAATATCTGAAGGAGCTGCTGCGCGGCGAGCTGGCGGCACGCGATCAGTACTTCCTGCATTCGCGCATGTATGCCGACTGGGGTTTCAGCCGGCTCCACGAGCGCATCGACCACGAGATGCAGGAAGAAACCGAGCACGCCGATGCCCTGCTCAAGCGCATCCTGTTCCTCGAAGGCACGCCGGACATGACGCCGGAGGCCATCCATCCGGGCCATACCGTACCGGACATGCTGCGCAGCGATCTGGCGCTGGAGTACAAGGTGCGCGCCGCGCTGGCCAAGGGCATCGCCCTGGCCGAGCAGCACGGCGACTACGCGACCCGCGACATCCTGGCCGCGCAGCTGCAGGACACCGAGGAAGATCACGCCTACTGGCTCGAGCAGCAGCTCGGTCTGATCGACCGGGTCGGTCTGCAGAACTACCTGCAATCGCAGGCCAGCTGAGCGCCGCTCACCGCGAGACGGCGCCCGGCGCTGCTCGCGGCCTCCCCGTAGTCCTCAGAGCCGGAAGCGGCTCACCATCGTCTGCAACTGCCCGCCCAGCCGTGCCAGCTCGGTACTCGAGGCGGCGGTTTCCTGGCTGGCGGCGGCGGTCTGTTCCGACACATCGCGCACATTCACCACGCTGCGGCTGATTTCCTCGGCCACCGCGCTCTGCTCCTCGGCGGCCGCGGCGATCTGCTGGTTCATCGCCTGAATGTTCGACACCGTGCGGGTGATGCTGCCCAGCGAAGCACCGGCACGGCGCGCCAGCTCGACGCCGCTGTCGGTGAGGTCGCGGCTGGTGTGCATGATCGTCGCGACCTCTTGCGTGCCGTTCTGCAGCGCGGCCACCAGCCCTTCGATTTCCTCGGTGGATTTCTGCGTGCGTTGCGCCAGCCCGCGCACCTCGTCGGCGACCACGGCGAAGCCACGCCCGGCCTCGCCGGCGCGTGCCGCCTCGATGGCAGCGTTGAGTGCCAGCAGGTTGGTCTGCTCGGCAACCGCGCGGATCACCGTCATCACGCTGCCGATCTTGTCGCTCTCTTGCTGCAGTGCGGTCATTGCCTGGGTCGAACGCTCCACCGCCTCGGCCATGCGCTCGATCTGCGAGACCACCTCGGTCACCACGCGATCGCCCTCGCGCGCTTCGCTGTCCGCGTCGGTGGCGGCCTGGGCCGCCTGTTCGGCGTTGCGTGCGACTTCCTGCACGGTGGCCGACATCTCGTGCATGGCGGTGGCGACCTGATCGGTTTCTTCCTTCTGGCTGTTCACCCCGGCGCTGGTCTGCTGGGTGACGGCGGACAGCTCTTCGGCGGCGGCGCTGATCTGGCTGACGCCATCGCGAATGCCGCCGATCAGCTCGCGCAGGGTCGCGCCCATCTGCTGGATGCCGCGCTGCAGCACGCCGAGTTCGTCGCGCCGCTGAACCGGCGCGGTGGCGCTGAGGTCGCCGGAGGCGATGCGCTCGACGTCGGCCAGGGTGGCGCGCAGCGGCAGGATGATCTGCCGGGTGATCAACCACGCCGCGAGCACGCCGAGCAGCAGCGCGAGCAGGGTGCTGACCAGCAGCTGGCTGCGCGCCGCGGCGCTTTCGCTGTCGAGCTGATCGAGCTGGTACTGGTAGAGCGTGTCGCTGATGCGCACGATTTCCTTCTGCTGGTCGGTCATCTCCTGGCGCGACTTGGCGATGGCCTGGATGGCCGCTTCCAGCGACTCGATGGTGGTGCGGTATTGGTCGAGTGCCGCTGCGACGCCCTGGATCGCCTGGCGGTGCGCATCGAGCGTCAGGCTCTGCTCGGCAATGCTGGCCTGCGCCGCGTCGAGCTGCGTGTAGACCGCTTGGGCGGCGGCGTTGCCGGGTGCCGCCATGTAGACGCGCAGCAGGTACTGCGCGCGCTGTACGTCTTCTTTGATGCGGGTGATGGCGAGCAGTTGGGCGAAGCGTTGCGCGTCATCCTCCGGCAGCTGCAGCACGCCTTCGGTGATGCCGGCGGTCAGCTCGTGCAGGTGGTTGGCGGCGGCTTCGATCGAGGCTCGTGCGTCGTTCGCCTGCGCGTAGGCGCGACGCATGTCGTTCAGCGAATTCTGGTACTGCGCGTTATAACCGGCCTGCTCCTTGAGCAGTGCGGCGTCGGCGGGATGCTTGAAGCTATTGAGCAGTTCGGTCTGCTGGGCGATGTACACGGCGAGGTTGTTGTCCAGCCGCGCGGTCGATTCGCTGTCGCCGTTGGCCAGCATGAATTGCAGACGGGCGATGCGCAGGTCGGTCAGCGTCTTGTTGAGCAGCGAGATGTCGGTCATCCAGCCGCTGCGCTGGATGACGCCGCCCAGGCTGCCCCAGCCGCTCCACGCGAGGATGAGGGTGAGGGTGAGTACGGCGCCGAAGCCCAGCGCGAGCTTCCTGCTGACGCCCATGTTTGCAAACCAGTTGTGCATGACAGTTCAACCATGATGAGGAGTTCGTTCCGAACGAGCGGCCTTGTGAGCGGCCCGCCGGTGTCTTCGCTCCCGCTGTCGGCGGTCGACATGCAAACTTGAATGTAAGGCAAGAAATAGCCGGTGCCCGCGTGGCCGCGGGCTGGCCGGCGGCTTCGGATCAGCGCTTGGCAGGTGGCGCCGGTTCCGCGCCGGTACTGGCTGCACAACAGCCCGTCTCGATGCCGCGCAGGATCGGGCAGTCCGGACGGTCGTCGCCGGCGCAGTGGTCGACCAGCTCCTGCAACGTGTCGCGCAGGCCGACCAGTTCGGCGATCTTGCGGTTCAGTTCGACGATATGCCCGGCGGCCAGCGCCTTGACGTCGGCACTGGCGCGCTGGCGATCCTGCCAGAGCGTGAGCAGCCGGCCGACTTCCTCGAGCGAGAAGCCCAGGTCGCGGGCGCGCTTGATGAAGCCCAGGCGGTGCAGGTCGTCGCTGCCGTAGCGACGGTAGCCGTTGGCGCCGCGCCCGGCCGGAGTGATCAGGCCGATGGATTCGTAGTAGCGGATCATCTTCGCCGACAGGCCGCTGCGCGCGGCTGCTTGACCGATATTCATGCTGCCTCCGTGGGCTCGTCGTTTCAGGGTTTCCAGCGCTTAAGCAGCAGCGCGTTGCTCACCACGCTGACGCTCGACAGCGCCATCGCCGCGCCGGCCACCACCGGACTGAGAAAGCCCAGCGCCGCCAGCGGAATGCCCACCAGGTTGTAGATGAAGGCCCAGAACAGATTCTGCTGGATCTTGCGGTAGGTGCGTCGGCTGATTTCCAGCGCCGCCGGCACCAGCCGCGGATCGCCGCGCATCAGGGTGATGCCGGCGGCGTGCATGGCCACATCGGTACCGCCACCCATGGCGATGCCGACGTCCGCCGCGGCCAGGGCCGGGGCATCGTTGATGCCGTCGCCGACCATCGCCACCACGGCGCCGCCTTTCTTCAGCTCCGCCACGGTGGCGGCCTTGTCCGCTGGCAGCACCTCGGCATGCACGTCATCGATGTGCAGCGCTTCGGCCACCACCCGCGCGCTGCCGCGGTTGTCGCCGGTGATCAGGTGGCTGCGGATATGCCGTGCCGCGAGCCCGGCAATCGCCGCGGCGGCACCGTCCTTGAGGCTGTCACCGAAAGCGAACAGGCCGAGGATGCGCGGCTCGGGCGTATGCTCCACCAGCCAGGAGAGGGTGCGGCCCTCGGCTTCCCAGCGCTGGGCGGTGTCCAGCAGCTCACCCGGCTGCAGGCCGTACTCCTCGAGCATGCGCCGGTTGCCCAGCGCCAGCTGCTGGCCGTCCAGCGATCCGGTGATGCCACGACCGCTCAGGGCCTGGCTCTTCTGCACATCCGGCACGGCGATGCCGTCGGCTTCGCAGCGCTCCAGCACGGCGCGCGCCAGCGGGTGTCCGCTGCCTCGCTGCAGGGCGCCGGCCAGGCGCAGTATTCGCGCTTCGTCGCCGTCCACGGCATGCAGGTGGATGATCTGCGGCTTGCCCGAGGTGAGCGTGCCCGTCTTGTCGAAGGCCACCGCGGTGACCGCATGGGCGACTTCCAGCGCTTCGGCGTCCTTGATCAGGATGCCGTGGCGCGCCGCCACGCCGGTGCCGGCCATGATCGCCGCCGGCGTCGCCAGGCCGAGGGCGCAGGGGCAGGCGATGACCAGCACGGCGACGGCATTGATCAGCGCGGTTTCCAGCGCTGCGCCGGCGAGCAGCCAGCCGAGCAGCGTGAATACGGCGATCACCAGCACCGCCGGGACGAACACCTGGCTGACCTTGTCCACCAGCTTCTGGATCGGCGCCTTGGCTGCCTGGGCATCCTCCACCAGGCGGATGATCCGCGCCAGCACGGTCTCGCCGCCGAGCGCGGTGGTGCGCACCAGCAGGCGGCCTTCGCCATTGATCGCGCCGCCGGTGATGCGGTCGCCGGGACGCTTGTCGACCGGCAGGCTCTCGCCGCTGATCAGCGCCTCGTCGGCCTGGCTTTCGCCTTCGAGCACCTCGCCATCGACCGGGAAACGCTCGCCCGGCTTGACCAGCACCCGATCGCCCAGGCGCAGCGCAGCGATGGCGACATCCTCCTCGTGGCCGTCGACGACGCGCGTGGCGCGTTCCGGGCGCAGCGCCTCCAGCGCGCGGATCGCCGCGCTGGTCTGGCGCTTGGCGCGGCTTTCCAGGTACTTGCCGAGCAGCACCAGGGCGATCACCACGGCCGAGGCCTCGAAGTACAGGTGCGGCATCTGCCCGACCGGCGTCGCCCACCACTGGTACAGGCTCAGGCCGTAGCCGGCGCTGGTACCGAGGGCGACCAGCAGGTCCATGTTGCCGGCGCCGGCGCGTACCGCCTTCCAGCCGGCGACATAGAAACGCGCACCGAGAACGAACTGCACCGGCGTGGCGAGCAGAAACTGCATCCACGCCGGCAGCATCCAGTGCAGTCCGAACAGGTCGCCGAACATCGGGATGACCAGCGGCGCGGCCAGCAGCAGGGCGATCAGCACGGCCAGGCGCTCGCGGCGCAGCCGCTGTTCGGCATTGTCGGCACCGAGCGGTTGCGCCTGCTCGATCACCTGCGCGTGGTAACCGGCGCCTTCCACCGCCTGGATCAGGGCGTTCGACTCCAGTGTGCCGAGCAGCTCCACCCGCGCGCGTTCGCTGGCCAGATTCACCGCCGCGCTGCGCACACCGGGGACCTTGAGCAACGCGCGCTCGACGCGGCCGACGCAGCTGGCGCAGGTCATGCCTTCGATGGTCAGTTCAACCACCTGGGTCGGCACGCCGTAGCCGGCGGTTTCCACCGCCTGGATCAGCGTCGTGAGTTCGCTGCCGTCGGCGTCGATGCGCACCTGTTCGTTGGCCAGGTTGACCGCGGCCGCGGTGACGCCCGGCACCTTGCGCAGCGCGCGCTCGACGCGGCCGGCACAGCTGGCGCAGGTCATGCCGCTGACGGGAAGGGTGAAGGTGGTCGTGGACATGGCGAGACTCCTCGATAACTGCCAGCAGGATCAACCTTGACCCTGCTGGAAGGTCAAGCCCGGGGCGGCTCGAGGTGCGTTTCGCGGCTCAGGCTTGCTCCGGCCAGTCGCCGATCAGGCCGCGGAACAGCGGATCGATCAGCGCCGCTGCCTCGGTGGGCGGGTCGAACAGCTGGTTGTCGCGCGTGTAGTCGCTGAACAGGCCGACCACCAGCGCGTGCAACGACAGCGCCGCCACCCGCGGCGTAACGCCGGGGCGCAGACAGGTCGCGGCGCTGGTGAAGAGTTTCTCGCACAGTTCGATGAACTGGTTGATGAACGCCTGGTGGCGTTCCTCGGCGTCGCGCAATTCGTCGGTGAATTCGCAACGGTGCAGCAGGATGGTGAAGATGCGCCGCTTCTGTTCGTGCCGGGCGAGCGCCGCCAGTGCCTCGACGGTGAGATCGCGCAGGATTTGCAGCGAGTCCAGTGGCGAGCGCGCATCGCAGCTGTTCAGGCGTTCGGTGATCTGTTCGGGCGGCAGGCGCACCTGGTTGAGCATCTCGTGGAACAGGTGAGCCTTGTTCTGAAAGTGCCAGTACACCGCGCCGCGCGTCACGCCGGCATCGCGGGCGATCTGGTCGAGGCTGGTGTGGGCCACGCCCTTGTCCAGAAACAGATGTTCGGCGGAGGCCAGAATGGCGATACGGGTCTTCTCCGCGTCTTCTTTGGTGCGGCGCATGGCTCGGGTTCCGGGCGGCCTGGGGCCGCGTCAGCGATCGATCGATGAGAGCAAGGCGAAGCAAAGCGACGCTCCGACGGCTTGCCGATGAGTGTTTACAATCGAGCGTGTATGTAACAGCATCCGGCATTCCTGTAAACGTTCGCGGTCCTACGCCAGGCGACCCGTCGTCGCGCCCCCGCCTTTCCTGTGAGCCAGTATGCCTCTGCGGTTTCTCCTGATATTGGGCGCACTCAGCGCCTTCGGTCCTCTGGCCATCGACATGTACCTGCCGGCCTTCCCGGCATTGGCGCGGGCCTTCGCCACCGACGTCGAGCAGGTCCAGCTGTCGTTGGCGGCCTATTTTGTCGGCTTGTCGATCGGGCAGCTGGTCTACGGTTCGCTGGCCGATCGCTACGGTCGGCGCAAGCCGCTGCTGGCTGGCGTGACGCTGTTTACCCTGGCGTCGCTGGCGTGCTCCTTCGCGCCGTCGATGGAGTGGCTGATCGGGGCGCGTTTCGTCCAGGCGCTCGGCGGTTGCGCCGGCATGGTGATTTCGCGGGCAGTGGTGCGCGACCTGTGTGACCCGATGACCAGCGCCAAGGTGTTTTCGCAACTGATGCTGGTGATGGGGCTGGCGCCGATCCTCGCGCCGGCGGCCGGCGGCGCGCTGTTGCTGGCCTACGGCTGGTCGGCGATCTTCATCGCGCTGATGCTGTTCGGCGCCGGCTGCCTGCTGGCGGTGGCGCTGTGGTTGCCGGAAACGCTGCCGGCTGGCCACGCCCCGGCGCCGATGCGCGGTGCGCTGGGCCAGTACCGGCGGCTGTTCGGCGACCGTTTCTTCCTCGGCCACACGCTGACCGGCGCGCTGTGCATGGGCGGCATGTTCGCCTACATCGCCGGTTCGCCGTTCGTCTTCATCGAGCTGTACGGGGTGCCGAGCGAGCACTACGCCTGGCTGTTCGGCAGCAATGCGGCAGGCTTCATCCTGATGGCGCAGGTGAATGTGCGCCTGATGCGCTGGCGCGGCCCGGAGTATTGGGTGCGGCGTTGGGTCTGGTTCTACTTCGCCAGCGCACTGGTGTTGCTGGCGGTCGCGGCAGTGCAGCCCGATGCGCTCTGGCCGCTGATGCTGCCACTGTTCTGTTCTGTGGCATGCCTGGGTTGCCTGCTACCCAACGCCACCGCCTGCGCGATGGCCGATCAGCGTGCCAACGCCGGTAGCGCCTCGGCGCTGCTCGGCAGCCTGCAGTTCGCCATCGCCGCAGCGGCGGCCGCCGCCGTGGGGGCGCTGCATGACGGCTCGGCGGTGCCGATGGCCGCGGTCATCAGCCTGTGCGGGCTGCTGGCCGCCGTCACCGCTTGGGTGACGGCGCGGGCGCGGACCAACTAACTAAACGCTGGCGCGGACCGGCAAGCTGTGTGGCGCGGTTAGCCGGCGCTGCAGCGTGTTGACGAAGGCGCGAGCTTCGGCCTCGTTGCGGAAGGTGACCGGATGACGATCCAGCCGGACCTGCCAGGCACCATCGCGGCGAGGCGTGAGCGGGCGGACGAGAATGTTCATGGCGAACCCTCGAGGATTGGTGAGCGGAAAGTCCACTCTAGACCTGCCAGCGCAGCGGCGCGCCGGGCGTGTTGTCGCACGGCGACGGCCACCTCGCAGGGCGCCGGTCGTCAGTAGGCCAGGCGTGCGTCCAGGCTGTTCTGCGCCAGGCGCCGGGCCTGTTCCTCGGTCATGCCCAGGCTCTCGTGCAGCGCCATGAAATTCTCGGTCACGTAGCCACCGAAGTAGGCCGGGTCGTCCGAGTTCACCGTGACCTTCACGCCCTGTTCCAGCAGGTCGAGGATGTTGTGCTGGCGCATGTCGCCGAACACCTTGAGCTTGGTGTTGGACAGCGGGCAGACCGTCAGCGGGATCTGTTCCTCGATCAGCCGGGCGATCAGCTTCGGGTCTTCGGCGGCGCGGACGCCGTGGTCGATACGGCTGACCTTGAGCAGATCCAGCGCCTGCCAGATGTATTCCGGCGGGCCTTCCTCGCCGGCGTGCGCGACGGTAAGCAAACCTTCGGCCCGCGCCTTGTCGAACACGCGCTGAAACTTGCTCGGCGGATGGCCGACTTCCGAGCTGTCCAGGCCGACGGCGAAGAACGCATCGCGATAGGGCAGCGCCTGCTCCAGCGTTCTGAACGCCGCTTCTTCCGGCAGATGGCGCAGGAAGCTCAAGATCAGCCCGCTGCTGATGCCCAGCAGCTCACGACCGTCGGCCAGCGCCGCGCTGATGCCGTTGAGCACGGCCTCGAAAGGCACGCCGCGATCGGTGTGGGTCTGCGGGTCGAAGAACGGTTCGGTGTGCACCACGTCCTGCTCCTCGCATTTCTGCAGGTAGGCCCAGGTCAGGTCGTAGAAGTCCTGCTCGGTGCGCAGCACATCGGCACCGCGGTAATAGAGATCGAGAAACTCCTGCAGGTTGTTGAAGGCGTAGGCCTGGCGCAGGGTCTCCACGTCCTTCCACGGCAGGGCGATCTTGTTGCGTTCGGCGAGGCGGAACAGCAGTTCGGGTTCCAGCGAGCCTTCCAGATGCAGATGGAGTTCTGCCTTGGGCAGGTTGTTCAGCCATTCGTACATAGCGCGATTCTCGTCGTCCGGGTGTCGGGGCATTCTATCGGTGGGCTGTCGCGACCGATATGCCCTAGCAGCGCCGTATGACAACCATGCGACTGTCCAGGCTGGCCTGGTGATTATTTGACCAGCGGTCTGAAGCCCAGCAGTGGCGGGCGCCGGCGCGTTTGTTCCCAGCGTTATCCACAGAGTTCTCCACCTCATCCGGGCATAACTTGCAGGACCGAAGTGCCAGCAGATGGCAACACGTCATCTCTCGACTCATCAGTCAAAAAATGCGGCTATTCAACGGGTTGGGGCGGTGCGCAAGAAATATCGGAGGCTGTTGCTCAAATTCTGAGCGGCCGCCGCGGGGCCGCATGGCAGCGGCCTCGCGGACCATCATGCAAAGGTTATCCACAGCGGCGTCCACAGTAATTGTGGGCAAACTCGATGCTCAGTCGTCGAGCGCTTGCAGCTGGCTGCGGCCGCGGCTGATATCGGCGAGCAGGCGCGCTAGCGGTTGCAGGCTGGCCGCCGGCAGTGCGATATCGAGGGTGGCGCCTTCGGCGTCGAAGCGCTCGTCCTCCAGTAGCGCGTCGAAATCCGCCAGGCGGGATTTGACCAGCGCCAGCTCGGCGAAGCGGCAATGACAGCGGCAGCGCGAGCGCGACACCAGTTCGCTGCGCTCGCCGGCCTGCAGGCATTTGGCCGTGGTGCCGCCGTAGGCGCGGGCCAGCCCGCCGGTGCCGAGCTTGATGCCGCCGAACCAGCGGATCACCACCACCGCCACCCGGTCGAAGTCCTGTCCCTCGATGGCCGTCAGCATCGGCCGTCCGGCGGTGCCGCCGGGCTCGCCGTCGTCGCTGAAGCGGTACTGGTTGCCGATCTTCCAGGCCCAGCAGTTGTGCGTCGCGGTCGGATCGCTGACGGCATGGATGAAGGCCTGCGCCTCGTCGGCGGTGGAGACTGGTGCGGCCTTGGCGAGGAAGCGGCTCTTGCTGATGACTTCCAGCAGTTCACAGGGCGCGCTGAGGGTGAAGGGCATGGCGGATACGGCGCTGGGCGGCGAATGACGGGCGGCCATTGTAACGGCAGCGGCACGGCTGTGCGGCGCGCGACGGGGAGACCGCCGGGCGCGCAGGCTGAACTTCCAGCGGCCCGCGGGCGCCCTAGCAGATAGGCGCCGCCGCCGAGTTTGCGGCCGCGCCTTTCGCCGATGACCGAACGGAGGACATTGTCATGCTCAATCCCCAGTACCAGTCATGCATCCAGGCCTGTTCCAGCTGTGCCCTGACGTGCGAAACCTGCGCGGCGTCGTGCCTGCGCGAAGACGACGTGAAGATGATGGCGCGCTGCATCCAGCTCGACCGCGATTGCGCCGACCTCTGCGCCGTCGCCGCGCTGCTGATGACCCGCGACAGCCCCTATGCGCAGCTCGCCTGCCGGCTGTGCGCGCAAGCCTGCCGCGACTGCGCGGAGGAATGCGCCAAGCACGCCCACGCGCATTGCCAGGATTGTGCGCAGGCCTGCCGGCGCTGCGCCGAAGAGTGCGAACGCATGGCCGCCTGACGGCCGCTCGTCAGGCTTCGGCGTCGCTGAGGGCGACGTCGTTGCGGCCGCTCTGCTTGACGCGGTACATCGCCTGGTCCGCCGCGCTCAGCAGGGCTTCGAATGTCTCGCCGTCGGCGGGATACAGGGCGATGCCGATGCTGCAGGCGATCGTCTGCTCGCCCGCATCGGTGGCAATGGGCGCGCGGATCGCCTGCAGAAGCGACTGTCCGGCGCTCAGGGCGTGCTCCGGCCGCGTCACGTCGCGCAGCAGGACGACGAACTCGTCGCCGCCGTAGCGCGCCACCGTGTCGTAGGGCCGGCTTGCGTGGAGCATGCGCTGGGCGACCGCCTGCAGCACCTGATCGCCGATCTCGTGACCGAGCTGGTCGTTGATCTCCTTGAAGTGGTCCAGGTCGACCACCATCAGCGCGAACGGCGTGCCGTGCCGCTGCTGGTAGGCACAGGCTTCGCTGAAGCGGGCGGCCAGCAGGTGGCGGTTGGGCAGGGCGGTCAGCGCGTCGTGGGTGGCGAGGTAGGTGGAGCGCTCATGCTCGCGCGCACTGTGCTCGATACGCCGGAAGTGACTGACCAGCACCGTCGGCGTCAGCACCAGGGCGCCGGCGAGGATGGCCAGCAACGTCAGGGTTTCTCCGGTCAGCAGGTCGTCAAGATGCAGCTGACGCTCGAATCGCAGCGTGGTGGGCTGCGATCGGCTGTCGAGCACGACCTGCTCGCGCAGCCGCGGCAGCAGTGCGTCCAACGCGCCGTGGCGCACCGGACCACTGGCGAACAGCTCGCTGGTACCGCCCGCAGCGGCGTGCAGCGAAGCCTCGATGCGCAGACGCGGATCGGTGCTGGCGTTGCGCGCGATGTCGCGCAGCGACTCAGTCTTGATCAGCAGCATGGCCACCATGCTGTTGCCGAACAGGTTGGCACGGGTACTCGACGGGCTATCTACCGGCCGCTCGACCCGGCGCAGCAGGATGTAGGCGTCGCCGCCTTCGAACATCGAAAACACCGGCGAGGCGACCGAGCGCGGACGTTTGCGCGCCACCTGCAGCGCGTACGCCAGATGCCCCACGGTTTCCAGCCGGACGCCGTAGATGGATTGAGCCTGAGGGTGTGGCGGGTACATGAAGAGCACCGGCCAGGTCTCGTCCAGCGGCACGCGAACCGGTAGTGCATGCGCGGCCTGCAGGGGAAAGTCCTGCAACTGAAAGTCCTCGCGCCAGGTGCGGCGCAGCAGGTCGACGACGGCGTCCTGCTCGTCCAGCGCGACCCGGCTCGCCACTTCGAGCATGTAGATCTGCGGGTAGGCGGCGACCACGGCCGAGGCATAGCGGGCGGCGGCCTCGCTGTCGTTCTGTTCGACGGCCTGGAGGAAGGCGGAGAAGCCGGCGAGCACCGCCTCGTTGGTGTCCAGGTGGTTGTGCACGCTGCTGGCGACGTTGTTCACCTGCTGGGCGAAGCGGATTTCCAAGCGCTGAAGCTCGCTCTTGAGCAGCAGGTGGGCCGAGAAGCCGAGCAACACGAACGACAGCAGGATGAAACCGGTAAAGGACCGCCGGCGCTTGGTCAGCATAGGCTCTTCCACATACAAGGCGGGCGTCCCGTTACCGACTGCAGGCATGCGCAGTGACATGGCTTGCCCCGCGCCGGCGCGGCGATTACTCGACGAGATATTGTCTGGATGTCAAAAAGCTAGCAAAGCGCCAGCAAAACGTCTACCGGGACGAGCGAGCGCCGCCACTGGGCTGGCGCGGCGGGGAGCCGCGGGGTGCGTGGCCGCAGCGCAGCGGCCGCTACACAGGAGCTGTCTATTGCTGCGCCGGCGTATCGCTGCTTCGGCAGGTGATTTCGGCGTAGGGCTGATCGGGCGAGTACTCGCCCGGCACGCGCTCGGTGCGCTGGGTGTTGGGAGCGACATTGAACACGGGCGAGGCCGAGGTGCTCGAGCGCGCTTCGGCGGGCACATGGAATTCGCAGGTGATCTGCCCCTCGGTGCGATTCATTACCTTCACCGCGCGCACGCCGAGCAATTCGCCCTCGATACCCTCGGAGCGGGCCGGCACGCCCATCGGGTTGATCTCAACATCCAGACCGTTGAGATGGGCGACGATCTCCGGCTGGGGTGTCTGCGCGCTGGCCCAGGGCGCGAAGGCCTGCGCGGCGCAGGCCAGGGCGACGAGAAGTTGCTTGCTCATGGAAACCTCCTTTGTGCACCTCTAAAAACTGCCTGCGTTGCCATCGCCGCGTTGAAAACAGAGGTGCCTCTACGTTCGGGTCCCCTTTAGAAGGGCCTGAGCGCCGTCGGTTCGATGAGCGGTGATCGCGAGCAGGCGAGCACCCTGGTTCAGTGCTTGCCGTGCTTGCGCAGACGCACGTAGAGGTCCTTGCCGCCGGTGGCGCTGCTGCCGCGCGACTCCAGCTCGAAACGCGACGGCTGGCCGGCGACCAGGTCGCTGAGTTTGCGGCAGCCGTACAGGCGCGGATCGAATGCCGGACGCAGCTTGCTGATGTTCTGCCCGAGCGTGCCGAGCTGAATCCAGTCGTCCTCCTCGGAAAGGTCGTCGAGCACCTTGGCGATGAAGTCCACCGGCACCTGCTGGCACTTGAGTGCCTCGGTCTTGCTGGCGCCGCGTGGCGTGCGGCTTTGCGCCTGCTCGACCTGCGCTGCAGCGGCGGCCAGCCGTTCCGGTGCCGCGACCTCTGTGGCGGCCTTCTGCGCATCGTCGCGCAGCAGCTCGGTATAGATGAACTTGTCGCAGGCGGAGACGAACGGCGAGGGCGTCTTCTGTTCGCCAAAGCCATAGACGGTCAGGCCCTCCTCGCGAATCCGCGCGGCCAGGCGGGTGAAGTCGCTGTCGCTGGAGACCAGGCAGAAGCCGTCGAAGCGCCGGGTGTAGAGCAGGTCCATCGCGTCGATGATCAGTGCGCTGTCGGTGGCGTTCTTGCCGGAGGTGTAGGCGAACTGTTGGATCGGCTGAATGGAGTGGTCGAGCAGCACCTTCTTCCAGCTGCCGAGGTTGGGTTTGGTCCAGTCGCCGTAGATGCGGCGGACGCTGGCGAGACCGTACTTGGCGATCTCCTCGAACAGCGCCTCGACGATGGAGGCGGGCGCGTTGTCGGCATCGATCAGTACGGCCAGGTGTTTCTGCTTGTTCGAATTGCTGGGCTTGGTGGCCATGTTGCGTCCCTGTCAGGAGAATGCTCCGACCATAACGCCGGCGTGCGGCCGCTGGCCATAGGGCCGTTGCCGCGTCGGCTCGGTTAGCATGCGCGCTTTCGTCTGCACGGGAAGCTCGCATGGAACGCCGCGGTACGCTGAAAAGCTGGAACGATCTCAAGGGCTTCGGCTTTATCCGCCCGGAGCAGGGCGGCGAAGATGTGTTCGCGCACATCAGCGTGGTACATGGCGAGCGCCGCCCGCTGGTGGGCGATCGGGTGCTCTATGTGGCGGGACGCGACACGCAGGGGCGGCTGCGTGCCGAGCATCTGCGGCTGGATGCGCCGCTGGCGCTGGACCAGCCGAAGATCCGCCAGCGCCCAGCTGGTGATTCGCGCCCGGCCAGGCCGCGCGCGCCGGCTCGCACGCCGCGCCAGGCTGGCTCCGGCGCCATCCGGCATTTGCCGGCCAAGCTGTTGCTGTTCGCGCTGCTGTGCCTGTTGCCGCTGGTTGGCGGCCTGTACCGGCTCGGTTCGCCATTGCCCTTGCTGATCTACCTGGGCGCCAGCCTGCTGACCTTCCTGCTCTACTGGCGTGACAAGCACAGTGCGCTGAAGCAACGCTGGCGCACGCCGGAAACCACCCTGCACCTGTTCGAACTGGCCGGCGGCTGGCCGGGGGCGTTGCTGGCGCAGCAGGCGTTTCGCCACAAGACACGCAAGCCGAGCTATCAGGCAGCGTTCTGGCTGATCGTGATGGTGCACCAGGCGCTGTGGATCGACCTGCTGTTCGTCGGCAGCGGCTTCACCCGCGAGCGGCTGGACTGGCTGCTGCGTCTGCTCTGAAACACAAAAGCCCGGTAGGTGCCGGGCTTGGTTGTTGCGCGCGAGGAGTCAGACCTTGCGGACGAACTCGGACTTGAGCTTCATCGCGCCGATGCCGTCGATCTTGCAGTCGATGTCGTGGTCGCCGTCGCACAGGCGGATGTTCTTCACCTTGGTGCCGACCTTGACCACCAGCGACGAGCCCTTGACCTTGAGGTCCTTGATCACGGTGACGGTGTCGCCGTCCTGCAGGGTGTTGCCGACCGAATCCTTGATCACCTTGTCGCCGTCACCGCTATCGGCCGCGCTTTCGGTGGCGCTCCACTCGTGGGCGCACTCGGGGCAGACCAGCATCTGGCCGTCCTCGTAGGTGTATTCGGAGTTGCATTTGGGGCAGGGCGGCAGAGTGCTCACGGCAGATCCTCACGGGCTGATGGCAGAAAGCCGCGCATTGTATAAGGTTTTGCCGGATCGTGCGGCGAGCGGGCCAGCGGCCCGCTGCGGGAGGACGGTTTACTGCACTGCGGCGAGGCGCTCGTTGCCGGTGCGCAGGTCCTGATAGCGCTGCTCCAGTTCGCGGCGAATCTCGCGGCGCTGGTAGGCCTGGGCGAAGCGGCGGCGCTGCTCGGGCGTCTTCGGGTTCAGCGGCGGCACCGGCACCGGCTTGCCGTCCTCGCCGAGGGCGACCATCGTGAAGAAGCAGCTGTTGGTGTGCCGCACGGCCTTGCCGCGAATGTCTTCGGTGACGACCTTGATGCCGATTTCCATCGACGTGGTGCCGGTGTAGTTCACCGAGGCGAGGAAGGTCACCAATTCGCCGACATGCACCGGCTGGCGAAACACCACCTGGTCCACCGACAGGGTCACCACGTACTGCCCGGCGTAGCGGCTGGCGCAGGCATAGGCCACTTCGTCGAGATACTTGAGCAGCGTGCCGCCATGGACGTTGCCAGAGAAGTTGGCCTTATCCGGTGTCATCAGAACGGTCATGGTCAGTTCTGCATGTGCGTCTGGCATGGGCTTGCGGCTCCTGGTGTTCTAGGGGGCTGCTACTTTAGTCGAACGCCGCCGTCCTGTGTGTGGCATTTTTGTATCGGTTTCATCTTTTTTTTCGATCGTCAATGCGGCGCAGGCGCGCAGCAGCGGAATCTGGCGAATCCGAGGGGGTAAGCGGCGCCTTTGCCTTGCCTGTACCGGCAATTTGTGAGCGCCGTCGCAAAAGTCCGGCGGCCGCGCTGCCAGCGAAGCGCTTTTGTTGATTTGTGCCGGGGTTGCGCGTGGGGCGCGCTTCTATAGTCGGCCACCCCGCAACGCCCTTCGGCCCTCTCGGTAACGGATGCCCCATGCGCCTTCTTGCACTCGTTCTGCTCAGCTGCCTTGCCACGTCCGCCCACGCCAGTGACGAGGCGATGAAACGCTTCAGCTACCTGATGGCCGACGACACGCGGCGAGAGCAGGCCTACACCGCAGGTAAGGAACGTGCGCTGTTCTGCAGCTACTGCCACGGCGAGACGGGCAACAGCAAGCGCGCGCACATTCCCAACCTGGCGGCGCAGAATCCGCTGTACCTGTTCCAGGCGTTCGAGAAGTTCGCCAGCGGCCAGCGCACCGACTTCGTCATGTCCAAGCTGGCGGAGAACCTGACGCTGGAGGATCGCGTCAACGTCGCGGTGTACTTCAGCCAGCAGAAGGTCAACCCGCCGACTGCCGCCGCCAACGAACCGCTGCGCGCGCGCGGCGAGGCGCTGTTCAAGACCACCTGCACCGGCTGCCACGGCGTGCATGCCGAGGGTATGGAAACCATGCCGCGGCTGGCCGGCCAGCCTGACGAGTATCTGCGCAAGGCGCTGACGCGCTTTCGCGACAACGATCCCAGCCGCGCCGGCTCGGTGATGATGCCGATCGCCGGCAAGCTGTCACCGGCCGATATCGGCGCGCTCGCCGCCTACCTGTCGCAGCTGCAGCTCAAGCCGGCCGAGGAGCTGGCCGCGGCCGCGCGCCTGCGCGAGATCGCCGCTCACTGACGCTCGATGCGCGCCGGATGGCGGCGCATCAGTACCTTGCCGTTACGCACCGAAACCAGCGCCTGGCCCTGGCTGCGCAGCAGCTCGTAGTCGTCCGGCGCGGAGAGAATCAGCAGGTTCGCCGGCCGTCCCGCTTCCAGCCCGTAGCGCTCGCCGAGGTTCAGTGTGCGCGCGCTGTTGTCCGTGACCAGGTCCAGGCAGCGTTGCAGGTCCGCGTAGCCGAGCATGTGGCAGATGTGCAGCCCGGCATCGAGGATGCGCAGGATGTTGCCGTTGCCCAGCGGATACCAGGGATCGACGATCGAATCCTGACCGAAGCAGACATTCAGCCCGGCGCGATCCAGCTCGGCGACGCGGGTCAGGCCGCGGCGCTTGGGGAACGTATCGAAGCGGCCCTGCAGATGGATGCTCTCGGTCGGGCAGGAGACGAAGTTGATGCCGCTCTGCTTGAGCAGGCGGAACAGCTTGGAACAGTAGGCGTTGTCGTAGGAGCCCATCGCCGTGGTGTGGCTGGCGGTGACGCGCGCGCCCATGCCGCGCACGCGTGCCTGCTCGGCCAGCACCTCGAGAAAGCGTGAGTGCGGGTCGTCGGTCTCGTCGCAGTGCACGTCCACCAGGCAGCCGGTGCGTTCGGCCAAGTCCATGAGAAATCCGATCGAGCTGACGCCCTGTTCGCGGGTGCTCTCGAAGTGCGGGATGCCGCCGACCACATCGGCGCCCAGCGCTACCGCCTCGGCCATCAGCTCGCGGCCGCCGCTGAACGACTCGATGCCCTCCTGCGGGAACGCGACGATCTGCAGGTCGATCAGGTGGCGGGTTTCCTCGCGCACCTCGAGCATGGATTTCAGCGCCGACAGCGTCGGGTCGGTGACATCGACGTGGGTGCGCACGTGCTGGATGCCGTGCTCGACCAGCATATCGATAGTCTTCTTGGCGCGCGTCTTGGTGTCTTCGTGGGTCACCTGCGCCTTGCGTTCGCTCCAGCGCTCGATGCCCTCGAACAGCGTGCCGCTCATGTTCCAGGCCGGCTCGCCGGCGGTGAGCGTGGCGTCCAGATGAATATGCGGCTCGACGAACGGCGGCACCACCAGGTTACTGGCGGCGTCGAGGTCGCCCGGGCCGGCCTCGGCCGGCGCCTGCTGCACTGTGATGGCGGCGATGCGCGAGCCGTCCAGTTCGATGCGCTGCAGGCCTTCGCGGCCACGCAGGCGGGCATTGACGATGTTCATCGCGACTCCTTCGTTGCGGTGGTTTCGGGCGCGGCGCGCCACCTGGCAGGGACTATATCGCCTGTGCGGCATTCGCGTGGCATCGGGGCCGAACGTCAGGGAGCGTCCGGCGCGTAACCCGCAGCAGGCTCGCCGAGTGCCCGCTCAATCGTATTCGGCAGGCTCGTGCTCGCCCAGCAGGCGCCGCTGGCGCGGCGTGGCGGCGGCCAGCACGGCGGGGTTGAAGGTGAACTGCAGGTACGGCGAGAACTTCTGCGCGACCATCCGCCGGCCATAGTGGATCTGCAGCAGGTAACGGCTGCGATCCGGTGTGCGGTTGCGGCTGCCCGCATGCCAGAGGTCGCTACGGAAGAACAGCACATCGCCGGCCCGGCACAGCACCGGCTCGGCCGCGCGTCCCTGCCAGGTGGTTTCGCCGGGGCATGGCTTGCGCCCGGCGTGGTGGCTGCCGGCGATCACCAGCGTCGGGCAGAGGTTGGCGTCGATGTCGTCCAGGTACAGATGCGCGGTACAGATCTGCATCGGCAGCTCGAGCGCCGGATCGGCCAGCAGCTGCGGTGGCAGCTCCATCGGCAGATAGTCGATGTGCAGTTCGCCGCCGATGAAACCCGGGCGGCTGCGCCAGGCGGTCTGGCCAATGATGTGGCAGTCCGTGCCGAGTGCCGCTTCGGCCAGCTCGATGACGCCCGGCAGGTCGAGAAAGCGCAGCCAGAACGGCGCGCGGTTGAACACGCAGGTGTAGTGATCGTCCACCAGCCCCTGATAATCCAGGCCGATCGGCGTCAGCCGGTCGATGGCCTCGCGCAGCGCGGCGATGCCGGCCGCGTCGAGCACGCCGGGCAGCAGCACGAAGCCCTCGCGGTGCATGGCGGCGAGTCGTGCGGCGGTGAGGGTGGTCGCGGTCATGCGCGTGCGCCTCGCAACGGTCGGTTTGCCATCTGGCGCCTAGCGGCCGCGCGGGAAGCGTACCCGCACGCACAGACCGCCCAGCGATGAATCCAGCAGTTCCACCGTCGCGCCATGCAGTTCGGCAATGCGCGCGACGATTGACAGGCCCAGCCCGGCGCCTTCGCCGTCGCCGAGGCGCACGAAGCGCTCGAACAGCTGTTCGCGCAGTTCGGCGGCGACTCCCGGGCCGCTGTCGGCGACATCCAGATTCAGTGCATCGGCGCTGGCGTGCAGGCGCACTTCGATGCGCCCCTGGTGCGGGGTGTACTGCAGCGCGTTGCCCAGCAGGTTCTGCAGCAGCGTGACCAGGCTCGCGGCATCGCCGTGCAGCTGCAGATCGGCGTGTTCGTCGACCTCCAGCGCCAGTTCCTGTTCGCGCGCCAGGGCCAGCGGTGTCAGCTCGGCAAGGGTTTCGCGCGCCAGTACGCCGAGGTCGAGTGGTACCAGCCGCAGCTGTTGGGCGCTGGGTTCCAGACGGGCGAGGGTCAGCAGCTGGGCGACCACGCGGGTGGTACGGTCGACGCCGGCGAGCAGCTGTTCCAGCGCTTCCTCGCGGTCGCGCGGGCTGCTGGCCTGCTGGGCGTTCTGCGCGTGAATGCGCAGCACCGCCAGCGGCGTGCGCAGCTCGTGGGCGGCGTCGGCGATGAAGCGCTTTTCCCGCTCCAGCAGCTGGTTGACCTGTTGCAGCAGGCGGTTGAGCGAGGCGGCCACCGGCTCCAGTTCCTGCGGCAGCGGTGCCAGCAGCAGCGGGGCGAGGTTGTCCGGCGCGCGATCCTTCAGCAGCCGCGCCATGTGCGCCAGCGGCCGCAGGCCCCAGCCCACTGCCAGCCAGATCAGCAGCGCCAGCAACGGCAGGCCGACCAGGTCGGGCAGCAGGCTGCGCCGGGCGATCTTCTCGACCAGTTCGCCGCGCACGTCTTCGCGTTCGCTGACCAGGATCCACAGCGCGTCCTGCGGGTCTTCCAGCAGGAACAGCCGCCAGTCGCGGCCATCGAGCACCACATCGTGATAGCCACCGGACAGGCCGGCGAACGGTGCCGGCGAGCTGCCCGTCGCACCGAGCAGCTGCTGCAGGGCGCCTTCCGGGGCGCCGGCCGATTGCAGCACGGTACTGCCGTCGGCGGCGTAGACCTGCAAACCCAGCTTGGTCTCGTAGTCATGCCCCGGCACGCCCTGATCGCGCCGGGCATTCACCGCGGCGTCCAGTGCCTGCTGCAGGGCGCGGCGGGTCTGCTGGTCCATGTCGCGCGCCATCAGCCCCTGCACCAACCGCGCGCTCTGCGCCAGCTGGGCGTCGAACAGCTCCTCGGTTTCGTGGCGGGCGTCGCGGTAGCTCTGCCAGGAGATCAGGCTCAGCGAAACCAGCAGGGTGCCGAGCAGCAGCGCCAGGGTGCGTTGGCGGATCGAGCGCTTCAGCATTTGTCCACCAGATAGCCGACGCCGCGCACGGTGCGGATCAGCTCGGGGAAGAACTTCTTGCGCAGGTGGTGGATATGCACCTCCAGCGCGTTGCTTTCGATGTCCTCATCCCAGCCGTAGAGCGCCTGTTGCAGGCGATCACGGGTCAGCACGCGGCCGGGCTGGGCGAGCAGTTCGTGCAACAGGACGAATTCCTTGCGCGGCAGGCTGACCGGCGCGCCCTGGTAGCTGACCTGCTGGTTGACCGGATCGAGCTGGATGCCGCGGTATTCCAGGGTCGGTTCCGGGCGGTTGAAGCTGCGTCGGAGCAGGGCGCGCAGGCGCGCCTTGAGTTCGGCGACGTCGAATGGCTTGACCAGGTAGTCGTCGGCGCCGGCGTCCAGCCCGGCGATGCGATCGCCGGTGGCGTCGCGCGCGGTGAGCACCAGCACCGGTACCGGGTTGCCCGCGGCGCGCAGGCGCTTGAGCACTTCCAGGCCGTCGAGCCGCGGCAGGCCGAGGTCGAGGATGGCCAGCTCGAAGCTCTCGTGGCTCAGCGCATGCAGCGCGCTGGCGCCGTCCTGCAGCCAGTCGACGGTGTAGCCCTCGGGCTTGAGCGCGGTGCGGATGCCCTCGCCGAGGGCGCGATCGTCTTCCACCAGCAGAATGCGCATGTCGTTCCTGTCGTCTTGAAGGGGCGCGGCGTTGCTGTGCATTCAACGCCGCCGCACCCGGTTATTCCAGCTTTTCCTTGACCTGCGCAAGCAGCGCACGGGCTTCGTCGCGGCGGCCGGCGTCGGCGACCTCGCGACCGGGGCGGGCGGGCGCGGCGAGTGCTTTCTCCAGCGCGGCACGCGCTTCGCCATAGCGCTTCTGGCGCAGCAGGAAATCGCCGTGGAAGTAGTTCGGGTCGATGCCGTTCGGGTTCAGCGCCAGCGCCTGCTGGAACAGTGCTTCGGCCTTGTCCTCGTCACCGAAGCCGATCGGCCAGCCGGGTACCTGGTAGTAGAGGCTGGCCAGGCTGGTATAGGCCGAACCGTCGAGTGCCTGTGCGTCGAGTTCGATGGCTTTTTCCAGTTCCGCCTTGGCCTGCTTGACCAGGCCGAGCGCGCCGAGCCCGCCCTTGGCGCCGGCCCAGGTGCTGAGCACGATGCCGTGCCAGATATGCAGCTCGGCGGCCTGCGGTTCGCCGACCACCGCGCGTTCGGCGTCCGCGGCGAGCTTGGCGAAGGCCGCTTCGCGCTGCGCCGCGGGCAGCTGGTAGTTGATCTCCGCCCAGCGCGTCTGGATCTGGCGTAGCGACGTTTCGCCGGCCGCGCTGAGGGCGAAGGAGGGTTGACTGGCCAGCGCCAGCAGGACGCTGCAAAGACCGAGCAGACGTTTCATGGCTGTTCTCCGCGTGAGGTTGGGGGATTGGGTGCGGTCGCAGGTGTGCCGTGGGCGAAGCGCTTGATCACCGGCAACTGCTTGCGCAGCGCCTGGTCGACCATGCGTGGCAGCAGGCTGTTGAGGCGCACGAAGAGCTTTTCCGGCCAGCCGAGGTACAGCTCCTCGCGCTCGGCGACGATGGCGCGGACGATCTGCCGCGCCACGGCTTGCGGATCGTCCATGCCGACCTTCAGCGCATCGTTCATCGCCACCACGTCGGCGCTGTTCATCGCCGTGCGGGTGGCGCGCGGCGCGATGTAGAGCACCTTGACGTGGCTGTCGGCCAGCTCGCGGCGCAACGCCTCGGAGAAGCCGCGCAGGGCGAACTTGCTCGCGCAGTACGCGGCGAAGCCCGGATAGCCGATGGAGCCGAAGGTCGAGCCGAGGTTGACCAGCAGCGCCTGCGGTTGCTGGCGCAACAGCGGCAGCAGCAGGTGGGTCAGCTGCAGCGTGGCGGTGACGTTGACGCCGATCAGCCGGGCGATGGCGTCCTCGTCCTGCTGTTCGAGCAGGCTGAACTGGTTGATCCCGGCGGCGTTGATCACGCAGTTGAGGCCGCCGAAGCGCCGCGCGGCATCCAGCACCAGATGCCGCCCGCTGCGCTGGGCGAGGTCCGCACAGGCCAGGCTGACCTGTTCCGGGTAGCGCTGGGCCAGCGTCTCCAGCGCCAGGCTGTCGCGACCGACCAGCAGCAGCCGCGCGCCGCCGGCGCAGAGCCGCTCGACCAGCACCTGGCCGATGCCGCCACTGGCGCCGGTGAGCAGGATGTGCGCGTCACGCAGTTGCATGGCCGGACTCCGTGGTGGTCAGGCTGCGGAAGATGTCGCCGTAGAGGCGATAGACCACGCGGGCGGTGTGCACCACCGCGACCTTGTCGTCCTCGTCGTCGAGGCGGTTCATCAGCCGCTTGAAGAACTCGATGTGCTCCAGGTCCAGGCTGCCGTGCGAAGTCAGGTAGCTGAAGGCCTTGGCCGGCAACCCGAGCTTGGCCTGCAGCACGCCGGCGGCCTGGGTGGCGAGGGCGATGCTGGTGCCTTCGAGCACGTTGACCATGCCGAAGAAGCTCGCCGGGTTGTGCCGGGCGATGCGGTCGTAGACGTAGGCGACCATCAGCTCGGTGGGCAGCGCCGGCTGGCCGTGGCGCACCGCCTCGGCATCGCCGCCGCAGGCGCGGATGTCGTTGAGAATCCACTCCTGGTGGCCGATCTCCTCCTCGATGTACTCGGCGATGGCCTCGCGCAGCCACTCCAGGCGCTCCGGCAGACGCGCGCCGCAGGCCATCAGCAGCGGTACGGTGTGCTTGACGTGGTGATAGGCCTGGGTGAGGAAGGCGATGTACTGCGCGTGCGTCGCCGTGCCGGCCAGTGCGGCATGGATGATCGGCGCGCCGAGCAGGTATTCGCGTTCGGCACTGGTCTGGTGTTGCAGGTGGTCGAAGAAGTCCATGGGCGTACCTCGCGATCGGAAAAGGAAATCAGGAAAGGGCGGCGGCAACGGCCGCCTGGTAATGACTGAGCAGGGCATCGCGGCGCAGCCGGCCGTTGGCGGTGGCCAGGCCGTTGCTGACGCTGAAGGGTTCGGCGGCGCGCAGCCAGAGGTGCACGCGGGCGTAATCGGGCAGGCCGGCGTTGACCCGCTCGACCGCCGCCTGCAGCTCGGCGTCGCTCAGCTCGGCGCGTCGTGGCACCAGCACGGCGACGTTCTGCGCCAGCGCCTCGCCATGCAGCCAGGCCTGGGCGATGGGCGCCTGCTGCACCAGCTCGGCCTCGACCCATTCCGGGTTGACGTTGCGCCCGTAGGCGGTGACGAACTGATGCTTCTTGCGCCCGTGCAGGATCAGGAAGCCGTCCTCGAAGTGGCCGAGATCGCCGGTGGCCAGCCAGTCGCCCGTCAGCGGCGGCTCGCCGAGATAACCGAGCATGTGCGGGCCGCGCACCAGCACCTCGCCGTCATCGGCCAGGCGCAGCTCGACGTGCGGCAACGGCCGGCCGACCGTGCCGATGCGCCGCGCTTCGGGCGTGTTCAGACAGACCACCGAGGCGCATTCGGACAACCCGTAGCCCTCGAACACCGGCAGGCCGAGGCGCGCGGCGCGTTCCAGCAGCTGCGGCGCCACGCGGCCGCCACCAACGGCGATGAAGCGCAGCGATGCGGGCAGCGGCACGCCTTGCTCGGCGGCGCTGACCAGCGCCAGCAGCAGCTGCGGCAGCAAGATCAGGCTGTGCGGCTGGCTGGCCTGCAGCGTGGCGAGCAGGCGCGGCAGCTCGAAACCCGCCGCGCCGCTGAAGCCGATCTCCGCCAGCGGCCGCAGCTCGATCCGTGCACCGGCCAGCAGCGGCGCATACAGCCCGGCGATGTTTTCCAGCAGGGTCGCCAGCGGCAGCACGCACAGGTGCTGGCGCACCTCACAGGGCAGGCTGGCCTGCCACAGGCTCTCGGCCACTGCCAGCTGCGCGGCGGCATCCAGACAGACGCCCTTGGGCTGGCCGGTGGTGCCGGAGGTGTAGGTGAGCTTCAGCGTGCCGGCCGGCACCGGTGTGACCGTCTGCGGCTCGCGCTGCAGCAGGCCGGAGGCGGTCGGGCGGAAGCCGCAGCGCTCGCTGAGCGGGCTGGCCGCGCCGATCAGGCAGTCGATACCGGCATGGTTCAGCACATGCTCCTGCTGCGCCGGGGAAAAGAACCCCGGCAGCGGCACGCAGACCAGGCCGGCACGCAGCAGCGCCAGGTCCCACAGGGCCCACTCCAGGCCGTTGTCCAGCGCCAGGGCGACGCGCTGCACGCCGAGCTGCTCCAGTTGGCTGGCGCGCGCGCCAACCTCGTGGCGCAGCTCAGCGTAGCTCAGCTGGCGCGGGCCCTCGCTGAGGGCGATGCCGCTGTGCTGGTCGAGCGCCCGGAAGAAGCGTTCAGCTGCAGGCTGCATGCGGCACCTCGCTGGCTTCGAACAGCGGCTGGTAGCCGAGCCGTGCGTACACGCCCAGCTGCGTCAGGCGCTGGTGGCCGGGCAGGATCTCGCCGGCCATCAGCTGCGGTCGGCAGGAGTAGTAGCTGCCCCAGTCGGCCAGCTCTTCGCCCATGCGCGCCGGATCGGCCAGGCCCAGTGGCAGCGGATCGAGCGCCAGGCGCTGAAAGCTGTTGAGCAGCGCCGGCGTGCCGGTGAACACCACCCAGCGAAAACCCTGGGCGACCAAAAGATCGGTCAGCGCGACGATCAGCAGGCGCGCCGAGGCATTGCCGAAGGCGGCCAGGTTGCCGACCTCGACGATCTCCTCACGCGGCACCGCACGCCCGCAGCGCTGGCTCACCGCCTGCTCGATGGGGTCGTCCAGATAGCGTTCGAGAAACAGCGGCCGGCGCCGCGCGCTGCGCAGGCCGACTGCGCCCTGCACCTCGCCGTGCTCGCCATGCAGGCCGAGCAGGCAGGGCATGAAGTGCTGCACTCGCGCGCCGTAGTGCTCGGCGAAACGCTGACGGATGAACCTTTCCAGCGCGGCGCGCCGCTCGCCCGCGTCGGCCTGCGCCAGCTGCAGGCTCAGCGCCGGCTCGCGGCCGATACGGGCCAGTACATCGGTGTGATCAACCCAGGGCAGTTCCATCGGGGAACCTCGGTTAGGAATCTGGGGCTGATTCTTCGGCGGCAAACTTAAGGCTGTCTTAACAGGCCGTTGAAAACCTGCCTACGTAGCCATTGCGGCGTTAGCCGCGCGTCGTGCGACGTTTTTTTCACATTCGCCCGGCTATGTTCGGCGCACCGTTCAGCGCGCCGGGCGACCGCCGCTGGATGCACCGAAGCGATCTGCCAGGCCGGCCAAGGAGCCCCGCGATGAAGCAAACCCGTGCGATGCCGTCGATTGCGCCGAATGGCCTGCCGCGCCGGAACGCGCTGCCCAAGCGGGTCTATCGCTGGCTCGGCCTGGGGCTGCTGCTGGCGATCGGGCTGACGGTGGGGGTCGCGTTGCACTGGGACGAGCGGCTGTATTTCCACCTGACGCACGCGGCGCCGGTCGCCGGGGCGGAAACCACGGATCGCTGGTTGCCGGACTATCGCGTGCTGATCGAGGCCAAGCCGGTGGCCGGTATCACCCGCAACCTGTCGGCGATCACCTACGACCGCGACCTCGACCGCCTGCTTGGCGTGATCAACGGCGGACCGACGCAGATCGTGGTGCTGAGCAAGACCGGCGAACTGCTCGAACGCTTCCCGCTGCGCGGCTTCGGCGACATCGAGGGGCTGGCCTACCTGGGTGGCGGCCGCGTCGCGGTGTCCGACGAGCGCAGCCAGCAGCTGAGCATCTTCCAGCTGCCGACGCGGCCGCGAGCCATCGATATCGCCGAGGCGCAGTTCTTCTCGCTGGGTATCAACCTCAACGGCAACAAGGGTTTCGAGGGCGTGACCTACGATGCCGCCGGCGATCGCCTGTTCGTTGCCAAGGAGCGCGATCCGCGCCAGCTCTACGAGATCGGCGGGCTGGCGGCGAGCCTGGACGGGCGCATGCAGCTGAGCATTCGCGACCGCAGTGACTGGATCGCCGATCAGGTGTTCGCCACCGATCTGTCGGATCTGCAGTTCGATGCCGAAACCGGCCATCTGATCCTGCTCAGCGACGAGTCGCGCCTGCTGATGGAGCTCGACGGCGACGGCCGCATGCGTAGCTATCGCGGCCTCGGGCTGTTCAGCGATCTGCGGCGCTCGGCGCCGCAGCCCGAGGGCGTGACCATCGACAACGACGGCACGCTCTACGTGGTCAGCGAGCCCAACCTGTTCTACAGCTTCCGCCGCCAGGGCAGCTAGCGCCGGGCCTCGCTCAGCAACGCCACGGCCTTCACGCGGCCTTCACATCGATTTGACGAAACCCTGACGGGTCCCCGCGCAGACTGCTTTCACTGCCGGGGAGTGCACTGCGCCCCGGCTTCCTGCCTGCCACGCCGGGGTGCCCTGATGACCGCTCGTCTGCTTCGTTCCGCTCGCCATAATCGCCCGACTCTGCTGGCGCTGCTGCTCGCCGGGTTCTCCCTGGCCGGCTGCCAGAGTGCGACGCCTCAGCTGTCGGACGCCTATCCGCCGGAATACGCCGCCGGTTTCGGCGACGGCTGCGCCAGTGGCCGCCAGGCCGGCGGCGCGCTGGTGCAGTTCCGCAAGGACGTGCCGCGTTACCTGGGCCAGCCGCTGTATGCCGAGGGCTGGAACGATGGCTATCGCCAGTGCCAGGCATTGCCGCAGGCGCGCAGCGAGCTCGCCGAGCGGCGCGGCAATGCGCTGGAGCGCCAGCGCGACCGCGAGTGGCGCCACCATGTCGATCAGGCCAAGGCGCAGGCCCTGCATCGCTGACCGGCGGCGCCAGGCCGCCGCCTAGGTCGCGGCGGTCGCAACGATGCCTGGTGCTGGCGTCGCTGCGCGACGGTAGAGCAGCAGCCGGTAGCAGGCCAGGCAGATCGTCCAGTCGAACAGCAGCGTCCACAGGTTGTGCGAGGCAAAGTGCGCACCCTGCATCACCCGCCCCGCCGACATCAGTGTGCCCAGAGCCAGCGCCACGCCCAGCGCGATATGCGCCAGGCGCGGGCGGCGGTCGCGCAGGACGAAGTACAGCGCCAGCAGCGAAAAACCGGCCGACGCGTGGCCGCCGGGCCAGCAGCGTCCCGGCTTCAGCGTCGGCGCGCGGTCGGCGAGCAGCGGCGTGAACGTCTCCGTGCCGCCGAACTCGCTCAGGCTCCAGGGGCAATGCACGCCGGTGAGGGTTTTCAGCGGCGAGACGATGCTGGTCGACAGCCCCAGCGCCAGCACCAGGTAGCCCAGCGGGCGGCGCCAGCGCGCCAGGCGTGTGGGCAGCAGGCTGAGCAGGAAGCCGGCGATGGCCAGCACGCCGATCAGGATCACCAACTGCTTGACGCGGTCATGCAGGAAATCCTCGAGCAGCCAGCTGTGCCGGCCGACGAAGCCCGCGCCGGGCTCGTAGAACAGCCGCGACAGGGCGAAATCCAGCTGGCTCGGTTCGCCGATCAGCAGCGCCGCCATCAACAGCGCGGGCAGGCCGAAGCCGAGGAGGAAGTTGAACGGCCGGCTGCCGTCGACGGTTGGCGCGAGAACGGACATGGGGGACTCCAGAGGCGCCGCGGGCGGCGCCGGCGAGGGGTTAGCGTTGGCTGAGCCGGTCGGCCGGCGGCTGCGTGGGCTGCCAGCTGAGCAGCGCATGCTGGTAGTCGTAGCTGGCGCCCTGGTAGTAGGCGATGTCGCGGCGAACCAGCGGATCGTCCGCCGCGGCGCTGGTCTCACGGCTCGCGCCGCGCGCGTCGTCGTGGCGGCGCATGCCCTGGCGCGGGCTGAGGATCGCCAGGTCCTGGCCGTCGAACAGCCCCAGGTGCTGATAGTTGCCGATCAGCGCGCGGCCCGGCGCGGCGTCCTCGCGCAACAGGTTGCGGCCGAAGAAGGTCGAGACGTAGTCCATGTTCAACAGGCCGAGCAGGGTCGGCGCCAGATCGATCTGGCTGGCCACGCCGGTGAATTCGCGCGGCGCGATCAGCCCCGGGGCGTAGATGAACAGCGGGACGTGGTAGCTGGGCACCGGCAGGTCCTGCGAGCCGGCGCTGCCGGCGGTGTGGTCGGCGACGAAGACGAACAGGGTGTTGGCGAACCATGGCTTGCCGCGCGCCTGGGCGAGGAATTCGCCGATGGCGTAGTCGGTGTACTTCACCGCGCCTTCGCGGCCTTCGCCGGAAGGAATGTCGACGCGTCCGTCCGGGTAGCTGTAGGGACGGTGGTTGGAGGTGGTCATCAGCTGCAGCAGGAACGGCTTGCTGGCGGCGTGATCGGCGTCGGCCTCGCGTAGCGCCAGCCGGTAGAGGTCCTCGTCGGCCATGCCCCAGGCGTTCTTGAAGTGGATGTCCGCCTCGTCCGCGCTGCTCTGGTCGACCACGCGGTAGCCGTTGCCGCTGAAGAACGCGCTCATGTTGTCGAAATAGCCGCGCCCGCCGTAGAGGAACACGCTGTCGTAGCCCTTGCTGGCGAGCTGCTGGCCGAGGCTGGCGAAGCCGCTCTCGCGGCCGATGCGCTTGACGATCGAACGCCCCGGCGTCGGCGGCACCGACAGGGTGATGGCCTCCAGGCCTCGGTCGGTGCGCGTGCCGGTGGCGTAGAAATCGGTGAAGAACAGGCTTTGCCGGCGCAGCGCGTCGAGGTTGGGCGTCAGCCCGCGGCTGTCGCCGAAGCTGCCGAGGTATTTGGCGCTGAGGCTCTCCACCGTGACCAGCACGATGTTCAGTGGTCGCGCCGCGCCCGGATTGTCGATCACCCGGCGGATGTCCAGCGGATCACTGCCGATGAACCGCGCATTCGGCTCGCCGACTTCGGCGCGCAGGTCGTTGCCGACCGCCTGCTCGGGCAGCGTGGCGTAGAACTGCGGGTAGTCCAGCTCGTTGTTGCGGAACGCGGCGAAGAACTGGAACGGGCCGTTGCTCGCCAGTTCGCGCTGGTAGGCGTTGCCGCCGCTGCCGCGTGGGAAGTCCTGGCCGACCAGCAGCCCGGCACCGAGCGCCGCCGCCAGCAGGCTGGCCAGGGCCGTTCCACGCCCGCGTCGGCCCAGGCTCGGCGCGGCCAGCGCGCGGCGCAGCAGTGGCTGCAGTGCGCTCATGGCGAGCAGCGTGAGCAGCGCCAGCAGCGTCAGCAGGACGAAGACCGGGTAGGACTCGCGAATGTTGGCGAGCACCTCGTCGGAATACACCAGATAGTCCACGGCGATGAAGTTGAAGCGCACGCCGAACTCGTCCCAGAACAGCCATTCGGCGAGCGCGGTGAACAGCATCGCGTACAGGCTCAGGCCGAGCAGCAGTTGCAGCGCGAGCCGGTGCCAGCGGCTGTGCCAGATGCGCGTCGGGCACGCCAGCAGGTAGAGCGCCAGCGGTAGCGCGGCGAAGGCCAGGTAGGCCAGGTCATAGACCAGCCCCACGGCGTAGATCTGCAGCAGACTGCCCGCCCCGCTGACGGCGTCCGTCCAGTGGGCGGCGAGCAGCACGCTGCGGGTGAGCAGGAACACACCCAGCCAGAGGCCGAGCAGCAGGGACAGGTAACGAAGCTGAGCATGGCGCAGAAGAGGCATCGTATGATTCCACGGCGAGGTTGAACGCGCCGGAGTCTGCGCGTGCCCTCGTGAGGCCTTCGTAAAGAAGCCGTGAAAATTTCGTCATCCGCGTGAGGCGACATGCGCATCCTGGTCATCGAAGACAACCGCGACATCCTGGCCAACGTGCTGGACTATCTGGAACTCAAGGGCTACGTGGTCGACTGCGCGCAGGACGGCCTCGGCGGCCTGCACCTGGCCGCCACCCAGGACTACGACCTGATCGTGCTGGACGTGATGCTGCCGGGCATCGACGGCTACCAGGTGTGCAAGCGCCTGCGCGAGGACGCCGGACGCGATACGCCGATCATCATGCTCACCGCGCGTGATGCCCTGGCCGACCGCCTGCAAGGGCTGGGCGTGGGCGCCGACGACTATCTGGTCAAGCCGTTCGCGCTGTCCGAGCTGGTGGCGCGCATCGAGGCGATCCTGCGGCGCAGCCAGGGCGCGCGCAAACGCCAACTGCAGGTCGGCGACCTGCATTACGATCTCGACACTCTGCAGGCCAGCCGTGCCGGTCAGCCGCTGCGGCTCAACCCCATCGGCCACAAGCTGCTGGCGCTGCTGATGCAGAAGAGTCCGGCGGTGGTGCGCCGCGAACAGCTGGAAGAGGCGCTGTGGGGCGACGACATTCCCGACAGCGACAGCCTGCGCAGCCACATCCATCAGCTGCGCCAGGTACTCGACAAGCCCTTCGACCGGCCGCTGCTGCACACCGTGCATGGCGTCGGTTTCCGTCTGGCGGAGGACGGCGATGCTCGCTAGACAGCCCTTCGCGCGGCGCATCGTCATCGCCTTCACACTGATGACGCTGCTGGTCAGCGGCGTGTTTTCCATCGGCATCGTGGCGGTGGTGTACTTCATCGAGGCGCAACTGGTCACCGAGGAAATGAGCCGCGAGATGGACACCGTGCTCGATGTCGATCTGGCCCACGGCCAGGCGCCACGCCTGGATGCCAGTACGCGCTTCTTCGCCTCCGGCTTGCCGCAGTACGGCCTGCCCGAAGAGCTTGCCGCGCTCGCGCCGGGGTTCACCGAACTGGTGCGCGACGACGAGGCCTTCTATGTGTTCGTCCGCGACCGGGCGGGCGAGCGCTACGTGCTGATGGAAGATCAGAACGAGTTCGAGGCACGCGAGAACGCGCTGTTCAACGTGGTGCTCGCCGGCTTCGTGCTCAGCGTGCTGGGTGCCTGGGGGCTGGGGCGGCTGATGGCGAACCGGGTGATGGCGCCGGTCAGCCGGCTGGCCAACCAGGTGCGCCATCGCGACCAGCTGCATCCGCTGGCGCCACCGCTGGCCCTGCAGTATCCGGACGACGAGGTGGGCCATCTGGCCGCCGCGTTCGACAGCACGCTTGGTCAGCTACGCCGGACCCTGGAACGCGAGCGGTTGTTCACTGCCGACGTCAGTCACGAGCTGCGCACCCCGCTGATGGTGGTGCTCGGCGCCTGCGAACTGCTCGGGCAGGCCGCGCTGCCGCCGCGGGCGCAACAGCAGGCGGCGCGCATCCAGCGTGCCGCGCAGGAAATGCATGAGCTGGTGGAAACCTTCCTGCTGCTCGCGCGCGCGCGTCCGGAGCAGGCCTCGTTCGCCGGCGACGCGACGCTGGCCAGTGTCGCCGCCGAGCAGAGCGAGCGCTGGGGGCCGCTGCTGGCGGAGAAGGGTCTGGACTTCGCGCTGAAGATCGAGGGCGATGACCACGGCGCCTACAACCGCACGCTGCTCGGCACGGTAATGTCCAACCTGCTGCGCAACGCGTTGCACTACACCGACAGCGGCAGCGTGACGCTGGTGCTTGCCGACGGCGGTTTTCGCGTCGAGGACAGTGGCGTGGGCATTCCGCCGGACCAGCAGGAGCGCATGTTCCAGCCGTTCGTGCGCGGCGCCGAGGGGCGCGGCGAGGGGCTGGGCCTGGGGCTGTCACTGGTCAAGCGGATCTGCGCGCACCAGGGCTGGGACGTCGGCATGACGTCGCGCGAGCCGCAGGGCAGCTGTTTCCGGGTGCGCTTGTCGCATCGCGTCATTTGACGTTTTTTTCACGTTCTTTTGACAGGGCCTTGATCCCGGCCTCGCTAGTGTGGCGGCACCATCCCAACCGGAACGCCCGCCATGACGAGATCGAGCCCCATCGAACTGGAGTTCTCGCGCAAGTACGATCGCGAGCACGCCCATCAGTACCTGGAAAAGCACCAGGACGGCCTGGCGCGGCGCCTGTCGCACTGGCGTGACGAGCAGCTGGCGCGGCGGGCGCTGAAGGTCGCCGGCGATCCCGATCTGGTGCTCGACCTGCCCTGTGGCGCCGGACGCTTCTGGCCGCTGCTGGCCGAGCATCCGAGCCGGATGATCTTCGCCGCGGACAATTCCGCCGACATGCTGGCCATCGCCCAGGGCGCGCAGCCGCCGGAGGTGGTCAGGCGCGTGGAAACCTTCCAGACCTCGGCGTTCGCCATCGACATGGGCGACAACGCGGTGGATTGCATCTTCTGCATGCGCCTGCTGCACCACATCGCCGACCCGCAGCACCGCCTGGCGATGCTGCGCGAGTTCCACCGCGTCACCCGCGACACGCTGATCGTCTCGCTGTGGGTGGACGGCAACTACAAGGCCTGGAAGCGCAAGCGTCTGGAGCGTCGGCGGCCGGCCAAGGACAACCAGAACCGCTTCGTCGTCGCCCGTTCGACCATCGAGGCAGAGTTCGCTCAGGCCGGTTTCGAGATCCTCGAGCACCGCGACTTCCTGCCCGGCTACGCCATGTGGCGGGTCTACGTGCTGCGCAAGCGGGGGTGAGCATGAATCAGCCACTCGAACTGCCGGCCCGCGAAACCCTGACCAGCACCTTCCAGCGCTGGTGGGACACTCACGGCGAATGGGTCGAGGCGCCCAACCAGCGCCGCGATGGCGAAAGCGGCGTACAGCGCCTGCGCCTGCGCGATGCCGGGCAGCCGCTGCTGTATTGCAAGCGCCAGGTCGGCCATCTGTATCGCACGCTCGCCCATCCGTTCGGCCGGCCCACCGCGCTGCGCGAACTGCGCGCCTTGCAGGCCTTTGCCGACGCCGGGGTGCGCGTGCCGCAGGTGATCTACTGCGGTACGCGCCAGCAGGCCGGGCAGTGGCAGGCGCTGCTGATCACCGCCGAGCTGGACGGTTTCGTCAGCCTGGAGAGCTGGTACCGCGACGGTCACGCCGCGCGCCACGGCACGCTCGTCCACCAGCGCATGCTGGCGGCGGTTGGCGTGGCCCTGAGCCGCATTCACCGGGCGCGCTGGCAGCACGGCTGCTGCTATCCCAAGCACATCTTCCTACGCGTGCATGGCGCAGGCGATGCAGCCTGGGTCGAGGTTGCGCTGCTCGATCTGGAAAAGAGCCGCCGCCGGTTGCGCCGCAGCGCTGCGGCACGCCACGACCTGCGCCAGCTCAATCGGCACCGCCAGTCGATGCCCGTCGAGGACTGGTTGCGCCTGCTCGCCGCGCACACCACCGCCAGCGGAGCCGATCTTCATGTCATCTGAACCGACGCCAACGGCCGCCGACGCTGCGGCGAACGCCGCCGCAGCCTTGAAAGGGCGCGGCGGACTGGCGCGCATCTGCAATGCCGCCGGTTATTCGGTGGCAGGGCTGCGCGCGGCCTATGCCGGCGAAGCGGCGTTCCGCCAGCTGGTGTGGTTGAACCTGCTGCTGATCCCCGTCGCGCTGCTGCTCGACGTCAGCCGCGTCGAGCGCGCGGTGCTGATCGGTGCGGTGGTGCTCGGGCTGATCGTCGAGCTGCTCAACTCGGCCATCGAGGCGACCGTCGACCGCATCTCCCTCGCCCTGCATCCGCTATCCGCGCGGGCCAAGGACATGGGCAGCGCCGCGCAACTGCTGGCGCTGTGCCTGGTCGGCCTGGTCTGGGGCGTGATCCTGCTCTGATCCGCATTTTCTGAAAGGACATCGCATGCGTTCCTTCTCGCGCGGCTCCGGTCTCGCCGCACACCTGCGCTTCATCCTCGCCAGCGCCGTGGCGCTGCTGGCGCTGTTCGCCCTGCTGCGCCTGGGCCTGCTGCTGTTCAACCGCGAGCTGATCGGCAGTACACCGCTGGCCAGTTTCGTCGAGGCGTTCGGCAACGGCCTGCGTTTTGACCTGCGGGTGACGGTGTACATCCTCGTGCCGCTGCTGCTCGCGGTGCTCAGTCCCCGGGCAATGGCCGCTCGCCGGCTGCAGCAGCTGTGGCTGGGCACCTGCGCCAGTGTGGCGATCCTGCTCGGGCTGATCGAGCTGAACTTCTATCGCGAGTTTCACCAGCGCCTCAACAGCCTGGTGTTCCAGTACCTGCAGGAAGACCCGGCGACGGTGCTGAGCATGCTCTGGCATGGCTTTCCGGTGCTGCGGTTGCTGGCCGCGTGGCTCGCGGCGAGCGCCGCGCTGTTCGCGCTGCTCGGCTGGTTGGAGCGGCGCACCCGCGCCGCGCCGCCGCGCCTGGCGAACGCGCCGGCCCGCGGCGCGAGCTGGCCGGCGCGGTTCGCGGTGTTCGGCGTGTTGCTGGTGGTCAGCGTGGTGGCCGCGCGCGGCACGCTGCGTCAGGGCCCGCCGCTGCGCTGGGGCGATGCCTTCACCACCGCCTCGACCTTCGCCAACCACCTCGGGCAGAACGCCACGCTGTCGCTCTACGATGCGGCGCGCAACCGCTTCTCGAGCCATCGCGACAACAGCTGGAAGGCGACACTGCCGGTTGCGGATGCGCAGGCGATCGCCCGCGAGCTGCTGCTGACCGCCAACGACCGGCTGGTGGATGCCGAGCTGGCGCCGGTGCGCCGTGACTTCCTGCCGCCGGCCGACGGCCAGCTGGCGGTGCGTAACGTGGTGGTGATCCTCATGGAGAGCTTCGCCGGCCGCTATGTCGGCGCGCTTGGCAGTGCCGACGGCATCACGCCGAACTTCGACCGCCTGGTCGGCGAGGGGCTGTTGTTCGAGCGTTTCTTCGCCAACGGCACCCACACCCACCAGGGCATGTTCGCCAGCATGGCCTGCTTTCCCAACCTGCCCGGCTTCGAGTACCTGATGCAGACGCCCGAAGGCGGCCATCGCTTCTCCGGCCTGCCGCAGCTGCTCGGTGCGCGGGCGTTCGACAACGTTTACGTCTACAACGGCGATTTCGCCTGGGACAACCAGGCGGGGTTCTTCGGCAACCAGGGCATGAAGCGCTTCGTCGGCCGCAACGACTATGTGAATCCGGTGGTTTCCGACCCGACCTGGGGCGTTTCCGATCAGGACATGTTCGCCCGTGCCGCCGACGAGCTGGGCAAGCTGGATAACGGCGCGCCGTTCTATGCATTGCTGCAGACGCTGTCCAACCACACGCCCTACGCGCTGCCGGACCCGCTGCCGGTGGCCGCGGTGCAGGGCCACGGCGCGCTGGATGCGCACCTGACGGCGATGCGCTATGCGGATTGGGCGCTGGGGCAGTTCTTCGAGCGGGTACGCCACGAACCCTGGTTCAAGCAGACGCTGTTCGTGGTGGTCGGTGACCACGGGTTCGGCGCGCCGGAGGAAGTCACCGAGATGGACCTGCTGCGCTTCCACGTGCCGCTGCTGCTGATCGCCCCCGGCATCACCGAGCGTTTCGGCAGCCGTCGCGAGGTGGTCGGTACGCAGGTGGATGTGGTGCCGACCATCATGGGCCGCCTCGGTGGCGAGGTGCGTCACCAATGCTGGGGCCGCGACCTGCTCAGCCTGGCGGCGGACGATCCGGGGTTCGGCATCGTCAAGCCGTCGGGCAGCGATCAGACCGTGGCGCTGATCCGTGGTGATCGGGTGCTGGTGCAGCCCAAGGAACAGCCGGCGCGGCTGTATCGCTATCGCCTGGGCCGCGCACCTGCGGGCGAGCGGATCGCCGCGGCCGAGGATCAGCCGCAGCTGCTGCGCCAGCTGCACGCCTATCTACAGACCGCCACCGCCAGCCTGCTGGCCAACACCAGTGGCGATCGCAGCGGCGAGGGCGAGTCGGACGCGGTGACCGCCGAGGTGCCGCTTGCGGTGAAAGCGGTCACGCCGGCGCGACCGGACAAGGGCTGAGCGGCGGCGATCAGTGTTCCAGCGGCTTGAAGCTGTCGTCGGCGAAGTAAGTGGCGTAGTCGCCCAGCGCGCCGACCACCGTCACCGCGCCGTCGCGCTGACCGGCCGGGGCGCCGCTCATGGCGTCGGCGCCGGCGAGCAGCTGAGCGATGATCAGGTGCAGCTGCGCGTCGGCCTCGGCGCTCAGCTTGCAGTTCTCCACCATGTAGGCGACCTGGCCACGCACCGTCTCGGCCAGTTCGCCATAGCGGGCGGCGGGCAGACGGTCCTCATGGATCGCCGGCAGTGCCTGGCGCATGTCGTGGTTGATGGTGCCCATCGCCTGGCGCAGCGGCGCATCGGTGGCCCAGCGCTTGCCGGCATCGAGTTGCAGCGCCGGCGCGCCTTCGACGTGGCCGTGGTCATGACTGGTGGCGGCGAGGCTGGCGCCGGCATGGCCGAGGGTGCCGGCGAGGATGATGGCGAGGGCGAGCGCCTGGGGTTTGCGGATCATCGATAGAACTCCATTGAGCGAGCCGGCGAAGTGCGGCTCCTGATGTTCTAACGCAGGCGCGATGGATTTGTTCCATGGCGCGGTGCAATTGGTCATTTGCGGTGCAGTTGCTCGATGCTGTCGGTGCCGAACGACTGCTGCGTGAGCACCTGGGCCAGCCGCGCGCGCTGCTGCGGTTCGAGGATCTCGCGCTCCTGCAGCAGCTGGTCGATGAGCAGGCGCTGCTGTTCGTTCTGCAGTTCGGCGATCTTCGCCTGCTCGGCGTCGATCACCGTGCGGTCCACCTGTTCGGCGAAGATCGCCTCGATCAGCCGGTTGCGGTGTTCGCCGAGGCTGGCGTTGGAGGCGCGCAGGTAGGCCAGGAACGGCGCCTCGGCATCGTGCCAGCGCTGCAGCTGGCTGGCGCTCAGTTGCAGCTCGCGCGACAGTTCGGTCGGTGCGCCGGAGGGCATCGGCAGGCCGTCGTGACTGAGTTTCTGCCAGCCGAGGCCGGCGAGCACGCCGACGTTGACCAGCACGGACAGGGCCAGGGCGTTGCGCAGGGTGGTGTTGCTCATTTCAGGTTTACCTTCAGATAGCAGAATTCGGGACGCGCGCAGAGCGCGCCGGGTGGCGCGCTGCCGAGGACGGCGAGCAGGTCGTGGCTGGGTGAGCTGCCCGACGGCTGGCCGGGCAGGGTGTAGCCGAGCAGCAGGCCGAGCAGAACCGACGCCGCGGCACCGATACCCTGCGCCCAGTGGCGCGCCCACCCGCTGCGCGCGGGTGGCGGCGCAAAGGGCCGCTGCAGACGCGCCTGCAACCCGGCCGGCAGCTCCGGACAGGCCAGCGCACGCAAGCCCTGGCCGAGCCCGTCGAGTTCGGCCAGCGTCGCGCGACACTGCGGACAAACCGCCAGGTGGCCGTCGGCGTGGCGCTGTTCGGCGGCGTCGAGTTGGTTGTCGAGGTAGGCGGACAGCGTCGCCATGTCCAGGTGCTCAGTCATCGAGGGTGCCTCCGTTGGCCTGACGGTAGCCGTGCAGCAGCGCCTCGCGGGCGCGCGCCAGGCGCGACTTGACGGTGCCGGCGTTGAGCTGCAGCGTGGCGGCCAGTTCGTCGTAGGCCAGCCCTTCCACCTCGCGCAGCAGCAGGATCTCGCGCTGTTCGTGGGGCAGGCGGGCCAGCAAGCGTTCCAGCAATGCCAGATCGCGCGCGCTCTGCAGTCGGCTTAGCGGCGACGGCGCCGGATCGACCGGCTCGGCCTGCTCCTCCGGCGCCACGTCGACGTAGCGCTGCCGCTGGCGCAGCGTATCCAGCGCGGCATTGCGCGCGATCTGCAACAGCCAGGTTTGCAAGCGTGCCTCCGGGCGCCATCTGGGCAGTGCCTGGAAGGCGCGGATGAACGTTTCCTGGGTCAGGTCCGCGGCCTCGTCGGTGCTGCCGAGCAGGCGACGGAGGAAGTGGTAGACCCGCGCCTGATGGACGCGCACCAGCGTGCCGAACGCCTGGCGATCACCACGCGCGGCCTGCTGGATGAGGTCCTGTTCGCTGTCGTTCATTAAGCGCTCGTCTGGGCTGACCGCATACGCTGCCGGCCGGGTTGCCGCAGGGATATAACGCAACGGTTGGCGAAATGTTCCGGTTATTTTTGCCTCAGCGTGGAATCTTCACCCGGTCCTCGTCGAAGTCGCCTTTTTCCGCGTCGCGATGGCAGGCTACGCAGTTGAAGCGGCCGCCGACCGACTCGCGGGAGAACTTGGCTTCGCTGACTTCGTCATGCTTGTGCTCGAACCAGCGCGTCTGGCTGATGCGTGGCGGCTCGCCGGCGGTGGGTGACGGCTCCACCGGTAGGCGGTTGGCGGCCGAGGCGCGGACCAGGAAGTCGAGGATTTCCTTTTCCTGCACCGGGTCCAGCGACGCGTTGCTGCCGTAGTGATCGCCCAGGGTGCGCATCTGCTCGCGCCAGGCATCGGCAGGCAGCAGGCCGGGAGAATAGAGCATGTGGCAGGCCGCGCATTCTTCCTTCCACACCAGCGGTGCGTCGCTGGGTACCGTCAGGCGCTTGGGCCGCTTGTAGCCCTTGCGCTCGTGATGGTCGTCGTCATCAGCGAAGCTGAGGCCGGCCAGTACCAGGGTCAGGCCCAGCCCGGCGACGGCGGCGAGGGGTGCAATCTTCATGGCCGGCTCCTATTTGATGCTGTCGATCCAGCTGATGAAGTCGCCCTTCTCCTGCGCGGTGCATTCACGGGCGTAGACGTCGTCGCAGTTGCGGCGGAACCATTTCTCGACCTTCTTCAGATCGGTGAAGCGCTCGGGGTTGGCTGCCGGCGCCAGCGGATCGACCTTGCGGTGCGCCGGGGTCTTGCCGGGCTGGCGCGGGTCGGCGGTGTGGCAGGTGGTGCAGCTCATGGTCTTGCCGTCGCGCTGCTCCTCGGCGAAGTACAGCGCCTTGCCGCGCTCGGCGGAGAAACCGGCGAAGTTCGGATTCTCCTGGCGCGCCTGGGCGGCGTAGCCGGCCAGCAGCGGGTGTTCGGTTTCGGCCAGGGCCGGCAGGCTCAGGCAGCAGGACAGGAGGATGATCCAGCGGGCTTTCATGGTGCGCTCTCCGGTTGGGAATGAGCGCAGCCTAGGCGCGCTGCCTTACGCCAAGCTGAACCGCAGCGGCCGGTGGCGTTCAGTTTCGTTTCAGCTCGCGGGAATACAAAGACGGCATCCATCAAAGAGGATCGCCGTCGTGGCTGCTTTCAATCGTTTCCGTCTGTTCCACTGGCTGCTGGCCGGTTTCTTTCTTGGCGCCTACCTCAGCGGTGACGACGCCGAGACGCTGCATATCTGGCTGGGCTACGGCCTGGTCGCGCTGTTGGTGTGGCGCCTGCTGATCGTGCCGCTGCGCCTGCGCGGCTTCCCGCAGCTGCTGCCGCCGAAGGGCCAGCGGAGCAAGCCCGGCCTGTCGAGCCTCGGCAAGTGGCTGACGGTCGGCGCGCTGGGCAGTTTCGCCGTCGCCAGCCTGGTCGGCCTGGGCATGGTCGATAACGGCGATGTGCTGGCCGCGCTGCCGGGCGTGGGGCCGGATGTCTTCGGCGCTGCCAGCGACATCGATTTCATCGGCTGGATGGGCGATGCCGAGGAGGTGCACGAGTTCTTCGCCAACCTGGGGCTGTGGCTGATCGGCCTGCATGTCGGCTATGTGCTGCTGTTCCGCCGCAAGTCGGTATGGCCGATGCTGCGCGGCGTGCCCAAGGCGGGGCCGGCTTCGACTGCACCTTCGGCTTCGACGTCGACACCGGCAACGACGTCGGTCGCGACCGCGTTCGCATCGGTGCCGGCGCCTGCCGCCGGGGAGTTCACCCGTCTGCGCATCGTCTCACGCCAGGCCGAAACCGCCGACAGCTGCTCGTTCACCCTGCAGGTGCCGGCCGCCCAGCGCGCACGCTTTGCCGCGCAGCCGGGGCAGTTCCTCACGCTGAAGGTGCCCGCTGCCGAGCCGGCGCTGCTGCGCTGCTACTCGCTGTCGCAGCGGCCGCAGGCGGATGGCGCGCTGCGCATCACCATCAAGCGGGTGCCCGGCGGCCGCGCGTCGAACTGGCTGCTGGACAACCTGCAGGCGGGCGATTGCATCGAGGCGCTGCCGCCGGCCGGCGTGTTCGTGCCGCGCAACCTGGATGACGATCTGCTGCTGCTCGGCGCCGGCAGCGGTATCACGCCGCTGATGGCGATCCTGCAGGCGGCGCTGGTCGAGGGCAGCGGGCAGGTACGGTTGTTCTATGCCAGCCGCGATGCCGCCTCGCTGATCTTTGCCGAGGAGCTGGCCGAGTGGTCTGCGCGTTACCCCGAGCGCCTGCAGCTGCGCATCTGGCTCGATGCCGAGCAGGGTGTGCCGAGCGGCCCGGCGATTGCCACGAAGATTGCCGACTGGACGGTGGCCGACGCCTTCATCTGCGGGCCGCAGCCGTTCATGGATGCCGCCGGTGCCGCGCTGGGCGAGCGGGGTGTGGATGCGGCGCGTATCCATCTGGAACGCTTTGCCGCCGCAGCGCCGACGGCCGCACCGGGCGGGCGCCGCAGCCGCCTGCGGGTCGCGCTCGACGGTCGCCGTCACGAGCTGGACGTGCCGCGCGGCGAGGTGCTGCTGGAGGCCATGGAACAGGCTGGCCTGCAACCGCCGAGCGCGTGCCGCTCGGGTGTCTGCGCCGCCTGCAAGTGCCGGGTGGTGGAGGGCAGCGTGAGCATGCGCAGCAACCAGGTGCTGAGCGAAAGCGAGGTGCGTCAGGGCTGGGCGCTGGCCTGCCAAGCCGAACCGCGCAGCGCCGAACTGCAGGTCGAATACTGACGTGTGGGTAAGGCCGTTGGCCGTTTTCCAGCCTGCGCATCGGGTGATCGACGGGGTGTAGGGCGGATAACGGCGCAGCCTTATCCGCCGTGTCGCGGCGCTGGGTGTGGCTCAGCGGCGGACCAGCAGCACCCCGGACTCCATGTGGTGGGTGTAGGGGAACTGGTCGAACAGCGCGCAGCGTTCGATGCGGTGGGTGTCGGCCAGCTGGGCGATGTTCTGCGCCAGGGTTTCCGGGTTGCAGGAGATGTAGAGGATGCGCTCGAAGCGACGGGTCAGTTCGCAGGTGTCCGGGTCCATGCCGGCGCGCGGTGGGTCGACGAAGACGCTGCCGAAGTCGTAGCTCTTCAGATCGATATCGGCGAGGCGGCGGAACGGCCGCACCTCGTTGAGGGCCTGGGTCAGCTCCTCGGCGGAGAGCCGCACCAGCTCGATGTTGTCGATGCCGTTGTCAGCGATATTGGCCAGCGCGGCGTTGACCGAGGTCTTGCTGATCTCGGTGGCCAGCACGCGGCGCACGCGGGTGGCCAGCGGCAGGGTGAAGTTGCCGTTGCCGCAGTATAGCTCCAGCAGGTCGTCATCGCGCTGACCGAGCGCGTCGAAGGCCCAGTTGAGCATCTTCTGGCAGACCTCGCCGTTGGGCTGGGTGAAGGCGCCCTCCGGTTGGCGATAGCGGAATGTCCGTCCGGCGACGACCAGTGCTTCTTCCACGTAGTCGCGGCCGATGACGATGCGCTTGCCCTTGGAGCGGCCGACCAGGCTGACGCCCAGTTGCGCGGCGAGCTGCTCGGCTGCGGCCTGCCAGGCCTCGTCCAGCGGACGGTGGTAGGCGAGGGTGATCAGCGCGTCGCCTGCCAGGGTGGTGAGAAATTCCACCTGGAACAGCTTGAAGCTCAGCACTTCCGATGCCTGCCAGGCGGCTTTCAGTTGTGGCATCAGCTCATTGATGCGGCGGCTGGCGATGGGGAACTCGTCGATCAGGATCGCCTTGTGCTTGTCGCCCGGCTCGAACATCGCGTAGTGGCGCTGGCCGTCTTCGCGCCACAGGCGGAATTCGGCGCGCAGGCGGTAGTGCTCGCGTGGCGAGTCGAAGACCTGCGCGGCGGGTGCGGCGAAGGGCGCGAGCAGTGCCTGCAGGCGCGCGGCCTTCTCGGCGAGTTGGCTGTCGTAGCGGGCGGGGTCGAAGCGAAGCTGGGTCATGGCGGCGGTCGTTGCGTGATGGAGCCGGCGGCGGGCGGCTGGGCGAGCGCCAGCGGTGGGGCGACGATTGTACGGACGGCGGGGAGGGTTGTCAGGCCGGGCGCGCGTGGTCGCCCGACCTGAGCGGCGGCCGCGATCAGCCGGGGAATGCCAGCTTGACCACGAACAGCGCCGACAGCACCCACATCGCCACGCTCAGCTCGCGCGCGCGGCCGGCGAGGAACTTGGCGGCGACCCAGGCGATGAAGCCGAAGGCGATACCGGTGGCGATGGAGTAGGTCAGCGGCATCGCCAGGGCGGTGATCAGCACCGGCGCGGCGACGGTGAGGTCATGCCAGTCGATCTCGGCAAGGCCGGAGGCCATCAGCACGGCAACGAACAGCAGTGCCGGCGCGGTGGCGAACGCCGGTACGCTGCCGGCCAGCGGCGCGAAGAACAGCGCCAGCAGGAACAGCACGGCAACCACGATGGCGGTCAGCCCGGTACGCCCGCCGGCGCTGACGCCCGCGGCCGATTCGATGTAGCTGGTGGTGGTCGAGGTGCCCAGCAGCGAGCCGCCGAGCGCCGCGGTGCTGTCGGCGATCAGCGCGCGGCCCATCTTCGGCAGGTAGCCGTCCTTGCGCATCAAGCCGGCCTTCTTCGCCACCGCGATGAGCGTGCCGGAGTTGTCGAACAGGTCGACGAAGAGGAAGGCGAAGATCACGCTGACCAGCCCCACATCCAGCGCGCCCATGATGTCGAGTTGCAGGAAGGTCGGCGCCAGCGACGGTGGCATCGACACCACGCCTCCGAACTCGGACACCCCGAGCAGGATGCTGATGACCGTCACCAGGAGGATGCTGATCAGCACCGCGCCGGTGACGCCGCGGGCTTCCAGGCCGATGATCAGGAAGAAGCCGAGGATCGCCAGCAGCGCCTGCGGCTTGCCGAGGTCGCCCATGCCGACCAGGGTCGCCGGGTTGTCGACGACGATGCCGGCGCTCTGCAGGGCGATCAACGCGAGGAACAGGCCGATGCCCGCGGCGATGGCCGAGCGCAGTTCCAGTGGGATGCTGTTGATGATCCACTCGCGGATTCTGAAGATCGACAGCAGGAAGAACAGGCACGCGGAGACAAATACCGCGCCGAGCGCGACCTGCCAGGTGTGGCCCATGCCCAGCACCACGGTGTAGGTGAAGAAGGCGTTGAGGCCCATGCCTGGCGCCAGGGCGATCGGGTAGTTGGCGATCAGGCCCATCACCGCCGAACCGATGGCCGCCGCCAGGCAGGTGGCGACGAAGATCGCGCCCTTGTCCATGCCGGTTTCGCTGAGGATGCTCGGGTTGACGAAGAGGATGTAGGCCATGGTCAGGAAGGTGGTGACACCGGCCAGGATCTCGGTACGCACGTTGGTGCCGTGCGCCTTGAGTTGGAACAGCTTTTCCAGCATGGTCGATTCTCTCGTGCCGGTCGTGGGGGAGGTGGGCCTGCTACAGCAAAGCCCATCCGTAGGGCGCTCGCAAAGGCGGCGCATGTTACACCGCCCGAACGTGCGTTTGAATTTCCATCGAGCAGGAGAAGCCCATGAGCAAACGTGTCCTGATTCCGATCGCCGACGGTTCCGAGGATCTCGAAGCCGTCACCCTGATCGACGTGCTGCGCCGCGCCGACCTCGACGTCACCGTCGCCAGCGCCGAGGAGCGACGCATGCTGACCTGCGCGCGCGGCACGCGGATCACCGCCGATGCCATGCTGCTTGACGTGCTGGCGCAGGACTTCGACCTGATCGTGCTGCCCGGCGGCATGCCCGGCGCGCAGACGCTCGGCGAGCTGGAGCCGCTGGCCGAGCGGGTGCGTCAGCAGGCGGCTGGCGGTCGCGAGTTCGCCGCGATCTGCGCCGCGCCGGCGGTGGCGCTGCATGCCTATGGGGTGCTCAAGGGGCGGCGCGTCACCTGCTATCCGGGCATGAGCGACAGGCTGGGCGGCAGCGTGTTCGTCGATCAGCCGGTGGTGGTCGACGGCAACTGCATCACCAGCCAGGGCCCGGCGACCGCGCTGGAGTTCGCCCTGACGCTGGTCGAGCGCCTGGCCGGCCGCAGCAAGCGCCGCGAGGTGGCTGCCGACATGCTGGTGCCGGGCTAGCCTTTGATCGCACGCAGGATGACGAACTTGGGCGTCGCCGCCACCTGCTCGACCCGCCCGTAGAGGCGCTTGAGCTTGAGGTGATAGCCCAGGTGGCGGTTGCCGACGATCCACAGCTCGCCACCCTGGCGCAGCGCGGTCTTGGCCTGGGTGAACATGCGCCAGGCGAGGAAGTCGCCGACCACCTGCTGCTGGTGGAACGGCGGATTGCACAGCACCAGGTCCAGCGAGGCCGGCGGCTGCTCGGCGAGGCCATCGCCGGCACGAATCTCCACCGGGCGCTCGCCGTGAATGGCCTGCCAGTTTTCCCGCGCCGACTGCACGGCCATGTAGCTCTCGTCCACCAGCGTCAGTTCGGCCTGTGGGTTGTTCAGCGCATAAACGATGCCGAGTACGCCGTTGCCGCAACCGAGATCGGCCACGCGCAGCGCGCCCAGCGCCTTGGGCAGATGCGGCAGGAAGGCGCGGGTGCCGATGTCCAGACCCTCGCGGCAGAACAGGTTGGCGTGGTTGAGCAATTCGAGTTTCGGCTGTTCGAGCTGGTAGCTGGTCGGGTAGGGCGACCGCGGTGCCGGTTTCGCGCTTGGCGTGGCGCTGAGCAGGCGGGCCTTCTTTACCGCCAGCGAGGCCTGCAGCGGGCCGATGTACTGCTCCAGCAGTTCGCCGGCGGCGCGCGGCAGGTGCTTGATCATCGCCGCGGCGATCACCTGTGCGCCCGGCGCCAGTTGGTCGTGCAGGCGAATCAGCTGCTCTTCCAGCAAGGCCAGGGTCTTCGGTACGCGAATCAGCACCAGATCGAACGGCCCCTGGGCCACTTCGCTGGCCGGGACGAAGCGCACGCGCTCGGCCGGCAGCCCGTTGCGCGCCAGGTTCTTCTGCAGCGCCAGATGGGCCAGATGCGAGTCGCCGCTGCTGGTCACGTCGACATGCGCCGCCAGGGCGCAGGCCAGCGCGCCGAAGCTGTCGTTGAGAATCAGCACCCGCGTGGTCGTCGGCAGGGCGCGCGGATGCAGCTCGGCGAGCAGGTATTCGTCGGCGGCATCGAAGGCCTGCAGCGGCTCGTTCGGCTGCTCCGGCTGGCGGATCAGATCGAGGCGGGCGTAGGGCGTGTCGAGAATAGGCATGAGAACTGGCGGTGTTTGTCGGCGTCGGAAAGGAGTATCAAGGCGTTACGGACGCTGCGTGCGGCAGGTCCGACAGAGGCTCGGAGGGAGCGAAGTATGACCGCCAGCGAAGAGAAGTTCACCCGCCAGCGCCTGCTCGAGGTGCAGACGCTGACGCCCAGCCTGTTTACCCTGCGCACCAGCCGCGATCCGGGATTTCGTTTCAGCGCCGGCCAGTTCGCCCGCCTCGGCGTGCGCAAGCCCAGCGGCTGCATTGTCTGGCGCGCCTATTCGATGGTCTCTGCGCCGCACGACGAGTTTCTCGACTTCTTCTCCATCGTCGTGCCGGACGGCGAGTTCACCAGCGAACTGAGCCGACTCAAGGTCGGCGACGAGCTGCTGATCGACAAGCAGGCCTTCGGCTTCCTGACCCTGGATCGTTTCCCCGATGGTCAGGACCTCTGGTTGTTGGCCACCGGCACCGGCATCGCGCCGTTCCTGTCGATCCTGCAGGATTTCCAGGCCTGGCAGCGTTTCGAGCGCATCATCCTCGTCTACAGCGTGCGCGAAGCGCGCGAGCTGGCCTATCAGCGGCTGATCGCCGAACTGCCGCAGCGCGAGTATCTGGAAGGGCTGGGGTCGAAGCTGCTGTACCTGCCGGTGGTCACCCGCGAACAGGTGCCTGGCGCCCTGCACGCGCGCATCACCACGCTGATCGAGACCGGCGAGCTGGAGCGCGCCGCCGATCTGCAGCTGACCCCCGAGCATTCGCGGATCATGCTCTGCGGCAACCCGCAGATGATCGAAGATACCCGCGCCGTGCTGAAGGCCCGCGACCTCAACCTCGCGCTGACCCGCAAGCCAGGACAGGTGGCGGTGGAGAATTACTGGTAGGCAAGAACCGCGACAAGCCGCGAGCCTTAAGAAGGCCGTCATGCCTGAAGCGGAGTCGATGCGTAGGGTGGATGGCCGAAGCCATCCACGCGCAACACCTTTTCGGCGCATGTGCCGCGTGGAAAATCGCTGCGCGAGTTTTCCACCCTACGGACAAGTCCGGCCCCCAAACGAAAAGCCCCGCCGGACAACCCGGCGGGGGCTTTTCTTGTTGCGTGCAGCCTGGGGCTTGCGGTAGCGGTTACACCACGCCCTGGGCCAGCATGGCGTCGGCAACCTTGACGAAGCCGGCGATGTTGGCGCCCTTGACGTAGTTGATCCGGCCGTCCGCTTCCTCGCCATAGGCGACGCAGGCGTGGTGGATCGACTGCATGATGCTGTGCAGCTTGGTGTCCACCTCGCCGGCGCTCCAGTGCAGGCGCATGGCGTTCTGGCTCATTTCCAGACCCGAGCAGGCCACGCCGCCGGCGTTGGAGGCCTTGCCCGGTGCGTAGAGGATGCCGGCCTCGAGGAACAGGTCCACGGCTTCCAGCGTCGACGGCATGTTGGCGCCTTCGGCCACGCAGATGCAGCCGTTCTTCAGCAGCGTGCGGGCGTCGTCGCCGTCCAGTTCGTTCTGCGTGGCGCACGGCAGCGCGATGTCGCACGGCAGGCTCCATGGACGCTGGTCGGCCAGGTAGGTGACGCCGAAGTGCGCGCCCATTTCTTCCAGGCGGCCGCGACGGACGTTCTTCAGGTCCATCAGGTAGTCCCACTGCTCGCAGGTCATGCCATCCGGGAAGTGCAGGGTGCCGCCCGAATCGGACAGCGAAACCACGTGGCCGCCCAGCTCCATGACCTTCTGCGCGGCATATTGCGCGACGTTACCGGAGCCGGAGATGGAGACACGCTTGCCCTCGAAGCCGCTCTGGATGTTCTTGAGCATTTCCTGGGCGAAGTACACGCAGCCGTAGCCGGTGGCTTCCGGGCGGATCAGGCTGCCGCCGTAGGCGAGGCCCTTGCCGGTCAGCACCGAGGTGAACTGATTGGACAGACGCTTGTACTGGCCGAAGAGGAAGCCGATCTCGCGGCCGCCGACGCCGATGTCACCGGCCGGTACGTCGAGATCCGCACCGATGTGGCGGTACAGCTCGCTCATGAACGACTGGCAGAAGCGCATCACTTCGTTGTCGCTCTTGCCCTTCGGGTTGAAGTCCGAGCCGCCCTTGCCGCCGCCCATTGGCAGCGAGGTCAGGGAGTTCTTGAACACCTGCTCGAAGGCGAGGAATTTCAGCACGCCGATGTTGACCGACGGGTGGAAGCGCAGGCCGCCCTTGTACGGGCCGATGGCGCTGCTCATCTGGATACGGAAACCGCGGTTGACCTGCACGCGGCCCTGATCGTCGATCCACGGTACGCGGAACATGATGGCGCGTTCCGGCTCGACCATGCGTTCGAGGATGCCGGCCTGCATGTAGCGCGGATTGGCTTCGAGGAAAGACCAGAGGCTACGGACGACCTCTTCTACGGCCTGATGGAATTCTGGCTGATGGGGGTCGCGCTGCTTGAGCCGGGCGAGAAAGGCATCAACGGTTTCGATCATTTTTGGGCCCTCGGCGACCGTGTGCGGCCGTCATTAAAAATTTTTTGGCGGGCGACTTTAGCAAACCTGATTCGTTCCATGAAAGTGCGACGTACATCGCGATGCGCCGAAGCGGTGCAAAACGCATCCTGTTCGCCGATTTTGAGTGCACTATATTGGTGCATTCGCGGCGGAGTGCCCGATGGGAATTGGCCTGGAGCGGGGTTCGTCGTCGTTCACTGTGCGCGAAAATGTCGCAGGCAAAAACGCTGAGAGGCTGCTAGCGAGCGCCATTTTGGCGCACCCGAAGTTCGCCGGACAAAAAAACGGAGCCTTGCGGCTCCGTCGTGCACCATTATTGTGCGAGCTTCTTGTATTTGACCCGGTGCGGCTGCGAAGCGGCGTCGCCGAGGCGCTTCTTGCGGTCGGCCTCGTAGTCGCTGTAGTTGCCCTCGAAGAACACCACGCCGCCGTCGTCCTCGTAGGAGAGGATGTGGGTGGCCACGCGGTCGAGGAACCAGCGGTCGTGGGAGATGACGATGGCCGAGCCGGGGAAGTCCAGCAGTGCCTCCTCCAGCGAACGCAGGGTTTCCACGTCGAGGTCGTTGGACGGTTCGTCGAGCAGCAGCACGTTGGCGCCCTGCTTGAGCGTCAGCGCCAGATGCAGGCGGCCGCGCTCACCGCCCGAGAGGTCCTTGACGAACTTCTGCTGGTCGGCGCCCTTGAAGTTGAAGCGACCGACGTAGCTGCGCGACGGTACCTCGTAGTTGCCGATGCGGATCTGGTCCAGGCCGTCGGAAACCGCTTCCCAGACCGTCTTGTTGCCGTCCAGGTCATCGCGGCTCTGGTCGACGCAGGCCAGCTGCACGGTTTCGCCGATCTCGATGCTGCCCGAATCCGGAGTTTCCTTGCCCATCAGCATGCGGAACAGCGTGGACTTGCCCGCGCCGTTGCCGCCGATCACGCCGACGATGGCGCCTTTCGGCACGCTGAAGGAGAGGTCGTCGATCAGCACGCGATCGCCGTAGCCCTTGCGCACGTTCTTCAGCTCGATGACCTTGTCGCCCAGGCGCGGGCCGGCCGGGATGTAGATCTCGTTGGTTTCGCTGCGCTTCTGGAATTCCTGCGACTGCATTTCCTCGAAGCGCGCCAGACGGGCCTTGGACTTCGACTGGCGGGCCTTGGCGCCCTGGCGCACCCACTCCAGTTCTGCCTTCATGGCCTTCTTGTGCGCCGACTCCTGCTTGGCTTCCTGCTCCAGGCGCGCGGCCTTGGCTTCCAGCCACTGCGAGTAGTTGCCCTCGAAGGGGATGCCCTGGCCACGGTCGAGTTCGAGAATCCAGCCGGCGACGTTGTCGAGGAAGTAGCGGTCGTGGGTGATCGCCACCACGGTGCCGGGGAAGTCGTGGAGGAAATGCTCCAGCCAGGCCACCGAGTCGGCGTCCAGGTGGTTGGTCGGTTCGTCCAGCAGCAGCATGTCGGGTGCCGACAGCAGCAGGCGGCACAGCGCCACACGGCGCTTCTCGCCGCCGGACAGATGGCCGACCTTGGCATCCCAGGCCGGCAGGCGCAGGGCGTCGGCGGCCACTTCCAGCTGGCGCTCCAGGTTGTGGCCGTCAGAGGCCTGCAGGATCGCCTCGAGCTTGGCCTGCTCGGCGGCCAGCGCATCGAAGTCGGCGTCGGGTTCGGCGTAGGCGGCATAGACGGCGTCCAGGCGGGCCTGGGCGTCCTTGATCACGCTGACCGCTTCCTCGACGATCTCGCGCACGGTCTTCTCGGGATCGAGCTGCGGTTCCTGCGGTAGGTAGCCGACATTGATGCCCGGCATGGCGCGGGCCTCGCCGTCGAACTCGGTGTCGACGCCGGCCATGATGCGCAGCAGGGTGGACTTACCGGCGCCGTTCAGGCCGAGCACGCCGATCTTGGCGCCCGGGAAGAACGAAAGGGAAATGTTCTTGAGGATCTCACGCTTCGGCGGAACGACCTTGCTCAGCCGGTGCATGGTGTAGACGTATTGAGCCATGGAAAACGATGCCCGTGACGGTGATGAAGAGACTCGAACCCGCTGCGCGAAGCCGTGCAGCCGGGGCGCGCTTAAAGGGCGCAACGCTACCCGAATGCACCGGGCAGGGCAAACCGCGGTGCCCGGCCTGGGCGGCGCCTTGCGGCAGCCGCGCTCATCTTGTGCATGACCGGCGCTCATACCCGTCGCACGGCGGATTGGGGTAGAATCCGCCGCTCTATTTTTACCGCCAGCTGACTTCAGAGGACTGCCATGTTCAGCCGTGACTTGACCATCGAACGCTTCGACGCCGAACTCTTCGCTGCCATGCAGCAGGAAGCCCAGCGTCAGGAAGACCACATCGAGCTGATCGCCTCGGAGAACTACACCAGCCCGGCGGTGATGGAAGCCCAGGGTTCGGTGCTGACCAACAAGTACGCCGAAGGCTACCCGGGCAAGCGCTACTACGGCGGTTGCGAGCACGTCGACGTGGTCGAGCAGCTGGCCATCGACCGCGCCAAGCAGCTGTTCGGCGCCGACTACGCCAACGTCCAGCCGCATGCCGGTTCCCAGGCCAACGCTGCTGTCTACCTGGCGCTGCTCAGCGCGGGCGACACCATCCTCGGCATGAGCCTGGCCCACGGCGGCCACCTGACCCACGGCGCGTCCGTGTCGTCCTCCGGCAAGCTGTACAACGCCGTGCAGTACGGCATCAACGACCAGGGCCTGATCGACTATGACGAAGTCGAGCGTCTGGCCGTTGAGCACAAGCCGAAGATGATCGTTGCCGGCTTCTCCGCCTACTCGCAGAAACTCGACTTCCCGCGTTTCCGCGAAATCGCCGACAAGGCCGGTGCCTACCTGTTCGTCGACATGGCCCACGTGGCCGGTCTGGTCGCCGCTGGCGTCTACCCAAACCCGGTGCCGTTCGCTGACGTGGTCACCACCACCACCCACAAGACCCTGCGCGGCCCGCGCGGCGGCCTGATCCTGGCGAAGAAGAACGAGGAGATCGAGAAGAAGCTCAACTCCGCAGTCTTCCCGGGTGCCCAGGGTGGCCCGCTGGAGCACGTCATCGCCGCCAAGGCGGTGTGCTTCAAGGAAGCCCTGCAGCCCGAGTTCAAGGCATACCAGCAGCAAGTGGTGAATAACGCCCAGGCCATGGCCGAAGTGTTCATCCAGCGCGGTTTCGACGTGGTGTCCGGTGGCACCCAGAACCACCTGTTCCTGCTCTCGCTGATCAAGCAGGACATCACCGGCAAGGACGCGGATGCCGCTCTGGGCCGCGCCTTCATCACCGTGAACAAGAACAGCGTGCCGAACGACCCGCGTTCGCCGTTCGTCACTTCCGGTCTGCGCATCGGCACCCCGGCGGTCACCACCCGTGGCTTCAAGGAAGCCGAGTGCCGTGAACTGGCTGGCTGGATCTGCGACATCCTCGACAACATGGGCGACGAGTCCGTGGTCGACGCGGTGCGCGCCAAGGTCCAGGCCGTCTGCGCCAAGCTGCCGGTATACGGCAAGTAAGATTCGCGCGCTGCAATGAAGAAACCCGGCCTCGGCCGGGTTTCTTTTTGTCTGCAGGAAATGCCTCGGAATCAGATCGGCGGTGCGCAGGGCGGGCTAGCTGCGTGCGGCTTGGCCCGGTTCGCGCCACCCGCCGGCCAGCCATCCGTAGCGCAGAACGGTGGACAAGGCTGCGCCGTTGTCCACCCTACGCCTGTACTGCGGCGAAGCCGGCGCGGATCTCGGCTTCCGGCAGGTTGTCGCCGATGAACACCAGCACGCTGCGCCGCGCCTCGTCTTCGGCCCATTCGGCGTCCCAGTCGAAGCCGTACAGCCTGAGCACGCCCTGAAACACCAGTCGGCGCGGCTCGCCAGCCACCTCCAGCACACCCTTGTAGCGCAGCAGCGCATTGCCGTGGCGCTCCAGCAGGTCTTCCATGAAGGCGCTCAGGCGCTGCATGTCCAGCGGGCGCTCGCTGTGCAGTACCAGTGTGGCGATGCGGTCCTTGCTGGTCGCCGGCAGCAGCGGCCGCAGCGCCGGCGCCGGGGCGATGTCGGCGTTGAGGTTGAAGCCGCGGATATCGAGCAGTTCGGCCAGTTCGATGCGCCCGTGCTCGACGATATGGATCGGCGCGCGGCGGTTGATCCGCTGCAGGCGCTGGCTCAGCGCCTCGACCGCCGGCGCTTCGACCAGATCGGTTTTGCTCAGCAGGATGCGGTCGGCAAAACCGACCTGCGCCTGGGCGATGGATTCCTGCAGATGGCGCTCGGCATTGGCCGCGTCGACCAGGGTGATGATGCCGTCGAGCACGTAGCGCTCGCACAGCTCGTCGCCGGCGAAGAAGGTCTGCGCCACCGGCGCCGGATCAGCCAGCCCGGTGCATTCGATGACCAGGCGCTCGAAGGCCAGCTCGCCGCTGTCCAGCTTGTCCAGCAGCAGGTACAGCGCCTTCTCCAGCTCGACATGGATCGAACAGCAGACGCAGCCGTTGGCCAGGGTCAGCAGCTCGACGGGCGCACTGCCGAGCAGCTGGCCGTCGATGGGCGTCTCGCTGAACTCGTTCTCGATCACCGCCAGCTTCAGGCCATGCTCGGCCTGCAGCATGTGCCTGAGCAGGGTGGTCTTGCCGGCGCCGAGAAAGCCGGTCAGCACGGTGACCGCGATGGGGGCTTGCGACATGAAGGCACTCCTCGCAACGAAACGCGCCACGACAAGGCGTGGCGCGGGAAATCAATGGTAGGGGCGGCATCTGGCGTAGGGTGGACAACGCCGCCGGCTTGTCCACCGCTACTCTGGGGCCAATGGTGGACAACGCTACGCGGTTGTCCACCCTACCCCAGGTCAACAGCAGCGGATCGGCCGCCCTTTGCCACCGCCATAACGAGCATCCTGGCGCTCGCGGAAGAACGCCTCGTAGCTCATCACCGGCTGGTCCGGGTGCGTGTTGCGCATGTGCTCGAGGTAGGTGTCGTAGTCGGGCATGCCGACCAGCATGCGCGCGGCCTGGCCGAGGTACTTGCCCATGCGGCTGAGGTCGTTGAACACGGCGGTGCTCCTCTTGCAATGAAGGCCGGGCGCCTCGCGGCGCCCGGCGCGGCAGGGTCAGGCGCTGGGCATGCTCTCGAAGGGCATTTCCTTGTCCGTGCGCTCGCTGCGAATCCAGGCGGCGCGGCCGACCTTCAACGCATAGAACAGGATACTGAACACCACCACCAGGAACAGCACGGTCAGACCGGCGTTGGTGTAGGCGTTCATGATCACGTTCTGCATCTGCCCGAGGTCCTTGGCCGGCGCCAGTACCTGGCCGGCGTCAAGCGCGGTGCGGTACTTGTCGGCCAGGGCGAGGAAGCCCACCGCCGGGTTGGCGTCGAACAGCTTGATCAGGCTGGCGACAGTGGTGCAGATCAGCAGCCACAGGGCCGGCAGCAGGGTGACCCAGACGTACTGCTGACGCTTCATCTTGATCAGCACCACGCTGCAGAGCATCAGCGCGATACCGGCGAGCATCTGGTTGGAGATGCCGAACAGCGGCCACAGGGTATTGATGCCGCCCAGCGGGTCGATCACGCCCTGGTACAGCAGGTAGCCCCACAGCGCCACGCAACCGGCGGTGGCGATCACGTTGGCGCCCCAGGAGTCGGTGCGCTTGAGCGCCGGCACGAAGTTGCCGAGCAGGTCCTGCAGCATGAAGCGCCCGGCACGGGTGCCGGCGTCCACCGCGGTGAGGATGAACAGTGCCTCGAACAGGATCGCGAAGTGGTACCAGAACGCCATGGTGTTCTCGCCCGGCAGCACCTGGTGGAGGATCTGCGCGATACCCACGGCGAGCGTCGGCGCGCCGCCGGCGCGGTTGAGGATGCTGGTTTCGCCGATGTCGCGGGCGACGCCTTCCAGCGCTTCCGGGGTGATGGCGAAGCCCCAGTTGCTGACCGCCGCAGCCACGCTGGCGACGTCGGCACCGACCACTGCCGGCGGGCTGTTCATGGCGAAGTACACGCCCGGCTCGATCACCGCGGCGGCGACCATCGCCATGATGGCGACCATCGACTCCATCAGCATGCCGCCGTAACCGATGTAGCGGGCATGGGTCTCGTTGGCCAGCAGCTTGGGTGTGGTGCCCGAGCTGATCAGCGCATGGAAGCCGGATACCGCGCCGCAGGCGATGGTGATGAAGAGGAACGGGAACAGTGCGCCCTTCCACACCGGGCCGGTGCCGTCGGTGAACTGGGTCAGCGCCGGCATCTTCAGCTCGGGCGCGAGGATCAGGATGCCGATGGCCAGCGCGACAATGGTGCCGATCTTGAGGAAGGTCGACAGGTAGTCACGCGGCGCGAGGATCAGCCATACCGGCAGCACTGCGGCGACGAAGCCGTAGCCGACCAGCATCCAGGTGATCTGCTCGCCGGTGAAGGTGAACACGCCAGCCCAGTACGGATCGGTGGAAATCTCCCCGCCGAGCCAGATCGAGCCGAGCAGCAGTGCCACGCCGATGATGGAAATCTCGCCGATGCGTCCCGGACGCAGGTAGCGCATGTACACGCCCATGAACATGGCGATCGGGATGGTCGCCATCACCGTGAACATGCCCCATGGGCTGTGCGCCAGCGCCTTCACCACGATCAACGCGAGCACCGCGAGGATGATGATCATGATCAGGAAGCAGCCGAACAGCGCGATCGTGCCGGGGATGCGGCCCATCTCCTCGCGCACCATGTCGCCCAGCGAACGGGCGTTGCGGCGCGTGGAGAGGAACAGGACCATGAAGTCCTGCACCGCACCGGCCAGCACCACGCCGGCGATCAGCCAGAGCGTGCCGGGCAGGTAGCCCATCTGCGCGGCGAGTACCGGGCCGACCAGCGGGCCGGCGCCAGCGATGGCGGCGAAGTGATGGCCGAACAGCACGTGCTTGTTGGTCGGCACGAAGTCCAGACCGTCATTGTTGAGCACGGCCGGGGTGGCGCGGGCGGGGTCCAGCTGCATCACCTTGGTGGCGATGAACAGGCTGTAGTAGCGGTAGGCGACCAGGTAGATCGCCATGGCGGCGACCACGATCCAGAGTGCGTTGATGGCTTCGCCGCGGCGCAGTGCGACGACACCGAGGGCGACGGCGCCCAGCACTGCGAGGGCGAACCAGGCGAGCTGGCTGACCAATCGGTTCATAGAGTTTTCTCCCGCCGTCGACTGTAGGGTCTGCGGCGTCATTGTTATTGGGCGTTGTGAATGCGCGCGCCTCGGGCGAGCCTTGCTACTATCGCCACATCCTGCAATCGCCGGTATTCGCAGTACTACTCAGCGTGGCTACGTAGATTTACGTAGGCGCGACGCGAGCCCTGACCCAGCGCATCCGCGCATTCCGATTCGCGAGACGTCCCATGCAGCTCAAGCACAAAATCGTTGCCCTCGGCATCCTGCCGCTGCTGCTGGCGGTGGCGATCATCTGCGCACTGGTGCTGCTGCAGAACCAGCGGCTCGGCGAGCAGCAGGTACAGCTGATCGAGAGCGCCATCCTGTCCAGCAAGCAGGCCGAGCTGAAGAACTACGTGGCGATGGCGTTGAGCGTGATCGCACCGCTGCACGCTGGCGGGCGCGGCGACGCCGCGGCGCAGAGGCAGGCGCTGGATGCGCTGGGCAAGATCAGTTTCGGCGAGGATGGCTACCTGTTCGTCTACGACGACCGCGGTCGCAACCTGATGCATCCGCGCCAGGCCGAGCTGGTCGGCCGCGATCTCTGGCACATGACCGACATCCACGGCCTGCCGGTGATTCAAGCGCTGCTCAAGAGCGCCATCAGCGGCGACGGCTTCCAGCGCTACTCCTGGCGCAAGCCATCGAGTGGGCAGGAAACCGACAAGCTGGCCTACGTGACCATGCTTGATGGCTGGGGCTGGATGGTCGGCACCGGCATCTACCTGGAAGACATCGAGCAGGCCACCCGGCAGGTGCGCTCGGAGGTGGCCAGCGGTATCCGCGCGACGATGATCGCCATCGCCGGGGTGACGCTGATCGTGGTGCTGGTGGTGTTCATCGGCAGCCTGATGTTGAGCATCAAGGAGCACCGTCTGGCCGACCGCAAGCTGCAGGCACTCAACCAGCGTCTGCTCAGCCTGCAGGAGGACGAGCGCTCGCGGGTGTCGCGCGAGCTGCATGACGGCATCAGCCAGCTGCTGGTGTCGATCAAGTTCCAGTTCGAGCTGGCCGCTCACCAGCTGCAGCGCGGCGCCAGCGGCGGCCTGGACAGCCTCGAACAGGCCATCGAACGGCTTGGCGGCGCCATCGGCGAGGTACGGCGCATCTCCCACGATCTGCGCCCCTCGCTGCTCGACACCCTCGGGCTGTCGGCGACCATCGGCCAGCTGGCCACGGAATTCGAGCAGCGGTGTGGATTGACGGTGGTCTGCCGCCAGCAGCTGGGCGATGCACCGTTGCCCGATGCGGTGGCGGTGGCGCTGTTTCGTATCGTCCAGGAAGCGCTGACCAACATCGAACGGCATGCCCGCGCCAGCCTGGTTCAGATCGACCTCGCGCCGAGCGCCGACGGCGTGCAGCTGCAAGTGCGCGACGATGGCATCGGCTTCGATCCGCGCACCATCGAGCGCATGCCCGGCGGCATCGGCCTGCGCAACATCCGCGAGCGGGTCGAGCACCTCGGCGGACAACTCAGTCTTTCGTCCAGCTCTGAGGGCAGCGCGATGCATGTAGTATTGCCGGTCTCGGCGAGTTGAGCCGCGAGCCACCGCCTGCCAGAAGAGTCGCCCAATGATTTCCGGCACCCCGATCCGCATAGCCCTCGTCGATGACCACACGCTGGTGCGCGACGGCATTCGCGCGCTGCTGGCCGTGATGCCGCAGATCGAGGTGGTTGGCGAGGCGGACAGCGGCGCCGCGGCGCTCGAACTGCTCGAACAGGTACAACCGGACCTGCTGCTGCTGGACATCGGCCTGAAGGACACCAACGGCCTGGAGCTGACCCGGCGCCTGTGCCAGCTGTACCCGCGGCTGCAGGTGTTGATGCTGAGCATGTACGACAACCTCGAATACGTGCGCAGTTCGATCCATGCCGGCGCGCGTGGCTACGTTCTCAAGGATTCCTCGGCGCGGGAGATCATCGCCGCGATCGAGGCGGTCGCCGCCGGCGGCACCTTCTACAGCGCGGAAATCACCCGTCGACTGGCCGAACAGCGGCAGGACGCCGCCGCGCACAACCTCACCCCGCGCGAGGAGCAGATCCTGCAGATGCTTGCCCGCGGTCTGGACAGCAAGGCGATGGCGCGGGAACTGGCGATCAGCGTGCGCACCGTGGAAACCCACCGGCTGAGCATCCGCCGCAAGCTGAACATCGACGGCACGGCGGCGCTGATCAAGTACGCGCTGAGCATCGCCCCGCGCTAGGCGTCGGGCCTAGCGCAGCGGTGCCCCAGCGAACCGCGTAGACTGCAGCGAATCGCCCGACCCGGAGCCCTTCCATGTTCAAGCGTGCCAATGGCGTCCTGCTGCCACCCCCGCTGATCTACCTGCTGTTTCTCGCCGCCGCCTGGGCGCTCGATGGGTTGCTGCCGCTCGGGCTGCCGCAGAATCTGTGGACGCACTATCTCGGCTGGGGGCTGATCGACGCCGGTGTGGTGCTGATGCTCTGGGCCGGCTTGCTGATGCTCTGGCGGCGCACCACGGTCAATCCTTACGGCACGCCGGCGAAGCTGTTGGAAGAGGGGCCGTTCCGCTTCTCGCGCAATCCGATCTACCTGGCCGACAGCCTGATCTACGTCGGCATCGCCTTGCTGTGGGGCACGCTGTGGCCGTGGTTGCTGCTGCCGCTGCTGATCTACAGCATGCAGCGCGGGGTGATCGTCCACGAGGAGCGCCTGCTGAACGAGCTGTTCGGCGACGCTTACCGTGACTATTGCCGACGCGTGCGCCGCTGGTTGTGACGGCATGCGCCGACGCGGCTGTCTATAGTGATTCCAGGTTTTGCGGAGTGATTTTCTGATGACTGATTCCCCCAGCGACCGTCGGCGCTTCCAGCGCATCGAGTTCGACGCCACCACCGAGCTGAGCCAGGGCGAGCGGTGCTGGCCGGTGGAGCTGCATGATCTGTCGCTCCGGGGCCTGCTGGTGCGCCGGCCGCAGCAGTGGGACGCCGACGCCGCGCAACCGTTTCAGGTGCGGGTGCGGCTGTCCGGTGACGCGGAGGTGCGCATGGAGGTGACGATGGCCCACGAGGAGGGCGAGCTTATCGGTTTCGCCTGCCAGCACATCGACCTCGACTCGATCGCCCACCTGCGCCGGCTGGTCGAACTCAACCTCGGCGACGAGACGTTGCTGGAGCGCGAGCTGGCGGCGCTGGGCGGTTTCTAGCTGTCACTCGAACAGCGCGTCGAGCGCCTGTTCCAGACGCGTCACCGCGATGATCTGCAGCCCGCTCGGCGCCTCCTTCGGCGCGTTGCCCTTGGGGACGATGGCGCGCTTGAAGCCGTGCTTGGCGCCCTCCTTCAGGCGCTCCTGACCGCTCGGCACCGGGCGGATCTCGCCGGACAGGCCCACTTCGCCGAATACCAACAGATCGGTATCCAGCGGCCGGTTGCGCAGGCTGGAGATCACCGCGGCCATCAGCGCCAGATCCGCCGCGGTTTCCAGTACCTTCACGCCGCCGACCACGTTGATGAACACGTCCTGGTCGTAGGTCGGGATGCTGCCATGGCGATGCAGCACGGCCAGCAGCATGGCCAGGCGGTTCTGGTCGAGGCCCAGGGTGACGCGGCGCGGGTTGGCCAGGTGGCTGGTGTCGACCAGCGCCTGCACCTCCACCAGCATCGGCCGGGTGCCTTCCCACGTGGCCATGACCACGCTGCCCGGCACCGCCTCCTGGGCGCGGGTGAGGAAGATCGCCGAGGGGTTGGTGACTTCCTTCAGACCCTTGTCGGTCATGCCGAACACGCCGAGTTCGTTCACCGCGCCGAAGCGGTTCTTCACCGCGCGCAACAGGCGCAGGCGGCCGTCGGACTCGCCCTCGAAATAGAGCACCGTGTCGACCATATGCTCGAGCACGCGCGGCCCGGCCAGGGCGCCTTCCTTGGTGACGTGCCCGACCAGGAAGATCGCCGTGCCGCTCTGCTTGGCGTAGCGCACCAGCAGCGCCGCGCTCTCGCGCACCTGGGCGACGCCGCCGGGCGCGGACTGCAGCTGCTCGGTGAAGATGGTCTGGATCGAGTCGATCACCATCACCTTGGGCTTTTCCAGCCGGGCGGTGGCGATGATCGACTCGATGCAGGTTTCGGTCATCACCTTGAGTTTGTCCTGCGGCAGGTCCAGGCGGCGCGCGCGCATCGCGACCTGCTGCTGGGATTCCTCACCGGTGACGTACAGTGCCGGATAGCGCTGGGCGATGGCGCACAGGGTCTGCAGCAGGATGGTCGACTTGCCGATCCCGGGGTCGCCGCCGATCAGCACCACCGAGCCGTCCACCAGGCCGCCGCCGAGCACGCGGTCCAGCTCGCCGGAGGCGGTGGAGAAGCGCGGCACTTCTTCCACGCTGACTTCGGCCAGCGTCTTGATGTTGGCCTGATCACCGGCCCAGCCGGCACGCCCCGACGCTGCGGGAGCGGCCTCGACGACGGTTTCCACCAGCGTATTCCAGGCGCCGCAGTCGCCGCATTGGCCGGCCCACTTGGGGAAGGTCGAGCCGCATTCGGTGCAGCCATACATGCGCTTGGCCTTGGCCATGGGAAACTCCGCGTGGGGCAAATGGAGTCGCATGATAACGGCTGACTTGATTGCCATCAGCCACAAGCGGCGCGGCAGCCGCCAGACTGTAAACAAATCGAACGGGAGTGAGCGCCATGCGTCATCTGTTGTTTCTGCACCTGCTGGGCGCCAGCGTCTGGGTCGGCGGCCATCTGGTGCTGCTGTTCGGCGTGTTGCCCAAGGCGCTGCGCCAGCGCGACCCGCAGCCGGTGCGCAACTTCGAGCAGATCTACGAGCGTATCGGCATTCCGGCGCTGCTGATCCAGATCGTCACGGGCTTGTGGATGGCCAGCCTGTGGCTACCGCATGCACAGTGGTTCGGCGCGACGCCGGCGGCGCAGCTGATCCAGGCCAAGCTGGTGCTGCTCGGGCTGACCGCAGTGCTGGGCGTGCACGCGCGGCTGGCGCTGATTCCCAAACTCGACGCGCAACGTTTGCCGCAACTGGGCGCGCATATCGTGCTGATCACGCTGACCGCCGTGGCATTCGTCTGGGTTGGCGCGGGATTCCGCTTCGGCGGGCTGTTCTGACGGACGGCACAAACAAAGAAGCCCGCGAATGCGGGCTTTTTTGTCGCTCTGCCGAGCTTTCAGCCGCAGCAACCGCCGCAGCAGCTGCCACCGGCGCGCTTGAGGTCGCGGGCGATGTCGTCTTTCAGATTCACACGCTCCTGCTTGAGGGCGTTCAGTGCGGCATCGTCGAGGGTTTCAACGCCGTCTTCGACGCGGCAGATGCGCTTGTCCAGCGCTTCGTAGTCATCGGCCTTGCGGGCGAAAGCCGGATCTTCCTGACGCAGTTTCTGCAGCTGCTCGCGCTTTTCGGGGAAATCCTTGACCAGGGGGTGGTGTTCAACGTGCATGGAACTGCTCCGGGATGTACAGGGAAGCGCTACCTTAGCCGCGCCTCCGTGTTCCTCGGTTGACGGCGATCAAGCGATTGCCGCGGCGCTGGCGGCGCGCGACGAACGTGCGGTTGGTGTGGTCGACTCACGACCGAACGCCTATGCTCTACGGCGGGCCTCGGCCGTCGCGGAGCGGCGCGCATGCTGGCACTTCTTCCTCAGCTAAGGATTTCTCATATGAGCCTGATCAGCGAATTCAAGGCGTTTGCCATGCGCGGCAATGTGATCGACATGGCCGTCGGTATCATCATCGGGGCGGCGTTCGGCAAGATCGTTTCTTCGTTCGTCGACGGAGTGGTGATGCCGCCGCTGGGGCTGCTGATCGGTGGCGTGGATTTCTCCGATCTGGCGATCGTGCTCAAGGAGGCGGTTGGCGAAACCCCGGCAGTGCTGCTGCGCTACGGCGCGTTCATCCAGACGGTGGTGGATTTCCTGATTGTCGCGTTCGCCATCTTCATCGCGATCAAGGCAATGAACTCGCTGCGTCGCAAGGAGGCCGAAGCGCCCGCCGCGCCGCCGGCGCCGACCAAGGAGGAGCTGCTGCTCACCGAGATCCGCGACCTGCTGCGTGAGCAGAACCGCAACCAGCCCTGAGCGCATTCGCGCTGACCGAACGCCCTGCACCTGCAGGGCGTTTTCGTTTGGCGCCGCTCAGGCGGCGATCAGTCGCCTGAGCCAGTCCAGCAGCACGCGTGGCAGCAGCTCTGGCTTGGGCAGCAGGGCGTACTGGTGCACGCCGAACACGGCCGGGAGGTAGCTGGCGGCCTGACGGTCGATGGTCAGGCAGAACGGCCGGATGCCCTGCAACCGTGCCTCGGTGATCGACTGGCGCAGGTCCTCGACGCCATAGCGGCCTTCGTATTCGTCAACGTCGTTGGGCTTGCCATCGGAGAGCAGCAACAGCAGCCGGTGCGTCGCCGGCTGCTGCATCAGCAGGCTGCTGGCGTGGCGGATGGCGGTGCCGGCGCGGGTGTAGTGCTCCGGTTCCAGCCCGGCAATGCGCCGGCCGACGCTTTCGCCGTAGCGCTCGCCGAAGGCCTTGAGGCTGCGCACCGTCACTGCGTTCGGTCCCTGACCGGAGAAGCTCTGCACGCTGTAGGGCTCGCCCAGCCCGTCGAGCGCCAGGCACACCAGCAGCAACGCCTCGCGCTCGACGTCGATGACCCGGCGGTGATTGCTCAGCCAGCCGTCGGTGGAGCCGCTGGCATCGACCAGCAGCATGATCGCCAGGTCATGCTGCTGCAGTCGCTGCGTCTGGTACAGCGCCTGCGGCATGCTCAGGCCGGCGCGGGCCTCGGCGAGGCCGTCGAGGTAGGCGTCCAGATCCACCTCGTCGCCATCCAGCTGGCGGCGCAGACGCAGACGCCGTGCGCTGAGCTGCTCGAACTGCCGGCGGATGGTCGCCAGCATGCTGCGATGGCGTTCGAGCGTCTGTTCGATCCACTGCTGTGGTCCGGGCTCTGCCGGCAACAACAGCACCTGCGCGCCCGGATGGCGGTAACTTCGGCTGCGGTAGTCCCACTCCGGGTAGCGCAGGGCGGCGGTGGCGTTCGGCGTGTTGCGGCTGAAGCGCGCGCGCGGCTCGGGTGGGTCGTCGGACAGCAGGACTTCCTTCGGGCTGCCGGGGCTGACCACCAGTCGCGCCTCGTTGAGCTCGCTGAGCGAGTCGGCGAAGTCCTCGGCCGCGGTCGCCTCGTCGCGATCACTGGGGCGCTGCATGCCGAGCGGGTCCTCGGCATGTTCCAGCGGAGGCGAAGGCTGCACCATCCAGATGCCCGGCTGAGTGTCGTCGTCCTCGTCATCGGCCGCCTCGCGCACCTGCGGCCGACGCGGCAGGCGAGCGCTGCGCGGTGGTGCGGCGGCGGGGTCCGGTGCGGTCGTCGTCGCGTCGAGCGGATCCAGCCGGGACGGTGCGCGCAGCTCGCCGGTCCACAGGTCGGGCAGCAGCGTGGCGCCAGCCGGTTCGCCGTGTGGATAGAGACGGGCCGCCAGCCGTGCCGCCAGCTGCAACGCCTGATGGCCGTCGAAGCATGTGGGCAGCTCGTCGGGCGCAGCGTCGCTTGGCGACTGCAGCAATCGGCGCAGGAGGGCTTCCAGCGGCTGGCGCGCGGCACTGAAGCGGGCCAGCGGCGGCCGCGCGGCCAGCAGCTGGTTGCGCTGCTGCTGTATGGCAGCGCGCAGGCCCGGCAGCTGCGCGATCAGGTGCGTATCCGCCGCCCAGGCTTCGAGCAGCACGAACAGGCTGCGCTGCAGCGGAGATTCGATGCGTTGCACCAGCGCCGCCGCGCCGCGCCGCGCGCGCACTGCCTGTTGCAGGGCGAGGGTGCGGTACAGCGTGCGGGCGTCGGCCGGATCGGCCGTGTCCAGGCGTGCCGGCAGCCAGATCGTGCGGCCATCGGTGGCCGGCACGGCGTGCTGTAGATAGGGCGCCTCGACGCGGCGGAACAGTTTCTCCAGCAACGTAGGTGGCGCCGGCGGCTGCGCCGCGCGCAGGGTGAAGCGTTGGCCGAGGCTGGCATGCAGCAGCAGGTCGAGGTGGTCGGCGACGTCCGCCAGGGTCGGCCGCGCCGGTGCCGTCGATTCACGCCGTCGGCGCCAGAGCGCCTGAACGTAAACGGTGGCGTGGCGGGCAACGTCGGTGACGACGTCTTCGGCTTCGGCCATCAGACGAACGTCAGCTCGACCAGCTCGCGCATGGCGCCGACCAGCGCGGGGTCGTCCGACAGCGGGGCGATCAGCGCGACATTGCAGGCGCTGCGCAACGCGACGCCGCTGCCGATCAGGCGGGCCGTGGCGATCAGCAGGCGGGTGCTGGGCAGCTCCGCCAGGCCGCGATCCTGCAACGCGCGCAGGCGCCCGGCGAGGCTGACCAGCGCGCGCGCGGTAGGCGCGTCGATAGCGCCTTCGCGCTCGACGATGGCCGCCTCGCGGTCGGCATCGGGGAAGTCGAACTCCAGTGCGACGAAGCGCTGACGAGTGCTGGGCTTGAGGTCCTTGAGCATGCGCTGGTAGCCCGGGTTGTAGGACACCACCAGTTGGAAGCCTGGCGCCGCCTCGAGGGTTTCGCCGGTCTTGTCCAGCGGCAGGATGCGCCGGTAGTCGGTCAGTGGATGCAGCACGACAATGGTGTCCTGGCGCGCCTCGACCACTTCGTCGAGGTAACAGATCGCGCCCTCGCGCACCGCGCGGGTCAGTGGGCCGTCGATCCAGCGCGTGCCGTCAGTGCCGATGAGGAAGCGTCCGAGCAGATCGCTGGCGGTCATGTCGTCGTGGCAGGACACGGTGATCAGCGGCCGGCCGAGGCGCCAGGCCATGTGCTCGACGAAGCGCGTCTTGCCACAGCCGGTCGGGCCTTTGAGCATCACCGCCAGCTGGCGCGCGTGGCACTGCTCGAAGACTTGCACCTCGTCGGCATTCGGTTGGTACCAGGGCTCGGCGGTCGGAAACGGGAGGCGTTCGCCGCGCGGCATGGGCGAGACATTCATGTCGGTCACAGTACGTGCCGCGCCGGAGCGTTGGTCGGCTGCACCTCATTCGTCTCGACCTCGATCCGTCGCGGGTGGCGGAAGAAGTCATAGATGAACAGGCCGACGCCGGTGGCAAAGATCGAGGCGGTGGCCACCAGCATGAGGAAGTGGATCTGGATCTTCAGCTGCGTATCCAGATAGCCCATGCCGAGGATGCGCTCCAGATAGACCTGGCCGATGCCGGCGGTGGCGAACGACAGGGTCATGCCGAACATGCCGGCCAACTGCAGCCAGAAGGCCCAGTAGCCGATCGTGCCGCCTTCCTCCTCGCGCCCGCGGGTCAGCGACGGCAGTGCGTAGACGATCATCGCCATGACGATCATCGCGTAGGCGCCGTAGAACGCGGCGTGGCCGTGCATGGCGGTGATCAGCGTGCCGTGGGTCCACTTGTTGACGCTGGGGAAGGTGTGCGCGAAGCCCAAGAGGCCGGCGCCGAACAGCGTGAAGACCGCGCTGCCGAGGGTCCAGTGCAGCGCCAGCTTGTTCGGATGCGCCAGGCCCGAGCGGCGCATGGCGTAGTAGGCGTACATCGCCATGCCGACCAGCGCCACCGGTTCCAGCGCGCTGAAGAAACCGCCGATCGGCAGCCAATAGCCGGGTACGCCGACCCAGTAGTAGTGGTGCGCGGTGCCGAGAATGCCGGCGATGAACACCAGGCCGACGATCACGTACAGCCACTTCTCCATCACCTCGCGGTCGGCGCCGGACAGGCGGATCAGCAGGTAGGCGAGGAAGCCGCCCTGGATCATCTCCCACACGCCCTCGACCCACAGGTGGATGGTCCACCAGCGGTAGTAGATCGACACCGTGTAGTTCTCGTAATGCAGCAGGGCCGGCAGGTAGAGCACCGCGGCGCTGGCCAGGCCGAGCAGCAGCACGCCCTCGGTGGTGGTGAAACGGCCGGATTTCTTGATCGTCATGCCGATGTTGTAGAGGAAGATCAGCATGCAGATGACGATGACAATTTTGTGCGGCAGTGGCTGCTCCAGCAGCTTGTTGCCGGTGCCGAAGCGGAACAGGTAGCCGATGATGGCGCTGACGCCCATCACCACCCACAGGCCGAGCTGGATGTAGGCCAGCTTGGTGCTGTGCAGCTCGCTGCGCGATTCGTCCGGGACCATCCAGTAGGTGGCGCCCATGAAGCCGGTGAGCACCCAGACGATCAGCAGGTTGGTGTGAATCACCTTGGTGACGTCGAAGGGCAGCAGGTTCAGCAGCGGATCGGGGCCCAGGTATTTCGCTGCCGAGAGCAGGCCGAATACCAGTTGCAGGCCGAACAGCACCATTGCGACGGCGAAATACCAATAAGCGACGGACTGTGATTTGTAGCGCATAGCCTGACCTCTACAAGTGTCGTCCCGCGGCAGCTGCCGCTGTTATTTGAATGTCGCGAGGTACGCGACCAGTTGGTCGAGCTGCTCGTCGGTGAGCGACTGGGCGTAGGTATTCGGCATGAACGAGGTGCCGCCCGCCGAATACATGTCGCCCGGATGCAGATAGGTGCTGGGGGAGACGATGGACTCGCGGATGTACGCCTCGATGCTGTCGGCGCTGCCTTTGTAGTCCGCCGAGGCCATCGTCTGTTCGGCTCGCGAGGCGAGGCCCGCCAGCGTCGGCCCGGCCAGGTTCACGCCCGGCGCGATGGAGTGGCAGGCATTGCAGGCCGGGCTGGCGGTGCGGAAAAGCGCCTCACCCTTGGCGATCGGATCCTCGGCGCCGCCGATCGGGCGTGCTCCCGGCGGCAGCGCGGCGTCGGCCTTGCCGGGCCCGGAAGCGTCCTGCTGCGCCAGCGTCAGGTCGGTGCCGGGAATCGACGAGCCGGTGACCAGAATCGGTCGCGGCGGCCAGCCTTGGTTGTCGACGTTGGCGACCCAGTCGAAGAAGGCGATCAGCGCGGCGATTTCCTCGTCGCTGAGGTTCTGGTTGGGCATCAGCCGGCGATGGCGCTGTTCGTCGTAGAACCTGCCTGGGTCCTTGAGAAAGGCGGTGAGGTAGGGCGCGCCGCGCAGCTGGGAAATCTTCGTGAGGTCTGGCGCGTAATAGGCGCCTTCGCCAAACAGGGTGTGGCAGTTGATGCAGTTCTTCGCGTGCCAGACGTCCTTGCCGCGAGTCACCTCGGGGGTGATGGTCTCGGCGTTGGTCAGCTTGGGAAACTGCCGGTGGCTGTCCACCGTGAGGCCGAGGAAGACCACCGTGGCGATGGCGGTGGAGATGACGGCGAAGGAGCGGGTTTGTCGTTTGTTCATTGAGATGCCTCAACGGCCGTCACACGCCGATGCCTGTCCAGTGGGTGATACCGATGCCGCCGGCGTACAGAATGGCAACCAGCATCAGCGCGAGGACCACGAAGCTGAGTATCCGTAGAGCTCTTTCCAAGGCCGCATTCCTCTGTGGAGTGACGTGGCGGGGGAAGTCCGGTGCTTGCGTCGGAGGCAATCAGGGCGGCGCCGGCACGCGCAGGATGGTCACCAGCGTGACCGTATCGGTGATGGCCTGTAAGGCATGCTCGGCGTGGCCGGCCAGATACACCAAGTCGTTGGCGTGCAGCGTCTGCCAGCGCCCGTCGGCCTGGACCTCGATGCTGCCTTGCAGGCAATGAATGGTGATGGAGCCCGCCACGGCGTGGCTGGGAACGACATGCCCGGCATTGAGCACCAGACGCATGACCTCCAGCTCGGGCGTACTGACGAGGGCTTGTGACTTGAGTTCGGGAAGCTGGTCTGCGCGCAGCAGATGGATCACTTCACCGGATCGGGCATGCTTCAGAGCCATGAGCGAAATTCACTTTGGTCATGTCTTGCTCGAGGCTAGTAGAGGTATCCGGGGTTGTCCAACCAGCCGGACGAGGGGTGCCGTTGCGCCCAGGGCGATCCCGATGCGTCTGCGTCGGGATCGCAGAGCCGCTTACTCGGGCTTCGGTGTGCTGGCGGTGCTTGCCGGCAGCAGCGGATAGGCGACCTGGGGCTGCTCGCCGGTGAGGCTGTGGAGGAAGGCGGTGATCGCACCGACCTCATCTTCGGAGAGCTGGCGGCCGAGCTGGCTGTCGCCCATGATCGCCACCGCCTGTTCCAGTTCCCAGACCTCGCCACTGTGGAAGTACGGCGGCGTCAGGGCGATGTTGCGCAGTGGCGCGGCGCGGAACACGTATTCGTCGTTGGCGGTGTTGGTCACGGCGAAGCGGCCCTTGTCGCCGGTCGGCAGGATCTCCGCGCCCGGTTTTTTGATCACGCCGAACGGGAAGTAGCTCTGGCCGCCCAGGTTGACGCCGCTGTGGCAGGCGCTGCAGCCGACGTCCATGAACAGCGCGAGGCCTTTCTTCTGCTGATCATCCAGAGCCTTGTCCTCGCCCTTGAGGAAGCGGTCGAACGGCGAGTTCGGCGTGGTCAGGCTGACCTCGAAGGCCTCCAGCGCGTAGGCCATGTTGTCGAAGCTGACCGGGTCTTTGTCGTTGGGGAAGGCCTTGCCGAACCCGGCGACATACTCCGGGATGCTCTTGAGCGTGGCGACGACGCGCTCGGGCGTGCTGTTCATTTCGACGCTGGCTTGCACCGGGCCCTTGGCCTGTTCCTGCAGGTCCTTGGCGCGTCCGTCCCAGAACTGCGCGGCATTGAATACCGCGTTGAGAACGGTCGGCGAGTTGCGCGGGCCTTTCTGCCAGCCGTGGCCGATGGAGGTCGGCACGTTGTCGCTGCCGCCGATGCTGAGGTTGTGGCAACTGTTGCAGCTGATGATGTGACTGCTGGACAGGCGCGGATCGAACCACAGCTTGTGGCCGAGCAATGCCTGGTTCTCGCTGACGGTCTTGCCGCGAACTTCGGTGACCTTGGCTGGAATCGGCTTGAAGACGGCGTTGGCGCGCTCGCGCAGCTCGTCGGCATGCGCCGAGGCGGAAAAAAGTAGGCTGCTAAGCAACAGGGCGTGAGAGGGACGCATCACGATAGGTCTCCTTGTTTGGGAAGGCTCTAGCAAGCCCCTTTCAGCTGCGCGGACGGTTGACCTGAATCAAACCGACGGGGACATACGGCTGCGACTAAGTGTGTCGGCGTGTGACAGCGTGGTTCGGGTTCGCCTGTTCGTGTGATCGCGGACGCGGCTCGGCCCGAAGCGCCGACGCTGCAGCCGGCAGCCTTGCGGCGTGTCGGTGGCGACGCCAGAATGGCGGCATCAATCGTGGCCCGCGTGCCATCCTCAAGGATTCCCGATGTCTGAAAATATCGCGGCCGGGCTGCGCCTGGCACCCGATGCGCTGACCCGTCCGTTCGACCCCAGCCAGTTCAACTTCACCAACACCGACGAGCTGGAGCCGTTCCTCGGCGTGCTTGGCCAGGAGCGGGCCGTCGAGGCATTGCAGTTCGGCGTGGCGATGCCGCGCCCCGGCTATAACGTCTACGTCATGGGCGAGCCGGGCACCGGTCGTTTCTCCTTCGTGCGCCGCTATCTGCGCGCCGAAGGCAAGCGCCTGCAGACGCCGGCCGACTGGCTGTACATCAACAATTTCGACGAACCGCGCGAGCCGCGTGTGCTCAAGCTGGAGCCGGGCAGTGCGGCGGCCTTCATCGCCGACATCAACCAGCTGATCGACAACCTGCTGGCGACCTTTCCGGCGGTGTTCGAGCACCCGAGCTTTCAGCAGAAGAAGAGCGCCATCGATCGCGCGTTCAATCAGCGCTACGACAAGGCGCTGGACATCATCGAAAAGCTCGCACTGGAGAAGGAGATCGCGCTGTACCGCGATGCCAGCAATATCGCCTTCACCCCGATGAAGGATGGCAAGGCGCTGGACGAAGCCGATTTCGCCCTGCTGCCCGAAGCCGAGCGCGAGCGCTACCACAACGATATTTCCGCGCTGGAGGTACGCCTGAACGAGGAGCTGGCCAGCCTGCCGCAGTGGAAGCGCGAGTCGACCAATCAGCTGCGCCTGCTCAATGACGAAACCATCAGCCAGGCGTTACAGCCGCTGCTGGCGCCGTTGTCGCAGAAGTATGCGGAGAACGCCGGGGTCGAGGCCTATCTGCAAGCGGTGCAGGTTAACCTGCTGAAGACGGTGGTCGAGCAGTTGGTGGACGAGAATCGCCCGGAAGCGCAGAGCCGGGTGCTGCTGGAGGAGCAGTACAACCCGAGTCTGATGGTCGGCCACAGCCTCGACGCCGGTGCGCCGGTGGTCTTCGAGCCGCATCCGACCTACGACAACCTGTTCGGCCGCATCGAATACAACACCGATCAGGGCGCGCTCTACACCAGCTACCGGCAATTGCGCCCTGGTGCGCTGCATCGCGCCAACGGCGGCTTTCTCATGCTCGAGGCGGAGAAACTGCTCGGCGAACCCTTCGTCTGGGAGGCGCTCAAGCGTGCCCTGCAGTCGCGCAAGCTGAAGATGGAGTCGCCGCTGGCCGAGCTCGGTCGTCTGGCCACGGTGACGCTGACGCCCGAAGTGATTCCGCTCAACGTCAAGGTGATCATCATCGGCTCGCGGCAGCTGTACTACACGCTGCAGGACCTGGACCCGGACTTCCAGGAGATGTTCCGGGTGCTGGTGGACTTCGACGAGGACATCCCGCTGGCCGAGGACAGCCTCGAGCAGTTCGCCCAACTGCTCAAGACCCGCACCTCGGAGGAGGGCATGGCGCCGCTGAGCGCCGCCGCGGTGGCGCGGCTGGCGACTTACAGCGCGCGGCTGGCTGAGCACCAGGGGCGGCTGTCGGCGCGTATCGGCGATCTGTTCCAGCTGGTCAGCGAGGCCGACTTCATCCGTCAGCTGGCCAAGGACGCGGTGACGGACGTCGGCCACATCGAACGTGCGCTGAAGGCCAAGGCGACGCGCACCGGCCGGGTGTCGGCGCGCATCCTCGATGACATCCTCGCCGGCGTGATCCTGATCGACAGCGAAGGCGCGGCCATCGGCAAGTGCAACGGGCTGACGGTACTGGAGGTGGGCGATTCGGCGTTCGGCATGCCGGCGCGCATTTCCGCCACCGTCTATCCGGGCGGCTCGGGCATCGTCGACATCGAGCGCGAGGTTAACCTCGGCCAGCCGATCCACTCCAAGGGCGTGATGATCCTCACCGGCTATCTCGGCAGCCGCTATGCGCAGGAGTTTCCGCTGGAGATCTCGGCGAGCATCGCGCTGGAGCAGTCGTACGGTTATGTCGACGGCGACAGCGCCTCGCTGGGCGAGTGCTGCGCGCTGATTTCCGCGCTGTCGCGCACGCCGCTCAAACAGTGTTTCGCCATCACTGGCTCGATCAACCAGTTCGGCGAGGTGCAGGCGGTTGGCGGGGTCAACGAGAAGATCGAGGGCTTCTTCCGCCTCTGCGAGGCGCGCGGGCTGACCGGCGAGCAGGGCGTGATCATTCCTTTCGCCAACGTCGCTACGCTGATGCTCGACGAGCGGGTACTCGAGGCGGTTCGCTGCGAGCGCTTCCACGTCTACGCGGTGCGTCAGGTCGATGAGGCGCTGTCGCTGCTGGTCGGCGAGCAGGTGGGCGCAGCGGACGAGCAGGGGCGCTTTCCGTCCGGCAGCGTGAATGCGCGCGTGGTGGAACGGCTGCGCGATATCGCTGCCATCGGTCTGGAAGATGACGACAAGCCGGAAGAGGGTCGCCCGGCTGGCGCGGAGCCGCCGGAGGAAGAAGGCAAATAGATGGCACTTTTCGCCTAACAAGCGGAACGATAGCGCAGGCGGCGGGTCTACCGGGCAGGCTCCATTCACCGTCCATCCACAGGTTTATCCACAGCCGGTGGGGATAAGCAGGCTGCCTGGCAGCGCTGGCCTTCGGCGTTGCGGCAGCCAGGTTGCGAGGACCGCCGCCATGTCGCACGCGCTATGCCTGAATCGTCAATGCCTGGGTCTGGTGACCCGTATCGAATGCATGATCCGCCCGCTGGCGGGCGGTAACGGTCTGTGGACGCTGCTCTGTGCGGCCGGTCTGGCCGATTCGCAGCCCACAGCGATAAAGGTGCAGGGTCCGTTCCGCGGACCGCGCATGGCCGAGTCGGTGCTGGAGATGATCGCCAGCAACCTGCAGGGGCAGGGCTATTGCCCCTCCGAGGATCCGGCCATCTGGCAGTTGCACATGCAAGCCGAGCTGCGCCGGGTCAACGCCAATCAGGCGCGCTTCCTGGGCGGGTGGGAGTCCCAGCCGGAGAGATGACACGCCGTGCGGGTCATGCTCGCGCAGCGGCAGCGCCTTGAACAGTGTCGATTCTTTCGGGCTGTTATCCACAGCGTAATATCGCGGCACATCCTCGACTTGTCCGTCATTTCGTGCTGCGTATACTCGCCAGCCGAATTTCCTCCCCGGTTGTGAGAGCCTCATGGAACGCTTTCTTGAAAACACCATGTATGCGGCGCGCTGGCTGCTGGCGCCTATCTATTTCGGTCTGGCGTTTGCGCTGTTGGCGCTGGCGATCAAGTTCTTCCAGGAAATATTTCACATCCTGCCGGCGATCCTCGCGCTCAGTGAGGCCGAACTGATCCTCAAGCTGCTGTCGCTGATCGACATGGCGCTGGTTGGCGGTCTGCTGGTGATGGTGATGATTTCCGGCTATGAGAATTTTGTGTCCCAGCTGGATATCGCCGAGGGCAAGGAGAAGCTCGACTGGCTCGGCAAGATGGACTCCGGCTCGCTGAAGATGAAGGTCGCGGCGTCCATCGTCGCGATTTCTTCGATTCACCTGCTGCGCATGTTCATGGACGCCCAGCAGCTGGAGAGCGAGAAGCTGATGTGGTACGTGATCATTCATCTGACCTTCGTGCTTTCGGCGTTCGTCATGGGTTATCTGGACAAGCTCACCAAGCACTGACTCCGTCCGCGCCGCTGGCGCAGAGAGGGTGGCGAGCTGTGCTAGGCTAGCGGCCCTTTTTCGCCTTTCGGAGCCTCGGCATGACCGAACTCAACCTCTCTACCGACGAAACCCGCGTGAGCTACGGCATCGGCCGCCAGCTGGGCGATCAGCTGCGGGACAATCCGCCGCCGGGGGTCAGCCTGGATGCGGTGATCGCCGGTATTCGCGATGCGTTCGCCGGGGCTGCCAGCCAGGTCAGTCCGCAGGAACTCAACGCCAGCTTCGCCGTCATTCGCGAGCGCATGCAGGCCGAAGCGCAGCAGAAGGCCGAGGCGGCTGCTGCCGAGGGGCGCGCGTTCCTGGCTGAAAATGCCCAGCGTGACGGCGTCACGGTGCTGGCGTCCGGCCTGCAGTACGAAGTGCTTGTGACCGGCGACGGCGCTCGTCCGACTCGTGAAGACAACGTGCGTACGCATTACCATGGCACCCTGATCGATGGCAGCGTGTTCGACAGTTCCTACGAGCGTGGCCAGCCGGCCGAATTTCCGGTCGGTGGCGTGATCGCCGGCTGGACCGAGGCCCTGCAACTGATGAACGCCGGCAGCAAATGGCGCCTCTACGTACCCAGCGAGCTGGCCTACGGCCCCCAGGGCGTCGGCAGCATCCCGCCGCACAGCGTGCTGGTGTTCGATGTCGAGCTGCTCGACGTGCTCTGAATCGCAGGTGGCCGTCCGTGCCGCCTCGCTTCGCTACGGGCGCAACGCCCGGGCATAGCTGTACAGGAACAGGTTGCGTACCTGTTCCTTGAGCACGCAGGGCTCGCTGGTGCTCAGCTCGTGCAGATCCAGATCGCCCTGTTCGCGCAGTTCCTCCAGGGCATCGCCTTCCAGCGACACGCAGATTGTTCCCGTTTGCCGGTCGAGTATGCGCAGGTAGGGTTGTGGCCGATCCAGCCAGGCATCAATTAAGTAAGTCATGCGGCACCTCCAGTTAAATTTCTTAATGAGAATAATTGTTATTTGCGGAAGTGCAAGCGCAGAAAGACCACCGCGCGAAGCGGTGGTCTGGAAAAGGGGGATTGGATTTCGCTAGCGCCGATTGGCGCGAAGGGTGGCTCGCTTAGTGAGTGCGGGCGATGGCGAAACGGCTCAGCTCCACCAGCGCGTCGCGGTAGTGGTTGGCGGGGATGAGTTCCAGGCTGCCGATGGCGCGCTCGACATGGTCGCGTGCCAGCTGCGCGGTATAGGCTAGTGCACCCGAGGCTTCGACCGCGCTGCGGATGCTTTCCAGATCTTCGACGCCGCCCTTCTGAATTGCGCGACGAACCAGTTCGGCCTGTTCGGCCGTGCCTTCGCGCATGGTGTAGATGAGCGGCAGGGTGGGTTTGCCTTCAGCCAGGTCGTCGCCGACGTTCTTGCCCAGGGTTTCTGCGTCGCCCTGGTAGTCCAGCAGATCGTCGACCAGCTGGAAGGCGATGCCGAGCTGGTCGCCGAAGGTGCGCAACGCTTCGCATTGCTCTGCAGTCGCGCCCGCCAGAGTAGCGGCGCTATGGGTGGAGGCCTCGAATAGCATCGCGGTCTTGCCGCGAATCACTTCCATGTAGATGGCTTCGGTGGTGCTGGCGTCGCGAACCTTCGACAGTTGCAGCACTTCGCCTTCGGCGATCACGCGGGTCGCCTGGGAAATGATGCGCATGACCGGCATCGAGCCGAGTTCGACCATCATTTCGAACGAGCGGGCATAGAGGAAGTCGCCCACCAGTACGCTCGGCGCATTGCCCCAGAGGGCATTGGCCGTCGAGCGGCCACGGCGCATGCCGGACATGTCGACTACGTCGTCATGCAGCAGTGTTGAGGTGTGCAGGAATTCGATGATTGCCGCCAGCAAACGCAACTGATCGCCCTGATGCCCCAGCGCGCTGCCGCTGAGTAGCACCAGCAGGGGGCGTAGACGCTTGCCCCCCGCCGAGGTGATATAGTCCCCGATCTTTTCCACCAGCGGAACGCGCGAGGTCAGTTGCTTGCGAATGATGCCGTCGACAGCGGCAAAATCGTCGGCCACTACCTGGTAGAAAGACTGGGGTTGCATCAGGGACTCCTCGCAGATTGCGCGGCATGCTATGAGTCGGCTCTGGCACTGTCAAGGCGAGCGCCGCTGGGCCTTGCGCCGCCATTGTCACGTGCGTACAATCGCGGACCCTGAACTTTCCCCACGGGCATTTCCCTGCCTTACGCAATTGCACGGGCGTCTCATCCGGCCCCATGCAGCCATGCCAGCCACCAATACCTTCTATAAAGCGCTGGGTGAGCAGGATCAACGGAGATACACAGATGTACGCAGTTATCGTGACCGGCGGCAAGCAGTACAAGGTTGCCGAAGGCGAATTCCTCAAGATTGAAAAACTCGAAGTTCCGACTGGCGAAGCTGTCACTTTCGACCGCGTTCTGCTGGTTGGCAACGGCGACGACGTGAAGATCGGCGCTCCGGTGGTCGACGGTGCCAAGGTTACCGCTGAGGTGGTTGCCCAGGGTCGCCACGACAAGGTCACTATCATCAAGTTCCGTCGTCGTAAGCATCACATGAAGCGTCAGGGCCACCGTCAGTGGTTCACTGAGGTCAAAATCACCGGTATTCAGGGCTAATCGGGCCTGAATCCCCCTACAGGAGTATTGAACTCATGGCACACAAAAAAGCTGGCGGTAGTACCCGCAACGGTCGCGATTCCGAAAGCAAACGCCTTGGCGTGAAGATGTTTGGTGGCCAGGTCATCAAGGCCGGCAACATCATCGTTCGCCAGCGTGGCACCCAGTTCCACGCCGGTTATGGCGTTGGCATGGGCAAGGATCACACCCTCTTCGCCAAGGTCGAAGGTGTGGTCAAGTTCGAAGTGAAGGGCGCTTTTGGCCGTCGCTACGTGAGCGTCGTCGCAGCCTAACTGCGGCGTTGCTGGAAAAGCCCTGTCATGCGACGGGGCTTTTTTGTTTCTGTATCCTGTGAGGCTCTTGCAAAACGCTGTATGCCTCAGCGTTTTTGCAAGATCCTTACGTTTCTGTTTCCTAAGCCCGTCCTGTGACGGGAGGCGTTCCCATGAAATTCGTCGATGAAGTATCGATTTTTGTAAAGGCCGGCGACGGCGGCAACGGCATGATGAGCTTCCGGCGTGAGAAGTTTATCGAGAAGGGCGGCCCCAACGGTGGCGATGGCGGTGATGGTGGCTCGGTCTATCTCGAGGCCAACGAGAACCTCAACACTCTGGTGGACTACCGCTACACCCGTCGCTTCCATGCGCAGAACGGGCAGAAGGGTGGCAGCACCGACTGTACTGGCGCCAAGGGCGAGGATCTGATTCTGCCGGTGCCGGTGGGCACCACGGTCATCGATGCCGCGACCCAGGAAATCATGGGTGATCTGACCAAGGCGGGTCAGCGCCTGCTGGTGGCGCAGGGTGGCTGGCATGGGCTGGGCAATACGCGTTTCAAATCCAGCACCAACCGTGCGCCGCGGCAGACCACGCCGGGCAAGCCGGGGGATGCGCGTGATCTCAAGCTGGAGCTGAAGGTGCTGGCCGACGTCGGCCTGCTGGGGTTGCCGAACGCCGGAAAGAGCACCTTTATTCGCTCGGTTTCTGCGGCCAAACCGAAAGTTGCCGACTACCCGTTCACCACGCTGGTGCCGAATCTCGGTGTGGTCAGCGTGGGGCGCTACAAGAGCTTCGTCATCGCCGATATTCCTGGGTTGATCGAGGGGGCGGCAGAGGGTGCCGGACTGGGCATTCGCTTCCTCAAGCACCTGGCGCGTACCCGTTTGCTGCTGCATCTGGTCGATATGGTGCCGCCGGATGGCAGTGATCCGGCCGATGCCGCCGAGGTCATCCTGCGCGAGCTGGAGAAGTTCAGTCCGGCGCTGATGCAGCGTGATCGTTGGTTGGTGCTGAACAAGGCTGATCAGCTGCTCGACGAGGAGCGCGAGGAGCGCATGCGTCAGGTGGTCGAGCGGCTGGACTGGAAGGGACCGGTGTTCGTGATCTCGGCGCTGGAAAGCGACGGTACCGAGGCGTTGGCTCAGGCGATCATGCGCTATCTCGATGAGCGTACGCTGCGTATTGCCGAGGACCCGCAGTATGCCGAGGCGCTGGCCGAGCTCGATCGTCAGATTGAGGACGAGGCGCGTGCGCGTCTGCAGGAGCTGGACGACCAGCGAGCGCTGCGTCGCGCGGGCGTCAAGGCAGCTGACGAGGTCGATGATGACGACTTCGATGACGATGATGATGACGAGGGTGGTGCCGAGATCTTCTACGTGCGCTGAGTTTGAGCGCACGGCAAGCAGATTCGGGTGAGAGGTCGGGAAGGCGTGCTCATGCGTGGCCGCCCCGGAAAGGTTTTGGCCGAATGACAAGGCGGGAACGATGCGGGACAAGGTGAGCGGTGCGCGGCGCTGGGTGGTGAAAATCGGCAGTGCGCTGCTGACCGCCGATGGGCGTGGTCTCGATCAGGCAGCAATGGCGGTTTGGGTGGACCAAATGGTGGCCTTGCGTGCTGCCGGTGTCGAGCTGGTGCTAGTGTCGTCGGGTGCGGTGGCTGCCGGCATGAGTCGTCTGGGCTGGGCGGCGCGGCCGAAGGCTGTGCATGAGTTGCAGGCGGCTGCGGCAGTCGGGCAAATGGGATTGATCCGTGCGTGGGAGTCGAGTTTTGCGCGTTGCAATCAGCAGACGGCGCAGATCCTGGTAACCCACGACGACCTTTCTGATCGCAAGCGCTACCTCAACGCGCGCAGCACGCTGCGCACGCTGATTGATCTCGGTGTGGTGCCGGTGATCAACGAGAACGACACCGTCGTCACCGACGAAATCCGCTTTGGCGACAACGACACGCTTGCTGCCTTGGTGGCCAATCTGGTCGAGGCCGATTTACTGGTCATTCTTACTGATCGTGACGGCATGTTCGATGCTGATCCGCGGACCAATCCTGATGCCAACCTCATCAGTGAGGCGCGTGCCGACGATCCGGCGCTGGATGCCGTTGCCGGTGGCACCGGGGGGGCGCTGGGGCGTGGCGGTATGCAGACCAAGTTGCGCGCGGCGCGACTGGCGGCGCGCTCCGGTGCGCATACGGTGATTGTCGGCGGGCGCATCGAGCAGGTGCTTGCGCGGCTCAAGGCTGGCGAACGCCTGGGGACGTTGCTCGCGCCCGAGTGCAGTCGGCACGCGGCGCGCAAACAATGGCTGGCGGGACATCTGCAAACGCGCGGTACCCTGACGCTGGATGAGGGCGCTGTGTATGCGCTGCGCCAGGGCAATCGCAGCCTCTTGCCGGTCGGTGTGAGGGCGGTGCAGGGCAGTTTTCGTCGCGGTGAGATGGTGGTCTGTGTCGGTCCGCAGGGCGAAGAGGTCGCGCGCGGTCTGGTGAACTACAGCGTTGCCGAGGCGCAGCGAATCCTCGGGCGCCCATCGGATGAAATCGAAAAGTTGCTCGGCTATGTCGATGAGCCGGAGCTGGTGCATCGCGACAACATGATTCTGGTCTGAGGTGGCTATGCGTGCTGCTTTCGTGGGGTTGGCGGCGGGATTGGCGTTGTCGGGGCTGGCAATGGCCGAAGAGATCGGCTCGGTCGATACGGTATTCAAATGGCTTGGACCGAATCACAAGATCGTGGTCGAGGCCTTCGATGACCCCAAGGTTGCGGGTGTGACCTGTTATCTGTCGCGCGCAAAAACCGGCGGGATCAAGGGTGGGCTCGGGTTGGCCGAGGATCGGGCCGAGGCCTCGATCGCCTGTCGTCAGGTCGGGCCGATTCGCTTTGCCGAGAAGCTCGAGGATGGTGAGGTGGTCTTCAAGGAGCGGACGTCGCTGGTGTTCAAGACCATGCAGGTGGTGCGCTTCTTCGATGAGTCGCGCAATACGCTGGTGTATCTGGTCTATAGCGATCGCGTGATCGAGGGTAGTCCGCAGAATGCAGTGACGGCGATTCCGGTGCTGCCTTGGTCGACTGCCCGCTGATCCGCGCTGGCAGCGCATAAGATAAAAGTGAAGATATGAAAAAAACCGGCGCAAGGCCGGTTTTTTCAAAGAACTTGCAGCGTGATCAGGCTGCGGCAGCTTCGCCGAGGGCCTTGATGTGGCCGTTCAGGCGGCTCTTGTGGCGAGCAGCTTTGTTCTTGTGAATGATGCCTTTGTCGGCCATGCGGTCAATGACCGGTACGGCTGCGGTGTAGGCTGCGCGGGCCTTGTCCAGGTCCTTGGCGTCGATGGCCTTGACCACATTCTTGATGTAGGTGCGGACCATGGAGCGCAAGCTGGCGTTGTGGCTGCGACGCTTCTCAGCCTGAATTGCGCGTTTTTTGGCGGAAGGGCTGTTGGCCACCGTCGAACTCCTCGAAAACGTGGGGATTGCAAAGCAAATAAGGCCGCGAATCATGCCGATGCGTCACGCGCTTGTCAAGCCTGTGTCGCGGGCGCGCGAAGCTGGTCGGACAGGTGGGCTGCGGCTAAACTCGCCGCCTCGTTGCGTGTCGTATCTGGCCAACGAACCGGCCGGCGCGAACGCGTCATGCCGAAACCCGCTGCGATTCCAGGAAAGACTGATGTCCGAAAACAACGGCAAGGGCGGATTGTTGCGCTCCAGCGCGGTGGTCAGTGCCATGACGCTGCTGTCGCGCGTGCTGGGTATGGTACGCGATATGGTCGTGGCCAGCTATTTTGGCTCCGGGGCGGCGGCGGATGCCTTCTTCATCGCCTTCAAGATCCCCAACTTCCTGCGCCGGCTGTTCGCCGAAGGAGCTTTCGCTCAGGCGTTCGTGCCGGTGCTGTCGGAGTATCGCGCCAAGCGCTCCCTGGCGGAGGTCAAGCAGCTGGTCGATCGCACGGCTGGCATGCTCGGCCTGGTGCTGGCCGGCCTGACCGCCGTGGGCGTGCTGTTTGCGCCCTACGTGGTGATGGTGTTCGCGCCGGGCTTCCATGACGATCCGGCGAAGATGCAATTGGCCGGCGATCTGCTGCGCATCACTTTTCCCTACCTGCTGCTGATTTCGCTCACCGCCTTCACGTCCGGAGTGCTCAACAGCTACGGGCATTTCGCTGTGCCCGGCTTCACTCCCGTGCTGCTGAATATCTGCATGATCGTCTCGGCGGTATTCCTGACGCCGTATTTCGAACAGCCGGTGATGGCGCTGGCCTGGGGGGTTTTCATTGCTGGTTTCGCCCAGCTGACGTTCCAGTTGCCCTACGTGGCGAAGTTGGGATTGCTACCTAGGCCCAGGTTCAAACCGGGCGACGAGGGGGTGCGGCGGATCATGTTGCTGATGGTGCCGGCATTGTTCGGCGTGTCGGTCAGCCAGATCAACCTGTTGCTGGATACTGTGCTGGCCTCGTTCCTGCAGACTGGCAGTGTCTCGTGGTTGTACTACGCCGACCGCCTGTCCGAGTTGCCGTTGGGCGCGTTCGGCATCGCCATCGGTACGGTGATCCTGCCCAGTCTGTCGCGTCAGCATGCCAGTGACGATCCGCAGGCGTTTTCCTCCACGCTCGATTGGGCGCTGCGGATGGTCCTGCTGGTGGGCGTGCCTGCCGCGCTGGCGCTCGGCATCCTTGCCGAGCCGATGATTGCCGGGCTGTTCTTTTACGGGGCGATGACGGAGGAGGCCGTGGTCCAGTCGGCTCGCGCGTTGCAGGCGTACTCGCTTGGCGTGCTGGCGTTCATGCTGATCAAGGTGCTGGCCCCGGGATTCTTCGCTCGTCAGGATCTGAAGACGCCGGTGCGCGTGGCGATCATCTGTATGGTCGCGAACATGGTGATGAATCTGATTCTGATCTGGCCGCTCAAGCACGTCGGTCTGGCGCTGGCGACCTCGCTGTCGTCGATGCTGAACGCGTTCCTGCTGTTCTGGGGGCTCTACAAGATCGGTGTTTATCGCCCCGCAGCCGGCTGGTGGCTGTTTGCGCTGCGCCTGGCTGGCGGTTGCGCAGCCATGGTGGCGGTGGTCTGGTGGCTCAATGTGCCCTCGTCGGAATGGTTCGCCTGGGGCTGGCAGCAGCGGGCGCTGCGTCTGACGCTGCTGATTTGTGCCGGGTTGGCGGCATTCGTTGCCGGCCTGGTGATGCTCGGTCTGCGACCGCGGCATTTTCGCCACTGATCGCACCGGGCGGTAGGGAGCAAACCTGTCCGGGATGCTCCGCACATGCGTATAATCGGCCACTTTTCAAGCAAGAAGTGCGTATGCAGCTGGTTCGAGGCCTTCACAACCTGCGCCCCCGGCATCGGGGTTGCGTCGCCACCATCGGCAACTTCGACGGCGTGCACCGGGGGCATCAGGCCATCCTGGCGCGTCTGCGCGAGCGTGCAGCCGAATTGGGCGTGCCCAGTTGCGTGGTCATCTTCGAGCCACAGCCGCGTGAATTCTTCGCTCCGGACAAGGCGCCCGCGCGTCTGACCCGTCTGCGCGAAAAACTCTGCCTGCTGAGCGAGCAAGGTGTCGACCGGGTGCTGTGCCTGGCCTTCAATCGGCGACTGCGCGAGCTGAGCGCCGCCGAGTTCGTTCATGCCACCCTCGTGCAGGGGCTGGGGGTGCGCCATTTGGAGGTGGGGGACGACTTCCGCTTCGGTTGCGACCGCGCCGGCGACTTTGATTTTCTGCGCAAGGCCGGCGCCGCCGAGGGCTTCACCGTCGAGGCGGCGACCACCATCGAGGTGGATGGCGAGCGGGTCAGCAGCACGCGCGTGCGTCAGGCATTGGCTGGCGGAGATCTGCAGGCGGTCGAGGCGCTGCTGGGTCGGCCGTTCAGCCTGGGCGGACGGGTGATGCACGGGCAGAAGCTCGGCCGCCAGCTCGGCGCGCCAACCGCCAATATCCAGCTCAAGCGCCGCAGCACGCCGCTGAGCGGGGTGTTCGTCGTCAGCCTGGAGCTGGATGGCCGGCAACTGGCTGGCGTTGCCAACATCGGCACGCGCCCGTCCGTCGAGAGCGATGGCAAGCCGCATCTGGAGGTGCATCTGCTCGACTACCAGGGTGACCTGTACGGCCGGCGGGTATGCGTAACCTTTCATCGCAAGCTGCGCGACGAGCAGCGTTTCGCCTCGCTGGAGGCACTCAAGACGGCGATAGACGCGGATATCGCCGCCGCCCGCGATTATTGGCGGGCTTCACTCACCCACGAGTCAGGACTGAAATGACCGATTACAAAGCGACCCTCAATCTGCCGTCCACGGCATTTCCGATGAAGGCCGGTCTGCCACAGCGCGAGCCGGAGATTCTGCAGCGCTGGAACAGCATCGACCTGTACCGGAAGCTGCGGCAGATCGGCGAAGGTCGCCCGAAATTCGTCCTGCACGATGGCCCGCCCTACGCGAACGGCAATATCCACATCGGCCACGCGGTGAACAAGGTCATCAAGGACATGATCGTCCGGTCGCGCACCCTGGCCGGCTTCGATGCGCCTTATGTACCGGGCTGGGACTGCCACGGCCTGCCCATCGAGCACAAAGTCGAGACCACCTTCGGCAAGAACCAGCCGGCGGACCTGACCCGCGAGCGCTGCCGCACCTACGCCGCCGAGCAGATCGAAGGGCAGAAGGCCGACTTCATCCGTCTCGGCGTGCTCGGCGACTGGGACAATCCCTACAAGACAATGGATTTCGCCAACGAAGCTGGCGAGATCCGCGCCCTGGCGAAGATGGTCGAGGGTGGCTTCGTCTTCAAGGGACTGAAGCCGGTGAACTGGTGCTTCGATTGCGGTTCGGCCCTGGCCGAAGCGGAAGTCGAATACCAGGACAAGAAATCCGATGCTATCGACGTGGCCTTTGCCGTTGAAGATGCCGACAAGCTCGCGGCCGCCTTCGGTGTTGCTGATCTAGCCAAGCCGGCCAGCATTGTCATCTGGACCACCACGCCCTGGACCATCCCTGCGAACCAGGCGCTCAACGTTCACCCCGAGTTCATCTATGCGCTGGTCGACACCGGCGAACGGCTGTTGGTGCTGGCCGAGGAGCTGGTGGAGTCCTGCCTGCAACGTTACGGCCTGAGCGGCGAGATCGTCGCTCGCTGCGAAGGTCGCGCGCTGGAGCTGATCCGCTTCCGCCACCCGTTCTACGAGCGCTTCTCGCCGGTCTATCTGGCCGAGTACGTGGAAACCGGCGCGGGCACCGGCATCGTTCACTCGTCGCCGGCCTATGGCGAGGATGACTTCCGCACCTGCAAGCACTACGGCATGGAGAACGACGACATTCTCAGCCCGGTGCAGAGCCACGGCGTATACGTCGCGGACCTGCCGTTCTTCGGCGGCCAGTTCATCTGGAAGGCCAACCCGGCCATCGTCGAGAAACTGTGTGAGGTCGGTGCGCTGCTCAAGCACGAGGCTATCCAGCACAGCTACATGCATTGCTGGCGACATAAGACCCCGCTGATCTACCGCGCCACCGCGCAGTGGTTTGTTGGCATGGACAAGGTCGCTCACGACGGCAGCTCGCTGCGCCGCCGCGCGCTGGATGCCATTGAGCAGACCCAGTTCGTCCCGGCCTGGGGTCAGGCGCGTCTGCACGGCATGATTGCTGGGCGCCCCGACTGGTGCATCTCGCGTCAGCGCAACTGGGGCGTGCCGATCCCGTTCTTCCTGCACAAGGAAAGCGGCGAGCTGCATCCGCGCACGGTCGAACTGATGGAGCAGGTCGCCCAGCGCGTCGAGCGCGAGGGCATTGAGGCTTGGTTCAAGCTCGATCCGGCCGAGCTGCTCGGCGACGAGGCCGGGCAGTACGAGAAGACCAACGACACGTTGGACGTCTGGTTCGACTCCGGCACCACTCACTGGCACGTGATGCGCGGTTCGCATCCGATGGGCCACGACGAAGGCCCGCGCGCTGATCTCTATCTGGAAGGCTCCGACCAGCATCGCGGCTGGTTCCATTCGTCGTTGCTGACTGGCGCCGCCATTGATGGTCACGCGCCATACCGCGGCCTGCTGACCCACGGCTTCACCGTGGACGAGAACGGCCGCAAGATGTCCAAGTCCCTCGGCAACGTCATCGCCCCGCAGGAAATCACCGACAGCATGGGCGCCGATATCCTGCGCCTGTGGGTTTCGGCCACCGACTATTCGGGCGAGATGGCGGTGTCCACGCAGATCCTGCAGCGCAGCGCTGATGCCTACCGGCGCATCCGCAACACCGCGCGCTTCCTGCTTTCCAACCTCGACGGCTTCGACCCGACACAGCACATGGTGGGTAACGGCCAGCTGATCGCCCTGGATCGCTGGGCCATCGACCGTGCCCTGTTGCTGCAGCGTGAAATCGAGGAAGCCTACGAGACCTACAAGTTCTGGAACGTCTACCAGAAAGTGCACAACTTCTGTGTGCAGGAGTTGGGCGGTTTCTACCTCGACATCATCAAGGACCGCCAGTACACCACCGGTGCCGACAGCCTGCCGCGGCGTTCCTGCCAGACCGCGCTGTACCACATCGCCGAGGCGCTGGTGCGCTGGATCGCGCCGATCCTGGCGTTTACCGCCGAGGAAATCTGGCAATACCTGCCGGGCCAGCGCAACGAGTCGGTGATGCTCAACACCTGGTATGAGGGGCTGACCGAGCTGCCGGAAGGCTTCGAGCTCGATCGCGCGTTCTGGGACAAGGTCATGGCGGTCAAGGCAGCGGTGAACAAGGAGCTGGAAAACCAGCGCAACGCCAAGACCATTGGCGGCAACCTGCAGGCGGAAGTCACGCTGTACGCCGATGAGTCGCTGGCGGCCGAGCTGGCCAAGCTGGGCGACGAGCTGCGTTTCGTACTGATCACCTCCGCAGTCGAAGTCGCTCCTCTGGCGCAGGCACCGGCCGCCGCGGTGGACAGCGAGCTGACCGGCCTCAAACTGGTGGTTCGCAAGACGGAACATGCCAAGTGCGGGCGCTGCTGGCACCACCTGCCGGACGTCGGCAGCCATGCGGCGCATCCGGAAATCTGCGGTCGCTGCGTGGAAAACATCGAAGGTGCCGGCGAGGTGCGTCACCATGCGTGATGCGTTTTCGGAGGCACGGCAATGACCAGCCGTCTCGGCAAGCTCGCCTGGCTCTGGCTCAGCGTGCTGGTGATCGTGGTCGATCAAGTCACGAAGCACTGGTTCGAGGCCAATTTCAGCCTGTACCAGAAGGTCGATGTCATCCCCGGCTATTTCGCCTGGACGTTGGCCTACAACACCGGAGCGGCCTTCAGTTTTCTCGCCGATCACAACGGCTGGCAGCGCTGGCTGTTCGCCGTGATCGCCATTGGCGTGAGCGTCGTGCTGGTGGTCTGGATGAAGCGCTTGAAGGCCAGCGAGACCTGGCTAGCAGTAGCGTTGGCGCTGGTGCTGGGCGGTGCGCTGGGCAATCTCTACGATCGCGTGGTGCTGGGCCACGTGGTCGATTTCATCCTGGTGCATTGGCAGAACCGCTGGTATTTCCCAGCCTTCAATATCGCCGATAGCGCCATCACCGTAGGCGCCCTGATGCTGGCGTTGGACATGCTCAAGGGCAATAAGACCGGAGAATCCGCACATGACTGAACAGCGCATCGGGCCGGACAAGGAAGTCACCCTGCATTTCGCGCTCAGCCTGGAAACAGGCGAGCTGGTCGACAGCACGTTCGACAAAAAGCCTGCCACCTTTAAGGTGGGCGACGGTAACCTGTTGCCTGGCTTCGAGCAGCAGCTCTACGGTTTCAAGGCCGGTGACAAGCGCACTTTGCAGATTGCACCGGAACAGGGCTTCGGTCAGGTCAACCCACAGAATGTGCAGGTGATGCCGCGCAGCCAGTTCGAGGGCATGGAGCTCTCCGAGGGCTTGATGGTGAGCTTCCAGGACGCCGCGCGCACCGAACTGCCAGGCGTGGTGAAGGCCTTCGACGAGCGCCAGGTCACCGTCGACTTCAACCATCCGCTGGCCGGCAAGACATTGACCTTCGAAGTCGAGATCATCGACGTTCGCCCGGTCTAACCTGGTCGGGGGCTGGCGGGCATCCGCTGGTCACAGTAGCGCAGGAATAGCCGAGCCGTAGCGTCACTCTTCCTTCGTTTTCAAGCTCCGCGTGCCGAGACCCATTATGCAAATCAAACTCGCCAACCCCCGCGGCTTCTGCGCAGGCGTCGACCGCGCGATCGAGATCGTCAACCGCGCGCTCGAGGTGTTCGGCCCGCCGATCTACGTGCGCCACGAGGTGGTGCATAACAAGTTCGTGGTGGAAGATCTGCGCGAGCGCGGCGCGGTGTTCGTCGAAGAGCTGGATCAGGTTCCGGACGATGTCATCGTCATCTTCAGCGCTCATGGCGTGTCCCAGGCGGTTCGCCAAGAGGCAGCCAAGCGCGGACTGAAGGTCTTCGACGCCACCTGTCCGCTGGTGACCAAGGTGCATCTGGAGGTGGCCAAGTACAGCCGGGAAGGGCGTGAGTGCGTCCTCATCGGCCACCAGGGCCACCCGGAGGTCGAAGGTACGATGGGCCAGTATGACGCGCGCAACGGTGGCGCGATTTATCTGGTCGAGGATGAGATGGACGTCGAGCGGTTACAGGTGCGCAATCCCGAGGCGCTGGCGTTCGTCACCCAGACCACGCTGTCGATGGATGACACCAGCCGGGTCATCGATGCGCTGCGTAGCAAGTTCCCCAGCATCGGCGGGCCGCGCAAGGATGACATCTGTTATGCCACACAAAACCGCCAGGATGCGGTAAAGCAGCTAGCCGACGAGTGCGATGTGGTACTGGTGGTCGGCAGTCCCAACAGCTCCAATTCCAACCGCCTGCGCGAACTGGCCCAGCGCATGGACACGCCGGCATATCTGATCGACGGTGCCGAGGATCTCAAGCTTGAGTGGTTCGAGAATGTCCAGCGCATCGGCATCACTGCCGGCGCCTCCGCCCCGGAAGTGCTGGTGCGCGGGGTCATCGAGCGATTGAAGGAGTGGGGCGCCGACGGCACGGACGAGCTGGAAGGGCGCCCGGAGAACGTGACGTTCTCGATGCCCAAGGAGTTGCGGGTTAAGCAGCTGTAACTGGCCGCCGCGGCAGTCCAGCTGCTGCACACGCGCGGATCATGTGGCTGGTTGTTCCGGTCATTAACGAAGAAGCCCGGCAGTGATGCCGGGCTTCTTCGTCTATCTGCTGATTACTTCCAACACTGCTCCACGGTCTTTCCGCTGCCGGTGCGACCTCTGACGCCAAGCGCGTTGAGCGTGAGGTTGCCGCAGGCGACGTCACCGAAGGCCTGCGTTGCGGTGAGCGTATAGCCGCCGCCGCCGCCAGCGACAGTCAGGGTGTACTTGCCGTTATCAGACTCGACGGTGGTGCCGTTAGTGCCGCGCAGTCCCAGCTTGGCAATATCCGCAGCTGTGGTTACGTAGCTGTTGTTCTGGGCAAAAAAGCGCTCCTGTCCGGCGGCGGCATCCTGAAGCAAGGCCTGTCCCTCGCTTCGATTGCTACGCTGCACGTACTCCATATAGTTGGGGTAGGCGATAGCCGCGAGAATCCCGAGAATGCCGACTACGATCATCAACTCGATCAGCGTGAAGCCGTTGCTGTGGTGCTGCGCCATATCAGTTACCTACTACTCGCCACGATTGGCGGCCAATGCTGGATGGGTCTGGATAGATCTTCTGGCACACCAGGCCGGTGCATGCCTCGAAGCCTTCCGGAGTCTGCGAAATGGTAACGCCACCTTCGCCGTCCTGTTTGATGCCGCTTACGACATTCACTGCGTTGTTGCTATCAATATGTCGAAGGTCGAAGGCATGGAATGAGGTCCGGCCTCCGGTGAAGGGATTGAGCGCATAGGTCCAGTTGCTCGCGCCGTCCGCACACGGATCGTCGTTGGGGACCAGGGTCTGGAAGAAAAGCGTCTGGCCAAGAGTCGACATCTTTTCGATCAGCATCTCGCCCTCGAACTGAGTCTCGTCGACTGCGAGGTCCAGATACCAGCCATACCTTTGGATATTGCCGTTCGCGTCGACCCAGTCCACGGCATTGGTCGTGATGGTGCGTGCCGGGTTGGTTCCGCCTTGGCTATAGGTGCCCGTCAGCTCTTCGATGATCTTCTGTTTCACCAGATGCCCGTTTTCACCGACTGTTCGCTGAATGGTGAAAGCACTGGTCGGCTCGGCACGAGTCTTGGTGTCCCAGATACCGTAGACGCTCTGTGCATGGGTTTTGACCCCCTCCTTGTCATCAGTCTCGAAGAACTTGCCCGTGCCAAAGATCACGAGGTAGCCCAAGCGGCTCGGGTGACGAACCAGACTGGGGGCCGCGGTGATGGACTGGGCCGGAGCTGTTTCGCTACTACCCGCCTTTGCCCGGAACATCGGTTTTCCGCCGTAGGCAACCTTGAAGTTATCCGCAGTAACGGTTCCGAGCGTACTTGTCGCCAACGGGGCGGTCTGATCAAGAACGCCGTCGCCGTCGGCATCGGTGTTGATGGTGGG